>WASQ01000139.1 GCA_009712185.1 Telmatospirillum sp. | reverse complement strand
GCCCTCACGGCGCCGCCCCCGCCCCCGGGACATCGGCCACGGCAATCCCCAGGTCGCGGGCCACGATGCCGGCGAAAACGCCCAGCCAGCGGTCGAGATCGGCGACCATGTCCGGCGTGGCACCCTTCTGCGGACCGAACACGGCGGCGGCGCCGTGAGGGCCGGTCAAAGGATTGTCGACGTCGCAGGCCACCTCGACCACGCACTCGGCCAGACGCGGATCAAGGCCCGACGCATCGATGGAGGCAAGGCGCGACAGCGCCCGCCCCCCCTCGCCCACGGGCCGGCCGGCGTCATCGAGCAGCCTGACGCCCAGGGCCTGAAGCATCCCGATGCCGCCGTCGACCGTGGCACTTCCGCCGATACCGAGGATCAGATGCCGCTGGCCGAGATCGAGCGCCGCCCGGATCAGCTCCCCGGTTCCCCGGGTGGTGGTCGCCATCGGATCGCGCGCGGACGGCGCCACATGCATGAGACCGCTGGCCGCCGCCATTTCGATCACCGCGGTGCGGCCGTCGCCCAGGCGCCCGAAACGGGCGGCGAGAGGCTGGCCCAGCGGTCCGGTGACGGTCCGGGTTTCGTAAGACCCGCCGGTCGCGTCCACCAGCGCCTCCACCGTGCCCTCGCCGCCGTCGGCGACCGGCAGCACCTCGCAGACGGCGTCCGGAAAGATCTCCCGCACACCCTCGGCGATCGCACGCCCGACATCGAGGGCCGACAGGCTTTCCTTGTAGGAATCCGAGGCGATGACGACTTTCATGATGTCCCGTCCTTGCAGTCTTCCGGGGCGCCGGAAGCAGTTGAAAACCGCCGTCATCATCGCCGGAAGCGCCCTTGCGCGCATTGGCGAAAATGCCAAAAGCCGTATCGCCGTTCCGGGTTTTCTTGGAGGCTTTCGCCAAAGATCACCGGAAGCGGCGGCATCGGGACGCGGGCCGGGCCGCGACGCGCAGCGTGTCCACCGCCCTCCGAAATTCGGCCTCCTGGCGCCTCATTAAAAACGCGGGGCGCGCGCGCGCGCGCTGTCCCGGACAATATGGGAACGACCGATGGCGGAACTGGAGCCCGGCCTGGCGCAGGGCATCGTCGAGCGCCTGATGCCGATCATCCATCACAATGTGAATGTGATCGATGGACGCGGCGTGATCATCGGCAGCGGTAACCGGCGGCGGATCGGCACGGTGCATGAAGGGTCGTTCGTCGCCATCCATCAGCGCCGCACGGTCGAGTTCGACGAGGATGCCGCTGCCCGCCTGCACGGCGTCGAGGCGGGGGTCAATATGCCGCTGTGCGCCGCCGGCGGTATCATCGGTGTCATCGGAATCACGGGATTCCCGGAACAGGTCCGGCCTCTGGCCGATCTGACCTTGCTGACCGCCGAGATGATGGTCGAGAAGTCCCAGTTGATGCGCGCCCCCTCCGGCCACGCGCGCTTTTGCGAGATCCTGGCGACCCAGATGATCGAGGGCCGGCCGCTGACCGCCGAACAAACCGACTGGGCCCGCCGGCTGCGCATCGATCCGGCCCGTCCCAGGGTCGCCGCCGTGGTCCGGATCACCAGCGACAGGGCCGATCTCGACGAGATCGCGCGCGACATGCAAACCGCCCGGGCCGCCCTTGCCGAGGCCGATCCCGACGGCCTGATCGCCGTTGTCTCGCTTGACGAAATGGCGGTTCTGCTGCCTGTGAACGGCTCCCCCGCCACCCAGCCGTCCGGCACCGGCGCCTTCCGTCAGCGGATCGGCCGGCTGGCCCGGCATTTGCGCCATTGCCTGCCGGCCTCGCTCACCATCGGCATCGGCGTCGGCCAAACCTTCGAGGGTCCCGACGCGCCCGGCCGGTCCTACCGGTCGGCGCGCGCCACCTTGCGCATCGCCGCGGCAAGGGACTGCCCCGGCCCAGTTCATTTCTACGAGGATCACAAGGTTCCCGTTCTGCTGTCCGGCCTGGACGGCACCTGGCAGGCCGGAGAGTTGCGATCGCTGATGGACCGGCTGGCGGCGCGCGACCGCCATGGCGAGCTGCGCCGGACCCTGTCCGTCTGGCTGGCCCATGACCGGCGGCCGACCGAAACCGCCGCCGCGCTCGGGGTGCATCGCAACACGCTGCTCTACCGGCTGGCGCGGATCGGCGACATCACCGGCCTCGACCTCGACCGGCTGGATGCCTGCTTTCTGCTCTACGCCGCCCTGCAGGGCGGCTCCGCCTGAGAGAGTCCCCCCGGCCCGGGTGACGCCGCCCTCCGGCAGCCGGATTTGGGCATCCGCACAAACATTGGGGGAGGACGTCCGGCATTTCGCCCCGGCGGACACGAAGATTTGTGCCCCGCGCGCCCCTACCATACTCGCCGCAGACGCGGCCCCCGTCCCGGATCCGGACCCGGGGCGCCGCGGCGGGACGGCCAGGCCGCCCGGGGGGACCAGCGCGACCGGACGTCCGTAACCAGAGAAAAACGGGAGACGGTCCATGAGCGCAGCCGGGCTGGCGTCACCAGCGGGGGAAAATCTTGACCCCCTTTACAAGCGGATCACCTTTCATCTGCTTCCCTATATTTATGTCTGTTATCTGTTCAACTACTTCGACCGGGTCAATGTCGGCTTCGCGAAGTTGCAGATGCTGGACGACCTGCATCTCAGCGAAACGGTTTACGGACTGGCGGCCGGCATCTTCTTCGTGGGCTATGTGATCTGCGGCATCCCCAGCAATCTGATGATGCGCCGTGTCGGCGCAAGACGCTGGATGGCGCTGTTGCTGGTGCTGTGGGGCATTTTCTCGGTCAGCCTGATGTTCGTGCGCGACGCCACGTCCTTTTGCGTGCTGCGCCTTTTGACCGGCGCGGCGGAGGCCGGATTCTTTCCGGGCATCGTGCTGTTCTTCAACAGTTGGTATCCGTCGGCCAGGCGCGGCCGCATCATGGCGCTGTTCATGTCGGCCATTCCGATTTCCGGCCTGATCGGCGGACCGGTGTCGGGCTGGATCATGAGCTATTTCGCCGCCGGACAGGGCGGTCTGGCCGGATGGCAGTGGCTTTACCTGCTGGAAGGCCTGCCGACCGTCCTGCTGGGCATCGGCCTGCTGTTCTTCCTCAGCGACGGCATCGGACAGGCCCGCTGGCTCACCGCCGGCGACCGCGCGACGCTTCAATCGGTCCTGGCCGAGGACGAGAAAAGCCGGACCGCCGACGCCGCCGACAGCTTTGCCAGTGTTCTGCGCAATCCGCAGGTCTGGATGCTGGGCATGGTCTATTTCTGCATCCAGAGCGGCGTCTATATGATCAACTTCTGGCTGCCCTCGATCATCAAGGCCAGCGGCCTGCAAAGCCCGCTGGTGATCGGCTGGGTCAGCGCGATTCCTTATCTGGCCGCCGGCATCTTCATGGTGGTGGTCGGCAGGTCCGCCGACCGCCGGCGCGAGCGGCGCTATCATCTGGCCGTCCCCATGCTGATGGGCGTGGGCGGTCTGCTGGTGGCCGCCAACTTCACCCAGAGTCCGGTGGTCGCGACCCTGGGCCTGACCCTGGCGACCATGGGGGCCCTGACCGGCCTGCCGATGTTCTGGCCGCTGTCGGGCAATTTCCTGACCCCCGCCGCCGCGGCCGGCGGACTGGCGCTGATGAATTCGCTGGGCCAGATCGCCGGCTTCTGCAGTCCCTATCTGGTGGGCTGGATCAAGGATCTCACCGGCAGCACCGACCTCGCCCTTTACATCCTGGCCGCGATCATGCTGGCCGGCGCCATCCTGGTCCTGCGCATCCCGGCGGCCACGGTCAACCGCTGACCGCGCCGCCAGGGCGGCGGGCTCTGGTTTGAATTCACCTAAAAACCCCCACCCCCCGGCCGCCGCGGCGCCTGGGGGACATCGTCAAGCGCCGCCGAGGGTCAGAAGGAAACGCCGATGGAGGCTTCCCTCAGCGACCAGGTCTCGCCCTGCAAACCGGACGCCTTGTCGGCTTTGGCGGCCCGAAGCGCCTGATCGACCGCGGATTCAAATTTGTCGACACCGAAGACGGCCAGAAGATCACGATTCCCGGGACTGGCGAACTTCAATGTCAACAGGGAATTGGCACCACCGACCTCGACATCCGTCGGATGCAGACCGGCCGGGAATTTGTTGATCAGTTTGCTCAAAAGGTACGTCACCGCCACCGTGGTCAGGGCCGAACTGAAGGTGGCGAGCACCGAGACCACCACCGGATTTCCGAGCGCCCCGACGCCATGCAGATCCACGGCGGCATTGAGAGAACCGGGAACCCACTGCCCGTCGGCGGTATAGCTGACCGACTGCTCGCGGTTCCCGCCGCTGAAGGTGACGGTGGCGGCATTGCTGACATTGTGGGCGATGATCGTCCCGGTGTCCTGATAGTTGTCGAACCAGATCTGATAGGTGTCGACCGGTGTCAGGGTGGCCGTGCCGATATCCATGCCGCTCTCGGTATTGACGAACACCGGCTGGCCGCTGCTGTCGAGCAGGACGGCATGGGGATTGCCGGCCAGCTGATTCTTGATCGTGATCTCGCCGGAGGTTCCGGTGTTCGTCGCCGGCGCGAAGATTCCCAGCTCGTCGAGTTCCACCGTCTGTCCCAGGCTGACGGTCTGTGCAATTCCCGCCGCACTGAAGGTCACGGAGCCTTCGGTCGTCTTCAGCGTTCCGTAATTGACCTCATAGCTGGGAACCGAGATCTCGAACGTGTTCCTGAAATGATAGGCCGGATGGTCAACGGTATCGAGCGGCCCCATCGACTGCCAGATCACGGTGAACTGACCATTCACCATTTTGGCAAGGAAAAGACTGTAGTGATTGTCCTTTTGCGCCTTCAACTGCTTTTCGTCGATATAGACAACGATTGTTTCAGCACTCATGTCACAACTCCTTTTAGTTGTCTTTTACTGAAGACAACACAACTTTGGCAGGCTCCTCCCCCGCGCGATATCCCTCTGTTATGGTAGGAGGACCGGCAAAGGCGCGCGCTTTCAGGCAGAGTTGGGCCGCGGAATGCACGGCCATGAGCAGGAAGATCGCGCGCCGGTGCACGGCCACGGTCGACGGACTGATCCCCAGCAGCCGGCCGATCTCCTTACCGCTATGACCATTGACGATGAGAGACGCGATCTCCGCCTGCCGGGCGGTCAGTCGCGCCCAGCGGGCTCAGGAGTCGCTGTCCGGCTCCCGGACCGGGGCCGCCATGGCGGCCGCCACGGCGGACAGTTGCGCCGCCGTCGACAAGCCCAGTTTTCCCAGGATATTCAGCCGGTGCTGGCGCAAGGTGAAATAGGCCATTCCCAACTGGCGCGCGATTTCGCGGCCCCGAAGCCCCTGCCCGATGAGTTGCATCACCTGCTGTTCGCGCGGTGTCAGCCGCTTTCCGTCCCCGCTTAACACAGGGCCCGTCGCGAAAATGGAAGGCGGAGTCCGCTGATCATCACGACCCGAACCTCCCGGGAGCTGGAACGGCGAAAAGAAACGGGCCGGCCCACCGGCGATGCGGGGGCGGCGTGCGCGGCGATGAGAACGGCCGGCTAAACAGGCTGCCGGACGGGCGGTTGCCCGCCCCCCGCCCGGGATGGGCCTGCCGGTCGCCGACGCGATACCCCCGGGTATCATTTAATAATATTTCAGTTGAAGAATTGAGCGTTCGGAAGAGGTAGGCTCCCCGCTCTTTTGTCCAATATCGTCTGGACAGGCACGCCGTCATGGGGGACGGCCTCCCCCGACGCCAGACAGCGGTCGAGCCAGGCGTCGTCGAAACGGCGATGACGGATCCGCCGCTTGCCGTCGGAGGAGTAAACCACATGCCAGATCCCGTCGTCCGTGCGCGCGATGGCCGGATAGGCGACGTCGCCCTCCGTCCCGGCGGGGACCAGGACACAACCCGGCCGGACATGGACGCCGTCACGGGTCCAGGCCAACGCCAGAGCGTCGCGCCCCCCGGTTCCGGGATTATGAACCACCACGATCCGGCCCTGCCGGTCGGCGAACAGTTCGACCGGAGAGCCGGGATTGGCAAGGTCGGTCGGGACGGCCGGCGAGACGGCTCCCCGCGCCGGATCGGCGATCGCCATCCGGACCGCGATCCGGCGATTGTCGCGGAACATCAGCAGGATCCGGCCGTCGGCCAGAGGCAGGGCGGCGGGTTCGATGATCCCCCCGCCGGGAACCGGAACCGTCCTGGACGGCGGCGGAAAAGCCGATGAGGCCCCGGCGGCGGGAACGGCGGCCATGTCCAGGATGCGCAGATAGGAGTCCTCCCCGCCCTCGTGATAGAGCGGCAACACGTCGCCGATAGCGGGCAGATGCAGGGGCCGGCCGCGCGGCAGGGCGCCGGTATCGTCATCCAGGCGGACGGCCGGCCCCCAGTGGCGCCCGAGATCGGGCGAGGGGCGGGCATCGACGCGGCCGCACCGCCAGTTACGGCAGAGGGTTCCGATGACAGGCCAGTCCCATCGGCGGATGACGCCGTAGATCAGCCACAGGGTTCCCCGGCCGTCGAGAAGCAGCGTGGCATTGCCGACGCTCTTGTTGGGGGAGGCGGCACCCGCCGCCTGCCCGCCCGGTCCGACCGCGACCACGGACGGGGACCATTGGTCACCCCCGTCGGCGCTGTCGGAACACAGGATCCGGACATCGGCGTCGGCCTCGGCGGATCCCGAGTACCAGCAGGCCAGCAGCCGGCCGTCCGGCAGAGCGATCAGGCCCGGCCCGTGGTTGACGCCGTCCTCCGGCGCCGGAAGACGGGTCTCCGGGGCGGTGGAGGCCGTCGGATCGGCGGTCCCGGAGCCGGAGGGCGCCGCCCGTGTGGCGGCCGCCGGACCGGGAGCCGGCCCCGAGGCGGGAAGACAGGCGGCAAGGTGGGCGAGAACAAGGGCGGCCCCCGCCGCGGCGACGAAGCGGCGGGCGAACCGTCCGGAAGAGAGTTTTTTCGAGCGCATCGGGATCGGCCCGGTCATGACGGATCGACCGGGCCATTGTCCCACGCCGGAGGTCCCATCGGAAGCCTCCCACCGGAAGCGCTCCGCCGGGAACCCCGGGTTACTGCCCGGCCGGCAGCACTCCGCTTTTCACCAGGATGTCGGCCAGGATCGCCTTGCGGTCGGCGGCAAGCGGCGTGATCGGCGGCAGCGGCGCCGTCGATATGTCGAGGCCGGTCATTCGCATCGCCTCCTTGATCACGCCGAAATGCGCCGGTTCCAGGGTATAGAGCCGCACCAGCTCGGCCAGCCGGCGGATCAGCGGGCGGGCGGCGGCGAGATCGTCGCGCTGAACGGCCTGGAAAATGCCGCAGCAGATCTCCGGCGCGATGTTGGAACTGGCGGGAATGGCGCCGTCGCCCCCCAGGATCAGATTGTCAAACAGATATTCGTCGAAACCCGAGAACACCATGAAGTCCGGATGCTCCGCCTTCACCGTTGTGATGATCTGGCGGGTATGGCTGATGGTGTCGACCGTGTCCTTGATCCCGACGATCGCCGGACACTCCGCGACGATCCGCCCGACCAGGGCCGGAGTCAGGTCCTGGCCGGGCAGAGCCGGGAAGTTGTAGAGAAGGACCGGCATGGCGAGCGCGTCGGAGATCGTGCGGTAGTGATGCAGCAGGTGATCGGCACTGAGCAGGGCGTAGTAGGGATTGATGACCAGCACCCCGTCGGCCCCGGCTGCGCGGGCATGGCGACCGAGGTCGACCACCTCGCCGGTACCCGGCGCGCCGACGCCGATCAGCACCGGAAGCCGGCCCGCCGTGTGGGCGATGGCGAAGTCCGCAACCTCTTTGCGCAGGCGATTGTCCATATGGCAGAACTCGCCGCCGCTGCCCAGGAACAGGAGGCCATTGACGTCACTGGCGACAAGGCGGTCTATGACACGGGCCATGCCGGCGCGGTCGAGCCGGCCGTCGGCGTCGACGATGGTGGGCACCGGCGGGATGACGCCGCGCAGGCGCAGTGAAGTCATGCTGTTTCTCCTGAATAAGTTCATTATAATGAACTACACGTCCATCTTATTGGACACGCTACCATACCGGCAGGAACAGAGGCAAGGAGCGCCCCGCGCGCCCCGGAACAGGGAGAGGCAGAGATGACATCCACCACCATTGCCGGGGGGGCCGGAACCGGTCAGGAGGGCGGGCCGGTTCAGGAAAAAGGCGGCGTCCCGGCCCTGTTGAAAGGCTTTGCGATCCTCGATCTGCTGTCGGGCGAGCCCGGCCTGCCCTTCGCCGCCATCCAACAGCGGCTGGGACTGCCGAAAAGCAGTTGCCATCTTCTTCTGGCGACGCTGCAACGGCTGGGGGCCATCCATCTGCGCGAGGACCGCAGCTATGCCCTGGGCCTGCGCCTGTTCGAACTGGGAACGATGGCGGCGAACCAGCGGCAGATCGACCGGGAGGCGCAGCCCTTTCTGCGGCGTCTGGCCCATGAAGTGCATCTGACCTGCCATCTCGGCGTGCGTGAGGGGTTGAAGGCCGTCTATCTGGCCAAAGTCGACTGCGAACGCGAAATCATGATCAACACCTGGGTGGGAAAGCGGATTTCGCTCAACAGCTCGTCGCTGGGAAAGATCCTGCTGGCATGGCTTCCCGCCGCCGAGCTGGATGACATCCTGAGCCATCTCGACTGGACCGCGAAATGCCCCAACACCATCACCGATCCGGGCCGGTTCAGGGAGCATCTGGGTCTGGTCCGGCAACGGGGCTACGCCATTGATGACCAGGAGGATATCCTGAGCATTCGCTGCCTCGCCGCCCCCGTGCTGGATATGCAGGGCCGGGTCACGGCGGCGCTGAGCGTGGTCGGTACCGTTCTCGACCTTGACCTGGACGCGATGGAGGCGCTGGCCCGGCGGGTCCGGTCCGCCGCCCTCGACATCTCTCGCGCGCTGGGCCACCAGCCGGGGTGATCCCGACCCCGGCCCCGCCCCCGCGGGCCGGCGCGGACGATGGTCGAACGGTTCGGGAGAAACCCGCCCGGCAGGCGGACAGCGTGGTTTTTCCGGAAAATCCGCACAGATCCGCGACGGCGCAGGCCGCGCAATCCGGCTTGCGGGCCTTGCAGACATAGCGGCCGTGCAGGATCAGCCAGTGATGGGCGTGGCGTTTCCAGCGATCGGGCGTCACCCGTTCCAGCCCCTGCTCCACCGCGTCGGGCGTCGGGCCCGGGGCCAGGCCGGTGCGATTGGCAACGCGGAAAATGTGGGTGTCCACCGCGATGGTCGGCTGGCCGAAGGCGACGTTCAGCACCACATTGGCGGTCTTGCGGCCAACCCCCGGCAGGGTTTGCAGGGCATCGCGGTCGGCCGGCACCCTGCCTCCGAAATTGTCCAGCAAGAGACGCGACAGGGCGATCACGTTCTTCGCCTTGGTGTTGAACAGTCCGATGGTCTTGATGTGCTCCTTCAGCCGGCCCTCGCCCAGGGCCAGCATCTTCTCCGGAGTGTCGGCGATGGGAAAGAGGTCCTTCGTCGCTTTGTTCACGCCGACGTCGGTGGCCTGCGCCGACAGCACCACGGCAACCAGCAGTGTGAAGGGGTTGGCGTAGGTGAGTTCGCTTTTCGGTTCCGGATTGGTCGCGGCAAGGCGTGCATAGAACTGATCGATCGCGGCGGGTGTCATTCGACGGCTACCTCCTGGGACGGGCGGCATGGTAGCATCGCCCCAGAGCGGATAACAGGCGCCGGACGACAGCGAACCGGACGACAGACAGGAGGATGAAGCGCCGTGACCCGAGCCCGCTGGAACAGGATGGTGGCCGCCCTGTGCGCGCTGGCCCTGGTGGCCGGCTGCACCAACGCCGCCCCGCCCAAGGACCGGCAGACGGCGCATCGCCATGTCTCGCCGCCCTCGATGCCGGCGCCGGAACCGCCCGCCGAGGGGTTCGACCGTGCCCGGGCGGACGCCGAACTGGCCGCCGCGCGCGCAGCCGCCGCGGCGGACCGCGCGGCCGACGCCCGGCAGAAGGCCGAGGCGGCCGTGCGAAGCTGGCCCGGGAATGTCGAGGCCTGGGAGATGTTGAGCGTCGCCTGCGGCAAGGCAAAGGATCCGGCCTGCGCCAGCCGCGCCGCCTTCTTCCATGACAAGGTGGTCTTCGCCAACGCGCTGCCGGCGCGTACCGCCGCCCTGGGATTCCAGACCGTCACGGAGGACGCGGAGGCGGGCGCCACACCGCGCCGCGATCCCGAACGGGCCGCGGCGGCGCGGCGGCTGTGGGCGTTCTACTCCGTCGAGGACAGCCGCAGGAATGACCGGCAGATCCCGACCGATCCCAGCTTTGCAGAGGAATACCCCTTTGGCACCATGCTGCTGGCCGGCGGTCTCGTCGGCGGCGTGCTGACCGTCGCCAAAAGCATGGCGAGCAAGTAAGCGGGATCTTCTAATACCAACCGGCGCTGAGGATTGCTCATCGCCGGTTGGCTGGCCCACCCCGGGCCCGCGAGTGGATAGCGAGCGCGGGCCTAAGGGTTTCGGAGAAACTTGGCTCAAGACAGACTGAGGGCTTCGCTGATCGGTTCCGATCAGCGAAGGCTGGTATAAGACACGGACGTTGCAGGGGCTCCAGTGGCTCCGGCGTCCCTGCCGGAGTCCGCCGCTCCCGGCCCCTAAAGATCGAGGACGTCGGCCATGCTGTAAAGCCCGGGTTCGCGACCCGCGACCCAGCGGGCGGCCCGCATCGCGCCCTGGGCGAAGACCTGCCGCGACGAGGCCTTGTGGGTCAGCTCGATCCGCTCCCCCGTGCCGGCGAAAACCACCGTATGGTCGCCGACCACATCACCGCCGCGCAGCGTGGCAAAACCGATGTCGCCGGCCTTGCGGGGACCGGTGATGCCGTCGCGGGATTTCTGCCAGACGTCGGCCAGCGCCACACCCCGGCCGCGCGCCGCGGCGCGCCCCAGTCCGAGGGCGGTGCCCGAGGGCGCGTCGACCTTGTGACGGTGATGCATCTCGACGATTTCGATATCGAAGGAAGCCGGGTCCAGCCGGCGGGCCACCTGTTCGACCAGGGCGAACAGGAGATTGACGCCGACGCTCATGTTGGGCGCCCAGACGACGGCCGCGCGGGTCGCCGCCTGACGCAGGATCTCCTCCTGCCCGGGTTCGAGCCCGGTGGTGCCGACGACATAGGCCTTGCCGGCCTCGGCGGCGAGGACGGCGTGGCGGGCCACCGCCACCGGCGCGGTGAAGTCGATCACCACATCGGAAAGGTCGAACAGGACGCGCGGATCGTCGCCAACGGCGATCCCGAGAGGCCCCCGCCCGACCAGCTCACCGATATCGCGACCGACGGCATCACCGCCGGGACGCTCGGTTCCTCCGGCCAGGGCCAGCCCCTCGCCGTCAAGAACCTCCGCCACCAGCATGCGGCCCATCCGGCCGGCACAACCGACGATTCCGATCCTGATCATCGTGCGTTCCTAAAACAGAGAGGCCTAAAACAGAGAGGCCTAAAATAAACGGGCCTCAATCAACAGGACTGGTCCCCGGGACACGAAGGCTGGGACACGAAGGCCGGGACACGCAGGCCGGCAACCGCCGGCCCCCGAAAGTATCGCACCTGTCCGGCAGGGATCCCTAATCCTTGAGATCTTCCCACAATTCGCGGACCTTGGCGAAAAATCCCGCGGATTCGGGACTGGTCTCCTTGCCGCTGCCCCCCTTCTCGAACTCGCGCAGGAGTTCCTCCTGACGCTTGCTGAGATTGACGGGGGTCTCCACCACCACTTCGACAAACATGTCACCCCGCGCCAGACTGCGCAGAACCGACATGCCCTTGCCGCGCAGGCGGAACTGATGCCCCGTCTGGGTACCGGCCGGCACCGAGATCTTGACGCGCGAGCCGTCAATCGACGGAACCTCGATGCCGCCGCCCAGAGCCGCCGTCACCATCGGCAGGGGCACCCGGCAATGGATGTTGGCGGCCTCTCGCTGGAACAGGCGATGCGGCCGCACCGACAGGAAGATGTAGAGATCCCCGGCCGGGGCGCCACGCATTCCGGGCTCGCCCTCGCCGGCCAGCCGGATCCGGGTCCCGTCCTCGACGCCGGGCGGAACATTGACCTGGAGCGTTTTTTCCCGCTGGGTCCGGCCCGACCCGCCGCAGGTGCGGCAGGGGTCCTTGATCACCTTGCCAAGACCATGGCAGGTGGGGCAGGACCGTTCGATGGTGAAAAAGCCCTGGGTGGCCCGGACCTTGCCCATCCCCCGGCAGGTGGTGCATTCCACCGGCTGGGACCCGCCGGCCCCGCCGCTGCCCTTGCAGTCGTCGCAGACGACCGAACTCGGCACCTTGATCTGGGTCGACTTGCCGGAGAAAGCCTCCTCGAGGCTGATCTCCATATTGTAACGCAGGTCGGCGCCCCGGGCCGCGGCATTGCCTCCGCGCCGCCCACCCATGAACTCTCCGAACATCTCGTCGAAAATATCGGCGAAACCTCCGGCGAAATGGAAATCGCCCGCGCCGCCACCGAAACCGCCGCCACCGCGCCCCTGCTCGAAGGCGGCATGGCCGAAGCGATCGTAAGCCGCCCGCTTCTGCTCGTCCTTCAGGACGTCATAGGCTTCGTTGACCTCGCGGAACTTCTCGTCGGCTTTCGGATCGTCCGGATTGCGGTCAGGGTGAAACTGCATGGCCAGCTTGCGGTAGGCCTTCTTCAGCTCGTCCGCGCTGGCGCCCTTGGCGACACCCAGTACTTCGTAAAAATCCCGTTTGCTCATCGGCGACCGATCGAATCCGAAGATCTTTCCCCGGGCCGGTCCGACAGGGCCGCCCGGGGAAAGACAGGGTCAAAGGAAGCGAAGGATCACTTGTCCTTCTTGTCGGTGTCGACTTCCTCGAAGTCGGCATCGACGACACCGTCGGCGCCGGCTCCGTGAGCCGCGCCGGCGCCTGCGCCAGCCTCACCGGCCGGCTGCGCCCCTTCCTGCTGGGCCTTGTACATCGCCTCGCCCAGCTTCATGGAGGACTGCATCAGGGCGTCGGTCTTGCTCTTGATCAGCTCGCCGTCGCCCGAGTCCAGAACGTCCTGCAGCGCCTTCAGATCGGTCTCGATCTTCGCCTTCTGGTCCGGGGACACCTTGTCGCCGAACTCCTTCAGGTTTTTCTCGGTGGTGTGGACCAGACCGTCCGCATGGTTGCGGGCCTCCACGGCCTCCTTGCGCTTCTTGTCGTCGGCGGCATGGGCCTCGGCGTCCTTGACCATCCGGTCGATATCGCTGTCGGAGAGACCGCCCGAGGCCTGGATGCGGATCTGCTGCTCCTTGCCCGTGGCCTTATCCTTGGCCGACACCGACACGATGCCGTTGGCGTCGATATCGAACGTCACCTCGATCTGCGGCATGCCGCGCGGGGCCGGCGGCAGGCCGACCAGATCGAACTGGCCCAGAAGCTTGTTGTCGGCGGCCATCTCGCGCTCGCCCTGGAACACGCGGATGGTCACCGCGGTCTGATTGTCCTCGGCGGTCGAGAAGACCTGGCTTTTGCGGGTCGGGATGGTGGTGTTGCGGTCGATCAGCCGGGTGAAGACGCCGCCCAGGGTCTCGATGCCGAGGCTCAACGGGGTCACGTCCAGCAGCAGAACGTCCTTGACCTCACCCTTCAGCACGCCGGCCTGGATGGCGGCACCGATGGCGACCACCTCGTCCGGGTTCACGCCCTTGTGGGGTTCGCGGCCGAAGAATTCCTTCACCACCTCGATGACCTTGGGCATGCGGGTCATGCCGCCGACCAGGATCACCTCGTCGATCTCGCTGGCCTTCAGCCCGGCATCCTTCAGCGCGGCGCGGCAGGGCTCGATCGTGCGGTTCAGCAGGTCCTCGACCAGCGCCTCCAGCTTGGCGCGGGTCAGCTTGATGTTGAGATGCTTCGGCCCCGACGCGTCGGCGGTGATGAAGGGCAGATTGACCTCGGTCTGCATCGCGGACGACAGCTCGATCTTGGCCTTCTCCGCAGCCTCTTTCAGGCGCTGAAGGGCCAGCCGGTCCTTCCTGAGATCGATGCCCTGCTCGCGTTTGAATTCGTCGGCCAGGTAATCGATGATCCGCGCGTCGAAGTCCTCGCCGCCCAGGAAGGTGTCGCCATTGGTGGACTTCACCTCGAACACGCCGTCGCCGATCTCCAGGATCGACACGTCGAAGGTGCCGCCGCCCAGGTCATAGACCGCGATGGTGCCGGCGCCCTTCTTCTCCATGCCATAGGCCAGCGCGGCGGCCGTCGGCTCGTTGATGATGCGCAGCACCTCAAGCCCGGCGATGCGGCCGGCGTCCTTGGTGGCCTGACGCTGGGAGTCGTTGAAGTAAGCCGGGACGGTGATCACCGCCTGGGTGACCTTCTCGCCCAGATAGCTTTCGGCGGTTTCCTTCATCTTCTGCAGAATGAAGGCGGAAATCTCACTGGGGCTGTGCTTCTTGCCCTGGCAATCCACCCAGGCGTCGCCGTTGTCGCCCTCGATGATGCGATAGGGAACCAGCCCCACGTCCTTCTGCGTCATTGGATCGTTGAAGCGCCGCCCGATCAGCCGCTTGATGGCGAACAGGGTGTTGGACGGGTTGGTGACGGCCTGACGCTTCGCGGCCTGACCCACAAGCCGTTCCCCGGAATCGGTGAAGGCCACCATGGACGGGGTCGTCCGCGTGCCCTCCGAATTCTCGATCACCTTGGTCGACTTGCCTTCCATAATGGCCACGCAGGAATTCGTCGTGCCCAGGTCAATGCCAATGACTTTGCTCATTGCTTCCTCTTCTCTTCCGGCTGGTGCCCACAGTCCTGCCCGCAGCAACCGCGGGGACCCCCTTCGGTTGTCACCAATGGAAACCGTTCTTACGGATTTCCGGGTCTCGAATCACATTGCGGTTATATAAGGCGCACCTGAAACAGACGCAACTCTTGGCCGGCAACCGGGGTGGGCCGGATGCTAGCACTCCATCCCCCCGAGTGCCAAGAGCCCCGAATCGCATCGTTTCCGGCGGCCCTTCCGGCAATTGCCGACGCCCGCCCCGCCCGGACCGCAAGGCAGGGTCGCCGCGGGCGCAGACCCCGACCGGCGGAGCCCCCGGACGCCCGGGGTCCACCAGGGCTTGGAATCCAGGTTAACAAATAGTTAATCCCAAGATGGAGGCGAGATAC
>WASQ01000141.1:6385-15151 GCA_009712185.1 Telmatospirillum sp. | reverse complement strand
ATCCTTCCGGATGGAACTGTTTTAGCTGATTTTCAAGACACGAGGCGCCGGGCGGCGGACATCCGTCCGCCTTGGCTTCCTCCGCTGTCGCGGTAAGTTTTGTCTTTCGTCCCTCAGGCGCCGGGCGGCGGACATCCGTCCGCCTTGGCTTCCTCCGCTGTCGCTCCGGGGCGCTCAACGCGCCAGCGCGGGGCTGTTTCCTTTGGCCCGGCGATGTCGTTGCGCGGTGGGTTTTGTCTTTCGTTCTTCCGCCTGCGGCCGGGAAAAAGTCAGTTCTGCGGCTTTCTGAGGCCGGTCTGGTCCGGCGGTGGCAGATAGGCGTTGCCGTCGCCATAGCTCCAGTCCGTCATGACGCCGGCGCCATCCCTGATCGCCGTCGTCCCGACCCAGGCCCCCATGGTCGCCTGATGATCGGACGCCCGGAAGGACACGATACCCACCGGAGAGGCGACCGACAGGCTCTCAAACGCCCGGATCAGCTTTTCGGGATCGGTTCCGCCGGCGACGCGAATGGCCTCCGCGACCGCCTTCATCATGATGTAGCCGACGAGCGACGCCAGTCTCGGATCCTCCTCATAAGCCGCCAGATAGGCTTCGACAAACTTGCGATGGTCCGCCGACGGGATGGCGTACCAGGGATATCCCGTCACAATCCATCCTTCCGGCGCATCGTCACCCAGCACGTCGAGAACTTCCGGTTCCCCGGTCAGGACCCCGACGACCTTGCGGTTCCTGAAAACCGCCTGGCCGTCATGCAGAAGGCGTCCGAGATCGCTGCCGAAGGTCGCGTTGAAAATGGCATCCGGCCGGGCCGCATTGATGGCCGCCGCGATGCGGCCCGGGTCCAGGGTGCCGAGAGACGGCCACTGTTCGGCGACGAACCGGACGTCGGGCCGGCGGGCTTTCAGCAGGGTTTCGAAATTGGCGACCACAGAACGGCCGAATTCATAGTCGGGCGCGATCGTTGCCCAGCGGGTGGCCGGCAGTTTCGCCGCGCGCTCGGCCAGCATGGCCGCCTGCATGTAGGAACTGGCCCGCAAACGGAAGGTGTAGCGGTTGCCCTTCGACCAGACCAGATCGTCGGTCATGGGCAGTGCCGCCAGGAACACCACCTTGTTGCGGCGGGCGAAATCCGACAGGCCGAGCCCGATATGCGACAGATAGGAACCGACGATCAGAGTGACGCCGTCGCGGCCGGTCAGCTCCTGGGCGGCGGCAAGGGATTGCGCCAGCTTGCCGCCATCGTCGCGGGACAGCACCTCGATCCGGCGCCCGCCCAGAACCCCGCCCGCGGCGTTGATCTCGTCTTGCGCCAGTTTCCAGCCGTTGCGGTAGGGCACCGTGAAGGCGGGGATGGCGGAATAGCTGTTGATCTCGCCGATCCGCACCGGCTCCGCGGCCTTGGCATGGATGCCAAGAACCGCCAGGACTCCGGCGAATGCAACCAAAAGACCTCTCACTCGCCGGATGATGCTCCTCCCCGGGGCTTACGGCCGCAGTGCCAGTTGGCGCAGGCTGCGGTCGATCCATTGTCTCGTCAGTTTCTCCTGCACGGTATTCTGACGGAGCCTCTGGTTCAACCCCTGGAAGTCAACATGATCCAGGGGCTGGTCCTGGTTGGCGCAGGTGAACACCACGATCTCCTCTCCGGTTTTCGGGTCGCGGTGCTTCTGAAGGCACTGGGCGCAGATCTCTTTCATCATGCATTGCATGGGGGAGTTGATCGATCCGATGGCCTGATGGTCGCGCCGCAGGTGCGGGGCGAGGACGCCATGGCGGGCGGCTGCCACCGCCTGCATCATGCGATCCGATCCGATCGCGATGATGCGGTCGACGGTTCCCAGCGGAACGTCGACCGGTCCCAGTCTGCCTTCGGCATAGGCCACCATGGCCTCGACGATATTGCCGACGAAGGATTTGTCCTGATCCCGTCCGGGCTGAAGGGGCTCGCCACCATCGACGCACCACACCACCTTGTCGGCGGCGGCCTCGATCTCATCGACCTTGAACCGGTCGACCGCGCGCCGGTAGCCCGCGAAATAGAGCACTTTGGAGCCGGCGTGGCGGAAGGCCTGACCGATCGAGAACAGCACCGCATTGCCAAGACCGCCGCCGGCCAGCAGCACGGTCTCGCCGGCGGGGGTCTCGGTGGGCGCGCCGGTCGGCCCCATCAGTACCACCGGTTCACCCGGTTGCAGGATCTGGCACAGATCCGACGATCCGCCCATTTCCAGCACGATCACCGAAACCAGCCCCGCCTCGCGGTCGACCCAGGCGCCGGTCAGGGCCAGGCCTTCCATGGCAAGCGTGGTGTCCCCGGTCCGCCTCGCCAGGGTTTCGAAGTTCTGCAAGCGGTAGAACTGGCCGGGCATGAAGGCGCGGGCGGCGGCCGGCGCCTTCAGCACCACCTCGACGATCGACGGGGCCAGCCGTTCCACCTTGTGGACCACGGGGCGGAAGGACCGGTTGAACTCCGTCCGGATGGCCTCCGGCGCGACCGTCGGCGCGGGCAGTTTATCGAGGGCGCGGGAAATGACCGGATAGCCCTGCTTGGCGCTCGCCATCGCCGACACGACATTGCCGGCGTAGGAAGGATGCAGATCGCCGAAGAAGGACACCGCGCGGCGTCCGCCGCCATGGGCCTCGACGCTCATCAGCACCTGCGGCGTGCCGGGCTTGGTCACGCGTTCGGGCCGGGCCGGCTGACCGTCCTCGTCGACCGCCTGGAAATATTTCCCGTCCAGTGTGATGCCGTCGTCCTCGCGCGCGAGGACGGTGTTGGGGACGGTGCCGGCGGCGACAATAATGGACCGGGCCGGCAGAACCGCCAGGGATCCGTCGGCGGCCTTCACCTTAAGGCCGTTGGCATGTCCGAATCCGTCGACCTCGACCGCGACCGGGGTCAGTTGCTCGGCGAAGCGGATTCCTTCCTCCAGGGCCTTCACCACCTCCTCGTGATTGCGATAAGCCGGGCTTTCGACCATGCGGCGGCGATAGGCGACGGTGGCGCCGCCCCAGGACCGCAGCAGACCGGCGAGGTCGGGATCGCGCCCTTCGGCCCGGGCCGCCCGGCGTTCCTCGCGGATTGCCCGGCCATGAGCCAGATATTCGTCGGCGATCTCGGCCTCCACGTCGGTGTAGGTCAGGCGAACCGCCTCCTCTCCCCGCTCGGCGACCAGAGAGTCGTAGCGCTCCAGGAACTTTTCCACCTGGACGGGGTAGTAGGCCAGCGCCTCGGTGCAGGCGTCGATGGCGGTCAGGCCGCCGCCGATCACCACCACCGGCAGGCGGATCTGAAGACCGGCCAGTGTATCGGCGCGCGCCGCGCCGGTCAGTTGCAGCCCCATCAGGAAGTCCGACGCCTGCCGGACCCCGGGCGCCAGATTGTTGGGCATATCGATGATGGTCGGACGGCCGGCGCCCATGCACAGGGCGACATGGTCGAATCCCATGGCAAAGGCGTCGTCGAGCGTCAGGGTGCCGCCCAGACGGACGCCGCCGGCCATCAGGAATTCGGACCGCCGTTCCAGCAGCAGCCGGATGATCTTGAGATAGTTCTTGTTCCAGCGGACCGTGATGCCGTATTCCGCGACGCCGCCGAAGCCGGCCATCACCCGCTCATTCAGGTTCTCGGTCAGTTCGGCGATGTCGCGGATGGCGCGGAACGGCACCCGCGCGCCGGTTGCGGTCACGCCCGACAGGACCTCCGGCAGCGGCTCGATCTTGAGACCGTCGATGGCGACCACGGCATGGCCGTCGTTCATCAGATGATGGGAAAGGGTGTAGCCGGCGGGCCCCAGCCCCACCACCAGCACGCTCCGCCCGGTGGACGGCTTCGGCAGGGGGCGGCGCAGGTTCAGCGGGTTCCAGCGGGTCAGCAGGCTGTAGATCTCGAACCCCCAGGGCAGCTCCAGCACATCCTTCAGGGTGCGGGTTTCCGCCTCCGGAATATTGACCGGATCCTTGTTGCCGTTGCTGTAGATGCAGCCGGTCATGCAGTCGTTGCAGATGCGGTGTCCGGTTCCGGCCACCATGGCATTGTCCACCACGGCGACCGCCAGAGCCGCCAGCGGCAGGCCCTTGCCTTTGACCTCATGCATCTCGGAGATGCGTTCCTCCAGCGGGCAGCCGGTCTGGGTCGCCCCCAGCGCGGTCTTGGCGAAGGCGCCGGTCTTCTTGTCGCGCATGCCCTTCGAACAACTGTCCTTGCCCTGGTGGTGGCAGAGGATGCAGTAGGTCACCTCGTCCAGCGCGCCTTTCAGATCGGCGCCCTGATCCGTCAGGGCGAAGCCGTCGCGATGGCGCAGTTCCCCTGCGGGGGCGACGAAATGGGGGATGCCGGCCAGGGTCTCTGTGTCGTGGGGGACCAGATGCTGGGGATCGTGCTTCTGCGGCGCCTTGAACAGACGGCCCCGGCGGTGACGCGCCTTGCCCTTCGCGGACAGCAGGGCCCATCCGGCATAGCGCTCCGCCAGTGCCAGCGGGGCGGCATGGGACGCCTCGTCATCAAGCCATCCCATCACATGGCGCGCGAAGTCGAGTTCGTCCCACGGGCCCCCGAACAGGGCGGTCAGCTCGGCCTCCAGCGCGTCGCCGTCGATCGCTTCCGCCTCCTCTGGCTTGACGGAGCGCTGCGCGCGCCTTTGCACGAACAGCCGCTTGCAGGCATAGAGCGGCGCCAGCGCCTCCTGGCGTTCCGAAAGCTGTCTCGCCTCGGCGCCGATACCGAACAGCCGGGCCAGGAAATCATCGAGGAACGGGGCCGCGGCCACCAGAAGATCGGCCTCCTCGCGGGCGTCGGCCGGCGGCGTCGCGCGCGCGGCGGTCAGCCGGCCGGCCAGATCCGGATCCGCATCGGTGAGGAAGGACAGGAAGGCCTGATCGACCTTGCCAAGGCCGGCGCGGTCGTAAAGATCCGCGAAGCCGAGAGAAAAACCGAGCACCGGCTCGGTCAGCGCCATTCCCATCCTAATCCTCATAAAGTCATATAGAAAAAAGGGCTATTCCCCGCCCCATTTGAAAGAAGCGAAGGCTGCCTACCTATAAAGGACATCTTCCTCTGATTTCCAGGGTTGCCAAGGGAACATCATGCAAATTGAATACGTCCGGACTCCAGTGGGCAGGGCCCGTGCTCCTGGTTATTTCGAACGGCCGGTCGGTATCTGGCTGTTGGTCCTGGCTGCGATGGTGTTCGTCATGGTCCTGCTGGGAGGGCTCACGCGGCTCACCGGGTCGGGGCTGTCGATGGTGGAATGGCAACCGTTCACCGTCCTGCCGCCCCTCTCCGATGCGGCATGGGCCGAAACCTTCGCCAAATACCAGGCGACGCCCCAATACCGTCTCGTCAACCAGGGTATGGATCTTGCCGCCTTCAAGGACATTTTCTGGCTGGAATATGTGCACCGTCTGTGGGGCCGGCTGATCGGAGCGGTCTTTCTGCTGCCGCTCGCGCTGTTCGCCATCACCGGCCGCGTCGGGCGCCGCCAGTTGCCCCGCCTGGTGCTGCTGTTCCTGTTGGGCGGGGCGCAGGGCGCGCTTGGCTGGTTCATGGTGGCGAGCGGCCTCGCCGACCGGCCGGAGGTCAGCCATTACCGGCTTGCGGCCCATCTTCTGGCGGCGCTCGCGATCTTCGGGGCTCTGGTCTGGATGGCGCTCGATCACCTGGATCCGATGGAACGGGAGGGACGGACCGTCCGGCATCCCCTGGAGCGCCCTCTTTGGGGCCTTCTGGCTCTGGTGGTCGTCACGATGACGGCCGGGGCGCTGGTCGCGGGCCTGCATGCCGGACTCGTCTACAACAGTTTTCCCCTGATGAACGGCGCCGTCCTGCCGTCCGAGGCCTTCGACCTGTCTCCTGTCTGGACCAACTTTTTCGAAAATCACGCTCTGGTGCAGTTCGATCACCGGCTGCTGGCGATCCTCAGCTGGCTGACCGCGCTGTCGCTCTGGTGGCGCGGCCGTGGCGGCGAGCCGTTCCGGCTCCGGGGCCGGCTGGCCCTGGTGGCGCTGGCCGCCACCGGACAGGCCTCCCTGGGGATTGCGACACTGCTGACATCGGTGCCGGTGCCGCTGGCCGCCTTGCACCAGCTTGGCGCCTTTGTCCTGGTGACGTCGGTCCTATGGGCGCTGCATGCCGTTCCCCGGGTGGTCCGGGACGGCGCAAGCGCGGCTACAGTCCCTGGCGATCAAGCCAGCTCAGCATGATCTCGGCGGTGGGGCGCCACCAGACGTCGTCCAGCATCAGTCCGTGCGGCGCTCCCGGAAGGATGTTCAGGTCCCCGCCGTAATGGTCCGCGGTGTCGGTGAAGGCGCTGACCGGCAGGAACAGGTCGGCATCGCCACCCACCACCAGAAGGGGCGGTCGGGCACGGCCGGGAACGGCCCGCGGCTCCGGCGGGCACAACAGATCCAGGGTGACGCGGGGCGATTCCTCCTGCAACCGGGGAAGCAGACGGGCCACGGCCTCGGGCGGCGTTCCGGCCGAGAAAAAGGCGCGATGGACCACCGACGGCGATACCATGGACGGTCCGACGCTCTGCAAGAGCCCGAGCTGGAACAGCACATCGGGCGAGAACATCGACATATGGAGCGCGGAGGCCGAGAGCCCGGAGGGCGGCAGGGAGGCCAGCAGGATGCCGCCCATGGCGGGATGGCGCATCAGATGGTGCTGCACCACCAGTCCGCCCATGGAGTGACCGATGACCACGGGAGGCGCGTCGAGCCCGGCGGCGGCTGAAGCCACATCCTCCACATAGTCGGCCAGCGACGCGTCGGAAAGCGATCCGCCGCTGCGGCCATGCCCCCTGAGACTGACCGCGTGGCAGGGATAGCCCCGGGCCGCGAACCAGGGCATGAACCGTTCCGCCCAGATCCAGGCCGCGCAATAGGAGCCATGCACGAACAGCAGGGGTGTATGCGTGCCGGCGCCATCGGGCGGCGGGCAGTGGAGAATCTCCAGTTTCATGCCTTACTCCTAAGGGCTTGTCGCGACACCATCGCTCCAAGCCCTTGGTTTTCCTGTGGGGCGTCCGCTCCGCGGAAGCCCTGCTCAAACGCCGCAAGGGGCTTGAGGGTCCGTTGATTCATTTATTGATCAACAGGCCCCTGGGTTGCGGCGACTATAACCGGAGGAGCGAATTTCGGAAAAGCCCCGCCGCTTCCTTGCGGCAGATACCATAATGTGTATGATGTGCCGCCAATCCCGATCACCCCTCGGAGGCGGCATGCAGATTAAAGAAGCCCTTACCTTCGACGACGTGCTTCTGGTGCCTGCCGAATCGAGCGTTCTTCCCGCTCAGGCCGACACCCGCACGCGTCTTACCCGCAGCATTTCGCTGGGTATTCCCCTGGTGTCCTCCGCCATGGACACCGTCACCGAAAGCCGTCTCGCCATTGCCCTGGCCCAGTCCGGCGGTATCGGCATCATTCATAAGAATCTCGATATTGCGGCCCAGGCCGAGGAAGTCCGGCGCGTCAAGCGGTTCGAGTCCGGCATGGTGGTCAATCCGGTCACCATCCATCCGGAACAGACCCTGGCCGAAGCCCTGTCGCTGATGACCGATCACAAGATCTCCGGCATTCCGGTGGTCGAGGACGGCAGCGGCAAACTGGTGGGCATCCTGACCAACCGCGACGTTCGCTTCGCCACCAATCCCACGCAGAGGATCGCCGAACTGATGACCCGGGAACGCCTGGTCACCGTCCGGGAAGGCGTTCCGCCGGAGGAAGCCAAGCGGTTGCTCCATCAGCACCGGCTGGAAAAGCTGCTGGTCGTGGACGAGGCCTTCCGCTGTATCGGCCTGATCACCGTCAAGGATATGGAAAAGGCGCAGGCCTACCCGATGTCCTGCAAGGACGAAAAAGGCCGGCTGCGCACCGGCGCCGCGGTCGGCGTCGGCAAGGACGGCCTGGCGCGGGCCGAGGCCCTTCTGGACGCGGGTGTGGATGTGGTGGTGGTCGATACCGCCCACGGGCATTCGCGCGGCGTGATCGAGACGGTGGCCGAGATCAAGCGGATGCATTCCTCCGCGCAGGTGATCGCCGGCAATATCGCGACG
Source organism: Telmatospirillum sp. (assembly GCA_009712185.1). Classification (GTDB taxonomy): domain Bacteria; phylum Pseudomonadota; class Alphaproteobacteria; order Rhodospirillales; family Magnetospirillaceae; genus Telmatospirillum. Next base: position 7,094 of record WASQ01000141.1, on the reverse strand, counting down.
CCGGAGGCCGCCCTGGCCCTGATCGATGCCGGCGCCGACGCGCTCAAGGTCGGCATCGGCCCCGGCACCATCTGCACCACGCGTGTCGTCGCCGGTGTGGGGGTGCCCCAGCTTTCGGCCATCCTGGAGGTGGCCGAGGTTGCGACCAAGCGGGATATTCCGGTGATCGCGGACGGCGGCATCAAATACTCCGGCGATATCGCCAAGGCCATCGCGGCCGGCGCGTCCTCCGTGATGATCGGTTCGCTGTTCGCCGGGACCGAGGAAAGCCCCGGCGAGGTATTCCTGTACCAGGGGCGGTCCTACAAAAGCTATCGCGGCATGGGCTCGCTCGGAGCAATGGCCCGCGGTTCGGCCGACCGTTATTTCCAGCAGGAGGTCAACGACACCCTGAAGCTGGTGCCGGAAGGCATCGAGGGACGGGTGGCCTACAAGGGGCCGGTCGGCGCCGTGATCCACCAGCTTGTCGGCGGGCTTCGGGCCGGCATGGGCTATACCGGCAATGGCACGATCCCCGACATGCAGACCCGCTGCACCTTCCGCCGGATCACCCAGGCCGGCTGGCGCGAAAGCCACGTCCATGACGTGGCGATCACCCGCGAGGCGCCGAACTACCGTAACGAGGGCTGACGGGGCTATGCCAGCCTGCGATGAGCGCGGCTCACCGCAGGCTGGCGGGTCCCGGGGGGGGGGGGGGGGGCCCCCGCCG
>WASQ01000141.1:0-6375 GCA_009712185.1 Telmatospirillum sp. | reverse complement strand
CGGCCGCGGCCCCTCGGCGGCGTGCCCGGGTCCCGGGGGGCGCAAGAGCCCCCCTCGCGTTCTAATGGTCGAAATCTAACATTTGGATCCCTGGCAAGTAGGGCCAGGCATCCTGCCCGCCTCCGACGCGAAAGCGGCGGAAATGCGGGTATTTCGGCTTTCGCCGAACGGCAGGCGGGACGCTTGGCCCCACTCCTGAGTCAGGGACCCGTCTGTTGAATTTTGACCACTAACGACCCTTGCCCTCGGCCGGCACCGGGGCGGCGTCGCTCTTGCCATAGGCGGCGTCGAGCCGCGCCGTGCAGTTTTCCTGGTCCTTGCCGCCCAACGGGCCGCACAGCTTCATCCAGTCGCCGGAGTAATTGCCGGTCGTCTCCATTTTGCCGGCGGCCGATGGAGCCGCCGGAGTGGCGGCCGGCGCCTGGGCGGGCGTCTGCGGGGCCGGTCCATGCCCCCTGCCGAGAAGGACGGCGGCGGCACCGGCCACGATGACGATGACGATCGCCCAGATCCACGTTTTGCGCATTCTGTCTCCTTTCCATTCCCGGCGCCTCGCCGGGGATTCCCATCAGCCGCCCAGGCTGACGCCCACCATCTGGCCGATGGCAAAAGTGACGCCGGCCGCCGCCCATCCGATGGCGAGCTGGCGCAAGCCGGAGAAAAGGGCGCCGCGCCCGGTGAACAGACTGGTGCAAACTCCGATCCCGAACAGGGCGAGACCGCTCGACACCACGCCGCAGCCCACCGCCGCCCGGCCCTCGGCGAAGAAGAAGCCGAGCAGCGGGAACAGGGCACCCAACGCGAACAGGCAGAAGGAGGTGGCCGCCGCGACCCAGGCGGACCCGCCCAGCTCGTTGGGGTCGATTCCCAATTCTTCGCGGACCAGGGAATCGAGCGCGGTCTCCTTGTTGCCCATCAGGCGTTCGGCCAGGGCGCGGGCCTCCGCCTCCGGGATTCCCTTGGCCTGATAGATCAGGATCAGTTCCTGCTTTTCCTCCTCCGGCGACTGTTCCAGCTCCTGCGCCTCGGTCTCGATCTGTTTCTGGTAAAGCTCGCGGGAGCTGTTGACCGACAGCCATTCGCCCATCGCCATGGAACAGGCGCCGGCGACCAGCCCGGCCAGTCCGGTCACGAGAAGGGTGTGGGTATCGACGATGGCGCCGGCCACCCCGGTCACAAGGCTCAAGTTCGACACCAGTCCGTCATTGGCGCCCAGCACGGCGGCGCGCAGGGCATTGCCGCCGGACCGGTGGCGACCCTCCATGCGGCCCAGCGCGTCGCCGGTCATGCCGGGGCCGCCGGGGCCGGAGATCGCCTGCAGCACGCGGGCGTGGGACCGTTCGTCGCGCGGCAGGCCCCCGGCCACGGCTTCCGGCTGATTGTCGTAATGGCCGCTGTCGGCCTGCTCCTGTCCGTTGATCACCGGCAGCACGAAGGCCGGTCCGAACCGCCGGGCCAGCGATGCCAGCATCCGGGTGCGCCATCCGATCGCGATGGACCCGACCGGCAGTCCCATCGCCTGAAGATGGCGTCGCCAGACCTCGGCATGCGCCTCCTCGACCGTGGCGAGCTTGCGATAGACGCCGGAAAGCCGGGGGTCGTTTTCGGTATCGGCAAGAACCCGGTACAGATGCGCGCCATCGATCTCGCTTTGCAGATTGGCGCGATAGCGTTTCTCCTTGGCCGCTTTTTCTCTGGAGGATTGGGGCAAGGGGTGGTCTCCTTCTGGTGTTCCGGGCGCCTTATGCAGTCACTGTCGCCCGGAAAAATCAATGGCTTGCAGGCGGGGCGCGGCCAAGCCGGTTGCCAGGGGGACGCAAACCCCTTAAGAAACGCGCTTTCGACCAGGATATGTCCGGGACCGGCCCGGGCGGAACAGGGGGTGACGATGCCGATCGCGACCGACTTCATGCGGGCAGGGCAGCGGGAGGTTTCGTTATGACCCCGGAAGCCCGGCTGGCCACCGTCGTCGATCTGATGGAGGAGATTCTTCGTCAGGACCGTCCCGCCGATGCCGTCGCCGGCGCCTATCTGAAGTCGCGACGCTATATCGGGGCGAAGGATCGCCGCGCGATTTCCGACCGGCTCTGGGGTATTTTCCGCCGCCGCGCCCGTCTCGACTGGCAGATCGCCGACTGCCGGCAGGATCCGTCGCCGCGCCGGCGGCTGCTCGCCGATCTTGTCCTCACCGAGGGCATGACGGCCGAGACGCTGGCGCCGCTTTGTACGGGCGGAGCGCGCGGACTGGAACCTCTGTCCCCCACCGACCGGGCGCTGCTGAAACAGCTCGCGGGGCGGGACATCTTCCATCACGCCATGCCGGCTTCCGTGCGGGGCGAATATCCGGATTGGATCGAACCCCGGCTGACCGGCGTGTTCGGCGACGCCCTGGCCGCGGAGATGGGGGCGCTGCGCGACGAGGCGCCGGTCGATCTCCGGGTCAACACGCTGAAAGGCGACCGCGACACGGCGCGCGAACGGCTGGCCGCCGCCGGGCTCGCCGCCCGGCCGACCTCCCTGTCCCCGATCGGTCTCAGGCTGCCGGCCCGGGTGGCGCTGACCGCGCAGGAGGCGTTCCGCGAGGGGCTGGTCGAGGTCCAGGACGAGGGCTCGCAGCTTCTGGCTCTGCTGGTCGACGCCCGGCCGGGCCACACCGTGGTCGATTTCTGTGCCGGCGCCGGGGGCAAGACGCTGGCCCTGGCCGCCACCATGGAGAACAAGGGGCGGCTGATCGCCTGTGACGTCAACGAGCGCCGCGCCGAGCAGGCGACCCTGCGTCTGCGTCGCGCCGGGGTTCACAATGTCACGCGGCGTCTTCTGGAAAGCGAACAGGACAAATGGGTGAAGCGCCACGCCGACAGTTGCGACCGGGTGCTGATCGACGCCCCCTGTTCCGGCACCGGCACATGGCGGCGCAATCCCGACGCGAAATGGCGTCTCAGCGCGGAGGGGCTCGAAAATCTGATCGGGCTTCAGGGACGCATCCTGGCCAGCGCCGCCCGGCTGGTGCGCCCCGGGGGACGGCTGGTCTATGCGACCTGTTCCCTGCTGGCCGAGGAAAACGAACGGCAGGTCGAGGCGTTCCTTGAGACCCATCCCGGATTCAAGGCGATCCCCCTGGCCGAGGTCTGGGCGGCGACGGTCGGCGGAACCTGTCCCGTCGACGGTCCCTGGCTGCGCCTGTCGCCTCTCCGGCATCAGACCGACGGCTTCTTCGGGGCGGTGCTGGAGCGGTCCTGACCGACCCGGGCCGATCTCGACGGGTGGAGGTCGTCAGCCTTCGAACAGGCTGATGCCCTCCAGAAAGGCCTCGCCATATTTCGAGAGCTTGGCCTGTCCGACACCGGAAAGCTGCGACAGCTCGTCAAGGCTGCCCGGGCGTTCCCGGGCCATGTCGAGCAGCGTGTTGTCGTGGAAGATGACATAGGGCGGCACGCCCTGTTCGCGCGCCAGATCAAGACGCAGCTTGCGCAGGGCCTGGAACAGGCCCTCGTCCTCTCCGGCGGCGGTGCGCCGGACGCGTTCGCGCTGGGCCTTGCGCACGGCGTCGCGGCGAAATTGAATCGCCTGTTCTCCGCGCAGGACCGTGCGGCAGGCGGGCGTCAGCGACAGGCCGCCATGGCCGGTCACATCGACGCGCAGCAGGCCGGCGGCAACAAGCTGGCGGAAAATGGACCGCCATTCCTCTTTGCCGAAGTCCCGTCCGATGCCCCAGGTCGACAGTTTGTCATGGCCGAGAGAGGCGATCCTCTCAGTCTCGGCGCCCATCAGGACGTCGATCAGATGGCCGGCGCCGAATCGCTGACCGGTCCGGTAGACGCAGGACAGCGCCTTCTGCGCGGCAACCGTTCCGTCGAAGCTCTCGACCGGCTCCAGGCAGGTGTCGCAATTGCCGCAGGGCTCGCAATGGTCGGCGAAATAGTCGAGCAGGACCTGCCGTCGGCAACGGGTGGTCTCGCAATAGCCCAGCAGGGAGTCCAGCTTGCGGTGTTCCAGCCGTTTCTGCTGTTCGGACGCCTCGGACCCCTCCACCATCTGGCGCAGCCGGGCCACGTCCTGCATGCCATAGACCATCCAGGCGTCGGCCGGCAGGCCGTCGCGCCCGGCACGGCCGGTTTCCTGATAATAGGCCTCCAGGCTTTTGGGCAGATCGAGATGGGCGACGAAGCGGACATTGGGCTTGTCGATGCCCATGCCGAACGCGATGGTCGCCACCATGATCACACCTTCCTCCTTGAGAAAGCGGTCCTGGTTGGCGGCCCTTACCGTCTTGTCGAGGCCGGCGTGGTAGGGCAGGGCGTCCAGACCCTGCTCGCGCAGCCACTGGGCCGTTTCCTCGACCTTGGCCCGTGACAGGCGGTAGACGATCCCGGCGTCGCCCTCATGGTCGGCGCGGATGAACCGCAGCAACTGGTGGCGGGCGCTGCTGCCCTTGGCGGCGACCCGGTAGCGGATGTTGGGCCGGTCGAAACCGGCGACGAACTGGCGGCCCTCGCCCAGGCGCAGCTTTTCGACGATCTCTGTGCGGGTCGGGCCGTCGGCGGTGGCCGTGAGCGCCACCCGGGGCACATGGGGGAACCGTTCCGGCAGGGCGCCAAGTTGCAGATATTCGGGCCGGAAATCATGTCCCCACTGCGAGACGCAATGGGCCTCGTCGATCGCGAACAGCGCGAGACGGCACCGTTCGAGCTGGGTCAGGAAGGCCTCCGTCATCAGCCGTTCGGGGGCGACATAGACGATATCGATGTCGCCCCCGCGCATCTGGCGTTCGATCTCGACCTGCTCGCCATAGGACAGCGTCGAATTCAGCGCCGCCGCCCGGATGCCAAGCTGGCGCAAGGCCGAGACCTGATCCTGCATCAGGGCGATCAGCGGCGACACCACGATGCCGACACCGTCCCGGCACAGCGAGGGAATCTGGTAGCACAGCGATTTTCCGCCACCGGTCGGCATCAGGACCAGGGCGTCTCCCCCGGCGATCAGATGGTCGACGATGTCCGCCTGGGCGCCGCGAAACCGGTCATAACCGAAGACCGACCGCAGGACCTCGATCGGAGAGGCGCGGACGGAGCTGTCTGGGGCGGCTGAATCGGGAGGCATGGGGGATGGTTTTAGTATGGCGGGAGTCGAAGGGCAATGAGGAAGGAGGCCATGCTCCGGGACTTAACGCATGCCTCGGTCTGCGCGGTGTCATTTGCTTTGCGGCGTCGGGCCGCCCTACACTGCCGCCACCATTTGACCCGCGCAGTCGGAGGGACCGTGACGCGAAAGGGGATCAGCGCTCTTGGCGGCGCTCTGTTTGTTGTATTGGCCGTCCTGTTGGCAACCCCGGCTTTGATCGACTGGAACGGGTACCGGGACAGCCTTGCCCGGCAGCTCGGGCATGCGCTCGGTCGCCCGGTGGTGATCGAGGGCGCGTTGACCCTGTCGCTGGTGCCGACGCCCATCTTCACCGCCGGCAAGGTCCGCCTCGCCGATGGCGGAAGTGACGATCTCGGCCTGTCCATTTCCGGCGTGGATCTTCAGCCGGCCCTTCTGTCCCTGCTTCAGGGCCGCCTTGAGATCGCGTCCCTGCGCCTGCATGCGCCGGAGATGAGGGTCGGACGGTTGCCTCCGGCCGGTCGTTCGCGGTCCCCGGTTCCGTCCATCTCTTCCTCTTCCTCTCCCTCTCCCTCTCCCTCTCCCTCTCCCCCATCCGCCGCGCCTGCCGCGGGACCGGCGGGGGAGGCGCGGGCTCCGGCGCTGCCGTCGTTGCGGACCATCGCGCCCCGGTCTGTCGCCAGCGTGATCATCGACAACGGCACACTGGTCTATGCGCCGGCCGGGCGCGCGCCGTTCCGGCTGGAGGCGATCGGCGCCAGCCTGACGACCAGCGGAACCGGCGGTACCAGGCTGGTCGGGACAGCGCGCGTCGGATCCGCCGAGGTCTCGTTTGATGCGCTGGAGGGGTCGGACGCCGCCGATACTCCGGTCAGTCTGTCCCTGTCGACCGCGGAAGGGTCTGGACTGTTGCGGTTCGGCGGTCAGGCCAGCGGAACCGGACCCGACCGGCGCATCAAGGGAAAGCTGACGGTCAAGGCCTCCGATCCCGGCCGCGTGGCGCGGTCCCTGGGGCTGGGGGCCGTGACCTTTCCCGCCGGCAATTTGAGCCTGGAGGCCACGGCCACCGTGATGGCGCGGGAGGTCGATCTCGACTCCCTGCTGGTGTCGCTGGCCGGGGCGGACGGGCAGGGCAATGCCAGCGTGATTTTCGCCGACCGGCCGCAGATCGACGTCAAACTGGCTTTCGGGCGGCTTGACCTCGACGCCCTGCTGGCTGCCGGGTTCCCGGCTGAGACCGGGGCGCCCCGTCCGGCCCGGCCGGCGCCCCCGCCC
>WASQ01000072.1 GCA_009712185.1 Telmatospirillum sp. | reverse complement strand
CCCCCGCCCGGGGGGCGGCCCCCCCCCCCCACCGCGGGCGGGATTGGAGATCTTTGGGAGGACACGGTCGCGGTTGGGGCGGATGCCGTCTGTCCGCCGCCCGGGGGAATCTGTGAGGCAGGCTGGCCGTCAACTCCCACGAGGCGGAGCTGGGCGGGTCCCCCGTCGGCGCCCCCCGCGGTCTGGAACTGGACAGAGGCCCCCTCCGGGACCGGGACGGGCAATTTCAGTTGCAGGGGGCCCTGTGGGGTTTCGACGGTCACCACATTGCGCCCCGGACCGGCGCCGGTGACCACGCCGCCGATCTGACTGCCGGGAGGCTGGCCGGCCAGCAGTCCGCCGGGATCGCTGACCACGCTGGTCGTTCCGACCACCGGAGACGGCACCGGTGGTTGCGACGGCAGCGAAGGCGGGATGGCGCTCATCGGCCTCCCAGGAGGCGGTCGACGATGCTTTCGACATCGGCGGCGGCCTCGCTGGTGGGAGAACGGATCAGAAGCGGGCTCTGGTTGCGGATCGCCTCGCGCACCTTGAGGTCGCGCCGGATGACGCCCGCCAGCGGCGGCGACGCCTTCAGGAAGCCTTCGCAGGCTTTCAGCAGCGTGTTGTAGATCCGCTCCCCCTCCCGGGTGGAGTTGGCCATGTTGACCACCACCCGGATATCGGTGCCCGGACGCTCCAGCAGCGTGACCTTGATGAAGGCGTAGGCGTCGGTCAGGGACGTCGGCTCATCGGTGGTGACCACCAGGATGGTTCCGGCGTTGTTGGCGAGGGACCGCACCGTCTTTTCGACTCCGGCACCCAGGTCGAGGACCACCTTGTCATAGGCGCAGGCCAGAAGGTTGAGGTCGTCTCCCAGAAGCTGGAGACGCGACAGCGGAATGTTGGCAAGCGATCCCGACCCCGAGCGCCCGGCGATCACATCGAATCCGCCATCGGCGAAGGTGACGGCCGCCTGATTGAGGGTGAGGCGTCCCGTGACGACGCTGCCAAGATCATGCTTGGGCATCAGGCCCAGTTGAATGTCGACGTTCGCCAGCCCCAGATCGCCGTCGAACAGCAGGACGCGCTGGTTGGCGCGTGCCAGGGCATGGCTCAGCGTGATCGAAAACCAGGTCTTGCCAACGCCCCCCTTGCCGGACGCGACGGCAAGCACATTGCGACCCTTCGCCCGTTGTGCGGGGCGGGGCGCAAGGGTCGGGGCGGGCATTCCGGTCATAAAGAGGCCTCAGTCGTCGTTTTGGCAGACTTCGCTCGCGGAGTCTGCAAGGGGGCGGGCAGGAGCATCCGTGCCATGGTTGCGGCGTTGATCGGTGTCACTCCGTTGGCGACATGCGGCGTGGCACTGACATCGCAGAACATCAGAGGGGCGGCATCCGCCGCGGCCATGATTGACCCAAGGCGACGGGTGGTGTCAAGCCGTGTCGCCAAAAGCCGCGTCGCCCCGATCGTCCCGAACGCTTCGCCGATTTCCGCCGCCTCCATGGCATCGCTCCCGGCCGCCAGGACCAGAATGGGTTCGACATTCGCCGCTTCAACGAGCGCGCTCAAATATTCCATGTCCGTCAACTTGAACGGGTTCAGTCCCGGACTGTCAATAAACACGATATCATATTGTCCGGTGGCGTTCTCTACTGCTCGTCGTAGGGATTCCGGGCCGCGTGCGGAAATCAGATCGATTTGTAAAATCCGGGTGAACGCGGCGAGCTGCTCCGTCGCGCCGGCCCGGACATTGTCGGCGGTAATGACGCCGACGCGCCGGTTCCTGAGCGCCGAACGCGCGGTCAGCTTGGCAACCACCATGGATTTTCCGTTTCCCGGCGGCCCCACCAGCATGAACGGGCGGGGCGCTCCGTGATCGGGCAGCGGTGCGAACGTGAACCCGGCTTCCAACGCGGCGGAGCAGGCGGTCTCCGCATCCTCGATGGCATTGGTGTGGACGGCGTTGACCAGCCGTTCGATCAGCCGCGCCGGCAATCCATGCTCGATCAGGGCGTCGCGCACCACCTCGGCGGCCGGGGTGCTGTGCGCCTCGGCCAGCATCTCGCTGATGGCCTCCTCGACGTCGGAGGGTTCCAGGGCCGCGGTGATCCGGACCCCTTTCCCCCCGGCGGCACGCTGGGTGGACACAATGATGGCGTCGACCCCCAGCTCGAGGCGGACCATATGCATGGCTTCCGCCATGCTGGGTGCCGTATAGGATTTCAGCCTCATGAGCTTCAGCCCCCCCTAGGCCTAAATCTGCCCCATGGTCTTGATCTTCGCCTTCGGATGGATCTCCGACTGCGACATGACCACGGTGACCGGGCGGAAGCGTTCGACGATGGAACGGACATAGGGGCGGACCGACGGACTGGTGAGCAGGACCGGCGATTCACCCTGCATGGCAAACCGTTCGAAGGTTTGCCGGGTTTTTGAAATGAACTCCTGCAGACGGGACGGCGCCATCACCAGCTGACGTTCCTCGCCGCTGCCCTGAAGCGATTCGATGAAGGACTGTTCCCACTCCGGCGACAGGGTGACCAGCGGGATGTACCCCTGCGGACTGGTATTGGCATCGCTGATCTGCCGGGCAAGGCGGGTGCGGACATGCTCGGTGATGATCATGACATTGCGGCTGTGGCCGCAGGCCTCGCTGACCCCTTCGAGGATGGAGGCGAGATCGCGGATCGAGACCCGTTCCTGCAGCAGATTCTGGAGCACCCTCTGCACGCCGCCCAGGCTGATCTGGGTGGGGATGATATCCGCCACCAGCTTCTGATTGTCCTTGTCGAGTTCGTCGAGCAGCTTCTGGGTCTCGGCATAGGACAGCAGATCCGGCATATGGTCCTTGATCATCTCGGTCAGGTGGGTCGTGATGATCGTCGACGGGTCAACGACGGTGTAGCCGCGGAACAGGGCCTCTTCGCGATTGGCCGGATCGATCCACACCGCCGGCAGGCCGAAGGTCGGTTCGCGGGTCTGTTCACCGGTCAGGGTGATGTCCTCGCCGCGCGGATCCATGACCAGCAGCATATTGGGGCGCAGTTCGCCGTCCGCGGCCATGACCTCCTTGATGAAGACCATATAGCTGTTGGCGGGAAGCTGCATATTGTCCTGGATTCGCACGGCCGGCATCACGAAGCCCATTTCGGCCGCCAGGGCGCGCCGCAGCGCCTTGATCTGATCGGTCAGCTTCTGGCCGTGCGGATTGTTGATCATCGACAGCAGGCCGTAGCCCAGTTCGAGGCGGACATTGTCGATGCGCAGCGCGGTGGCGATCGGGTCCTCGGCGACCTGGGTCTTGGACGGAGCCTTCAGGGCCTCCTCCTCGGCCAGCTTCGTCCGCTCCTTCTCGCGCCGGTCCAGAAGATAGGCCGCGCCTCCCGTCAGGGACGCCAGGAACAGGAAGGGCACCATCGGCATGGCGGGAAGAAGCGAGATCGACACCAGCAGGAAGGCGCTCATGCCAAGCGCCTTGGGATATCCGGACAACTGTCCGAACAGCGCCTTGTCCGTGGCTTCCTGAAGGCCGGCCTTGGTCACCAGCATGCCGGCCGCGACGGACACGATCAGGGCCGGGATCTGGGTGGCGAGACCGTCGCCGACGGTCAGCTTGGTGTAATAGTCGGCGGCCTGGCTGAAGGTCAGATTCTGCTGCACCATGCCGATGATCATGCCGCCGATCACATTGATCACGGTGATCATCAGGCCGGCGACGGCGTCACCCCGCACGAATTTCGAGGCACCGTCCATGGCGCCGAAGAACGAGCTTTCACCCTCCAGCTCGGTGCGCCGCCGGCGGGCCACCGTCTCGTCGATCAGGCCCGACGACAGATCCGCATCGATCGCCATCTGCTTGCCGGGCATGGCGTCCAGGGTGAAACGGGCTGCCACCTCGGCGATACGGGTCGAGCCCTTGGTGATGACCACGAAATTGACGATGACCAGGATGGCGAAGACGATCACCCCGATCACGAAATTGCCGCTCATCACGAAACTGGCGAAAGCCTCGATGACGTGACCGGCGCCCGACGGCCCCTCATGGCCATGGGCCAGGATCAGACGTGTCGACGCCAGATTGAGCGACAGCCGGAGCAGCGTCGCCATCAGCAGCACCGTGGGGAAGGAGCTGAACTCCATCGGCTTCTGGATGAAGATCGCCGTCATCAGGATCATGACGGAGAATGTCAGCGACAGGGCGAGGCTGACGTCCAGCATCCAGGGCGGCATCGGCAGGATCAGGGCGACCAGCAGCAGCACGACGCCGACGGCGAAGGCGATGTCGCTGCGGCGCAGAGCGCCGGCGAAGCGTCCCAGGGTCGCCTTCAGCATCTCCGCGTTCGGCAGGCCCGCGCCCGCGCCCGCGGCCGCCGATGCTCCGGTGTCGGAGGTGGTGGCGGGCGGGGCGGCGGCTTCGGCGTTTTCGGCCAAGGTCTAGAGACTCCCCTTAAGCCGGTTCAGGCGGCCGAATGGTCGGGTTCGCCCGGGGGCGGAACGGGAATGCCTTCGTCCATGTAAAGACGGAGTTTGTTGCGCAGCGTCCGGATCGAGATGCCGAGAATGTTGGCGGCATGGGTCCGGTTGCCCAGGCAATGCTGCAGGGTATCGATGATCAGGTCGCGCTCGACATCCGACACGGTCCGTCCCACCAGGCCCTTGGTGCCTCCGACGGCGGCGTTGGCCGCCTGGGTGGCGGTGGCGACGACGGTGCTGGCGGGGTCCGTGGCCGTGGGGGCGCCGGTCAGCAGAACGGCCTCGGGGCCGATCTCCGATCCCGTCGCCAGAAGAACCGCCCGATGCATGGTGTTCTCAAGCTCGCGCACATTGCCGCGCCAGCTGTGGGAGGTCAGCATCCGCCTGGCGGCATCGGCCAGGGGCCGGGCCGGCAGGCCGTTCATTTCAGCGTATTTCTTCAGGAAATGGTTGGCGAGGAGATCGATGTCGAGCGGCCGTTCCCGCAGGGCCGGCAGACGCAGATTGACGACATTGAGGCGGAAGAACAGATCTTCGCGGAAGGTGCCCCGGCGGACCTCCTCCTCCATGCTGCGGTTCGATGTCGCGATGATCCGGACGTCGACCTTCACCGGAACGCTGCCGCCGATCCGGTCGATCTCCTTTTCCTGCAGCGCGCGCAGCAGCTTGGCCTGCAGGCGGATGTCCATTTCGCTGATTTCGTCCAGCAGCAGGGTGCCGCCGTTCGCCTCCTCGAACTTGCCGAGACGGCGGGCCACGGCGCCGGTGAACGCGCCCTTCTCATGGCCGAACAGCTCGCTCTCCAGCAGGTTTTCGGGAATCGCAGCGCAATTGATGGCGATGAAGCGCTTGGCCGACCGCCGGCTCTTTTTGTGGACCAGACGCGCGACCAGTTCCTTACCCGTGCCCGATTCGCCGGTGATCAGGATCGAGGCGTCGCTGGGCGCCACCTGCTCGGCCATGCGGACCATCTGTCCCATCGCGGGATCGCGATAGAGGATGGTGTGACTTTCCTCGGTCACCGCGGCAATCACCGCGGCGATCAGATCGGCGTCCGGCGGAAGGGGGATGTATTCTTTGGCTCCGGCGCGGATAGCGCGGACAGCCGCCCCCGCGTCGGTTCCGATACCGCAGGCGATCACCGGGACATTGAAGCGCTCGCTGACTAGGCTGTCGATCAGCGATTTGATGTCGAATTTGACATCGCACATCACAAGATCGGCTCCTGGACCGGCGCGCAGGACGTCCAGGCCGCCCGAGACGGTGTCGACGTGGGTCACCTTGGCTCCCCGCGCCATGGCCATCTGGCTGGCGGCACCGACCTGTCCGTCCAAAGTGCCGATGATCAGAAGCTGCATTCTGTCCTACTCCAACGATCTTAACTGCGGTCCGTCTTGATGATTTCCGTCATCGTGACGCCCAGCCTGTCCTCCACCACCACGACCTCGCCGCGGGCCACCAGCCGGTTGTTCACATAGATGTCGATGGCCTCACCGACCTTGCGGTCCAGCTCCACCACCGCGCCGCGGCCCAGTTTCAGAAGCTGGTTGACCTGCATGGTCGCCTTGCCCAGAACCGCGGACACCTGCACGGGAATGTCGTAGACCGCCTCCAGATCCCGGGCCGACCGCGGGCCGTCCGGAATTTCGGAATCCAGGGTATCCGACTTCAATTCATTCAATTCGAGGTCCGACATCAAACTCTCTCCGCGGTCTCTCTCGCAAGCCCCGTCGCGTCCGGCGGGCCCGGGAATTCTTTCCGGGAGGCCGTCGCGGCATTACCGCATCCGGCCGTCCCTCCGTTCAGCCGCCGTCCCCGTCTCCGGAAAACGGCGTTTCCTCTTCGGCGGGGCTGTCCTCCTGGGGCGGCTCCCCGGCGGGGGGCGGTTCCACCGCCTCCATCGCCTCGCGGCCCAGCGCCCGGGCGATGGTGGCATCGATTTCCGCCCACAGCCGGACGACATCGCGCTCGGCGCCGCCATCTCCCCATTCGATCCGGCAGTCCCCGGGAACGAGCCGGGCGTCGGCGGAATAAATCAGCCTGCCCTCAAATCCGGTCGTTTCCGCCGCCTGACTCGCATAGTGACGGATGCTGTCCATATGGGCCGGGTTGACACGGATGGTGACGCGCACGTCCTTCTCGATATGCGCCAGACATTCGCGCACCACGCCCGCGATTTCGTCCAGGGCATGCTCCCGTCCCATCTCCGGCTGCAACTTGCGGATCACCGCCACCGCGACCGCGACGGATTCGCGCAACCGCGACTCATTGGCGTCGGCCTGAACCGCCGCGATGTCGTCGAGCTGAGCGCTGATGCGCATCATGGTCTCCGCCAGAAGCCGCTCGGTGGCCGCCTCGGCCGCCTCGACGCCGGCCTGATGGCCGGCTGCGAAGGCCTGATCGCGCGTCAGCGCCAGTTCCTCCTCGGAGAACATCGGCGGTGGCGGCGGCTCCTCCACCTCCTCCTCGGGAAATTCCTCGATGCCGTCCTCGTCTTCGGGCATCACCTCGGGGGGAGGGGCGTCGAAGTCGAGATCGAACAGGAATTTCTGCAGCTTTGCCATCAGTACACCAATTCGTCTTCTTCACGGCCTTCGGAGATGACGATCTGACCGCTGGCGGCGAGGTCCTTGGCAAGGGCGACGATGGTGCCTTGCGCCTGATCGACGTCGCGCAGACGGACCGGGCCCATGGCGTCCATGTCCTCGCGCATCATCTTGCCGGCGCGTTCCGACATATTCTTGAAGAACAGTTCCTTGATCGTGTCCGACGCCCCCTTCAGGGCCATGGCGAGCTTGTCCTTCTCGACGCTGCGCAACAGCGTCTGGATCCCCGCCATGTCGATGCGGACCAGATCCTCGAAGGTGAACATCAACTGCTTGATGCGCTCGGCGGATTCGCGGTTGCGCTCCTCAAGCGCGCTCATGAACCGGTTTTCGGCGTTGCGGTCCAGGTTGTTGAAGATGTCGGCCATCAGTTCATGCGCGTCGCGACGGGCGGTCCGCGCCAGGTTCGACATGAACTCCGTCCGCAGGGTCTTCTCGACGCCGTCCAGAACCTCCTTCTGGACGGCCTCCATGCGCAGCATGCGCATGATGACCTCCATGGCGAAGTTCTCGGGCAGCAGCGACAGCACCCGCGCGGCATGGTCCGACTTGATCTTGGCGAGAACGACGGCGACGGTCTGGGGATATTCGTTCTTCAGATAGTTGGCGAGAACGGTCTCGTTGACGTTGCCCAGTTTGTCCCACATGGTACGGCCGGCCGGACCACGGATCTCCTCCATGATCATTTCGACGCGGTCCTTGGGCAGCGTCTTCAACAGCAGGCGCTCGGTGCTTTCGAACGAACCGACAAGGGACCCGGTCGAGGAGATCTGATCGGCGAATTCCACGAACAGGCGCTCGACGACACCGGCGTTCACCGTGCCCAGATTGGCCATGGTCTGGGAGATCTCCTTGATCTCCTCGTCGTCCATCATGGCGAAGATCTTCGAGGACTGCTCCTCGCCCAGGGACAGCATCAGGATGGCCGCCTTTTGTGGGCCGGTGAGGCTGCGATAGTCTTCTTTCATGCGTGCCATGCCACAGGATTCCGGATCGTGGCACCGGAGACAGTTGTCCCCTGGCGCCATAAGGGTTGCCGTTCGTCAGCTGTCCGAATACATCCAGCCGCGGATAATTCCCAAAGCCTCTTCGGGGTGCTTTTCGACGATTTCGCCGATCTTGCGGATCGAGGAGGCCTTCACGCGGCCTTCGACCTTGTCGATGTCGATCAGCTCGTCGACCACTTCCATCTCGTCGGGCAGCATGCCGGCGGCGGGAGCCGGCGGCATCGCGGCCGGTCCCAGAAGCGGCGGTCCAGCGCCTTCGGCCAGCAGGCGCTGATCGGGGACGCCCTGGCTTGCCATCGATTCGACCGCGCGGCTGATCAGCGGGCGCAGCACCATCAACAGGAACAGGATCGCCACGACCGAAAGGCCCAGGCTTGAGGCGATCTTTTCGACGAAATCGCGATCCAGCCCGAACAGTTTGTTCTCCGAGCCATCGGGCTCCGGCTCGTCATGCCCGGCGAAAGGCATGTTGGAGACCTCCACCTGGTCGCCGCGATTGGCGTCATAGCCAATGGCATTGCGGACCAGGGAGGCCAGTTGGTCCATTTCCTTCTCGCTGCGCGGCTGGTAGGTCAGCTTTTTCTGGCCTTCCGCCGGCGGGCCATAGCGGCCGTCGACCAGCACCGCAGCGGTAATTCTTTTGATCGACCCCAGTTCCTTGACCTGATTGCGCGTCACCTTGGAAATCTCGTAGTTCACGGTTTCCTGGGTGCGGTTTTGCTTGCTCAGGCTTTTGGCGCCGGCATTGTTGGCCCCGGCGTCGGGAAGGTTCTGCTGGACGCTGACCGACGAGCTTTCCGCGTCCTGGGTCTGTTCGCCCTCTTCGACGGTCACCTGCGAGCGCACGACCTTGCTGTCGGGGTCGTAGGTTTCCTGGGTGGTGGCGGTCCGGTCCAGATCCAATTCGACCGACACCTCGGCCCGGACTCTGTCGGGGCCGACGGACCGCTCGATCAGATCCTCGATTGTCCGTTGCAGCCGTTGTTCGGTCGCCAGCTTCAACTCATCGGCGTTCTCGGCCGCGGTCTGCCGGTCGTCGTCGCCGCCCCGGGCCAGAAGCGTTCCCTTGTCATCGACGATCGAGATCCGGCCGGGCTTCAGTTTCGGCACCGCCGCCGCCACCAGATGCTGGATGGCCTTGACCTGACCCTTGGACAGCCGGTTCGCCCCGTCCATCTTGAGGACGATTGAAGCGGAGGGGTCCTGGGCCTCGCGGCTGAACACCTCACGCCGGGGCAGGACGAGGTGGACACGGGCCGACTTCACATGGTCGATGGCGTGAATCGTGCGCGCCAGCTCCCCTTCCATGGCGCGCACCAGATTGACATTCTGCATGAAGCTGGTGGAGCCCAGCATGTCGCCCTTGTCGAACACCTCATAGCCGGTCGAGACGGAGCCGCCGCTCGGCAGCTGCTGCTCGGCCATCTTCACCCGGAGATCGAGTTTCCGGTCGCGCGGCACCCAGATCTCGGCGCCTTCGCGGCGCAGTTCATAGGGCACTTTCTCGGTCTGAAGACGGGTGACGATCTGGTTGGCGTCCTGCAGATCGAGACCGCCATAGAGCATCTCCATCTGCGGGGAGGACATGCGGGCGACCATGTAGATGATGAACGCCAGCATCGCGACACCGCCACCTGCGATGGCGGTCAGTCGGACCGTTCCGAGATTCTTGAGCGACTGCAGGAATGAGTTCACGGCTGGCTTCCCCAAAGCTCTCGCGTGCGGGAGTACCCCCGTACACAGCTTTTTCCACCCAGCCGACGCTATACCTCGAAGATGAATCACACGTTAACGACCGGGCAAAACTTGCCGGGTCGTTCCGGGGCGCGGGGCTGGTTTCCCGGGGAAAACCGGCGGACAGGGGAAGGTGCGAACGCCCGCCGGCTCAGGTCTCAGACATTGATGTCGATACCCCTGGTTCCGGAGCCGCCGCCGGCAATGACCGGAGACAGCGATGATCCCGGATCGTCTCCGCCATCGCCATCGTCGGAGGCCGTGCCGCCATTGCCGGTGCCGTGATCAGCGCCGCCCCGGGCCGCCTGCTGCTGCGCCTGCTGCTGGTTCTGCTGATCTCCGCGCAAATGGAAACTGAGGGAGTTGCCGTCCGAACTGAGGCCGGCGCTGCTCAGGGCCTGATGAAGCTGCCCGGCGTCGCTTTTCAGAAGTTGCAGGGTTTCCGGTCGATCGGCGGTGATCGCCGCGCGAACCTGGCCGTCCTGCATCGAGAGCTTGATCTCTACCCGGCCGAGATCGTCCGGATGCAGTTGAATGTTGAGAGTGTCGCCGCCATCCTTCAGCCCTTTGCTGACCTGGAGCCGGATCTGTTCCACCGGGCTGGCCGGCATTGGTTGCCGGACCGGCTGCGCCCCCGCAACCGGATCGCCCCCGGCCGCACTCTGGGTCTGGACCAGGCCGGTGGCGGGGATGGGATCCGTGGCGCCGGAAGAGGCCGCCGTCTGCCCTCTGGTCTGTCCCTGGACGGAGCCGGTCGCCGTGGTGGCGTCGGTTGTCGGGGACGCCTGCGCCGCACCGGCTGCCTGGGGGGTGGCCTGCGCGGACGCGGCCACTGCGGTGCCGGCGGCGTTGCGCCCGTCGCCCTGGTCCTGCGACGGGTCCCGGGATTGATCCTGCGACGATGTCTGCGTCTGTCCGCCGCCTGTTGTCGCGGACTGGGCGGACGCGACCTGTTGCGGCATGGCCTGCACCGCGGACGCGGGATCGACCGGCTGCGCCGTTGTTCCCTGGGAGTTTGTCCCCTGGGACGCGGCCTCCGACCGGACGGTGACTCCGGTCTGGCCGGCGAGACCGGCAAGGGCCGCCGCCTGAGACGCGGCCGCCGCCGTCGTCGCGCCCTGGGCCTCCGACCCGGCCGGTGTCCCCGTTGCCGTACCGGACGGCGACGCGGAGGAACCCGTGAGGCCGGGCGAACCCGGGGTCCCGGTTTCCGGCAGAGCGGCACCGGACGGCGCCGCCGTCATTCCCGGAACGGAGAATCCCGTATTGTCCGTCGCGCCGGATCCTGGCGGTGCGGCGTCCGGCCGGGGGGCTCCCGACGGAGACACGCCGGCGGCAAGCGGATCGGCTCCCTGGGCCGAGGACGGTCCGGTCTCCCGGGGGGCGGCCGTCGTCACGGCGGGCTGGGTCATCGGCAGCAAAGCCGCCAGTGCAGCGGCCGCCGCCGACGCATCGGTCGTCCCGGACGGATCCGACGGCGAGGTCGCGCTGTCCGGGGCGCCCGAACCGTCGGAAGCGGAGCCCGTCGCGGTCCCTGCCGTCGACGTGGATCCTTTCGGCCTGGACGGGGCCGGGTTCTGGCCGTTGGCGCTCTGGGCCGACCCGGACGCCGACGATGCGGTGCCCTGTCCCGATCCTTTTTCACCGGGGTTCGCGGAGGATGCGGCCCCCGCACCGTCCGATGCGGACGGAGCTGAGTTCGTTGCGCCGGAGCCTGATGCGGAGGGGGCGGGCGCGTTGCCGCCCGAAGCCGACGCGGAGGAGCCCGGCGACCCGCCCGTGGACCGGCCGGTGCCGGTGGGGGAGGAGGTGATATCGGCAAGGCCGGACGTCGTGCCGCTGATCGGCCATCCTCCGGCCGTCCGGCTTCCCGAGGTGGTTCCCCCGGTTTGTCCCTGGGCGTTTTGTCCCTGGGCGGTTTGTCCCAGGGGTCCGGTCGTGCGGGGCTGCGGGGCCGTCATGGGCGAGAAGGCGCTCATCAGATCCTGGGCGGGACCGACGGAACCGGATGACCGCTGGTCCACCAGGGCGCTGGCGCGCATCAGCATCGAGGCGAAACCGCTGGTCGATCCGCCGGGGGCGGAGACCGCCGACGCTCCGGTTGTTCTGTTGGTCTGGGCTGCGATCGCCTCTATGGCCATGGTTGCTTTTTTCCCGCGTCGAGCCGTTTATCCGGCTTGTCCAAGCAAAATATGGGCCATTCCTTGGGTTGATGGCCTCTCTTTGTTTTTCGCGCCTTTCGCCCTGCCGGCGGGCGGCGCCATTCCCCGGACCGCCCTGCATTTTTTGCCGGGCGGCCGGAAAGTTCCGGTCCCTCCGGGCCGGTCAGTGCATCGGCGCCCCCAGGCTGCCGAAGAACTGCTTCATGGTGGAGGCGACGAAGGAGGAGTCCTGGAACGCCTGCTGGTATGTCGACAGGCGGGCGGCCGTGTGGTCGATATCGAAACAGGACAGTCCGCTCCGTTGCCGGTTCAGGCTATGCAGAAAGGTCTGTTGGAATACGCGCAGGGTCTCTGCGTTGCGCGCCGTGGTGGCGGCGGTGGCGACAATCGTTTCCGCATAAAGGGGAAGGCTCTGGCTGCCACGGGGGAACCCTCCCGCCGCGGCCAGATTGACGTCGCTTTGCAGCATCTCCGCGACGGCCCCGGCCAGAGCGGCGTCGGACAGCCGTTCCGGCCGATCCCGGAACAGGGGGTTCAAGCGGATGGCTCCGGCCATGCCCGGGGCGGCGGTGCTGGCGAAAATGCCGATCGGCGCCTTGCTGTCGACCCCGCTCAGCGGACCGGCGACAAAGATGTCGTTCAATCCGAGGAAGTTGGCGAATCCCGAGACGATCTGAGTGACCGGCGGATAAAGGCCCAGGCGATCCCGGCTGTTGAGGCGAAGATCGATCTGTCCGGGCTGGGATCCGACGATCGTGCCCCCGAAAGCCAGGGGCGACGCCCAGCGGTGCGAAATTTCAAGCATTTCCCCGCCGTCCGCGGTCGTGACGCCGGCAGCGATGCCCTCGGCGGCAAAGGGGGCTCTCGGATCGTTGATGGCCTGGGCGATGGCGGCGAGACCATCGCCCGGACGGATCGTGATCCGGCCGGCCATCCGGCCGTCCACCATGATCGACAGGTCTCCTCCGGCGGCCTGAAAACCCTCCCGTGGGGCGGTCCGGCAGGCTCCCAGCCCCCCTCCCAGTCCCAATTGGCGGCCCATGGCGGGGGAGATCTTGAGGACGGCCCGATTCCCGCAGGCAACGACCGACGAGGCCAGCTCTCCGCCCGGGCAAAGGTCGTTGATGCGGTCCGACAGATCGCGCAGCGACCAGTCCGGGGCGGGGGTCAGCCGGGCGACCGGATGGCCGTCGCCGTCCAGAAATTCCAGGGGTTGGGAAAGGCCCAGCGGCGTAATCGCGTCGGGGAAGGGGGCGGAACACAGATTGGGGCCGGTGGTCTCCGTCCAGTGATTGACGACGACGTCCTCGGCCGGCTGATCGGACGACGGCAGCAGCCCCAGGCCCCGGACCGCAGTCGCTCCATCCGGATCCGGCAGCACGGCCATGTCGCTTCCCGTGGTGCTGGTGAGGGTGATCGCCCAGCCGCCATCTCTCGCGGTCAGGGTGGTCTCTATTCCGTCCAAAACGGCGAGTTTTGCTGAAATTGCGGTCAGGCTGTCCCCGGGGGCCACCGCCAGACGGCCGGTTCCGGTGCTCATCAGATTGCCGGCGCCGTCGACGATGCTGACCGGACCGGTCAGGCCCAGCGGACGGTCGGGATCCGGGAAAACGCTGGAACGGCAGACGCCGCTGCGCCGGTCCTGGAATGACAGGCCGGTCCCGGCGGCCGGGCCCTGGAATGAGAAGCTGAGGGCGCCGTTATTGTCGATCCGCACATAAGGGGCGGGCGCCGGCCCCAGGCATCGCGTGAGCCATTGATCCAGCGCGCCGGCGAGAAGACCCGCCGTCCATATTCCGGTCTCCGGCAATCCCCGGGCGCTGCCATGGCGTCTCAGAATGGCCGTCAGGGTATCCATGCCGGCGCTGGATCCGTCCGGCTTGCGGGCCGTGACCAGCACATCGCCGCCGGCCACCGAGAACCGCTGTCCCCCCGCCGGGCGGAAGTGCCGCGCGCTTTTGCATCCGTCTCCCAGGCCCGTTCCGGCCAATGCGCGGTTGCTGGCCTGGTTGACGTGGGTTTGCAGGGATTGCGCCAGGGTATCGAGCTGGGACTGCACATTGGGCAGGGTCGCATCGCGGGTTTTCAGCAGGGCGTGAAGCGTTCCCGCGGAAATCTGGCCGCTTATGTCGACGCCGTCGGCGGTAACACCTGAAAGCGCTCCGTTTCCGATCGTCATATCCGCGGTGATCTGCGGCGTCGGCCGGTAGCCCAGGCGCGCGGCGGTTGCCGTGACCAGCGGAGTGCCGGACTTGGTGAACACCGATACCGTCCCGTCCGCGCGCCGGAAAGAGGCGATGTCGAGACTGCCGGCAAGGGAATCAAGCGCCGCGTCGCGCATGCTGGCGACATCGGCGGCGGGAAACCCGGCGGCCGCATCCTTGGTGATGCGGGCGTTGAGCGCGGCCAGCTGGTTCAGGATCTGATTGGCCTGTTCGACCGTGACGCCGATTTCGCTGTCGACCTGTCCCCGCAGGGACTGGATCTGCGCGGTGATCTTTTCAAGCCGGGCGGTGAAGGTTCCGGCCGCGTCGGCCGCGTCCCGGGCCGATTCCCGTGAATTCGCCGCAAGCCGCGCGAAGGCGGACGCGAGATCGCGGATCGATTGTCCGATCGAGGACGAATCCCCCGGCCGGCCCAGGATCGATTGCAGGGCCTCTCCGGTGGATTCGTCCGAAAACAGGGTGTTCAGGGTGCCGATGGCGTCGCGGATGCTGGCCTGCAGCCCGGCCTCGATACTCCCGCCGCTGGCGGCCATCGGGAACAGTCCGCCCAGGCTCTGGAAGTCGCCGGCGCGATCGGTTCGGGTCTTGCGCGTGCGCTGCGTGGCGGCGGTCGCGGCGGCCTGGGTCGAACCGGCGACGGCGCTGGCATTGGTCTGCATGGCCCAGTTGAGGCCATTGGCCGGAACGTTGCTGTTGCCCTCGATCGGCATGCTGTGACGCTTTCCCCTGGTCGGCGCGGTCGCTTGTCGGGGACATCGCGGCCGTCGGCCTGCGGACCCCTCCG
Source organism: Telmatospirillum sp. (assembly GCA_009712185.1). GTDB lineage: Bacteria > Pseudomonadota > Alphaproteobacteria > Rhodospirillales > Magnetospirillaceae > Telmatospirillum. Next base: position 676 of record WASQ01000072.1, on the reverse strand, counting down.
GAAAGGACCGCCGCGCCCCCGGTGGGGCGGCGGCCGTTCCCGGTGTCAGATGGTGCTGTTGTAGGCGAGCGAGACGCCGTTACGGCTGTAGACGTCCTGGATGGTGCCCGCCTTGGAATAGCCGAGCTCCTGCCTCCGCGCCTTGCGTGCTGCCTCGTTGATCACCTGGAACAACTGTTCGATCGCGCCCATGTTCGCCTTCAGGAGGATGGTGTTTTCCCGTGTCCTCTCCTCAAGGTCGCGAATTCGCGCAATGACGGCATTGCGTTGATCGGGGGGCAGTCCGCGGGTGTTCTGCGGATCGCTGAGGAGGACGCGCAGCCGCTCCTGGTAAAGACGGGTGGCGGCCGTCTTGCGTTCCAGCAAAGCCTCGACACCATCGGAGTCGCTGGCCTTGAGGGCGGCATTTTCCTCGATCAGCAGTTCGTCGTAGATCTCGATGGCCTCCAGCATCTCCACCATCGGCTGGGGCAGCGTCCGGACGTCGATTCCCTGGACGGGAGCCTTCACGGCGGCGGATTTCGGCGTTTCCGCCGGATGTGCGGCGGTGCGGCCGGCGGGCATGCCCGGTCGCATTCCGGCGGACGGAAGGCCGGGTTTCCCTGCCACCGGAGGGATCCCGGGTTTCGCCCCGATCGGTGGACGGGCCGCGGCGGGCGGTCTGGGGGCTCCGGGC
>WASQ01000060.1:3577-15756 GCA_009712185.1 Telmatospirillum sp. | reverse complement strand
CCCCCAACCCCACCCCCACCGGCGCCAACGCCGGCCTCAAGTCCCTGCTGGCGGGCCACGGCCTTCTCGGATTGTGGTTCGCCGCCCTGCTCCACCTCGTCTGCCTGACCGGCACCCTGTCGGTTCTGGTCGATGAGCTGTCGCTGTGGGAGCAACCGGAGCCGGGGCCGGCAGACATCCTGTCCGGTCCCGCCGCCGGGGGAGATCCCGCCGCATTGGGACCGGTCGTCGACAAGGTCCTGGCCGCGGTCCTGGCGGACGCCACGCGATCCGGCGCCACCGGCGCCGGTCGGGCGACCTCGCTTTATCTGATGCTGCCCACCACCGGTCGCCAGCGTCTCACCATTCATGGCTATGGCGCCGGCGGCGAGGACTCCTGGCTCGCCCTTTCCGATGGCGCGGTCATCCCGCTGCGCACCCCCTGGACGGAATTCGTCACCGACCTGCATATGACACTGACCCTGCCCTCCCCCTTCGGAGCCACCCTGGTCGGGCTGTCCGGCGTGATTCTGCTGGCGCTTCTGGGCTCCGGGGCGGTGGCCCACCGCCGCATCTTCCGCGACGCCTTTGAACTTCGCATCGGCGGGGCGCGGCGTCTGGCCTGGGCCGATCTGCACAACCGGATCGGTCTCTGGGGCCTGCCCTTCCACATCACGATCGCGGGCACGGGGGCCTTCTTCGGTCTGGCAACGATTATTCTGATGACTGTCGCTGCCGCTGGCTTCCGGGGTGATACCACGCGCGCCGTCCAGCCGCTGATCGGACCGGAGATCGCCGGCCCCGCAACAGCGCCGGCCGCGCTGCCGCCGATGACCGGGGTGCTGGCCGCCGCCCGCGCCGCCCGCCCCGACGGACGGATCCGGATGATCAGCGTCGAAAACATCCTGGCGCCCGGGCAGCGGATCGGGGTGGAGATGGCGCTCCCCCGTCATCTGGCGCGGGGCGACCGTCTGGTCTTCGACGCCGACGGACACCTTGCGGGCATCGGCGCCTTCGCCTCGGGCGGCGGCGGGCAGGAGTTCTATTCCGCCACCGCCGAACTCCATTTCGGCTTCTTCGGCGGACTTCCGATCCGTCTCGCCTATGTCGCCATGGGCGGACTGCTGACCGTTCTGGTGACCAGCGGCGTGTCGATCTGGCTGGCCCGCCGCCGGCCGGACTCCCCCCTGCCGGCCCGTTTGTGGCGGGGCTGGTGCACCGGCGTTCCCGTGGGGCTGGCGGCCGCGTTCGCCGCCTCGCCCTGGCTGCCGGTCGCGCCGGTCTTCTGGGTCTCGGCCGCCCTGATTCTGGGGCTGGGCCTCGTCCGCCCGCGTCTGCTGACGCCGATGCTGATCGCGACGCTGATCGCCGCCGCCGGCCCCCATCTCATCCATCTGGTTCTGGCGGGAACGGGCGGCGTCCCGCTGGCGACCGGCGTGGTGCTCGACACCACCCTGCTGGGTCTCGCCCTCGGCCTTGGTGTCGGCCGGGCACGGCATCGGAAACTGGCCTGACCATTTCGTAACCGACTGGTGGTTCTTCATTGAATCCGGGCCGGTCTGCGGGTAATCAAGGGGGCCGGGGCGATCCGCCCCCGCCCCTCCTTTCCGCCCCATCGGCAACCGGTCCATGCGCTATCGTGATCTATTCGGACTTCTGCTCGTCCAGCTTCTGTGGGGATTCCACTGGGGCGTCCTGAAGTTCGGTCTCAGGGAATTTCCGACCCTGCTGCTGATGGGAATCCGCTTCGCCATCGTCGCCGCCCTGCTCTGTCCCTTTTTCCGGCTGCCCCGGCGTCAGCGTCTGCCGGTGTTCTGGCTGTCTCTGACCTTCGGAACCCTGAATTTCGGACTGATGTATGCCGGTGTCGCCCATCTGGGCGCCGGCACCTCCGCCATTCTGGGGCAGGCCCAGGTTCCCTTCGCGGCCCTGCTGGCGGCGAAGGTGTTCGGCGACCGGTTCGGCGCGCGCCGCTGGCTGGGCCTCGCCTTGTCCTTCGCCGGCATTCTGCTGATCATGGGGGAGCCCCGTATCGGCGGCGATCTGATCTGGGCCGCCTGCATTCTGGGATCGGCGCTGGCGGCGGCCATCGGCAATATCCAGATCAAACGCCTGGGGCCGGTCAACAGCTTTGCCCTGTCGGGGTGGGTGGCGCTGTTCACGGCGCCGCAGTTCCTGTTCGGGTCCTGGCTGATCGAGAACGGCCAGTGGCAGGCGGTGCGGCAGGCGACCGTTCTCGGGTGGGGGTCGCTGTCCTACACGGTGCTGGTCGTATCGATCGGCACCTATTGCATCTGGTATCCGCTGCTCCGGCGCTATCCCGTCAATCAGGTGATGCCTTTCACGCTGCTGGTGCCGCTGTTCGGCGTGATCTCCGGCATCGTTCTGCTGGGCGAACATCTCAGCCTGCAAATGGTGCTGGGCGGCATCGCCACGATTGCCGGGGTCGCGGTGATCGTGCTGCGCCGGGTCCCGCCGGTCAGGGAAATCCGTTCACCATGTCCGCCGGACGGCGGAGCCGCGCGGGAGAGCGTGTGAAAAAATCCCTCACCCGCCTGCGCTGATCGGAACCGATCAGCGCAGCCCTCAGACGGCCGGTCCCTAACGCTCAGCCGGCCCTGATATTGCCCAGGAACCGGCTGACCTCCTCGCCCAGGGCGCGGGTATCGGCCGACAGCCGCGACGCCGCCGACCGCAGCGTCGACGCGGTGTTCTCGTTGGCATGGGCGCTGCTGCCCACGGTCTCCATTCCGGAGTTGACCGAAGCGATCAGGCCGGCCATCTCCGTCATCGTCCGGGCGATCTCCTGGGTCGCCGCGGTCTGCTGCTCCAGCGCCCCCGAGGCCGACAGATTGAGATTGTTCACATTCTCGATCGAGGACAGGATTTCCGCGATGGACTGGACGGTGGCATCGGTGGCGGCCTGGATTTCGACCACCTGCCGCTCGATATCGCCGGTTGCCGAGGCCGTCTGATTGGCAAGGCTGTTGACCTCACCGGCGACGATGGCAAATCCCTTTCCGGCCTCCCCGGCCCGGGCCGCCTCGATCGTCGCGTTCAACGCCAGAAGATGCGTCTTGGCCGCGATGCCCCGGATCAACTGGACGATATCGCCGATGCGCACGGCCGACTCCTTGAGGCGCCCCACCGTGGACTGGGCCGCGCCGGCCTCGTCGCGGGCCGAGCCCGAGGCGGTGGTGGATCCCGACATATGGCGGGCGATCTCCTGCACGCAGGACGCCATCTCCTGGGCCGCGCCTGCCGCCGCGTCGACCTTCAACGCCGCCTGGCCGGTCGCGTCGCCCACGGCCCTCGCCTCGCGCGCGGCGGACTGGGCGTTGACCGACATGTCATTGGCCGCGCGATCGAGTTCGGCCGCCGCCTCGGCGACCGCCGTCAGCAGGCGTCCGGCTCCGGACTCCAGGGTGTCCGCCATGCCGAGCAGAGCCTGACGGCGGTCGCGGTCGGCCGCCTTGCGGGTCTCCTCATGCTGCTGCTGAAGCCGCGCGATCTCGCGGGCGTTGTCGCGGAAAACCGCCAGGGCTTCCGCCATGGCGCCCAGTTCGTCGCCGCCGCTCACCCCGATCCGGAAATCGAGATCGCCGCCGGCAATGGTCCGCATGGCGTCGCGCAACAACAACATCCGGCGGACCAGATTGCCCCGGACATAAAACCAGCCGATCAGCCCGGCCGTGGCAAGGGCGAGCGCCGCCAGGACGGCCTGCACCCCCATCGCCGCGCGGATTTCCGACGCCGTGTCCTCGACCGCCGATCCCGTCGCGCGGGACCGCGATTCCGCGAACTGCGCCAACGCCTTGGCCAAAGCGTCGCCCGCCTCGGTGCTGGCGGTGACGGCCGCGTCGATATCCTGCAAGGCCGTCAACTCGCGGGCGCGGGCGTCGACGATCGACTGCGGCCCCTGGGTATAGTCCATCAGGGCTTCCAGCGCGGCATTGAACCCGGGCGTGAAGGGGGTATCGGGAAGATCGGCCGGCTCCTTCAAATGGGCGGCGGCCATCGTCATCTGCGCCTCGATCCCCCGCAGCGTGGCCTCGTCGGGGGCCGATCCCGCCGCGGACAGCATGGAGCGCAGATTGTCGGCGTCGGACCTGAGGCGCTGCACCGTGATCAGCCAGGCGACGTCCGTCCGATCCAGGTCCTGCAACCGGCGGATATCGCCGGCAGCGGCAAGCTGGCTGATCCGATGCGCGAGTTGCTCGCGGATCGCCCGGGCCAGGGGTTCGGCGATAGACCGGGTGGCCCGCCCGGCCATTTCCATGTCGTCGGTGTATTTGGCCCGTTCGGCGTTGGCGGCGATGCGGGCTGCGGTCGCGGACCGCACCGTCCGCAGAGCGGTCTCGAAACGGTCGATCAGGGGGGCCAGTTCGCGCGCAACCTCTTCGGCATGGAGCGCCGGGAGCTTTTCGCGCGACAATGTCTTGAGCTTCGCAAGCTCGTCGGCGGCGCGGGCGCCGCGCGTACCCATCGAGGAGTCATCCTCGGCCTTGGCAAGGGACCGCGTGGCCTCGATCAGACTGCCCTTCACCTCCAGCATGGACTGAGCCACCACCATCTGGGGCAGCGTGCCCTGACCGAACCGGGCGACCGTACCCGACAGCACGCTGTCGGAGATGACGGCGGAGATCGCTCCGATGACGCTGACGGCCGCGACGGCCGCGAAGGCGAGCCAAAGCCGAACCTGGATCGGCTGCAAAAACGTGAGTCGCACGGTTCCCCCCTTTTCGGCCGGGCCCGCCGTGGCACTCCGCGCCCGTCGCCGGTTTATATTTTTCTTTGGCCGGTCACGACGGACGATGCCGGCGCCGCGCGGCGGCGAAGCCCGACCGCCCTGGATCCGGTCATCCGATGGGTGCCACCGCCGATGATAACGGTGACATTAGCATCCGAAAAACAAAGGAATCCAGCGTCCCGTTCGGCCGGAGGATGGTCCATCGCCCCCTGATATCCAAGAGGGGCGATGGACTTCTGCCACATGGTTGAACGCCGTTACATCACAGCGCCGATCTGCCATGGCGCGAACTCGTCAGACCCGAATCCCAGCTCCTCGCTCTTGGTTTTCCGCCCGGAGGCGGTGGCCAGAATCGCCTCGAATATCTGGCGGCCGATCTCCTCGATTCCCGCCTCGCCGGTGGCGATCGGACCGCAGTTGATATCCATATCGTCCCTCATGCGGTTGAAGAGCTGCGTGTTGGTGGCGAGCTTCAGGCTGGGCGCCGGCTTGCAGCCGAACACCGATCCGCGACCGGTGGTAAAGCAGATCACATTGGCGCCACCCGCCACCTGCCCGGTGGCAGACACCGGGTCATAGCCGGGCGTGTCCATGAAGACGAGGCCATGGCTCGTGACCGGCTCTCCATATTTGTAGACGTCCTCCAGGTTGGTCGTTCCGGCCTTGGCGACCGCCCCCAGGGACTTTTCCAGAATGGTGGTGAGTCCGCCCTTCTTGTTGCCGGGCGAGGGATTGTTGTTCATCTCGTCGCCGGTCCGCGAGGTGTAGTCCTCCCACCATTTGATGCGGTCCACCAGCTTGTCCGCGACGCCGGCCGAGACCGCCCGGCGCGCCAGCAGATGCTCGGCGCCATAGATCTCCGGCGTTTCGGAAAGAATCGCGGTGCCGCCGTTGCGGACCAGGAGGTCGACGGCGGCCCCGAGCGCCGGATTGGCGGTGATCCCGGAATAGCCGTCCGAGCCGCCGCATTGCAGGCCGACGGTGATATGGCTGGCGGGCACGGTCTGCCGCCGGACATCGTTGACGCGGGGAAGGATCTGCCGGATGCGCTCCACCGCCAGACGCGCGGTCGCCGCCGTGCCGCCGGCATCCTGGATGATCAGCGGCTGCAACAGCTCGCCCGCGGCCAGCCCCTCGATCTCCATCAGGCGGGCGAGCTGGTTGTTCTCGCATCCAAGACCGATGATCACCACGGCCCCGAAGTTGGGGTGGCGGGCGTAACCGCCGATGGTGCGGCGCAGGATATCCATCCCGTCGCCCTCCTGCACGCCACCGCATCCCAGACCGTGGGTCAGGGCGACGACACCGTCCACATTCGGGAAGGCGTCCAGCGCGGCGCCGCGGAACTGATCGGCCACCAGACGCGCGGCAGTCGCGGAACAGTTCACCGTGGTCAGAACGCCGATGTAATTGCGCGTCGCCACCCGGCCGTCGGGCCGGACGATGCCCTGAAAGGGCGCCCGCCTCTCCGCCGGGATCATGCCCGCGTCGCGGGCCCCGGATCCGACCTGGAAGGTGCGGTCGAACGTCTCGCCCATGCCCATGTTGTGGACATGCACATGCTCGCCGGGCTCGATCGCGCGCGTCGCGAAGCCGATGATCTGATCGAATTTGCGGACCGGCGCGCCGGCCGCCACCGCGACGACCGCGACCTTGTGGCCGACCGGCACCGGGTCCCTGGAGACCACGGCACCGCCGTCGGGAGCCGCCCCGGCAAGCGTTGTACCGGAAGGCAGCTCCTCGAGAGCGACGACAACACTGTCGTTCGGATGCAGCCGGATGAATTGAGACGCCATCTTGCGAAGATCCTTAACTGACTCGGGTAAGGGGGAGGACGGAACGGCACCCTTCCACCGGCGGAACCGGCAACCGGGCCCGGGGACGGGGACGGGGGGCACCATCATCCCGTGCCGGGCATCGGCTTCGGTTCCGGCTGTGGACGCGGCAATGGCCGCAGGTCCGGATTCCCCCGTCAGGCGGGGCCGGCGGGTCGCCGGAAACCGCGGGCCGGACAGGCCGTCCACCCAGACGGGGAAGCATGGAGGAACCCGCGTCTTCGGTCAAGTGGTCAGGCCAATATCCCGGTTTTCCACAGGCTCTTTTTGCCATCGGTTTCGCTTCCGGCACATCCGCCTCCATCCGGGAAACGGCTCTCCCCCGAACAGAAAACGCCGCCCCCGCGGCTGCGGCGCCGGCGGTTCCGGGGGCATGGCGCGCCCGGCCCCCCGGGGCCCCCCCCCGGCATCCACGACATCAGCGGATCACGCGGGCGCCCTTGCCCTTCATGATCGCTTCCACTTCCTTGACATTGACCATCGAGGTGTCGCCGGGCGTGGTCATGGCCAGCGCGCCATGCGCGGCGCCATATTCCACCGCCGCCTGCGGCCCCTTGCCCTCGATGAAGCCATAGGCCAGACCGGAGGCGAAGCCGTCGCCGCCGCCGACGCGGTCATAGATCTCAAGGTTTTCGCGCATCGGGGCCTCGTAGAACTGGCCGCCGGCATAGATCACCGCGCCCCAGTCGTTGACGCTCGCGGTCTTGGCGTTCCGGAGCGTGGTCGCGGCCACCTTGAAGTTCGGGAATTCCGTGACGGCCTTCGCGATCATCTTCTTGAAGTTGGCCGGATCGATCTTCGAGATATGCTCATCGAGCCCTTCGACTTCGAACCCGAGGCAGGCCGTGAAGTCCTCCTCGTTGCCGATCATCACATCGACGTGACGGGCGATGGTGCGGTTGACCTTCTGCGCCCCTTCCTTGCCGCCCTGGCTCTTCCACAGAGACGCACGGTAGTTGAGGTCGTAGGACACGATGGTGCCGTATTTGTGGGCGACTTCCACCGCCTCGATCACCGCCTCGGCGGTGTTGGAGGCCAGCGCGGCGAAGATGCCGCCGGTGTGGAACCACCGGACGCCTTCCTCACCGAACAGCTTCTCCCAGTTGACTTCGCCGGGGCGGATCTGCGAGGCGGCAGAGTTGCCGCGGTCCGAACAACCGAGCGCGGCACGGACGCCGAAGCCCTTCTCGGTGAAGTTGAGGCCGACGCGGGTATTGCGGCCCAGGCCGTCAAAGTCGCGCCAGATGACATGCGAGGTATCGACACCACCCTGCCAGATGAAGTCCTGGACCAGCCAGCCGAGATCGTTCTCGGGCAGCGCCGTCACCACGGTGGAGCGCTTGCCCCAGCATTTGCGCATGGCGCGGGCGACGTTGTACTCGCCGCCGCCTTCCCAGACCTGGAAGCTGCGGGCGTTACGGACGCGGCCGAAGCCGGGGTCGAAGCGCAGCATGACCTCGCCGAAGGAGGCGCAGTCCCACTTGGTCTCGGACGCGGGACGGATTTTCAGAATATCGTCAGCCATGGTTCACTTCCCCCGGATGCTGCGGATCAGCGCGATGGTCTCGCGCACCTTCTTCTCGATGCCGGCATAGTCCTCTGCCTCAAGAAGCTGCTTGGTGATCAGATTGCTGCCCATTCCGACGCAGACGACGCCGGCATTGAACCACTTCTTCAGCGACTCCTCGGTGCAGTCGACGCCACCGGTCGGCATGATCCGGGTCCAGGGGCACGGGCCCAGCATGGCCTTGACGAACTCGGGCCCGCCGACGGAGCTGCCCGGGAACACCTTGACGATCTCGCAGCCCAGTTCCTCGGCGTCGCCGATCTCGGTGGCCGAGCCGCAGCCGGGGCTGTAGGGAATCTTGCGGCGGTTGCAGAGCTTCGCAACATCGGCGTTCAGCAACGGACCGACGACGAACTTGGCGCCATTGGCGATATAGATGCCGGCGGTGGCGGCCTCGACGACCGAACCCACGCCCATGATCACGCTGGGATCGGCCTTGGCGAAATGACGGGTCACATCGAGGAACACATGCGCGGCGAAATCCCCGCGATTGGTGAACTCGATACATTTGGCGCCGCCGTTGGCACAGGCCTGGATGACCTTTTTGCAGACTTCGGCATCGGGGTGATAGAAGACCGGGATCACACCCTGGTCCATCATCGCAGACAATACCGTCATGCGGTCAACTGCCATTTTTCCTACTCCTCAAAACATGGTTCTGTGGGCAGGCACCACGCGGGCATGCCGGCGGGTGCCGGGCGGCGCTCCGGCCGGGAGCCTGTCGGACGTCCGTTGGCAGACGGTCCGGCCGGCCTTCTCTTGTATCCCAGTTTTCGGCGCGACTCGCATACCTTTGTGTGTGACCTGAGCCCGTACAAAATTTGTGGTCTTTCTGGCGGCGGCGGAAATCAGGGCCGCCCCCGGCAAAATCCTGCTATCCTGGTGATCTGGCCTGGCGTTCCGGCCTGGCGTTCTGGCGGATCCCCCGGCCACTCCTCCCGCCGATCGCCCGGCCGGCGGACGGCCGGCCGGAACCGGTGCATGGCTGACGGACCCCGCGGGCGATGCCGGAGACGGTTCGGGAACCGTCGGCGCATGCGCCCCGTGAACACCATTCGACATCTTGACATCCGGCAGGAAACGTTAAATGGTCAAGTAGTCGGACAATTGGTGTCACAGCATCCTGGCGCTGTCAACCACTCAAGGTCTCCGGTCGGGGGCCGGCCGGGTTGACTCCAGGCAAGGAATCAGATGAGCAGCGAACCCCAATCACTGCAAGCGGCCGGCGACGTGATGCCGACGGCTCCGGACCAGCGGCGCCGCATCGTTTCGATCGGCGAATGCATGATCGAGATGGCTGACCGCGGCGACGGCACCATGACCATGGCCTATGCCGGAGACACGCTGAATACGGCGGTTTATCTCGCCCGTCTGAACGGGCCGGCCCTGGCGGTCGACTATGTCACGGCGCTGGGCGACGATCCCTACAGCGACGGCATGGTCGCCTTCTGGCGACAGGAGGGGATCGGAACCGACTGGGTTGCCCGCCTCCCCGGCCAGTTGCCCGGCCTCTATCTGATCCGCACCGACGACGAGGGGGAGCGCAGTTTTTATTACTACCGGTCGGCGGCCCCGGCGCGTTCGCTGTTCGACCTGCCTTCGACCGTCGATCTGCTCGATCATCTGGCGGGCGCCGACATGGTGCATTTTTCCGGCATCACGCTCGCCATTCTGAGTTATCCGGCCCGGGACCGGCTGGCCGAGGCCCTCCAGAAATTGCGCCGCGGCGGCACCAGGATCGTGTTCGACGGAAATTACCGGCCGGCCCTCTGGCCGTCGGCCGATGTCGCGCGCCGGGTCGTCACGCGCTTCCTGTCCTTCGTCGACATGGCGCTTCCCTCGGCCGATGACGAACAGGCCCTGTTCGGCGACCAGAGCTGCGAGGCCGTCGCCGACCGCCTCGGGGACCTGGGCGTCGGCGAGATCCTGGTCAAGAACGGCTCGAAAGGGTGTTTCATCTCCTCCGGGCAGATGCGCCGGCATGTGCCGGTGGCGAGATTGGTCCGTCCCGTCGACACCACCGGCGCGGGCGACAGCTTCAACGCGGGCTATCTCAGCGGCCGCATCGCCGGCCTGGAACCGGCCGAGGCCGCGGATCTCGGCGGACGTCTGGCGGCCACCGTGATCGCCCACCGGGGCGCGATCATTCCCCGCGACGCCATGGGCGACCTGCTTCACTGTCTGGCGCGCTAGCGGTCAAAATCCAACGGACGAAGCCCCGAATCAGGAGTGGGGCGGACGTCCCGTCCGCCGTTCGGCGACAGCCGAAAAGCCGGCATTTCCGCCGCTTTCGCGTCGGCGTCAGGCGGTCTCGTCGTCGCGCATCAGGACATCCAGAACCTGTTCCAGATGCGCATGCATCGCCGCGCGGGCGCCGGCTCCATCCCGTTCAACCAGCGCCTCCGTGATGCGGGCGTGGGCGGCCAGCGTCGCCGTCCGGTTCTCGGTCAGACCGGTCCTTTTGCTGAGGACGGAAAACACCGGCGCGAACTGGTTGCTCCACAGGCCTTCGACCAGGGTGGGCAGAACCGTGTTCCGCGTGGCGCGCGCAATGCGTTCATGAAAGCGGCGGTCGCAGTCCTCCGTCGCCTCGCCGGCCGCCATCTTGCGGACCATCTCCTGGTGGATCGCGCCGATGTCCTCCAGATCCCGCGCGGAGGCCTCCCGGGCGGCGACGAATGCCACCTCCCCCTCGATCAGAACGCGGGCCGATATGATGTCGAAAGGACTGGGGCCGACATCGCCCAGAACGATGGGTTGCGGCTTCTGGGCCGACAGGCTGCGCGCCTTGACATAGGTCCCCGAACCGGTCCGCACCTCCACCAGGCCGGCGATCTCAAGCGCGATCATCGCCTCGCGCACAACCGGCCGGCTGACGCCCAGGGCCTTGGCCAGATCGCGCTCCGGCAAAAGGCGGTGACCGACCGGGAACTCCTGCGCCCGGATCAGCTCGCTGATCTGATCGGCGACCTGCTGGTACAGCCGCTGGCTGTCAACGGGTTGGAAGGGCATCAATATACAACTTGAATGATTGGACCAATTCTCTCGCTGCAAATTACGGGCTTCATCCGGTCCTGTCAATACATCCACAAGAACATTACGGGAACATTGACAACGATATCATGGGCTTGACGGACGGAGGCCGGCCCTCTCCGCTCCCTCGCATCCGCCAGCGGGGCCGGACCTCAGCGGCCAAACCTGTCAGACACCCCGTCCGGCGCATCCCTCCCGTCCGGGGGGAACCAGCCCAGTTCCCGGGAAATCGCCGCCGCCGTTTCCATCACCACCGGTCGCAACTGCGGCAGGCGGTCCAGCGGCATATAGGGCACCGCGCTGGCCACGCTGATCGCCGCGGCGACGGCACCGGACGCATCGCGGACCGGCGCCGCGACACAGCGGATCCCCATCTCGTTCTCCTCCAGATCAAAGGCGCATCCCTGGACCGCATAGTCCTTCAGGCGTGCCAGATAATCGGCCAGGGGCGGGACCTGGGCGGGCAGACTGCCGGCCTGACGGTGCCAGGCCAGTCCGCTGTCATAAAGACGGCGCCAGTCGGCCTCCTCCATATCGAGCATCAGGGCCTTGCCCACTCCGGTGAAGGCCAGCGGCATGCGGTGTCCGATGCGCGAGCGCATCTCAAGGCCTCGCCGCCCCGGCAACTTGTCGAGATAGAAGACCTCCTCCCCCTCCACCACGCCAAGATGAACCGTGTCCTGGGTCAGGAGGGCCAGCGCGTCCAGGGCCGGTCGCGCCACCGACACCAGGGGCAACTGGTCGCGGGCCTGATAACCGAGGGCGATCAGCCGCGACCCCAGAACAAGTCCGGCGCCCGGCACCTGCTTCAGAAAGTCTTCATGGACCAGGGCGCTGACCAGCCGGTGGGTCGTGCTGCGCGTGCACCCGATCGCGGCCCCGATCGCCGGCAACGACCGGGCCCCGCGCGACACAGCCTCGATCACCGCAAGCCCCCGGAGGAGGGTCTGCGTGCCCGCGGGCGTGTCGGTCGTCTTTTCCGTCCTTGTTTCCTGTCCCATCCCCGGCCCCGGCC
>WASQ01000060.1:2902-3567 GCA_009712185.1 Telmatospirillum sp. | reverse complement strand
CCCCCCCTCATGATCCCGTCCAGCCTAACCCCAACCGGCGCGGATCGGAACCGGTCTGCGCGATCGTCCCGGGGCAATCGCAGGGACCGGCACGCCCGTGACGGCACCAAGGCGTCATCGATCCGGCGCCGGGGCTTCGGGGGCGGCTGACGCCATGGTCTTCTTTCTATTTTTTCCAATGAATAACTATCACATTCAACGATGGCGATTATTTTCCTGCAATTCGACATACATCTAAAGTTCTGCCTTCAGCATATCCCCGCATGATGCCAGACTTCGCACCGCACCATCACCCGGCTTTGTTTTCGATCTTCCCGTATTGATCAATTTTGTTTATTCTTTTACGAGACTTTACATATTTCGATTCAATCCAAGATCAGGCTTTCTTGAAAGAAGGCGCGCATGACGGAGCAGGGGGAGCGAACCCGGCAATCCTCATGGGTCCCGGACTCAACCCGCGGCACGCTTCTGGTGCGGGCGGTCGTTGTCGTCATCGTCGCGGTGGTCGCCGCCTTTGTCACCGATCTCGTGATTCTGGCGCCGTCCGCGACGCTCGCGCCGCCCGGCGCGCTGAGGATCGCGGCGGCGCTGGCGACCGGCGGGGCCGTCATCGGGCTTGCGGTCCTCGGTCTCGGCGGCCCGGCACGCCGGGCCGGGGGCGCGGG
>WASQ01000060.1:0-2892 GCA_009712185.1 Telmatospirillum sp. | reverse complement strand
CCGCGCTCGACGGCGCGCGCGACGAGACCAGGCAGGTCCAGCGCCTGATGACGGGCCTGACGGGATCGCTGCCCTGCGCCGCCTTCCGGTTCGAGTTTCACGCCGACGGGCGGCGGGGGTTCCGCTTCATCAGTCCACGCGCCGCCGATGTCTGGGGACTGCCGATCGCCCTTCTCGAATCCGACCCCGGGCGGCTTTGGAATCGTGTGCATCCGGACGATCTGCCGGGAATCCGCCAGACCCTGATCGCGGCGCGCCGCCGGGGCGGCCCCGTCACGCTGCTGCACCGGACCGCGGGTCCCCTTCCGCGCTGGATCGAGACTCACGCCTCTCTGACCGGCGACAAGGGCGGTTTCCAGACCTGGGACGGGTATTGGCAGGACGTGACGGAGCGCGAGGCGACGCTGGAGGCAACCCGTCGGGCGGCGGCGGAGCATGTCGCCGTTTTCCAGTCGGCCGGCCTTGGCATCGCGGTTCTGGATCACCGCCATTTCGTCCGCGTCAACAACCGTCTGGCGGAAACCCTGGGATACAGCCCCGAGGAGCTGGCGGGACAGGACTCCCGGATCATTTTCGCGGCCGAGGCGGACTATGAACAGGCCGGCCGGGAGGCCTATCCGGCGCTGGCCCGCGGCAAGACCAGCCAGTTGGAATGGCAATACCGGCGCAAGAACGGATCGGTGTTCTGGGGACGCGCGTCGGGACGCGCCATCGACGCCCTCGATCCGACCGGCGGATCCGTCTGGGTCCTGGAGGACATCACCGAACGCCGCAGCGCCGAGGAGCGTCTGGCGAAGGCCGAAACGCGCCTGCGCCTGCTCACCAATTCGGTCCCGGTGGCGGTGTTCGAGATCCGCACCAGCGGGGACCTGTTCTGGTTCACCTTCATGGGACGGCGCGTGCGCGACATCCTGGGGGTCGGGCCCGAGGAGCTGATCGCCAATGGCGACCGTTTCTACGGCGCCATCCTGCCGGAGGACCGCGATCCCACGGAGGCCCGGATTCTGGAGGGGCTCCGCAAAGGAGACGGATTCCAGGTGCGGTTCCGGCTGGACCGGGACGACGACGACCGGTGGACGCTGATGGAGGCCGTTCCGCTCGAAACCGGTGCCAAGGGAAGCCTCTGGACCGGTTATCTTCAGGACGTCACCGAAGCGACGAGAGCCGAGGACGCCCTGCGTCAGGCAAAAAACCTGGCCGAGGAGGCGGCGCGCACGAAATCGGATTTCCTCGCCAATATGAGTCACGAGATCCGCACGCCGATGAACGCGATCATCGGCATGTCGCATCTGGCGATGAAGACCGGCCTGTCGCCCCGCCAGCACGATTACCTGCGCAAGATCCAGGACGCCGGCCAGCATCTTCTGGGTATCATCAATGACGTGCTCGACCTTTCCAAGATCGAGGCGGGCAAGATGTCCCTGGAAAAGAGCCCGTTCGACCTCGACAAGCTGCTGGACAGCCTGGCCGGGCTGCTGGGGGAGAAGACCACCGCCAAGGGCCTTGAGCTGGTTTTCGACGTGGCCCCGGACGTTCCCCGGACGCTTCAGGGCGATTCGCTCCGCCTGGGGCAGATCCTGATCAATTATGCCAACAATGCCGTCAAATTCACCGACCACGGGGAGATCGACGTGATCGCCCGGGTCCGGGAGTCCGGCGACCGGGAGGTGCTGCTCTATTTCGCGGTCCGCGATACCGGCATCGGCATTGCGGAGGAGCAGCAACAACGGCTGTTCCAGAATTTCCAGCAGGCCGACACCTCCACCACCCGACAGTTCGGCGGAACCGGCCTCGGCCTTGCCATTTCAAAACGTCTGGCCCGGATGATGGGCGGCGACGTGGGCGTCGAAAGCCGCCCGGGCGTCGGCAGCACCTTCTGGTTCACCGCCCGGCTGGGGGTCGGCACGGACGCCCGCGCCCGGCTGCTGCCGGCGCAGGACCTGCGTGGCCGCCGGATCCTGGTGGTCGATGACAACGACAGCGCCCGGTCTGTTCTATGCGACCTGCTGGCGGGCATGACCTTTCAGGCGGCCGGCGCCGCCTCCGGTCCCGACGCCATTGCGGCCCTGACCGGGGCCGCCCGTCAGGGGATCCCCTTCGAGGTCGCGCTGATCGACTGGCGCATGCCCGGCATGGATGGCATCGAGACCGCCGCCAGGGTCCGCGATCTCGATCTGACGCCCGCCCCCCGGCTGATCATGGTCACCGCCTATGGCCGCGAGGAGGTGTTCAACCAGATTGCCGAGGCCGGGATCGACGATGTTCTGGTGAAGCCGGTCAGCGCCTCGCTGCTGTTCGATACCGTCATGCGGGTGCTGGGCGCCACCGGACGGACGGACGGACAAAACGGCGATGGAACGCGGGACGGGACGGACCCGCGGGACGCGGCCGGGACCGCCTCCGGCGGCCCTGTCCGGGCGGCCTCCGGCGATGCGCGTCTGGCGGATCTGGCCGGCGCCCGCGTCCTGCTGGTCGAGGACAATGATCTCAACCAGGATGTCGCCCGCGATCTTCTCACCGACGCCGGAGTCTCGGTCGACGTCGCCGCCGACGGCGCCGAGGCCGTGGCCATGGTGACGGACGGCGCCTACGACATCGTGCTGATGGATGTTCAGATGCCGGTGATGAATGGTTTCGAGGCGACCGCCGCCATCCGCCGGATGGAGGATCTGTCGGGCCTGCCGATCGTCGCCATGACCGCCAATGTGCTGTCGCGTGACCGCGACCGCTGCCTTGCCGCCGGTATGAACGATTTTATCGCCAAGCCGATCGACCCCGCCGATCTGCGGGCGGCCCTGATCCGGTGGATCCGTCCCGGAAGACGCCTGCCGGCAATGCCGGCCGCCGGATCCGGAAATCGCCCGTTCCAGCCGCAGGGCCGTTTCCGCCATG
>WASQ01000109.1 GCA_009712185.1 Telmatospirillum sp. | reverse complement strand
GCTCCCTTGGGGGGAGCCGGCGCCGGTAGCAACGGTCAGTGGACGGGATCAGAAGGTCAGCGTCGTCCTCAAGGTCAGCACGGTCGCGGTCTCGATCGATTGCGGCGTGGGCTTCAGCGGATTGGCGCCGCCGAAGGCGGGATGGACGACGTACTGGATGTCCGGTTGGACGGTCCACCATGGTGCCAGCGCCGCGCTGTAGTTCAGCTCGATGATGGTTTCGTAGTCGCGGATCGGCGTGTTGTAGCCGTTGGTGCGCCTTGCATCCTTGTCGAGCCCGATAATGCCGTTGCCGACGTTGGCATAGGCCACGCCCAGGGTCGCGACATCGGACTCGCGGCCGGGAATCAGGCCCTTGAACCCGATACCGCCGGCGACATAACCATTCACGAGGTTGTAGCTGGCGGGCGCCAGACCGCCGCGCAGGAACAGGCTGAGAGCCTGACCGCTTTCGGATTGCCACACCGTCCGGTCGGCGACGCCGTAGAAGGCCCAGGTGCCGCTCCGCTGGGCAGGCTTGCCATTGCTGAGCGGCGAGGCCAGCGACCGGCCGGTGGTGTCATAATGGGTGTCGTTGAAGGTGCCGGTGTCGTACCAGGCGCCGATCTTGTAGGCAACCGGCAGGCCGGTGGCGTCCTTCGCCTGATTTTCCAGATATTGCAGTTCGGTGATGATGAAGGCATCGCCATCGAAGCGGAATTGCGCGCCGCTGCGATCCACGCTTTCCGGCTGGTGGGTGAAGGCCGCGGTCAGCCAGGAAATCTTGTCGCTGGGATTGAACTGGATGCGTGCGCCCGGGGCGCCCAGCGGATAGGCGGGGCCATAGGTGGCGTTCAGGCGGTTCGGGGTTCCGGCCGGCAGATTGTCGAACCCGAGCGCGGGCCACAGGAAGGTGGTGTTGATCAGGTTCGCCGCCGTCGGGCTTCCGAGAAATTCATCGTCCACCGAAAGCTGTCCGAAGCGGAAGCTGACCGTGTTGTCGGCATTCGCCTTTTGCAGCCACAGGGTCCAAAGACGGGTCTGGCGCTGGCGAATCACCTCGATGTTGGAGGTATCCATATTGTTGCCGACATTGTTGACCTGCGGACCGCGGCCATTGACCGAAAAGGCGGCAACATGGCCGGTGAGGCCGGACAGGCCCAGCAGCTTGTCGAAATCGAAATCGCCGGTCAGAAGGAACTGGTCCTCGTAGGAGCCACCGCGGCGGATACCGCCGGCGGGGGTATGAATCACCTCGCCGGTATATTTGAGGGCCAGGGTCACACCATGGTCGATCAAATTCGTCCGCAGCCCGCCCCAGTCCCCGGTCAGGGTGTCGCGTTCCCAAAAACCGGTCGGAGCGGACGCCTCTTCCGCCGAAGCCGGCAGGGACAGGACCGACATTGCGATGGCGGCGACGCCGGCAAGAAGTGTTGTCTTCATCGAAATCCCCTTGTTTTCATTCAGATGCCGTCTCTGAGGGACAGCGTGCTCATCCGTCACAGTTGTAGCGCAGCATCTGTGCATTGCGAAAAGGATTGGCGGACCCGGTGTCGCGTTGCCGTCATACTGTTGTTCCGGCGCCACGATTCGTTGCCTGAGTTTTCAATATGATGAAAATATAGGCATTTTTTGGGGGCAAAAGAAACCTGGAGGAAAGGAAGGGGATTATCCTTTCGCTATAGAGGAAATTTTCCGGCGTTTTTTCCGTCGGACGGGACGGCGGGGCGACTCCCGGAAGGAGACCGGCCCGTCCCGGGAAGGCAAAGCGGCAATACACTTTATAATAGAATTACCGGGAAATACCGGACGCGTCCCCAGAGAAACCGGGAGCGATGATCGCGCGACAAGCCCTCGGGGCGCGGGCGCGTCCGGTCCGCTCAGAAGTCCAGCTTGATGCCGGTGACGGCGGCGACGCCGTCGTTGTTGTTGGCGTAAGGGGCGGACGCCTGGGCCACCGGTCCCCGGTAGGTCACATAGCCGACGCCGGCCCGCAGTGTCGCCTTGGGTCCGCCATGGAAGGTGTTTCCCAGATCATAGGCCACACCGAGGTCGTAAAAATCAGTGCTGTCGGCGCGACCGCTGCCGTTGAGCGCCGCGAGGCTCTTGCTGTTGTCATGGAAGAAACTGGCGCTGACGGAATAGGGGCCGATCGCATAGCGCAGACCGAGCGTGTAGGCGTTGCCCGCAAACAGGGCGGTCTGGGCGATGGCCGCCGCGCTGGCGCCAGTCCCGCCGATGGCCGCCGCCGCCCCATTGCCCATGATGCTGCCGATCGAGGCATCACCGGGAACATCGCGGATCAGGGAGGACGCCCCCAGCGTGAACCCGCCGTAGAGAAGCTGAACGCCCTGCTGCCAGATCCGGAGATTGGCGGTGTCCGCCTGAAGCACCGTGGCATCCGCCTTGATCCCGACTCCGTGGAGGCTATGAGCGTAATAGAGCCCGCCGCCCACCGCATCGCCGCCGAAATTGGGGCCGGTGGCCTGGCCGCCGGGAAGGGAGAGGCCGTAGTCGGCGGCCGTTGCCGGGGTCGGCGATCCCGACCCGACGGTGGAGGCAAGGCGGGGAACATAGGTGACGGCCGCCGTCACCCCCTGATAGGCCGGCGTCACATAGCTGATTTTGACGCTGCGGTCGTCGTAACGGCTGTCATTGTCCGTTGTCAGCCCGCGATGAGAGACCGGCGCCACCACCCAGTAATGGAAAAAGCCGTTGTTGCCCCGTGCCAGGGGACTGACATCGGGAGCGGTGTTGTGCAGCAGATAGGTCGCGTCCTCACGCTCGCCCACGATCAGTGACCCATAGGGGCTGCCCAGGGTGGCGAACAGATGCTTGATGCCGAGGTTGGTGGCGCAATGGGACGAGACCGCGTCGGGCGTGTCGCGCCGGCAACCGCCGTTGCTGCTGCGGCTGAGACTGCTCGCGGTGCCGAAAAAGTCGCCCTGAAGGGAAAGGCTGTAACCACCGCCAAAAGTCATTTTGCCGACCGCGCTCAACAGGGCGTCGTCGCGTTCCGTCGGATTGTCGATCCGCACGGCCGTCGGGGCGCCATGGCTGTTCAGTTTATAGTTGGTGGCATAGCCCAGATTTTCGACGAAGGAACCCTTCACCGAAAAACTGAAGGGCGTATCGTCGGCCCGGACCGGCAGGGAGCCAAGAGCGATCAGGGCGCTGGTGGCGAGAAGGATCTTTTTCATGACAACTCCTGGTCCGACATCGACGGGACGGAAACGGCAAGAACCGCCGGTTTCCACACCCCGGTCGGAAAACGCATGAGCAACAAGCCATCGCCCCCCCGGCAAAGTCAACGCGTGGCGGCGGCAACCGGAGAGGACTGCGTCCCACTGTGGCGGAGCGGCCACAGTTTCTCCGCCGGCGGGCCGAAGTCGGCGAAGGGAATGCGGCGGGGGAGTGACAGACAGGGCCGGTCCACCGAAAAGACATCAAAGTCAGTCTTGGTCCGGCCCGGTGCCTGTGGTACGAGAAAGGATTGCGGTGGGAGAGCCTTCGGATGAGCCGGGTCGCGGACCGCAAGGATTAAGGCCGGAAGAGGTAAGTCGATGAACAGGAAGATGTGGACGGCATTGACAATGGCCGCCACCACGGCGGCTCTCGCCGCCTGCAGCATGTTTAGTAACACCTATCCCGAAAAGCATCCCGCCGACGGCAGCCAGACCATCGAAGCGCCTGAGAAGCCCGGATTTTTCGGACGCCTCTTCGGCAGCGACCCGCAACCCGCCACTCAGGAGGCCAAGACCGGTCTCGCCGTCAACGCCTATCTGTGGCGCGCCAGCCTCGACACCCTGGCTTTCATGCCTCTGGCGTCGGCCGATCCCTTCGGCGGCGTGATCATCACGGACTGGTACTCTCCGGCCGAGAGCCCGAAAGAACGGTTCAAGATGTCGGTCTATATCATGGACCGGACGCTGCGCGCCGATTCGCTGCGTGTGTCGGTGTTCCGCCAGGCTCAGGCGCCGTCCGGCACCTGGGTCGACGCGGCCGTCGACCAGAAGACCGCCGTCGAAATGGAAAACGCGATCCTGACCCGGGCGCGCGAAATGCGGTCGGCCAACGTCGCCGCGCAAAAGAACTGACAGCGCCCGAACGGACGGCGCCAGAGCTGACGGCATCCGGCCGTCAACGGTCCCTTCTCCGGGACTGATCCGTCATAAGGTGCCCGCACCGCCCGCGGGCACCGTGTTTTACGTCAGAAGAAGATGATGAATCCGCGCAGCGAAGAGCGCTACAACGTCAGGGAAACCGAAACCAGGTGGCAGAAGGTCTGGGAGGAGCGGAACAGCTTCCACGCCCGCGAGGACGATCCCCGGCCGAAATACTATGTCCTTGAGATGTTCCCCTATCCGTCCGGGCGCATCCATATGGGACATGTCCGCAATTACACGCTGGGTGACGTTGTCGCGCGCTACAAGAGGGCGCGGGGATATTCGGTTCTTCATCCCATGGGATGGGACGCCTTCGGCCTTCCGGCGGAAAACGCCGCCATCGAACGCGGCGTCCATCCCGCCAAATGGACGCGGGAAAATATCGCCGCCATGCGGGTCCAGTTGAAGTCCATGGGACTGTCCTACGACTGGGACCGGGAGGTCGCGACCTGCGAGCCGGAGTATTACCGGCACGAGCAGAAGATGTTTCTCGACTTCCTGAAGGCGGGCCTGGTCTATCGCAAGGAATCCTGGGTCAACTGGGATCCGGTGGAAAACACCGTTCTCGCCAATGAGCAGGTGATCGACGGCCGTGGCTGGCGATCCGGCGCCCTGGTCGAGAAACGGCTGTTAAGCCAGTGGTTCCTGAAGATCACCGCCTTCGCCGAGGACCTTCTGAAAGGTCTGGAGCAGCTCGACCGCTGGCCCGACCGCGTCCGCCTGATGCAGGAGAACTGGATCGGCCGGTCCGAAGGCCTGCGCCTGTTCTTCGATATCGTGGATCGCGACCAGAAGATCGAAGTTTACACCACCCGCCCCGACACGCTGTTCGGCGCCGCCTTCTGCGCGATCGCGGCCAACCACCCGCTGGCCGCCGCCCTGGCCCGGGACAATGCCGAACTGGCCGCCTTCATCGCCGAATGCAACCGCATCGGCACCAGCGAGGCGGCGGTGGAGACCGTCGAGAAGAAGGGCTTCAACACCGGCCTCAAGGTCCGCAATCCGCTGGTCGAGGGCCAGGACCTGCCGGTCTATGTGGCCAATTTCGTCCTGATGGACTATGGCACCGGCGCCATTTTCGGCTGCCCCGCCCATGACCAGCGCGATCTCGACTTCGCCCGTAAATATGATCTGCCGGTCAAGCCGGTGGTGGCCCAGGCGGGCGTCGACCCGACGACCATCACGATCGGCACCGAGGCCTATACCGAGGACGGCGTGATGATCAATTCCGGCTTCCTGGACGGCCTCCCGGTCGCCGAAGCCAAGGCCCGGGTGATCGACCTGATGGAGGAGCGGGGCGTCGGCCAGCGCGCCGTCAACTACCGCCTGCGCGACTGGGGCGTATCGCGGCAGCGCTATTGGGGCTGTCCGATTCCGGTGATCCACTGCCCGAGCTGCGGCGTGGTGCCGGTGCCGGAGGACAGCCTGCCGGTGACGCTGCCCGAGGATGTCAGTTTCGACAAGCCCGGCAATCCGCTGGCCCATCACCCGACCTGGAAGGACGTGCCCTGCCCGCATTGCGGCGCCGCCGCCCGGCGCGAGACGGACACCTTCGACACCTTCTTCGAATCCTCCTGGTATTTCGCCCGCTATTGCTCCCCCAAGGAAACCAGCCGCGGTTTTCTGAAGTCGGATGCCGGCCACTGGCTGGCGGTGGATCAGTACATCGGCGGCATCGAGCATGCGGTCCTGCATCTGCTTTATTCGCGATTCTTCACCCGCGCGCTCAAGACCTGCGGTTATCTGGATGTGGAAGAGCCGTTCGCCGGCCTTCTGACCCAGGGCATGGTCTGTCACGAGACCTACAAATCGGGCGATGGCCATTGGCTGTTCCCGACCGAGGTCGACCGCGCGGCCGATGGCTCCCTGATCGAGACCTCGTCGGGCAAACCCGCCGTCGCCGGGCGGTCCGAGAAGATGAGCAAGTCGAAGAAGAATGTCGTCGATCCGGCCGGCATCATCGGCACCTACGGCGCCGACACCGCCCGTCTGTTCATGCTGTCCGACAGCCCGCCGGAACGCGACCTGGACTGGACCGAGGCCGGGATTGACGGCGCCTTCCGCTATGTCAACCGCCTGTGGCGTCTGGTGGTCGCGCCCCCGCTGCCCCTGCCCGCCTGTGGTGCCCCGAAGCCGGACAGCTTCGGCCCCGGTACGCAGAAACTGCGCTCCCTCACCCATAAGACCATCGTTCAGGTCGCCGAAGATCTGGACCGCTTCCACTTCAACAAAGCCGTCGCGCGCATCCGCGAACTCAGTAACGCCCTGGCCGAAGTCCGGGACGAGGAAGGCGCCGCCTGGGCGCTTCGCGAGGGTCTGGAGGCCCTGGTCCGCCTCGCCGGTCCGATGATGCCCCATCTGGGGGAGGAACTGTGGGCCGAACTGGGCCATCAGGCCCTGCTGGTCGACAGCCCCTGGCCGGAGGCGGATCAATCCCTGCTGGTCGAGGACACGGTAACCATGGCCGTGCAGGTCAATGGCAAGCTCAAGGGGACCGTGTCGCTCGCCAAGGGGGCCGACAATGCCACTGCGGAGGCCGCCGCCCTGGCGCTGCCGGCAGTGGCGTCGACGCTCTCCGGGAAGGCCCCCCGCAAGGTCATCGTCGTCCCCAACAGGATCGTCAATGTGGTGGCGTAGCACCCTTTGCAAAATCCCGTCGCCGGCCCGCGTCCTGCGGCCGGCGGCGGCCGTTCTTTGTCTGCTGGCCCTGGCGGGCTGCGGCTTCCGTCCCCTTTACGGAAAAAATTCCTACGATCCCGGTGTCACCGACAAGTTAGCCACGATCGAGGTGGCGCCGCTTCCCGACCGTCAGGGCCAGTTGCTGCGCAACGCGCTGCTGACCGATCTCAATCCCTATGGGGAGCCGATCCATCCCCGTTACCGGCTGGTGGTCAGCCTCACCATTACCGAGAACCAGCAGGCGCTCAGGACCGACGATACCGCCACGCGCGATATCGTCAATTACAGCATCAGCTACTGGCTCTATGAGGATAAGACCCGCGTCGCGGTCGGCGCCTTCAGCCAGATGTTCAGCTTCGACTTCCTGGAACAGCATTACGCCAACATTTCCGCCGCCGACGACATCCACAAGCGCGCCGCTCAATCGGTCGCGGACGAGATCCGCAACCGTCTGGCCGCCTATTTCGGCAAGGCGGCCGAACTGAAGGCTGAGGCTGATGCCAGGAAGACCGCACCCTGACCCGAAACCCGCGATTTTTGCGTCATGAAGCTGTCCGGAAACCGGATTGAAGGCTTTCTCAGGGCCCCGGACCCGGCGGTCCGGGTCATCCTGATTTATGGCCCGGACACCGGTCTGATCAAGGAACGTCTGGACCGGCTGACCAAGGGAGTCTGTCCCGACCTGGGCGACCCCTTCCGCATCGCCGATCTGACTCCCGCCACTCTCAAGGAGGATCCGGCCCGCCTGGCCGATGAGGCGGCCGCCATCGCCATGACCGGCGGCCGGCGGGTTGTCCGGGTTCGCGACGCGACCGACGGCGTGGCGCCCCTGGTCCAATCCTTTCTTGCCAATCCCGCCGGCGACGCCCTCGTTCTGGTGGAATCAGGCGATCTTGGCCCGCGATCGGCCCTGCGCAAGCTGATGGAGGGGGCGGACAATGGCGCCGCCCTTCCCTGTTACGCCGATTCGGGCGGCAGCCTGGAGGCGGTGATTCAGGAAACCCTGCGCGGTCATGGCCTGTCCGCCGACCCCGATGCCGTGGCCTGGCTGGCCGACCATCTGGGCGGGGACCGCCTGTTGACGCGGTCGGAGCTTGGAAAACTGGCCCTCTACATGGGCGGAGACCCCAATGGCGCCAAGCGCGTCCGTCTTGAGGATGCGCTCGCCTGTATCGGCGACACGGCGGCGCTGTCGCTGGACGATCTGTCGACGGCCTGTGCCGGCGGCGATCACCCGACCGCCCAGCGGGTGCTGGACAGGGTGTTTCGCGAAGGAACAGCAGCCGTCATGGTTTTGCGCAGCCTTCAGCGCCATTTCCTGCGCCTGCATCTGGCGGCCGGCGCGATGGCCGCCGGAAAAACGGCGGATCAGGCCTTAGCCACGCTGCGCCCGCCGCCGCATTTCCGCATCGCCGATCAGATGAAGGCCCAGCTCTCGCGCTGGCCGGCGGAGCGGGTCGGCACCGCCTTGGACATTCTTCTGTCCGCGGAAATCGATTGCAAGACCACAGGCATGCCCGCTGAGGAGATCTGCGGTCGCGCCGTCATGCAGCTTTCCCAGGCCGCCGGACGCCGTGGACCGTCTCCAGGGCGGCGGTAATCGGCGGGGTCTCTCGGGGAACAACCCAACAGGGTCGCCACCGGCGCAACGGAACAGGCGCGGGGAGGCTCCACCCTCGAAAAGGTCACTCCTGGCTGGGGCGGCCGTGCAAACCGTTGCTGAGGCGGTGCAGCAGATTGTCGAGCTGTTCCAGCGTGGAATAGGAGACTGTTACTTGTCCCCCGCCCTGCTCCGCCAGGGCGATATTGACTTTCAAGCCCAGAAGATTGGACAGGTCTCGTTCCAGCGCCAGCAAATCGGCATCCTTCCCGGGTGCCGGCTTGCGCGCCTTGGCCTTCGCCAGTCCCTGCTGGCTCAATTTTTCGGTCTGACGGACATTCAGCCCTTTCGCCAACACCTGCTCCGCCAGGGCGGCGGGATCCTCGGCGGTCAGCAGCGCGCGGGCATGGCCCGCCGTCAGATCGCCATTGTCCAGCATCTCTTTGACCGGCGAGGGAAGCGCCAGCAACCGCATGGTGTTGGCCACATGGCTGCGGCTTTTTCCGACGGTTTTGGCCAGTTCCTCCTGTGTATGGGAGAATTCCTCCATCAGGCGGCGATAGCCTTCGGCCTCTTCCAGCGGGGACAGATCCTGCCGCTGAAGGTTCTCGATCAGGGCGACTTCCAACGCCTCGCGATCGGTCAGGGACCGCACGATCGCAGGCACTTCATGCAGGGCCGCCGCCTGAGCGGCCCGCCAGCGGCGCTCGCCGGCAATGATTTCGAAGTCTTCCGATCCGTCGGTCAGGGGGCGGACCAGAATTGGTTGCAATATCCCCTTTTCGCGCACCGATTCGATCAGATCGTCGATGGCCGCCTGATCAAATCGCCGGCGCGGCTGAAATCGCCCCGGCTTCAGCTTTTCGATGGGAAGCGTGCGCAATCCCTTGAGGACGGTACCGGCGACCACGGCCTCTTCGGCTGACGGAGCGGACTGCGACGGAACCGGGGGGGCGACCGGGTCGCCCAACAAAGCGGACAAACCGCGGCCGAGGCCGCGGCGACGGGATTCCTCTGCCATGCTTACGCCACCCACTCCCGCTCGCGCTTCAGCACTTCGCTGGCCAGATGGATGTAGGCCTCCGAACCGGCACAGCGCATGTCATAGAGCAGCACCGGCTTGCCGTGCGAAGGAGCCTCGGAAATACGAACGTTACGGGGAATCACCGTCTTGTACACCTTGTCGCCAAAATAATCACGAACGTCAGCGGCGACCATATCCGACAGATTGTTGCGCTTGTCGAACATGGTCAGCACGATCCCGTGCAGTTCCAGGCCGGGATTGAAGACCTGCTTGACCCGCTCAATGGTTTTCACCAGATGGCTGACGCCTTCCAGGGCGAAGAATTCGCACTGAAGCGGCACCATGACCGCCTGCGCCGCCACCAAAGCATTCAGGGTCAGAAGATTGAGGGACGGCGGGCAATCGATCAGGATGAAGTCGAAATCGCCCTCCGCTGCCAGCGCATCGGCCAGCCGGTGCTCACGGCGCGGCTCATCGACCAGTTCGATCTCGGCGCCCGACAGGTCGACCGAAGACGGAACCATCCACAGATTGGGAATCGAGGTCGTGATCACGCCTTCCGTCAGGCTGGCTTCGCCGATCAGCAGATGATAGGAGCTGACGTCGCGGGTATGGCGGTCGATACCAAGACCGGTGCTGGCATTGCCCTGAGGATCGAGATCGATAATCAGCACCCGCTTTTCCGTCGCGGCGATGGCCGTCGCCAGATTGATCGCGGTCGTGGTCTTGCCCACCCCGCCCTTCTGGTTGGCAATGGCAATGATGCGCGGTGTCGCCGACGGAGCGCGATCAACGTTCGTCTGGACCACGATGAACCCCTTTGAGATGGAGAATAAGCCCTGACGGATCGGCAAGACTGGGAATCCGTTCGACGGTCATCATCCAATCTTTGGTCGCCCCGGTCAATTCCTCATCGGCCGACCGGCCCTTGAGAAATAGGCACTGGACATTGGGCAACAGGAACTTTTCCGCCAATTCCAGTAATTGTGACAGGGGGGCCAGCGCCCTGGCTGTGATGGCCGCCACAGGGAAAGCCGGCAAGACCTCGATCCGTTGAGAGTGCAGAACGGCCGGAGCCCCGGTGATCCGGATGGCCTCCCGCAGGAAGGCTCCCTTTCTGCCATCGGACTCGACCAGATGAACGAACGGTTCCGGCGAGGGACCTTTGAGAATGGCCAGAACAAGGCCCGGAAAGCCGGCACCGGACCCCAGATCCAGCACCGGTCCCCCGGGCAGATGGGAAAAAAGCTGGGCCGAGTCCAGAATATGCCGCCGCCACAAGTCGCCCACGGTCGCGGGTCCGATCAGATTGATCCGGGCCTGCCATTTGACCAGAAGATCGGCATAGGCCATCAGCCTGTCACGGCTGTCGGCGGTAAAAGGCAGGATCCGCACCAGATCGTCGGGGCCGAACGGGCCACCGGCCGGCGCTGTTTCACGTGAAACACTCATGCCGCCTGATCCCGTCCCCGGCGCCGGACATAGGCCAGAAGCGCCGTCAGCGCCGCCGGAGTAACCCCTGGAATGCGACTGGCCGCGCCCAGCGTTGCCGGCCGCGCCGCCGCCAGCTTGATGCGGACTTCCGCCGACAGGCCCCCGACCGAGGCATAATCCAACCCGTCCGGCAACTGCAACGCCTCATCCCGGCGAAAGGCCTCAATATCCGACATCTGCCGGTTCAGATAGCCGGCGTAGCGTCCCTCGATTTCCAACTGTTGGGCCACATCTGGCGGAATCGTGCGCAGTTCCGGCCAAAGACCGGTCAGATCGTCCCAGGTCAGATCCGGAAGCGCCAGCAAAGCAAACGCGTTTCGCCGGACCCCGTCCTGATTGACGACGATCCCCTTGTCCCGCAGCGCATTGGGGGTCTCTGACAGAGACTGCATCAGCGCCCGTCCCTCTCCCAGGGCCGTAAGTTTTGCCTGGAAGCGCCCCGCCCGGTCCGGGCCGACGCATCCCACCGCCATCCCCCGCGGAGTCAGGCGCAAATCCGCGTTATCGGCCCGGAGGCTCAAACGGTATTCCGCGCGCGAGGTGAACATCCGGTAGGGCTCTTTTGTTCCCCTCGTCACCAGATCATCGATCAGCACGCCGATATAGGCCTCCGCGCGATCCAGGATGAAGGGCTGATCCGATCCGCCGGCCGACAAGGCCGCGTTGACACCGGCCATCAGGCCCTGCGCCGCCGCCTCCTCATAGCCGGTGGTCCCATTGATCTGCCCGGCGAAATAGAGCCCCGTGACCCGTCGCGTCTCCAGCCAGGGATGCAGCTCGCGCGGGTCGACGAAATCATATTCGATCGCATAGCCCGGCCGCAGCATGACGGCCTTTTCCAGCCCCGGAATGGTCTTCAACAGGGCCCGTTGGACATCCTCCGGCAGGGATGTCGAGATGCCATTCGGATAGACCGTATGGTCCTCCAACCCCTCCGGCTCCAGGAAAATCTGATGCCGGTCCCGATCGGCGAACCGTACCACCTTGTCTTCGATGCTGGGGCAATAGCGCGGGCCGACGCTGCCGATCTGTCCCGAATACATGGGCGCCCGATGGAGATTGGCACGAATCAGCTCATGACCCTCCGGCGTCGTCCCGGTGATCCCGCAGCGGATTTGCGGCGTGGTGATGCGTTCCGTCAGGAAGGAGAACGGCACTGGCGGATCGTCGCCCGGCTGGCTTTCCAGACCATCCCAGTCGATCGTCCGGCCATCGAGACGGCAGGGAGTGCCGGTCTTGAGCCGGCCCAGGGTGAATCCCACATGCTCCAGGCTGTTCGACAGTCCCAGACAAGGGGCGTCGCCCATCCGTCCGGCGGCAAAGCGGCGCTCCCCGATATGGACCAGACCGCGCAAAAAAGTGCCCGTCGTCAGGATCACGGACGCGGCGGTGATCTCCTCCCCCATCGCGGTCGCGACGCCGGTGACGCGCCTCCCCTCCCTGTCGAACAGCAGGGTCTCGACGGCGGCGGCACGGATCTCCAGTCCGGGGATCTCCGACAGGACCGCTCGCATGGCCTGCCGGTACAGTGCCCGGTCGGCCTGCGCCCGCGGACCCTGAACCGCCGGCCCTTTGCTTCGGTTCAGGACTCTGAATTGAATCCCGGCCCGGTCGATTACCCGGCCCATGACGCCGTCCAGGGCGTCGATCTCTCGAACAAGCTGGCCCTTGGCCAGACCCCCGATCGCCGGATTGCAGCTCATCTCGCCGATCGTCTCGAGCCGGTGTGTCAGCAGCAGAGTGCGCGCACCCTGGCGCGCAGCCGCAGCCGCGGCCTCGCAACCGGCATGGCCGGCGCCGATGACAATGACGTCGACGTCACTCATATCCCGCTGTCCAATCCTGGAAATTGCCCGGGTGGGGTCCACCTTCTCCTGGCATCGGGGAGATAGCACAAGCCGGGTCATTGTTCCACGTGAAACATCGGCCGTTGCCATTTTGCGCCCGACGGATCCCCCGGGTCGGCCACCGGCGCCAAATTCGGCCACCGGCGCCAAATCACGCCGGGCGACGCGACCGTCACCTTACCATCGGAGGCTATCCGCCCACTCCGGAAGAGAAACGGCGCCCCGCGTCACCCCGCCTCATTTCCCGATACAAAACTCCCGGAAGACCACGTCCAGCATGTCCTCGACGTCGACCCGTCCGGTAATCCGGCCGACGGCCCGCATGGCCATGCGGATATCCTCCGCCACCAGTTCGGCCATCCGCCCGCCCAGCGACCGATCGATGGCCATCACCGCTTCCTCCAGGGCAACCCGGTGCCGGGCCCGGGTAATGGCCGGCGCCCCGCCGCTTTCCAGGGCCGCACGCGCCGCCGCCGTCAGGGCCGTGATCACCCCGTCCAGCCCCTCACCGGTCCGCACCGAAAGCGCAAACACCGGCCGGTCGCCGATCCGGTCGGGCACGTCCTCTCCGCCGTCATCGCATTTATTGACCACGACCAGGCTGCGTTCATCAACCCATTCCAGGCTGGCCGCATCGAGCCCGGGCAACGCCCCCCGATCGAACAGGACAAGGCGCAGATCCGCATCGCCAGCCCGCGCCCGGGCGCGCCGGACCCCCTCCTCCTCAATCGGCTCAACCGCATCACGCAGACCCGCCGTATCGGCCAGGATCACGGGATATCCGCCCAGATCCAGATGAACCTCGATCACGTCGCGGGTGGTCCCGGCCGTCGCCGAGACGATCGCGGCATCCCGCCCGGACAGGGCATTCAGCAGGCTGGATTTTCCCACATTGGGCGCCCCCAGGATGGCCACCGCGAGGCCTTCGCGCAGGCGCTCCCCCCGATGTCCGTCCGCCAGATGTGCGCGGATGTCCGCTTGCAGGGATGTCAGCTCCGCCGCCGCGCCCGTGGACAGCCCGTCCGGAAGATCCTCGTCGGAAAAATCGATATCGGCTTCAATATGCGCCTGGCAGCGGATCAGCCTCTGACGCCACTCCTCATAGAGGCGGGCCAGTCCTCCCTCCATCTGCCGCAGGGCCTGCCGGCGTTGCGCCGCCGTCTCCGCGTCGACCAGATCGGCAATGGCCTCCGCCTGGGTCAGATCCATCCGTCCCGCCTCGAAGGCGCGGCGACTGAACTCACCCGGTTCCGCCGGCCGCAGACCCAGGCTCAGCAGCGCGTCGACGACCGCCTGAGCGACGGCCCGCCCCCCATGCAGGTGAAGCTCCACCACGTCCTCACCGGTGAAGCTGGCGGGGCCCGGAAACCACAACACAAGGCCATCGTCCAGGATCTCCCCCACCGGCGTCCGCAGGATCCTCCGGCTGGCGCGGCGCGCTTCGGGAAGGCCGCGCCCGGTCAACGCCGACAGGGTTTCGCGGGCGCGGGGACCCGACAACCGGTAAACCGCCACCCCCGCCCGGCCAGCGCCGCTGGCCAGAGCAAAAATCGTGTCCCCTCTCACGCCGTCACGCCTTCGCTGGCGCCGGGGTGACCGGAACACTGTCGGGGCGCAGCATCAGACGCGGCACCCGGCCGCCCTGCCGCAGATGGGTCTCCAGGATCTCATCCAGATCGTCGGTTGTCCGGAAGCCGTACCACACGCCCTCAGGATAGATCACCAGAACCGGCCCCAGTTCGCACCGGTCCAGGCATCCCGCGCTGTTGACGCGGACGTCCCCCAGCCCCAGCTCCTTCGCCCTGGCCTTGAGATAATCGCGCAGACGCTCCGACCCCGTGGCGGCACAGGATCCCCGGGGATGGCCATCGGGCCGGCGGTTCGTACACAGAAAGACATGCAGCCGGTAAAACAACGGCGGATCATTGACTAACGTCACGGCGATCACTCTCTCTTCAGACAGATCTCTTTTCGACCCGGCACGGCGACATCCAATCCCGGATTGCCAATTCCGCATTGCCGGTCGCGGACCAGCGGCCGCGGCAAGCGCGGAGGACCCGGCCTATTTGTCCGATCTGGCCTGCGGCTTCGACGCCTGCAAGCCCGCCCAGAACATTTTTTGCAACTGCTCAATGCCTTGAACGCCCGCCGGAAGCCAGGTCTTCAACAAAGCCTCGGGACTGACCGCATCCAGATTGGTGATCATCCGCTCCTCGACCTTCTTCATCAGGACGTCCTGCATCGGCCTGACGTCGGGAAGGCCGAAGAACGCACGCGCCTCCTCCGGTGTGCAATCCACATCGACGGTGATCTTCATGGCGTGCTCCTGCTGGCGGGCGTCCGACAAGGACGGTCCGTTGCCTGCCCGGCGGTTGCAACGGCCCCTCGGCAACCCAAACTAAGCTTTCGACTTTTGTTCCGCAACGGCCGTCCGCGCCGCCTGCGGTGGCCATCTCCCTCCCCGTTCTCCTTCAAGGATC
Source organism: Telmatospirillum sp. (assembly GCA_009712185.1). Taxonomy (GTDB): domain Bacteria; phylum Pseudomonadota; class Alphaproteobacteria; order Rhodospirillales; family Magnetospirillaceae; genus Telmatospirillum. The sequence goes on along the minus strand of WASQ01000109.1, from coordinate 879 downwards.
CCGCGATGAGCCGGAATCATCTCGACCAGGAAACCAGCCCCTACCTCCTTCAGCACAGCGCCAACCCCGTGCACTGGCGACCATGGGGTCCGGCCGCGCTCGCCGAGGCCCGGTCCGCCGGGCGGCCGATCCTGTTGTCGGTCGGCTATGCCGCCTGCCACTGGTGTCATGTGATGGCCCATGAAAGCTTCGAGGATCCCGTCACAGCCGATCTGATGAACCGGCTCTATATTCCGATCAAGGTTGACCGGGAGGAACGCCCCGACATCGATCTGATCTATCAGACGGCACTGGCCTGCCTGGGCCAGCCCGGGGGCTGGCCCCTGACGATGTTTCTGACCCCCGATGGCCATCCCTTCTGGGGCGGCACCTATTTCCCGCCCTCTCCCCGCTATGGACGGCCGTCCTTTCGCGACGTCCTGTCCGGGGTCTCCGACACCTACGCCCGGGACCCCGAGCGCATCGCGGGAAACGTCGCCGCCCTGACCGACGCGCTTCAACGCATGGCCGGCGACCGCCGCGGCGCGCTGCCGACGGTCGCGGATCTCGACCAGGCCGGCGCCGCCATCCTCAGGGCTACCGACCCGCACCACGGAGGTCTTTCCGGAGCCCCGAAATTCCCCCAGGTGCCGGTGTTTCATCTTCTCTGGCGCGCAGGATACCGACGGCAGGACAATGCCTGCCAGACGGCCGTAAAACAGGCCTTAACGGCGATGTGTCAGGGTGGGATCTATGATCATCTGGGAGGCGGCTTCGCCCGCTACTCGACCGACGAGCGCTGGCTGGTGCCGCATTTCGAAAAGATGCTCTATGACAATGCCCAGCTTCTGGACCTGATGACCGCGGTCTGGCGCCAGGACCCCCGGCCCCTGTTCGCCG
>WASQ01000022.1 GCA_009712185.1 Telmatospirillum sp. | reverse complement strand
GCACCGTGCTGGCGGTGGTGTGAACCGCGCCCGACACCAGACCGTCGACGTCGCCCTCGGCCAGCATCACCGTGCCCAGAACCACCGTATCCTCCAGCTGACTTGCCGCCTGCTGCGGGGTCAGTCCCTTGGACTTGCGCAGTTCCACCATGGGCGCGACATAGCGCTCGCGCACTTTTTCGGGATCCATGATCTCAATGCTGTCGGGCAGGACCAGACCCTGCGCGTCGGCGACCTGCCGGATCCTGGCGGGATCGCCCAGCAACACGCAGCGGGCGATGCCCTTCTGGTGGCAGATGACCGCCGCCTGAAGGGTCCGGGGCTCGTCGCCTTCGGGCAGCACGATCCGCTTGTTCGCCTGCCGGGCCAACTGGACCAGCCGGTTGCGGAATGCGGGTGGCGGCATCTTCAGTTCGCGCGGTTCGCCGATCGTCCGCTTCAGGGCCGCGGTGGTCACATGCTCGGCGATAGAGTCGATGACCTGCTCCATCCGCTCGCTGTCATCGATGCTGACATGCGAGGACAGTCCGGCCAGCTTCATGGTGGTGGCATAGGTGTCGAGGTCCGAGGAGACGATCGGCAGACCGGTGAGCCAGGTCGGCGGAATCAGCGCGGAAATGCTCTCCGGCATTTCCTCGCCGCAGGTCAGCAGCAGGCCGGCCAGCGGCACGCCCCGCACCGAGGCCAGGGCGGAGGCCAGAACCACGTCGGAGCGGTCGCCCGGCGTCACCACCAGGGCGCCGGGACGCAGGCGGTCCACCATATTTTCAACCGACCGCGCGGCCACCACGATTTCCTGGACGCGCTGCGCCAGATTGCCCGGCCGCAGGACCTTGAGCCCCAGGGAATTGACGAGATCGAGCATGCGCGGCGCATTCAGCCGGGGCATGAAGGGAACCGATCCCAACAGCGGCGCCCGCGTGCTGATGCGGGCCAGATCCTCGCACAGACGGGCGCCCTTGGCGCCTTCGGGAAGCTTGTTGATCAGGATGCCGGCCAGCTTCTGCTCGCCGTCGCCGGCGAACTGCCGTTCGGCCAGCGCGATGGTCTCCGCCAGATCCGCCGCGTCGCGATAGGCCGCCGACAGCACCGGGATCAGGCTGGCGGTCAGGCTGCGCGCCATTTCGGCATTGAGCAGCGCGGCGATCTGCAGATCGGCCGTGGGGATCAACCCCTCGATGATCACCACCTCATGGCGTCCCCGCACGGTTTCGACCAGGGACACCACATCCTCCATCAGCGCCGAAAGCTGCCCCTGACGGACCTTTTCCTCGGCGGTCACGAAGGGAATCGGCTCGACGGTGTCGATATGGCAGAGACTTTCGGCGAAGAAGGTCGACAGATCGACCTCGCCCTTCGTGATCTCCGGCTGGGAGATCGGCTTGATGAAGCCGACGTCGATGCCATCACGCTGCAAGGCGCGGACAAGTCCCAGCGCCATCGAGGTGAGTCCCACGTCCTGCGACATCGGGGCGAGAAAGAACGATCTTTGATTGGATACCTGGCCCATGTCCTTCACTCCTCCGGCTGGCTTGCCGCCCCGGAGGCCTCTTATCGATCAAAAATGAAACATCCGGACCCGCCTTTGCGGTTGTCCGGTTGAACAAAGGGCGATGGCACCGGCCATCGCCCTTTCCCGTTCCGGCGTCAGGCGCGCGCCGCGCCTTTGCTGCCGCCAAGCCCGGCAAGCTCGCCCGCGTCGCGGGCAATCATCCATTCCTCGTTGGTCGGGATCACCGCGGCCACCGGTCCGGCGCCCTTGCTGATAACCCCGGCCTTGCCGCGGATCGTCGCCTCGTTGGCGGCGTCGTCAAGGACGATGCCGAACACCTTCAGACGCTCGATGGTCATCTTGCGCACCAGCGAGGAGTTCTCGCCGATGCCGCCGGTGAACACCACCGCGTCGAGCCGGGGCAGCGAGGTGGCCAGACCGCCGATGTGGCGGGCCAGACGATGGACGAACACGTCGAGGGCCTTCTGCGCGCCGTCATGGCCTTCGGCCGCCGCGCTCTCGATCGTGCGCATGTCGTTCGACAACTCGGAAATGCCCAGAAGGCCGCTCTTCTTGTTGAGCACGGTGTCGATCTGGTTGACGTCCCAGCCATAGGCGCGGGCCAGATGGACCACGGCGCCGGGATCGACGTCGCCCGACCGGGTCCCCATCACCAGACCCTCCAGCGGGGTCAGGCCCATGGTGGTATCGACGCTCTTGCCGTTCAGCACCGCGGTGGCGGAACCGCCGTTGCCCAGATGCGCGATCACGATGCCATGATCGGCCGGCTTCAGCTTGAGCAGGCTCACGGCCTCCTCGGCGACGAAGCGGTGGCTGGTGCCGTGGAAGCCGTAACGGCGCACGCCCTGCTCGCGGTAGTATTCCATCGGCAGCGCATAGAGATAGGCCGACGCCGGCATGGTCTGATGGAAGGCGGTGTCGAACACCACCACCTGCGGGATCGTCGGCATCTTGGCGATGGCCGTGCGGATGCCGAGCAGGTTGGCCGGATTGTGCAGCGGCGCCAGATGATTGTGCGCCTCGATCTCCGAGAGGATCTTCTCATTGACGACGACGGAGGCCTTGAAGGCCTCGCCGCCATGAACCATGCGATGGCCGACCGCCTTGACGCCGGCCAGCCAGCCATGCTCCGCCAGGACGCGCAGCAGCACGTCGAGGGCAGCCGCATGTCCTTCGCCGTTCAGGGACTCGGTCTTCTTGTCGCCATCGATCTTGGCTGTGATCCGGGCATCGGTCTCGCCCAGGCACTCGGCCAATCCGGACATCAGCGGCGTCTGGTCGCCGGCCGGGAACAAGGCAAACTTCAAAGATGAGCTGCCGCAATTGATCACGAGGACCAAGGAACGATTCTCTGTCATGACTTTTCCCAAAATGTGTCATTAACCGGGGGAGGGAACACCCGTCAGGTCAGGCCACCATGAGCCCGCGGGAAGCAAACAGGGTGCGCGCCCTCTCCACTTGCTCCGCCGTCGGCGTCGGGACCCGGGCGAGAGGATAGTCCATCCCCAGGCTCTCCCATTTGTGCGCCCCCATTTGGTGGAATGGCAGAACTTCGACCCGCTCCACCGCCGGGCCAAGAGATACCACAAAATCGGCAAGAGTGAGAATATCCACATCTCGATCAGTGATATTTGGCACGAGAACATAGCGAATCCAAATTTTTTTGCCCAGATTCACCAACCGCCGCGCAAAATCCAGCGTGGGTTGCAACGCCTTTCCGGTCAAGGCCTGATATTGATCAGGATCCGAATGCTTGATGTCGAGAAGAACCAGATCGACCGGATCGAACCAGTCGTCGGGCAGGCCGGACGCCAGATAACCCTGGGTGTCAAGGGCGGTGTGCAGGCCCAGTTCGGATTTGATGCGCCGGAACAGCGCGCCGGTGAAGGCCGCCTGGACCAGCGGCTCGCCGCCGGAGACCGTGACCCCGCCGGCGATCTTCAGGAAACCGGCGTAAGGCCTGACCTCGGCCATCGCCTCGTCAAGCGTCACCGGCCGCCCGCTGTGCAGCTTCCAGGTATCCGGGTTATGGCAGTAGAGGCAGCGGAACTGGCAGCCTGAAAGGAAAAAAACGAACCGCATGCCGGGCCCGTCGACCGCCGCCCCGGTCTCCACCGAATGGAGATAGCCTTGGGGCGATGGCTCTCCCGCCGCGATGGGGGACTGATCGGAAGCGGCGGTCGACGATTGTGTGGGCATGACGGCTCTTTCAGAAAAGGGCCCCACCCCGGGGAAGACTGCCCGGCCGAAGCGCCGATCCCCGGGCTGGGGATCGGGCCGGTCTTCCCCTGTGATCAGGGCTTGGACGGTGGATTACACCTTTTCATGGAATGTACGGCTGATCACGTCAAGCTGTTGTTCGCGTGAAAGTTTAATGAAGTTCACGGCATAGCCGGACACGCGGACCGTGAGCTGCGGATAGAGCTCGGGATGCTCCATGGCGTCGAGCAGGGTCTCGCGATTGAAAACATTGACATTCACATGGTGCCCGCCGGCCGCCGAGAAGGCGTCCAGGCAGTTCGCGAGATTGCGCTGCCGCTCTTCCGGCAGATGGCCGAGCGCACCCGGCGTGGCCGAGGCGGTCCAGCTGATGCCGTCGACGGCCGAGCAATAGGGCAGCTTGGCGACCGACGCGCCGGCGGCGACGAAGCCCTTGACGTCGCGTCCGTTCATCGGATTCGCGCCCGGGGCGAAAGGCGTGCCGCCGCGACGGCCGTCCGGTGTGTTGCCGGTCTTTTTGCCGTAAACGACGTTCGAGGTGATGGTGAGGACCGACTGGGTCGGCATGGCATTGCGGTAGAAGTGGGGCTGGGCCTTGATCTTCGCCATGAAGGTCTCGGTCAGCCACACGGCGATGCTGTCGGCGCGATCGTCGTTGTTGCCATAGGCCGGATAGTCGCCCTCGATCCGGTAATCGACCGCCAGCCCCTTGTCGTCGCGGATCACATGGACCTTGGCGTATTTGATCGCGGAGAGGGAGTCGGCCGCAACCGACAGGCCGGCGATGCCGCAGGCCATGGTCCGGAGGATGTCGCGGTCATGCAGCGCCATCTCGACCCGCTCATAGGCGTATTTGTCGTGCGAGTAATGGATGCAGTTCAGAGCCTTCACATAGGTCTTCGCCAGCCAGTCCATCATCTTTTCGTATTTGGCGACGACCTCGTCATAGTCCAGCACGTCGCCGGTGATCGGCTCGAACCCGGGCGCGCCCTTGGCTCCGGACTTCTCGTCGACGCCGCCATTGATGGCGTAGAGCAGCGCCTTGGCAAGGTTGGCGCGGGCGCCGAAGAACTGCATCTGCTTGCCGATGCGCATGGCCGAGACGCAGCAGGCGATGCCATAGTCGTCGCCCCACAGCGGACGCATGACGTCGTCGTTCTCATACTGGATGGCGCTGGTGTCGATGGAGACTTTGGCGCAGAAGGTCTTGAAGGCCTCCGGCAGCTTCGTGCTCCAAAGCACCGTGAGGTTGGGTTCCGGTGCCGGCCCCAGATTGTAAAGGGTGTGCAGAATGCGGAAGCTGGTCTTCGTCACCAGCGGACGGCCGTCCTCGCCGACGCCGCCGATCGCCTCGGTCACCCAGGTGGGATCGCCGGAGAACAGCTGGTCATATTCCGGCGTGCGCAGGAAGCGGACGATGCGGAGCTTGATCACCAGATCGTCGATCATCTCCTGGGCCTCGCTCTCGGTGAGCGTGCCGGCGGCCAGATCGCGCGCGATATAGATGTCGAGGAAGGTCGAGATGCGGCCGATCGACATGGCGGCGCCGTTCTGTTCCTTGACCGCGGCCAGATAGCCGAAATAGGTCCACTGGATCGCCTCGCGGGCGTTATCGGCCGGACGCGACAGATCGAAGCCGTATTTCGCGCCCATCTGGCACAGCTCGTCGAGGGCGCGGACCTGTTCCGACAGCTCCTCGCGCAGGCGCACCAGATCGTCCGTGAAGACCATATCGTCGGTCTCGTGGAACTCGCGGCGCTTCTCCTCCTTCAGGAAGTCGGTGCCGTAGAGGGCGACGCGGCGATAGTCGCCGATGATGCGGCCGCGGCCATAGGCGTCGGGCAGGCCGGTGATCACCGCCGACTTGCGGGCGGCCAGGATCTCCGGAGTGTAGACGTCGAACACCGCCGAATTGTGATCCTTGCGGTATTTGCTCCAGATCATCTCGACTTCGGGATCGATCTTGTAGCCATAGGCCTCAAGACCGCCCTTGACCATGCGCATGCCGCCGTTCGGGAAAATGGCGCGCTTCAGGGGGGCGTCGGTCTGCACGCCGACGATGATCTCGTTGGCGCGGTCGATGTAGCCCGCGTCATGGGCGGTGATCGAGGTGGGGATCGGCGAGACGTCCAGGACGCCCTTCTCCCGCTCCTGCTTCAAAAGCGCCGCCAGGGTCGTCCACACGCCCGTTGTGCGCTCGGTCGGACCGGCGAGGAAGGCGTCGTCGCCCTCGTAGGGCCGGTAGTTCCGCTGGATGAAGTCGCGGGTGTCGACGCGGGTCTTCCAGGGACCATCGACGAAGGTCCTCCAGGGCTCGACCGAAACGGTGGATTTGGAAACGGCGGTCATCGTGAACTCCTCAAATCGTCTCGCCGGGGCGGACGCCGGGGCGGGGCGCCTTCTTTCCCGAAGGCTGCCGGCCATCTGATTGCGGGTTCACCCTAATCTTCTTATGGAATAAGAGAGGCCGCTTTCCGGAGAACGGCGGAATGGGGATGCGAGCGGCGCCAGACGGGGAATGAGCGGCGGAGGGAAATGACCCGCCGGGACGGAGGAACGTCCGAAACGAATGCGCCGGTCGGATCAGACGATGCCGAGACGGTCCTTCAGGGGGCCCAGGAACCGCCGGCTGACCGGCACGGCGAGGCCGGAGACCGTGGTGATCTCGGCCAGACCGTTGTCGGTGAACTGGATCTCCTTGATCCGGTCGGGATTCACCAGGAACTGCCGGTGACAGCGGATCAGCGGGGTCTTTTCCTCCAGCGTGCGCAGGGTCAGCTCGGTGAACCGCTCCTGGCCGTTGCCTCCCACCACATAGACCCCGCTCTGCTTCGAGGAGACATATTCGATCTCCTCCAGCCGCATCAGATAGACGCGGTTCAACCCCGAACAGGGGATCTGCTTCAACTGGTTGCTGTCCTGCAGGACCTGGAGATTCTGGGGCAGGCGGTCGCGCCTGAGGCGATGCAGGGTCTTGCCCAGACGCGCGGCGTCGATCGGTTTCAGCAGATAATCGAAGGCGTTTTCCTCGAAGGCCTGGACCGCATATTCGTCGTGCGCGGTCAGGAACACGATATAGGGCATGCGTTCCTGCGGCAGCATCGACAGCAGTTCCAGCCCGCTCACCCGGGGCATCTGGATATCGAGGAAAACGACATCGGGTTGCAGCCGGTTGATGGCGGCCACGGCCTCGACGGCGTTGGCGCATTCCCCCACGATCTGAAGATCCTCGGCCTCGCCCAGGAGCAGGCGCAGTTCCTGGCGGGCCAAAGGTTCGTCGTCGACGATCAGGATCTTCAGCATGGCGGCAGGGTCTCCAGCGGGACACGAAGATTGACGCGGGTGAAGACATCGCGTTCGCACTCGACCGTGATGCCGTAGCCATTGCCATAGCGGCTTTTGATCCGGCGGTCGACCAGAGACATGCCGAGACCGTCGCTGATCGGATGATCCTCATAGAGGCCGGCATTGTCCTCGACCCGGACCACCAGATCGTCGCCGTCGCGGATGGCCTCGATCCGGATCAGTCCGTCGCACATCAGTTGCGACGTCCCGTGCTTGATGGCGTTCTCAACGACCGGCTGCAGGGTGAAGGCCGGCAGCCTCGCCTCCCTCAGTTCCTCCGGCATGTCGATGTCGACCCAGAGATGGGGCGAGAATCGCGCCAGTTCGATCTGAAGATAGGCATTCACATGCTCGATCTCGTCGGAGAGGGTCGCCTGCTCGCTGGACCGCTTCAGATTCTTGCGGAAGAAGGTCGACAGATTCTGCACCAGCTCGCGCGCCCGCTCGGGATTGATGCGGATCACCGCCGACAGCGTGTTGAGCGCGTTGAACAGGAAGTGGGGATTGACCTGGGCCTGCAACAGCTTGATTTCGGACTGCGTCAGAAGCTGCTTCTGCTGTTCGTAACGGCCGCTCAGGATCTGGGTCGACAGCAGGCGGGCGATGCCTTCCCCCAGGGTGCGGTTGATGGTGGAAAACAGCTTGTTGCGCGGTTCGTAAAGATTGATGGCGCCGATCACCCTCGCCTCCTCGTCATGAAGCGGAATGGCGAGCGAGGCCCCCAGCCGGCAATCGGCCCGGATGGCGCAGCGATAGACCTGTTCATTGCCGTCGGCGAACAGCACCTTGTTTTCGGCGATGGCCTGAAGCGTCTGCGACGAACTGATCGGCATGCCGGGAAGATGATGATCGTCGCCGACGCCGATGAACGCTAAAATCCGTTCGCGGTCGGTGATGGCGACCGCCCCCACCCCGGTCTCCTCATAGATGATCCGCGCGACCCGGGTCGAGTTTTCCTGATTGAACCCGGTTCCCAGCACGCCGACCGAGCGCGACGCGATCTTCAGCGCCATGGCCGAGAACACGCTCGACTGCCGTTCGAACAGGATCCGCCGGTCGAGCAGGATGCGCATGAACAGGGCGGCGCCCAGCGTGTTGGTGATCAGCATGGGCACGGCGATGTCGCCGACCAGCAGGGCCGCCGCCGGAAGCGGACGCGCCAGCGCCAGGATGATCAGCATATGGATGATTTCGGCGCACAGGCTGACCACCGCGACCCGCAAGGGGTCGAACAACTGGTCGATCTTGCCGTGGCGGATCAGATAGCGGTGCACCACGCCTCCGACCAGTCCCGAAACCACGGTCGAGATGGCGCAGGCCAGCGCGCTCATGCCCCCCATGGCGTAACGGTGCAGGCCGCCGGTCAGCCCGACCGCGATTCCGACCGAGGGACCGCCCAGAATGCCGCTCAGACCGGCGCCGATCGACCGCGTATTGGCGATCGAATCGTCCACCCGGAGGCCGAAATAGGTGCCGAGGATGCAGAACATGGAAAAGGTCAGGTAACAGGCGACCTTGTGCGGGAAGCGGATCGTCACGCTCATCAGCGGAATGAACAGCGGCGTGCGGCTCAACAGATAGGCGATCACCAGATAGACGCAGGTCTGCTGCAAAAGGGCCACGGTCAGGTCGAACTGTGCAATCAGCATAAGGCGCGTCTCATCCCTCCGCCGGGGCGGTCCAGTCTGTCGGTCAGGCGGGAGATGATAGGGGGTTCGCCGCCCGCGCGCCTTTTTTTTATTTCGGCGTCCGGGATCGCGAGGGAGGCGAAGCCGGCATTCAGAAATTCCGCCGCTGTCGCGGCGGGCGGCGGGGGGGGGAACTTTGAGTGGGGCGGGCGTCCCGCCCGACTTTCCAGGTAACGCCAAAACCCCGCATTCCTGCCGCTTCGCGGCGGCGGACAGGATGTCCGCCCCACTCGCGGCGAACACGCCCGCCCTCACCGTTCGGTGCAGGACACACAGGGATCGATGCTGCCGACGATCAGGGCGATGTCGGCGATCCGGGCGCCTTTCAGCATCACCGGCAGGGCGCTCCAGTTGTTGAAGCTGGGAACCCGCCATTTCAGGCGCTCGGGCTTGTCCGAACCGTCGGTGCGCAGGTAATAGATCAGCTCTCCGCGCGGCGCCTCGGATTTGGCAATCGCCTCGCCCGCCGGAATGTCCGGGATCGACGGAATCGACACCGGTCCCCCGGGCATGTCCTTCAGGCATTGGTCGATGATGGCGATGGCGGTTCCGGCCTCGCGCAGGCGGACCAGGGTGCGCGACCAGACGTCGCCGTCCTCGCCGGTCTGCATCTCGACGGCCAGCCGGTCATAGGCGGCGTAGGGCGCCTTGATCCGGACGTCGGCGGCGATTCCGCTGGCGCGGGCCACCGGCCCCACCAGTCCCAGGCGCGCCGCGTCGGCGGCCGGCAGGACGCCGACGCCCCGGGTCCGCCGCAGGAAGGAGGCATCGCCCTCATAGATTTTCCGGATCTCCAGAAGCTCGCGCGCGACATGGCGGAGCTGCGCCGCCAGATAATCCCGGCCGTCGGCGTCCAGGTCATAGCGCACGCCGCCGATCCGGTTGGCGCCCAGATCCATACGGTTGCCAAAGATGCTCTCCTTGGTGTCCTGCATGATTTCGCGCAGTTCCATCACCTGCATGAACAGGGTATCGAACCCGACCAGATGGGCGGTGATGGCCACATTGAACAGGTTCGAGGCGATCCGCTTGATCTCGTCGGCGATGACCCGCAGATACTCCGCCCGTTCGGGCAGAACGATGCCGGCGATCTGTTCCAGCGCCATGCAATAGGTGAAGGGATGACTGTTCGAACAGAGCGAGCAGACCCGTTCGGTCAGCACCAGATTCTGATGAATATTGCGCTTGGCGACCAGATATTCGATGCCGCGGTGGGCATGGCCGGCGACGATCTCGACGGCGGTCACGGTCTCGCCCGACACGTCCACCTTGAAATACATCGGCTCTTCCAGGGCGACATGCAGGGGTCCGACGGGAATCCGATAGCTGCTCATTCCTTGGCCCTTTCCTTGCCCCGCGCGATCACCTGTTCCCACAGACCCTTGGTGGTCGCGGCATTGACCATCGCCGAGAAGGGGATGTACTGGTCGAACACGGCCGCCCCCAGTTGCTCGTCGACGAACAGGCGCCGGGGGTCGGGATGGCCGTCGATCGCGATCGCGTAAAGCTCCGCCATTTCCCGCTCGGGCCAGTCGGCGTTGGCGAACCACGGGGTGAGACTGGCCACCGACCCGCCCTCCGGGACCGGAACCGTGACGGTCAGGGTGTCGCCGTCCAGATCGAAATGATAGGCAACCCGGAATCCCGGGGTCTTCTTCGCCTTGTCGGCGCCAAACGCGGTGATCGCGGACAGGCGGGCCGGAAGCGCGGCCAGACCTTCGGCCAGCGGGGCAAGGTCCGCCGGATCGGTCAGAACGCACCAGCCGGTGGCGACTCCCTTGCCATCGGTCCGCCAGACGAGCGTGGCGCGACCGGCGGCCAGTCCGGCCACCAGGGACCCGGCGGCGGCGGCGATATCCTTCATGGGGTCTCTCCCTTCTGTTCCCCGGCTTTCCGGCATTGCGGACACAGGGCGCGCAGGCGCTCCATCTCCTTAGCGTCGACGCCGGGGTAGAGTTTCCTCATCAATGGCAAGGGCGCCGGCATCTTCTGCTTGCCGCACCCGCTGCATTTTTCGAACCGGACCACCGCCCGTTCCACCAGATCGAATTTCTCGTCCTGATAGTGCGACAGATGCCAGTCCGGGATCGCATGCAATCCCTCGGACTCGCAGTAGATCGTGCAAAGGCCGCAGAACACGCAGCTATTGTGCCAGAGATTGAATTCCAGACCGTCGGGCCGCTTCTCGAACTGGATGGCGCCGGCCGGACAGATGCGGGCGCAGACCCGGCAGAGCGCGCAGGAGCCGGGATCGAAAGCGATGCGGCCGCGCATGCGGGGCGGCGTCCAGGCCTCGGCGAAGGGAAAGGCCTCGGTGGCGGGACCTTTCAGCAGATTGCGGATCAGGACCGGCAGATACCACATGACCGGCCTCCCTAAAGCCTGGACCGCCAAAGCGCGATGGCCTTGGCGATGCCTTCGATGATCGCCTGCGGACGGGGCGGGCACCCGGGCACATTGACGTCGACCGGAATGACGGTGTCGAGAGGACCGGCGACGGCGTAGCTGTCGCGGAAGATGCCGCCCGAAATCGGACAGACCCCGACCGCCACCGTGACCTTGGGGTCGGGGATTTCCTCGTAAAGGCGAAGCACCTTGTCCTTCACCCGCACGGTCAGCGGACCGGTGATCAGCACGATGTCGGCATGCTTCGGGCTGCCGCAATACTGGCAGCCCAGCCGTTCCACGTCATAGCGGGGAATGATGGCCGTGGTCGCCAGCTCGACGTCGCAGCCATTGCAGGATCCGGCATTGATCCGGTAGAGCCAGGGCGAGCGGGCCGACAGGCGCGACAGCAGGGGGCCGAGAGAGAGGGTCATCTCACCACCTCACGAGAACGGCGGCGAAGCCGATGACGCCGAACGCCAGGGGCCAGCGCAGAAGGAAACGGAACGCCTGATCGATGCGCATCCGGCCCATGGCGGTCCGGGTGACGGTGACGCCGGCGATCATGAAAAGGGCGCATTTCACGATGAACAGGGCCAGCCCCGCCGCGCCCGCCGGGCCGTTGGGCAAAAACAGGGTGATGGCGAGGCCCAGCACCACGACCGCCTTGACTGCCGCCATCATCTTGAACAGGCCGAGACCGGGGCCGGAATATTCCAGCAGCGGCCCTTCGAGGATTTCGGTTTCCGCCTCCGGGATGTCGAAGGGCAGCACACCGAGATTGGCCGGCAGGAAACAAAGGAAGGCGGCCAGCGCCGGCCACAGGACCGGATCGAGGAGAAGCGGGCCGTTGCGCATCTGATAGTCGACGATGGCCGACAGCGACAGGCAGCCCGGCCGTCCCTCCGCGGCGCCGCCGCGAACCGCCACCGCCAGCAGGGCCAGCAGAACCGGCGCCTCATAGGCGATCATCATCACCATCTCGCGCGAGAATCCGATCGCGCCGAAGGGCGAGCCCGAGGCCGACCCGGCCAGCATCAGCGCCACCGCCGGCACCGCCAGCAGATAGAACAGCACCAGAAGGTCGCCCAGCGCCGGATCGGGCCGGTACACGCCCGCGATGGGGATCATCGCCGCCGCCAGGACCATCGCCGCCAGCCCGGCGACCGGCGCCCCCCGGAAGACCGGCGTCACGGCCGTTTCCGGCACCAGGGTCTCTTTGCGCGCAAGCTTGATCAGATCGAACAGGGGCTGGAGCAGCGGCGGCCCCACCCGGCGCTGAAGGCGGGCGGCGACGCGGCGGTCGATCCCCTTCAGCAGCAGGCCGAGCGCCAGGGCGAACAGCCCGCCGGGAAACACCGCGACCGCGAGGACGGGGGACAGGAACTCAGGCATGATCGGGCCTCCCTTTGGCGGCCGGGTTTCCCAGCAGACGGCGCAGCAGGCCGGCCGGGGCGTCGTACAGTCCGTCGGTGCCGATCCGGCCCTCTCCCGCGTCGGCGGTGTTGCCGCAAACATGCAGCCGGCTGATGCGGACGGGCCGGCGGCCGGCCCGGGCATAGCCCCAGGCGCCGAGGACCGGCAGCGCGAGAAGGACGGTGATCAGGCCGTTCGACCAGCCACCGGGCCCGGGCAGCGGCCCGGTCCAGGTGGCGGCGACCGCCTCCAGCCCGAGGGACGCCTCCACATGCGCGATCGGCACCAGCAGGATACCCGGCATCAGACCGATGAGAATGGAGGCTCCGACCAGGATCCCCATGGCGCCCAGCATGCAAAGCGGCGCTTCGCGCACGTCGGCCGCCCGGGGTCCGTCGGGGCCCATGAAGGCGACATGGGCGAACCTCAGGATCGCGGCCAGGGTGAACAGGCTGCCGAACAGCGCGGCCAGCGCCGGAAGGAGATGGCCGGCCTCAAGACAGCCGACGAAAATCAGCCATTTCGAGGCGAAGCCGTTCAGCGGCGGCAGTCCCGCGATGGCGAGGCCGGAAAACAGGAACATCCCCATGGTCCAGGGCATGCGCCGGCCAAGTCCGCCAAGATCGTCCAGATCCACCACATGGACCTGGGCCAGGATGCAGCCGGCGGCCAGGAACAGGCCGTCCTTCAGCAGCATATGGTTGACGAGATGCATCATGCCGCCCGCGACGCCGATCGCCGACCCCAGCGACAGTCCCAGCAGAATGTAGCCAAGCTGGCAGACGGTGGCATAGATCAGCACCAGCTTGATGCCGCGCTGGATCATCGCCTGGGCGCCGGCATAGAGGATGGTGACGGCCGCGACGCCGGTCAGGATCCCGAACGGCAGCCCTCCCGGCCCGCCGGCGGCGAGACGCGCCATGACCGCCCCGCCCCCCAGCAGGGACAACAGGGTCAGCACGCCGAACGGCCCGCTTTTCAGCAGAACCGACGAGATATAGCCGCTGACCGGGGTGGGTGCCGCCGCCGGATGCATCTGATAATCGATGCGGACCGGCAACTGGGCGGATTTCAGGACGAACCCCGTCAGCATCAGGGCGACCGGCGCGGCCAGCAGCGCGGGCGGCAGGGCGGGCATCGTCTCGCGAAGCAGGGCCAGGTCGAAGCCGCCGGCCCGCACCCCCAGCAGGACCACCCCCAGGAACAGCACGGACCCGCCCACGATATTGAACAGGAAATATTTGAACCCTTCCCGCAGGGCCTCGGGCGTCTCCTCATGGATGATGAGGAAGAACAGCGTCCAACTGCTCATGATCTCCCAGAAGGCAAACAGGCTGAACAGGTTGGAACTGCCGGCCATGCCCATCAGGCCGGCGATCATCAGCAGGAACAGCGTGTAGTACCGGCGGTGCGCATGTCCCCGGCTCAGATAGCCGATGGAATGCAGCAGATTGACCGCCCCCATGCCGGCGATCAGCACCGGGAACCAGTAGGACAGGCCGTCGCCGCCGGAGATCGCGGCCGCCATCAGGGCCAGGACCGCCACCAGGACCGCCATCAGACCAGCCGGAACAGGACGGTCGCGGCCCAGCAGGAAGACCGCCCCGGCACCCAGCGCGGCCACCAGGGCGGGAACCGGCCAGACCATGGCCAAGGACGGGATCGCCACCGCGACCGGTCCGCCCCGCGAGGCCGCCAGATCGGCCATCGGGCGCACCAGATCGATGCCGAGCGAGGGCGCCAGCCCCGCCGCCATCACGAGGGCCGCCAGAAGACCGGTGGCCAGCAGCATGGAAACCGGCGCCTCGGCGACGGCGGGGCCTTGCCAGGGCTCGAAGAACAGGGTGCGGAGAACCCGGCCGTAATAGGCGGCGCCGATCACGCTGCCGCCCAGGATCACCGCCGCCAACGGCCACTGTCCGGCCTCGACGCAGGCATAGATCATCAGGAATTTACTGAAAAAGCCGGAGAACGGGGGCAGCCCCATCACGCCCAGCGCGCCGACGGCGAAGAACAGGCCCGTCACCGGCATGGCGCGCCCGGCCCCCTTCAGATCGTCGATGGTCTTGCGGCCGAGGCGGAAAATGAAGGAGCCGGCCGCCAGGAACAGCAGGCTTTTCATCACCGCGTGATTGAGGACGTGGAAGCCCGCGCCGGCAATCGCCAGATAGCTCGACACGCCGAGAACGGTGGCGATCTCACCGACCTGCGCCAGGGTCGACCAGGCCAGCATGCGTTTCAGCGTCCGTTCGCGCAGCGCCTGGATCTCGCCGGTGAGCAGGGTCAGCGCGCCCAGCACGGACAGCACCCAGCCGAAGGAGGACAGGCCGCCCAGCGGCGAGACGCGGGTGAGCAGGGCGCCGCCGAACAGCACGAACAGAACCTTGATCAGGCCGAAGATCCCGGCCTTGGTGACGATGCCCGACATCGGCGCCGAGATCGATGAAGGCGCCACCGGATGCGCGTCCGGCAGCCAGGAATGCAAGGGGACCAGTGCCGCCTTGACGCCGAAGCCCACCATGAACAGCGCGACGATGGCGGTTGCGACGCCGGGGGACAGTCCGGCCACATGGTCCGCCACCACCGCCATGTCGAAGCTGCCGATCTCGGCATGCAGCAGAAGAATGCCGAAATGCATCACATAGGCGCCGGCCGCGCACATCAGGAAATATTTGCGCCCCGCCCGCAACGCCTCATCGGTCTGCTCATGGATGACCAGGAGATAGGTCGTCCAGGTCATCAGTTCCCAGAACACGTAGAAATTCCCGAACTGTCGTTCGGTCGCCAGCCCCAGCAGCGACCCGACCGCCAGAAAAAGGAAAAAGTAATAGCGGTTGGCCGTCTCGTGGGCCCGGACATAGGCCAGGGAATAGAGGGTGACGGCGAAGGCGATCAGTGCGAACAGCGTGGCGAACAGCCAGGACAGGGGGTCAAGGCCCGGCGCCCGGATCGAAAGGGCCAGCGTTACGGCAGCCAGGACCAGGGCCGCCCCGTCGCGCAACCGGCCGGAGATCCGGCCCAGCCCGTAGAGGACGAATCCCCCCAGATAGGGCACCAGAACCAGCGTCGACCAGGGACTTTCATAATCCGGCAGCCCCGCCCCGCCCGGCGATCCGGCGCGCGACAGAGCAAAGCGCAGCGCCGGCTGCGGATCGAGGCTGAGAAGCACGGTGGCGCCGGTCAGAAGCGCCAGTCCCGTGCCGGCCAGGGGGCCGACCGGCGAGGATGCGCCCGGCGCCGGACGCCGCTCGAAACAGATCCGCCCGATCAGGGTGACATAAACATAAAGCGACACCACGGACGCCACGGTTCCGAAGGCGGCAAGGCCCCAGGCGCCCTGCTCGACCGCCCCGTAAAGCACCAGGAACTTGCTGAACGATCCCTTGAAGGGCGACAGGCCCATCACCGAGAACATGGCGAAGCCGAACAGCAGCGACGCCATCGGATTGGAATGTCCGATGCCGGCCATGCGGTCCAGCCGGGAAGATCCCGCGGCCCGCATCAGCGGCAGCAGGGCCAGAAACAAAAGGCCGCGCATCACAAGCTGGTAGCCGAGATGCAGGATGGCCCCGGTCTCCGACGCGGCCGACCCCAGGCCCAGCCCCAGAAGGACATAGCCCATTTCCGCGATCGACGAGACGACGAGGGCGCGCAGGACATTGCGCATCAGGACCAGCGCGGCGATCTCGCCGGCCAGAAGAAGGAGTGCTCCGAGCCAGGCCAGAGAACTCACCATGGTGTCTCCTCCCCTCCGGCGGAGCCGGACCAAGTCCCCGGACGATCCGGGGATGCGCGGCCCCGTCATCGGATCCGCGCGCCTGCAGATGAAACCCACTAAATTTTCATGGTTATTATAGCGCCAATTTCATGAAAACGAAGTCGGGTTTCCCCCATCATGAAAATGATTCAAAATAAGATACGAACGCACTGCACTATATTCAGTCCGCGCGCATTCGGGGACTGAAGACAGACATCATGTCTTTCGTCACAGTGACGGTATTTTCCATCAACCAACAGTCGCGCCGCTATTCTGAGATATTTCTGACTCAGTGTCTGTCGGGTAGCGGACAAAATTTCATTCTCCAGCGCCCCGGAGCGCCAGCGGAGGAAGCCAAGGGCGCGCAGGCGCCCGCCCGGCGCCTGAGGCCCCCCCAAAAAAACCCACCCTCCGGCGCCACCGCGCGACCACCCGCCGGCACCGGCACGGCGACGACGCGTTTGCGCGTTGAGCGCCCCGGAGCGCCAGCGGAGGAAGCCAAGGGCGCGGAGGCGCCCGCCCGGCGCCTCGTGTCTTGAAAATCAGCTAAAACAGTTCCATCCGGAAGGA
>WASQ01000095.1:8018-17024 GCA_009712185.1 Telmatospirillum sp. | reverse complement strand
CTCCCGCCCCGTTTTCGAAGCGGCGCCTCGTTGCGGGAGGCCGGTTTCTACGCCCATCGGCACCGGCTGTCGAACCCTTTTTTCAGATTTCCTGAAAATAAATCCGGGTGGGGGAAGCGCGATCCTGGTTGACAGGGCGGATCCACCCGGTGCATGCGCCCGCGCATTGTCCGCCCTCTCCGGCGTCCCTCAGGCCGGACGATCCATCCGGAATAACTGATCGGGTCCGATCGAGAAGTAATCCGACGGCCCGCCACCACGCAAAACATGCCCCGCCGAGGCCGTGTCATAAACGCCATCCCGCAGCAGCGATTTCGCGATATGCACCATCACCACCTCCCCCAGCACCAGCCAACTGTCGACCGCGGTCCCGTCCGCGCCTTGAAGTCGCAGAATTTGCGTCCGCCGGCATTCGAAGCTGACGGGACTCTCCGCCACCCGGGGGACCGCAATCAGACGCGACGCAGCCGGAGTCAGGCCGGATAGATGGAATTCATCGACGTCGGGCGGAACCGCAGCGCAACTTCTGTTCATCGCCTCTGCCAGCGGACGCGTCACAAGGTTCCACGCGAACTCTCCGGTTTCCTCGATGTTGCGGAGACTGTCCTTGTGGCCAACACTGGAAAATCCGATGATGGGCGGATGATAGTTGAAGGCATTGAAGAAACTGTAAGGCGCGAGATTGGGAATCCCCCCTGCGCTGCGCGACGAGATCCAGCCGATGGGCCGGGGTCCGACGATCGCGTTGAACGGGTCGTGGGGAAGACCATGGCCATGCCGGGGCTCATAGCAATGAAAACTGTCGGACAAAGCGAACCTCCCTTTCCTGTCGCGGAGACCGGCCGGCACGGACGTCTGTCACCCCGCCGGCCCCCCGGGCGACACGGAAATTCCGCATCGCGATCTGGTGCGTCAGGATATCATCGCGATCCGGCCGGGGAATGACCGACTTTTCAATCCATCGGCCGGCCCGCCCGGGGCCGGACACCGTCCCTCTCCGACCCAGGAAACATTCCGGAGCCTCCATGACCCTGAAGCATTTTTTTCTGACGGCAACCGTCCTGTCGCTCGGGATCCCCGGACTGCCGGCCATTGCCCAGACCGGCCCGCTGCCCCAGATGCTGGGTCTGGTCGGCAAGGGGGACGCGACGATCACCATCACGCCGGACGCGTTGTCGCGGCTTTGCATCTGGACCGACAGGAACGATGGACGGAAGCTGGTCTATTCCAGCGGAGCCGCCCAATGCTTCGATGGCCGGGACTATGAATGCCAGGGCGGCCACTGGCGCCTGATGAAGGGCGGTATCGGAGGCCCCTGTGACGCCGAGGCGCGGCGCGCGGTCCTTACTCCGCCGAAGTCGAAATGAAGGGCTCTCCGGACAGCGGCCGTCCCTCCCGCGTCTGATCGGCACACCAGGCCGTCAGATGTTCGAACTCATCCACCGGCACCGGCCGGCTGAACAGAAATCCCTGGTAGGTATGGCATCCGGCGGCGGCAAGGAAGGCCCTCTGCTCCTCAGTCTCCACCCCTTCGGCGATGACGCCCAGCCCTAGACTGCGGCCTAACGCCACAATGCTGCGGGCGATGACCGCATCGTTGGGATCGCAAAGAACATCCCGGACAAAGGAACGGTCGATTTTAAGCTGGTCGAGCGGCAGCCGCTTCAGATAGGCGAGAGACGAGTAGCCGGTCCCGAAATCATCGAGCGAAAATCCGACCTGCCGGGCCTTGAGAGAGCACATCTTCTCCACGATCGCCTGTACATTTTCCACGAGAAGACTTTCCGTGAGTTCCAGCTTCAGCCGTTCGGGCGGAGCGCCGGTCCGCTCGATCACCGACAGCACCTGCTGAACGAAATCGGCCTGATGGAACTGTCTTGCACTGACATTGACCGACAATGTCAGCCCCGACAGTTCCGGCAGGACCGCCCAGGCCGCAAGCTGCCGGCAGGCATTTTCCAGGACCCACTGTCCGATCGGCAGAATCAGTCCGGTTTCCTCGGCAAGCGGAATGAATTCAGTGGGAGGCACCATCCCTCGACGCGGATTGATCCAGCGGAGCAAGGCCTCCGCCCCGGTCAGCCGGTCGCCGGCCATCTGCGCCTGATAGTAGAGCTGGAACTGGTGCCCCTGAAGGGCCTCCCGCAGGTCGCTTTCCAAGGCGGCACGCTCCAGCACGGCGGTTTCCATGGCGCTGTCGAAAAAGCGGATGGCGTTCCGCCCCGCGGCTTTCGCCTTGTACATGGCAAGATCAGCCTGCTTCAGCAATTCATCGACGGTGACATCCTGACCACGGAACAGGGCCACGCCGATGCTTGGCGTGCAGCGATAACTGATATCCACCAGTTGATAGGGCTCGTTCAAAACGGCGAGGACCTTACGGCCGATGGCCTCCACCGCCTCCCCGGCCTCCGATTCGACCCGCGAGAGACCACTCACCATCAGGATGAACTCGTCGCCGCCAAGGCGGGCAACCGTGTCGTCCGCCCGGATACAATCCTGCAACCGTTGAGCGACCAGCTTCAGCAACAGGTCGCCCATGTCATGTCCAAGGGTATCGTTCAGGGTTTTGAAATTATCGAGATCGATGAACAAAAGCGCCCCGAACAGAGCGGTCCGGCCACTCGACGACACCGCCTGACGCAACCGGTCAACCAGCAGCGTCCGGTTTGGAACTCCGGTCAACTGATCGAAAAAGGCCAGGTTGTTGATCCTCTGTTCGGCCTCCTTGTGCTGTGTGATGTCCTGGACGGTTCCCACCAGCAAGGCCCCGCCCCCGCCCGGCGCGTCGTGAACCTCCGCGATTTCGCGCACCCATCGCTCGCGCCCGTCGCAGGGCCGGACGATCCTGTATTCCCGGTCGATAGGCCGGCGATCGCGCAGGCAGGCCGCAAGATGTTCCGCCATTTCCTCGCGGGACGGCAGAGCGATCAACTCATGCCAGTGCAGCCTGTCGCGGGGATAACCGGCGTCGATCCCGAGGATCCCGTCCAGTATGTCCGAACTCGTCCATCGGCCGGTCGCCAGGTCAAAGGTGAAATGCCCCAGATTGGCGATCTTCTGAGCCGCCCGCAGGGATTCACGGCTGTCGTGGAGGGCTTCCAGGTTCTGATCCTGGCGCCGCCAGAGCCGCGTGACCTGCCAGGAGCACCCCAGCAAAGCGGCGATGCCGGCGGCCGCGAACCCCGCAACGACGACGACCTGTCGCCGCCAGTCCGCCAACACCATCTCGCGGGAGATGCCGACATTGACCACGAAGCCGTATTTCGCACTTCGCCGGTAGGACTGGGTCCGGCTGACGCCATCAATCGACGTCCGCCCACTGACATAGCTGCCCGAGCGAGGGTTGACCGCCAATGCCTGGCGGAACGGCTCCGCCAGCGTGCGATCGCCAATCGGCGTCCGGTCCGGACGGAAGGCCTGTCGCCGGACGATCAGGCCCAGGTCCGGATCCCGCAACGAGATGACGCCCCCCACCGCCATGTCCAGTTGTGCCAGAACTTCATCCAATTGGTCGACGTAAAGAGCCGCGAACACGACACCGCCAAAACTCCCGTCAGCCCGGGTGATCCGCCGGGCCAGCGGAAGAAACCACTTCCTGTGGACCCGGCCGACGACCGGGGCTGTCATGATCAGTTCTGCGGCCGGATCATCGCGCAGACGCCGGTAATATTCCCGGTCGGAAAGATCCTGCGGCTCCTGAGGCATCCCGTCGCCGAACACGAGATGACCGCTTTTGTCGAGAACCCAGAAATGGTCGACCTGCGGCAACCGCCGTTGCTGGCGGATCAGGTAACGGGTCACCGAGGCGGGATCCAGGGTATTGTCGTCCATCTGTCGCACGATTTCGTCGGCTGAGGATTGCAGGGCGATGTCGATGGCGACGATCAGCCCTTCGACCGTCTGTTCCATTGACGATGCCAGATCGCGCGTCTGTTCGATCGCCCGCTGTTCGGCCAACTGACGCAGATGGAAAAGCGCAACCGCCGCGGTCACGACAATCAGGACAATGACCGCCGCCACACCGGCATAAAGAGCCGTCAGCCTGGACGCCCCCCGCCCCCCCACCCCCGGCCCCGTCGCCACCGCCTGCTGTCGCGGATCCGTCGTCGCCATGTCGCCCCTTGCTGTTGCGCCTTGAAGTTCCCCGCCGGACGCGACCTCGCCCGCTCAGCGGACGAGATAACTGTCGATGATCCGCCGGGTGATCCCGTCCCGCGTCATGGCTTCGATCTCCCTGGCCAGCGGACCGGAGATGTCCTTGGAACACCGTTTGGAACAGGCCACATAGATGGTGTCCCTGGTGACCGGCTTCCCGAAGGTCAGTTTCGCGGTCTCGCCGGCACGTCTCCATTTCCAGAGCGTCTCCGCGGTGCTGTTGAACCAGGCGTCGGCCTGGCCCGATTTCAGCATCTCGATTTCGCTGTTGCCGATTTTCTGGACGATCGTCTGACTGCGGTCGAATCCCGCCTCCGCCAGATAGGTTTCCTGAGCGCTGCCCATCCCGACCAGAACGATTTTATGCTCTCGCTTGGCCTGATCGACGCTGTCGATCGGCGGCCCCAGAGTGGCGAACGTCCGTTCAAGATCGAAAACGGGAGCGATCCAATTGAAGGCGTTTTCGCGCTCCGCGGTCCGCGATAGCGGAATGATCACCAGATCCTCACCCGTACTGACCTCGGCCTGAGCCCGGCGCCAGGGAAGAACCAGAAGCTCCGGCTGGAACCCCGCCCTGCGGACTGCTTCCAGAAGAATGTCCCCGACGAGCCCGTGGCGCTCCGGCTGGTCAAGGGTGAGGGGCGGGGCATCGATTGTATAGATCTTGAGCGTCCGCGCCTCGGCCGGCGCCATCCACACCGTCTGAAACAAAAGGAGGATTCCCAGGAACGGTTTCATCGCGGCTCCCCCACCCCCGATTGTCGCACCCGATCACAAGATTAATACCGCTTCGATGAAAAAGTGCTTATGTTTTTTCTATCTATAATATCTACTCCGATGGTCCCCATATGGGGATGGAGGGACGCACCGGGCCTTGCTATCTGTTGAGCGACAACCATCTCACCCGACACTCCTGCCAGGAGGTTCAGATGCCGATCCGCTTCTTTTTTCCCGTCGCCGCCTTGACTGCGGCTCTGGCCGTCATTTCGCAGGCACCGGCGCTGGTGGTCGCACTCGCGGTTATGGGCGCCGGTCTGGCAGGTTTTCGCCTTGCGGAACGGACACGCCCGCAGCCGGTCAGGATCCGGTCGCGGCGGAGGCCGGGCCGCTGATGCGGGGATGTGATGGGCGTGCGGTGCCTGAGCGGGATCAGCCCGCCGCAGGATTTTGACCGGGACCGCCGTCCTCAGGAGCCTTGCACCCCCGGCCCGGCGGTGGCGGGGCCGGGGAAAAAGCGATCGCCGGAAAGAGTGAAATCACAAAGACTTGCCCCGATTTCTGGATCCGCCACCGATCGTCAACAGGGCGGACGCTGACCGAATCCGGAGGCGGAGATCACGGTTGGCCTTGCTCTTCGCCCCCTGTCGCCTCCATATTCGTTTCCATGACCGACCAAACTGACATCAAATCCCCCGCCGACATGCTGGCTGAAATCCGCTCGATCCTGGCCGCCATTTCCCGCGAAGCGGGACATCGCGGCATTGACGAAATTGTCGATCTGGCAGGCCGCGCCGACGCCCTCACCACCCAGTTGTTGCAGCGGGACTCCAATTGACCTTCAACGCCACGATGCCGGGGCTTCCGCCCCGGCCGAGGCCGCACCGTCCGCCTCCCCTCCCCCCTCGACACCGGAAACCGGGCCGGCCGGACGCCCCGATAACTCGTCATCAGCGGCCCTGATCGCAGCCGATCAGCGGCCTTCATGTGGCCTTAAGCCGGGTTTCCCCGAAACCCGGGGCTTCGCCCGCTGTCCGCCCGCAGAACCGGGGACGGGCCCTCGCAACCCGGCCGGCAGGCCCGGGAGGCCATCTCCCAATCCCCGGTAAAGCCCGCGCAAATCCTTGTGGTTTTGCCCGGAACAGATGAGCTCCCATCGTTCGGATCAAGGAAACCGCGCGACCAGCGCGACACACCGGCGCATGATTGCAATGATTCCGTAATACTTTCTTGCCGATAGAAATATCTACTGCAAATATGATTTTGCCTTATCAAAATAAAACTACTAATTATTTTTAAATCCCGAATTTTTCCTTAATTTCACAAAACGATCATCAATAAATGACGGATTTTTGAATAAAAATCCGTGAAAATCCGCAGACAGCCGACTGCCGGATCGTTTTCGCACGTGATTTCATCATGACTGGAGTTTCGACATGCAGATGCGTGTTCGGCCGCTTGTCGGTGCCGCCATTGCTTCTTTTGTTTTAACTGATCCGGCACTCGCCGCCTCGAATCGCGACGCCCAGTTCGAGGCGCTTCAACAGCAGGTCCGCGCCCTTCTGCAACAGCAACAGGAGCAACAGGCGAGAGCGCAGCAACAGCAGGAACAGATGCGCGCGCTTGAGAGCCAGGTCCAATCCCTTACCGCGCAGCTCAAGGGAGGCGCGCCGGTGGCCGCCGCCAATCCGGCCGCCGGCCAGACGTCCCCTGCCGCCCAGCCGCAGCCGGGTCCGGCGCAGGCCCAATCGACCCCCACCCAGACCGCCCAATCCCTGGCGGCGCCGGTTCAACCGGCCCCCAAGCTGACCATGTCAAAAACCAACCGGCCGATGTTCGTCAGCGCGGACGGTCAGAATGCGATCGGCCTGTCATCGATCTTCAATTTCGACGCCGGCGCCTACAGCTACCGTCCCCGGTCTGCCGCCACACCGGTACAGGGATTGCAAAACGGCGTGAATGCCAGAAGGGCGCGCATCGGCCTGAATGGCGTTTTCATGTCCGACTGGGCCTATGACCTGCAATATGACTTCGGCAACTTCGATGATGCACTGACCGACTCCGGCGCTCCGAAATCGGGGGTCAAGTCGGCCTATATCAGCTACAAGGGCATCCGCAACGCGGTTATCGAACTCGGCTATCTGTCGGTCCCCTTCACCATCGATCAGGCCACCGCGAACACCGACTACATGTTCATGGAACACCCCATCCCGCAGGCGCTGGCGATTGCCGTGACCGGTGGCGACAGCCGCTCCGCCCTGGGCGCCAAACTGTTCAACGACCGCGGTTGGATCGGCGGATATCTGACCGGTCCCAAGTCTGGAACCTCCCACACCACCGGCGAGCAGGTCGGCGGCACCCTGCGCGGTACCTATCAGATCGTGCAGAATGATAAGGCCAGCCTCCATGTCGGCGGAAATCTGGCGGAACTCTTCAAGTCGGCCGGGAACCGCAGCATCAACCTCGCCGTCCAGCCCGAAATCAGCATCGATCCGACGGCGGCCTACGGCCTGTCTCTGGGCAATGCGATCTATCCGCTGGAAAAGGCCGACGTCTACGGTGTCGAACTGGCGGGCGGCTATGACAGCCTGTTCTTCCAGGGCGAATATTTCTACATGACCTTCGATCGCAAGGGCCTTCCCGAAACCGCCTTCAACGGCGGCTATCTGCAGGCCAGTTGGACGCTGACCGGCGAGCAGCGGAAATACAATCGCGAATCCGGCGCCTATGGCCGGATCTACCCCGACCATCCGATGTCGCTGTCGAACGGCGGATACGGCGCCTGGGAAGTGGCGGCCCGGATCAGCACCATGGACATGACCGACCATTTCTCCGCCGGCAGGCAGAACACCGCGGCCGCGGTGGACGGCGGAGCGTCCCGCGTCTATGCCCTTGGGGTCAACTGGTACCCGAACAACAATCTGATGTTCCGCCTGAACTATCTACATGGCGGCTTCGGCAATCTGTTCTCGAACCCGACCGCCAAGCCCTCGTTGCAGCGCGATACCGGCGCGGACTTCGATGCGGTGGCCATGCGAGCGCAGCTCGCATTTTAAAAGGACGTGAGGGCGCAGCTCGCATTTTAAAAGGACGTGAGGGCGCAGCTCGCATTTTAAAAAGACGTGAGGGGGCGGGAAACGCCTCGCATCGTCCGGACCATATCTGATTGGAGACCCAGCATGATGGATGCGTCCGTCGCATCTTCGAGGAAGAGCGCCCCCGGCGGGCGGATGGCCCCCGCGCGGCATCGCCCGGTTATTGCCCGGTTTTTGGCGATCCTGTCCCTGGTGCTGACACTGCTTGCCCTTCCGGACGCCGGCACCCGTGCCGAGACGGGATATCTTGCCCCGGCCGATCTCGATCTGACAGCGCTTCTGGCCCTGCCGCCGGCCGCCGGCGGAGACATCGAGAAAGCGGAACTCCGGACTCTGCTGGACATCCAGTCCACCCGGACCGATGTATCGGCCGAGGCCGCCAGGGCGGACAGCACCCGTTCGGTTTTCCGTTTTGCCGGCGTCTTCGGCAACGGCTTCACGGAACAGGCCCTGCCCGAAACCAAGGCCCTGTTCCGGCAGGTCGCGAAGGACACCGAGGAGATCACCGACGCGGCCAAAATGGTCTTTCAGCGGACAAGACCGTTCGTCACCGAACCGGCCCTGGCACCGTTGCTGGTGACGCCCGCCGATGGATCGCGGCCGACCGGACGGACTCCGTCCTATCCCAGTGGTCATTCGGCCTATGCCGCCGTCACGTCGATCCTGCTGGCCAATGCGGTGCCGGAACGGAAGGCCGATATCTTCGCGCGCGGACGCGAGTTCGCGCACAATCGTCTCGTGGCGGGCGTGCATTACCCGAGCGATGTCGAGGCGGGATGGATTTCCGGCACCGTGATCGCGAACCGGCTGCTGCATGACGCCCGGTTCCAGGAGGACTTCCGGAAGGTCAGGGCGGAGATCCGTCACGCCCTGGCGCTGCCCTGACAGGTTCCTCTCCCGGGGAACCGGGTTTTTCCGGCACGCCGGCCGGGAGAGCATGTGAAAAAATCCCTCAGTGGGTCCGGCAGGGACGCCGGTGCCACCGATTTTTTCACACCCTCGGACCGCCGCCGTGACCGACGGGCGGGACCGCCGC
>WASQ01000095.1:0-8008 GCA_009712185.1 Telmatospirillum sp. | reverse complement strand
CCCCCCCCGCCCCCCCCCCGCCCCCGGGGCGGGCCCCGCCCGTCGGTCACGGCTGAAAGGCCGCCTCCTCGAACACCAGACTGCGGTCCGGCAGCACCACGGCGCCGGTCAGGGTCTTCTGCCGGGCGGCCAGGATCTGATCCACGCCGAGGAAAATCCAGGGAGCATCCTTCCAGATCAACGCCTGTGCCGTCCGATAGGCGTCCGACCGTTTCGCCTCATCGACCGTTCCGATACCGGCCGCCAGCGCCTGATCGACGGCATCATTATGATAATAGGCGGCGTTGAACGCCCTGGGCGGGAAGCTCTGGCTCGAGAACAGGGGACGCAACGCCCAGTCGGCATCCCCGGTCGAGGAGGACCAGCCGTTGAAATTCATCATCACCGTGCTGTCCTCCGGCTTTTCCGCCCCCCAGATCCGCTGGGCTTCGACCCCGGCTTCCAGCGGCGTCACCGTCAGCGTCACGCCGACCTGGGACAGTTGCTGCTGAAGGAACTGCATGGCGCGGATGAAGGTTGTGTTGCTGCGCGCCACGATCTCGCTCGCAAAGCCGTGGGGATAGCCGGCCTCGGCCAGCAGGGCGCGGGCTTTGGCGGGATCGTAGGGCCAAACCGGCTGCGGCACGGAATATTTGATCGGCGGCGGCACGGTCGTCTCGGCCGGGGTGCAGTAGCCGCTGTAGACGACCTTGCAATAGGCCGCCTTGTCGACCGCGTAATTCAGGGCCTGCCGGACCCGGGGATCGGAAAACGGCGCCTTCGCGGTATTGAGGGACACGAACCGCGTCAGGATCGATGGCGTTTTCACGACGACGACCGACGGATTGGCACCGGCCACCGGAACCAGTTCAGGTGGCAGGGGAAAAATGAACTGGGCTTCGCCGGCCTGAAGCATGGCGATGCGGCTGCCGTTTTCCGGCACGGAGCGGATCGTGACCCCGTCGACATGGGGCAGTCCCGGCTTCCAATAGGCGTCGTTGCGCACCGTCTCCAGCGTGTCTCCGGCCCAGTTTTTGAACCGGAAGGGACCGGTTCCCACCGGATGGCGGCCGATCTCGCGGCCGTACCGGGTGATCGCCGCCGGCGAAATCATGAAGGTCGCGGGATGCGCCATGGTGTTCACCAGCGCGCCGAAAGGCTGCCGCAGATGAATTTCCACCGTCAGGGGATCGACAACCGTCACATGATCCACCACGCTCAACATACTTTGCCGCTTCAGATGGTTCGCCGGCGTCATCAGGCGCTCGACATTGATCCGCACGGCGTCCGCGTTGAAGTCCGTGCCGTCGTGGAACTTGATGCCCGGACGCAGATGGAAGGTGTAGACCGTGGCATCGGCATTGACTTCGTAGCGTTCCGCCAGCACCGGCACCAGCCCCATCGCGGCGTCGAATCCATAGAGACCCTGATAGATCAGCCGGGCGGCAGACTGGGACAGCGTGTCATTGACGTCGGCGGGATCGAGCAGGGTCAGATTGTCGTCCACCCCCACGACCAGACCGCGTGCGGCGGCGGGCGCGGCAACCGACAGCACCGCCAGAACGGCGGCCGATGCCGCCCTCCTCCATCCGCGTCGCGAAAGCGTTCCGGAAATCCACATGGCGCGCCACTCCTCCAGCATTCGGATCTGCCGCAGATTGGGCCCTGTACCGGCGGCCGCGTCAAGTGCGGACAGCGGAGACATGAAAGACATTGTGATAGAAAAGTGATTGCCTCCAAAATAGAGGACCATAATTTTCACAGGAAAAAATTGATAAATTGAGCAATGATGTCGATTGAATATTGGCTCTTGTTCCCTATGCATGATGTCATGCTCCGGAAGGCCACCCCCTTTTGCAAAGAGCTTCCCTCCGGCAGGAGGGCGAACTAGTCTTTCCGGAACACCGGGGCGCCGCCAACCGAAATCCCGGCCATGGCTCCCGCCTCCCGATATCAAACGAAAGGACTCCCCCTCCGATGACCCTGGCGTACTGGAATGGCGATTATCTTCCGTTGGAAGAGGTCCGGGTCTCCCCGCTGGACCGCGGCTATCTGTTCGGCGATGGCGTTTACGAGGTACTGATCGCCTATGACGGCCACGCCTTCGAAGCCGAGGCGCATTTTGAGAGATTGCGGCGCAGCATGACGGCGTTATCGCTGACCGGCGGTCCGGATGTGCCCGCCCTGACCGCGATGGCCGATCGTCTTCTGGGCGACTGCCATGCCGCGACCCGGGCCCAGGCCATGACGCTTTACATTCAGGTCACGCGCGGTGTCGAGGCGGCGCGCAACCACAGCCTGCCCAAGGCGGCCCACCCCAGCGTCCTGGCCTATGCCTCGCCCATCACCCGCAAGACGGCCGCGCACTATGCCAAGGGATTCACCGCCGTCACCGCGCCCGACCGGCGCTGGCTGATGTGCGACGTGAAGTCGATCTCGCTGGCGGGGGCCATTCTGGCCCATGACCTGGCCGATCAGGCCGGTGCCCTGGAATGCATCCTGATCCGCGACGGGCTGGTCAGCGAATGCTCGTCCTCCAACGTATTCATCGTCAGCGGCGGCGTCATCGTGACGCCCGTGGCCGACAACCGGATCCTGAACGGTATTTCCCGGCAGGTGATCCTGCGCCTGGCCCGGGAAAACGGCTGGCCGGTGGAGGAACGCGACGTCACGGAACAGGAACTGCGGGCCGCCGACGAAGTCTGGGTCAGCAGCACATCGAAGGAAATCGCGCCGATCGTCAGCCTGGATGGCAAGCCGGTCGGCGGCGGCGTCCCCGGGCCCGCGGGCATCGCGATGCGCGCCGCCTTCGACCGTCTGATCGAACAGACCGCGCGGCGCAACCGCTGACATGACGGCGTCCCTCCCTCCACCGGACGGCAAGGCCCCGGCGCTGCTCGACGTCCGGGGTCTGTCGGTCGCCTTTTCGTCGACGGAGGGGACGGTGACCGCCGTGGACGGATTGTCTTTCTCGGTTGCACCGGGCGAGACGGTGGCCCTGGTGGGCGAATCGGGGTCGGGGAAATCGGTCACGGCCTTAGCCATTACCCGCCTTGTCGACTATGGCGGCGGACGCATCGGCGGGGGCGAGATCCATTTCCGGCGGCGCGACGGCACGATCCAGGATCTGGCCCGGGGAACCGCTGCCGGACTGCGATCGATCCGCGGCGACGAGATCGCCATGGTCTTCCAGGAGCCGATGACCAGTCTTAATCCGGTCTTCACGGTGGGAGAGCAGATCGCCGAATCGCTGCGCCTGCACCAGGGGCTGACGCGTCGCGACGCCCTGGACGGGACGCTGACCCTGCTGCGCAAGGTTCGCATTCCCGACGCCGGCAGGATCTTGTCGCGTCATCCGCATCAATTGTCGGGGGGAATGCGCCAGCGCGTGATGATCGCCATGGCGCTGGCCTGCCGTCCCAGCCTGCTGATCGCCGACGAACCGACCACCGCGCTGGATGTCACCATCCAGGCCGAGATCCTGCGGCTGATCCGCCTCTTGCAGCGGGACATGGGGATGGCCGTCCTGTTCATCACCCATGACATGGGCGTGGTGGCGGAAATGGCCGACCGGGTGGTGGTGATGCGCCAGGGGCGGAAGGTCGAGGACGGGGAAACCCGGGCCCTGTTCGACCGCCCGGCCCATCCCTACACGCGCGCCCTGCTCGCCGCGGTTCCCCGGTTGGGCAGTCTTCGCGACCAGCCACTGCCGGCCCCTTTCGCCCTGCCCTCCGCCGACGGCACCCCGCCGCCGCATCCGGCCCCGCAGGACACGGTGCGCGGTCAGGATCCGGAGCTTTTGTCGGTCGACCGGCTGACCGCCCGTTTCGATGTGCGCCGGGGGGTGTTCGGCCGGCTGGCCGGGCGCATTCACGCGGTCGAGCAGGTCAGTTTCGCCATCCGTCCGGGCGAAACCCTGGCGCTGGTCGGCGAATCCGGATGCGGAAAGTCCACGACGGGACGGGCCCTGGCGCAGATGCTGCGCCCCGTTCGGGGAACCGTCCGTTTCGAGGGGCGCGATCTTGCGCGGATGGCGGGGCCCGACCGGCGCGAGTTGCGGCGCCGGATCCAATATGTGTTTCAGGATCCGTTCGCCTCGCTCGACCCCAGATTGACGGTCGGTTTTTCGATCGCGGAACCCCTCCTGACCCATGGACTGGCCCGGGGCCGCGACGCCGGGGACCGCGTCGCCGAACTTCTGACCCGGGTCGGCCTCAGCCCCGATCATGCGAAACGCTATCCCTTCGAATTTTCCGGCGGTCAGCGGCAACGCCTCTGCATCGCCCGGGCGCTGGCGTGCGAGCCCCGGCTGATCGTGGCGGACGAGGCGGTGGCCGCGCTCGATGTGTCGATCCAGGCGCAGATCGTCAATCTGCTGATGGCGCTGCAACGGGACAAGGGCCTGGCCTATCTGTTCATCTCGCATGATATGGCGGTCGTCGAACGCGTCAGCCATCGCGTGGCGGTCATGTATCTGGGGCAGATCGTCGAAATCGGTCCGCGCGTCTCCATTTTCGGCGATCCCCGCCATCCCTACACCCGCCGCCTGCTGGCGGCGGTGCCGGTGGCGGACCCGGCCCGACGCCGTCGGGAGGACAGTCCGGCCGGCCCCGACGACGACGGGCGGGAGATCGCCAGTCCGATGCGTGCCCCGGACGCCGAGCCGGTGGTCCCGCCGCTGATCGAGGTCGGCCCCGGCCATTTCGTCGCCGCCCATCCGGTTGGCGACTATGCGGGCGGTAACGTCGCCCAGGCCCGCGCATTGGCGCCGGAGCGGCCATGCTGAGCTATCTCGGACGGCGGCTGGCCGCCGTGATCCCGGTCCTTCTGGCGGTGTCCCTGCTGGTTTTCCTGTTCGTCCATCTGTTGCCCGGCGACCCGGCGCGCCTGCTGGCGGGGCCGGACGCGACGCCGTCCGACATCGCCGGCGTCAGGGCCGACCTGGGTCTGGACCGGCCGCTGGCGGAGCAGTATGTCCGCTTCCTCTCCCATGCCGTGACCGGCGACCTCGGCCTGTCCATCAAAACCCGGACCCCGGTGGCGGAGGTCATCGCCGAACGGTTCTGGCCGACCGTGGTGCTGACCCTGGCGGCCATGGCCTGGTCGACGGCCGCGGGCCTGCTGCTGGGGGTCGTGGCGGCAATACGCCGGGGACGCTGGCCGGACCATCTGGGGATGATCCTCGCGGTCTCCGGTATCTCCTTCCCGGCCTTCTGGCTGGGCCTCTTGATGATCGACCTCTTTTCGGTACGTCTGCACTGGCTGCCGACCGGGGGGTATGACGGCTGGCGAAGCGTCGTCATGCCCTCGATCGCCCTCGGCCGCGGGGTGGCGGCGGTGATGGCCCGCTTCACGCGCTCGGCCGTCCTCGACATCTCGCGCGAGGACTATGTCCGAACGGCCCGCGCCAAGGGGGTGATGGAACGGGGAGTGATCTGGCGCCATATCCTGAGGAACGCGCTGATCCCGGTGATCACAATGGCCGGGCTGCAATTCGGGTTCCTGCTGGGCGGGTCGATCGTCGTCGAGATCGTGTTTTCCTGGCCCGGCCTGGGGCGTCTGCTGGTGGATTCGGTGTCCTACCGCGATTATCCGGTCCTGCAGGCCGAAATTCTGCTGTTCTCGCTGGAGTTCATTCTGATCAACCTCGCCGTCGACATTCTCTACGCCGCCGCCAATCCGGAGATCCGCTACCGATGACCGCCGAAAGCGCCGTCGTCCGGAGTCCATTGCGCGAGTTTTCCCGCCGGTTTCTGCGCCGGCGGGTCGCCGTCGGCGCAGCCGCGCTGTTGCTGACGCTGATCCTGGCCGCCGTCCTGGCGCCCTGGATCGCCCCCTGCGATCCCGCCGCCGCCGATTATGCCGAGGTGCTGGCGCCGCCGTCGGCGGCCCATTGGGCCGGAACCGACGCTTTCGGACGCGACATCCTGAGCCGGATCCTGTTCGGCGCGCGCATTTCCCTTGCGGTCGGCGTGCTGTCGGTGGGGCTGGGCAGTGTCGCCGGGGTTCTCCTGGGACTGGCGGCCGGATACCATGGCGGCCTTGTCGACAGCCTGATCATGCGCTGCTGCGATGTTTTGCTGGCCTTTCCCGGCATTCTTCTGGCCATCGCCGTGATCGCGATCCTGGGGCCCGGCATCGATACCGTGGTCTATGCGGTCGCGGTCTTCAGCATCCCCGTGTTCGCGCGTCTGGTGCGCGGCCAGGCCCTGGCGCTGAAAACCGCACTTTACGTGGAGGCGTCACGGGCGATCGGGGTGTCGGATCTGGTCCTGATGGTCCGCCACATCCTGCCCGGAACCTTGCAGGGCGTGGTGGTTTATGCCTCGCTTCGGGTCGGCACCTCCATCCTGACCGCCGCCTCCCTCAGTTTCATCGGGCTCGGCGCCCAGCCGCCAAGCCCGGAATGGGGGGCGATGCTGGCCGACGGCCGCAGCTATATCGGCGTGGCGAGCCATGTCACGCTGTTCCCCGGGCTTGCCATCTTCGTCACCGTGCTGGCCTTCAATCTGCTGGGTGACGGCCTGCGCGACGCGCTTGATCCCAAACTGGACCGGAGGTGACCCGATGCCGGACGCCCGCGATCATAAATTCGCCATCGGGTCCCTGCCACCCGGACCGGGCAATTCGCTCACCGACGTGGCCGGCGTCCGGGTCGGCCATGCCACGCTGCACGACCCGGCACGGGGTATTCTGACCGGCGTCACGGCCATTCTTCCTCATGGGGACGACCTCTACCGGGAGAAGGTCCCGGCGGCGGTGGCGGTCATCAACGGATTCGGCAAAAGCGCCGGCCTGATCCAGGTGGCGGAACTGGGCAGCATCGAGACCCCTGTCCTGCTGACCAACAGTTTCTCCGTCGCCCCTTGCGTCGACACGCTGATCCGCCGCGCCATCGCCGCCAATCCCGGTATCGGGCGCGGCCAGCCGACCGTTAACGCCCTGGTCCTGGAATGCAACGACGGCTACCTGAACAACATTCAGGAGCCGGCCGTTACCCCGGCCGACGTCCTGGCCGCCATTGAAGAGGCCGGGGGCCCCCGGGGCGGCGGGCCGGTGCGGCAGGGCGCGGTCGGCGCCGGCCACGGCATGAGCTGTTTCGGGTTCAAGGGCGGCGTGGGATCGTCCTCCCGGCGGATCGGCCTTGGCGGACGCGAGGTCACCGTCGCGGCGCTCGTCCTTGCGAATTTCGGGCGGGCCGGGGATCTCCGCCTTCCCGACGGCGCGAGGCCCCATCCCGACGACGGCGACGACCGCCCGGAAAGCGGGTCGGCCATCATCGTGATCGCCACCGACGCGCCGCTTGAATGCCGCCAGCTTGGCCGCCTCGCAAAGCGCGCCGGGGCAGGTCTGGCCGGGCTTGGCGCCTATTGGGGCCACGGCAGCGGCGATATCTCCGTCGCCTTCACCACCGCGCGGCGCATTCCCGCCGACGGCCCGGCCATTCTTCCGGCCGAACTCCTGGTGGACGATCACATCGATCCACTTTTGCGCGCTGCGGCCGACAGCACAGCCGAGGCGGTTCTGAACGCCCTGCTGGCGGCCCCGGCGATGACCGGTTTCCTGGGCCACCGGCGCCCGGCGCTCTCCTCCTGGCTGGACCGGCAGCGGTCTCCGGCCGGCTTTTGACCTTCCCTTCACCATACAAAGGAAATCCGGTGACTCCGATGACCCATCCGATCCTTCCCGTCCTCGTCATTCACGGCGGTGCCGGCGTCATGGACCGTTCCCGCATGCCCGCCGACCAGGCGCAGGCCACCCATGCCGGCCTGGCGGCCGCCCTGACCGCCGGCCTCGCCGTCCTGACCGCCGGAGGAACCGCAATCGACGCCGTGACCGAGGCGGTCAAGGCGCTGGAGGACGATCCTCTGTTCAATGCCGGGCGGGGCGCCGTCTATACCTCGGACGGAACGCAGGAGATGGACGCGGCAATCATGGAGGGCCGCGCCCGCCGGGCCGGCGCGGTGGCGGGGGTTTTGGGGCCCCGCCCCCACCCACCGGGGGGGCGCGGGGGGGGGGGGGGGGGGGG
>WASQ01000005.1:1816-17076 GCA_009712185.1 Telmatospirillum sp. | reverse complement strand
CCCCCCCGTGGACCGGAGCCGGTGCACCCGGTTTTTCCAAAACCATCGGGCCATCACTCGCCATCCGCGCGGGGCTCTTGGATGGGCCGGCCCATCGGCGATGAGCAATCCTCGTCGCCGGCGCGGTCCCTGATCGGTGGATCAGGCTGTTCCGCCTGGCAGTGCGATCGTTGAATCCGGACTCAACAATGCGGCGATTATTTTTAAATTTTTTGACCGCTGTATGTCAGTAATAAAACGGATTCAAAAATCATGTGGATGGTCTTTCCATTCCCGTCGGTGCGCTATTTCGAGCAATTCCCGCAAAAACGTCGGTACTGCGCGGATCCTGTTCCTGCCAGTCATCCTGTGAATGTGATTTGTTGCGGTGCACAGGTTGGAGACTGTCAAAAACATTAAAATAATGGGGATTATGGCATTGGTTATATTAACTCATGACTGTCGTTCAGTTCGTGAGGCTGATAACCATGCGAGAGCCGTTACCCATTCCCCGTCGTCTGATTGTCGCGATCGGCGGCAATGCCATCGATCCCGCCGATGGGGACGGAACACCCGAGCAACAGAAGGCCATCTGCGCCGCCACGGCGCGCACCATGCTGCCGCTGCTGGAGCTTGATAACCAACTCGTCGTCGTTCATGGCAACGGGCCTCAGGTCGGCAAGCTTTTGCTGGCCAATGCCATCGCCCGGGACCGCGTGCCCCCTCAGCCGCTCGACGTTCTTGTGGCGCAGACGCAAGGGGCGATGGCCTACGTTCTGGCCCAGGCGTTTGAGAATGTTCTGCGTGAACGGGGAAATCCCCGCCATGTCGTCGGCCTGGTGACGCAGGTCGAAGTCGCCGCCGACGACCCCGGGTTCCGCGATCCGACCAAGCCGGTCGGTCCGGTCTTCAACGAGGGCGAGGCCCGTGCCCTGGCCGCCGACCTGGGGGTTGAGGTGCGCGAGGATTCCGGGCGCGGCTGGCGCTATGTCGTGGCAGCACCGCAACCCCGGCATATCTGCGACATTTCACTGGTCGAGGCGCTGATGTGCACTAAGACCGTGGTGATCGCCGGTGGTGGTGGCGGCATTCCGGTCGTTCGAGATGACAGCGGTTGCCGCCACGGTGTCAGCGCCGTGATCGACAAGGATCTGACCGCCGGGATGATGGCAAATGTCCTTGGCATCCGGGACATGATGATCCTGACCGCCGTTCCGCGCGTGGCGGTTCATTTCGGGACGCCGCAGCAGCGGGACCTGGATCGCGTCTCTCTTTCCGAAATCATCGCCTATCAGGCCGAGGGCCATTTCCCCCCGGGAAGCATGGGGCCCAAGGTCGAGGCCGCGATCCGTTTCCTCAAGTCCGGCGGACGGCGGGTGATCATCACCAGCCTCGATGCCGCCGTGCCCGCCCTTAACGGTGAAACCGGCACCCACATCATCCGCGACGATGCCGGAGATCCCCTTTCCGAAGACCGCCCGGCCGGCGAACGGGGCAACAGCCCGGCGCACATCCGGCCACCCCTGTTCCCGTCAAAAGGGGGAGGCCTCTCCGGCGCCGCGGTCCGGTGACGTGGATTTAAGAAATCCTCATTTGTGACTTTCCTATGGGGGAAGACATGTCAGTCGATAGCAAGACGATCAATAGCGAGCAGAGAGTTGTGGGAATACCGGGGTGGTGTATCACCGTATTCCTGTTCTGGCTCGGATGGGTCTTC
Organism: Telmatospirillum sp.; assembly: GCA_009712185.1. GTDB lineage: Bacteria > Pseudomonadota > Alphaproteobacteria > Rhodospirillales > Magnetospirillaceae > Telmatospirillum. Next base: position 15,380 of record WASQ01000005.1, on the reverse strand, counting down.
ATGTACGCCGACCGGACCATTCTCAATCCGGTCATGAAGGACATCCAGAATGAATTCGGTCTGAATGGCACACAACTCGGCCTGATCAGCAGCCTGTTCTTCCTGCTCTATGCGATCATGCAGGTGCCGGCCGGCGTTCTGGGGGACCGCATCGGGCGCAAGAAGGTTCTGGTTCCGGGCTTTGTCCTGTTCGGCGTTTTCACGGCGGTCACCGGTTCGGTCCGGTCATTCGGGCAGCTTCTCGCCACCCGGATCGTGACCGGAACCGGTCAGGGGACCTACTACGGTCCCCAATATGGCATCAGTTCGGAGCAGATCCCGCCGGAGCACCGGTCGCTGGGAAGCGCGGTGATCAATTCCGGGATGGGATTCGGCATCGCTCTGGGCCTGATGACATCAAGCTGGCTGGCCTACAAGCTGGGCTTGGGGTGGCGCACGCCTTTCTATTTCATGGCTATTCCCACGACCCTGACGGGCCTTCTGATCTGGTGGCTGGTCAAGGAGGCGCCGCGGCCGAAGGCCGGAACGGCGGCTGCGGGCAGCGGGTCGTCCTTCATGGCCCTGCTGAAGAACCGCAATCTTCTGCTGACCTATCTGATGGTGTTCTGTTCGCTGTTCGGGTTCTTCGTGATCCTGACCTGGCTGCCCTACTATCTCCAGACCGAACGCAACATTCCCACCACCGACATCGGCAACATCGCCTCGCTCGTGGCCTGGGTCTCGATTCCCGGCGGCATCCTGTTCGCCCGGATTTCCGACCGTCTCGGCAAACGCAAGCCCCTGGTCATGTTCCTGGTGCCGGTGGCCGCCGTCAGCCTGATCAGCATCGCCTTCGTTCACGACGTCAGTCAGGTGATCATCGCCATCTGCGTCTACGGCTTTTTCGGCAAGCTGGCCCTGGACCCGGTCCTGGTCGCCATCGTGGCCGACAACGCGCCGAAGGAATCCTATGGAACGGCCTTTGGTCTGTTCAATTTTGTCGGAATGTCGTCTTCGATCCTTGCCCCGACGATCGCCGGACTGATCGCGGACAGCACGGGCACGCTGGCCGCCAATTTCTACCTGTCCGCCGCGATCCTGATGTTCGGCATGATCGGTATGTTCTTCATCAAAGACGCGCCGGCAAATAAATCTACTCAGGAGAATTGATGATGTTGCACGCGTTATTGCTGAAAGGCAATTTCCAGGACTCGGTGACTTTGATGGTCCTGTCCCGCGACCTGTCGGGGTTGTCCACGGTGAATCGTGTCTCGGTCATGATGGGCACCCCGGCCAACAAGGACGTCTATCGCGAAACCGGCATGTGGCATGACGCCCTTGCCGAGGCGACACCCAACGATCTGTGCATCGTCGTCGACAGCGACACCACTGATCCGGCGATTGCCGAAACCATTGCCGGCGAAATCAAGACCCGCCTGGCGGAGCTGGCCGTCGGCAAACGCAAGGCCGGATATTCCACCGCCAGGAGCTGGCGGCGTGCACGGCAGCTTCTGCCCGACGCCAATATGGTTCTGATCTCTGTGGCCGGACAATACGCCCCCGCCCTGGCCCGTCAGGCGCTGGAGGACGGATGCCATGCGATGATCTTCTCCGACAATGTGCCGGTTGAGGACGAGCGCGCGCTGAAGACGCTGGCGGGCGAGCGGGGGCTTCTGGTGATGGGGCCGGATTGCGGCACCGCGATCATCGACCGCGTGCCGCTGGCGTTCGCCAACCGCATTCCGGCGGGACCGATCGCGGTGGTCGGCGCGTCGGGGACCGGCATCCAGGAGCTGACATCGCAGATCGCCTGGCTGGGAGGCGGCATCACCCATGCGCTGGGCCTGGGCGGCCGCGACCTGTCCGAGACCATCGGCGGCGCCAGCGCCGCCCCGGCCCTGGCCCTGGTCGCCGCCGACCCCCGGTCGCGGGTCGTCGCCTTTGTCTCGAAGCAGCCGGCCGCGGCGGTCAAGGACAAGGTCATGGCGATCCTTCAGGGGCTTGGCAAGCCCGTGGTGGCCCTGTTCCTGGGCGACCGGCCGACCCGGCGGGTCGTCGGCAACGTCCATCTGGCCCGGTCGCTGGACGAGGCCGCGTCGATCGCGGTCGATCTGGCGGCCATCGACGTTCAGGCGTCCCAGCTTCCGGACGTTTCCGGAACGGCCATCTGCGGCCTTTACACGGGCGGCACCCTGGCGTCGGAAGCCTCGTTCCTGCTGGGCGAGGTGCTCGACCTCACCGATCAGGCCACCCATACGGAGGGGCGCATGTTCGATGCCGCCGGCCACCGGATTATCGACCTCGGGGATGACATCTACACGCGCGGCCGGCCGCATCCGATGATTGATCCGTTCGCCCGCGGCGAAATGATCCGCGACCTCGCGGCCGACACATCCATCGGCGTTCTGCTTCTCGACGTGGTGCTGGGCTTCGGATCGCATTCCGATCCCGCCGGCGAAGTCGTCAAGGCGGTCCAGGATCTGCGGGCCACCCGTGGCGAGGCGGCGCCCGTCGTGGTGATCGCGACCGTGACCGGCACCAATGAGGACCCGCAGGATCGCGCCAGCCAGACGGCGATGCTGGAGGCCGCGGGAATCGAAATCGCCGGCAGCGTCCGCGCCGCGGTGCTGCTGGCCGCCCGTGCCGTGAAGGGGCAGACCGCCCAGGCAGCGGGAGGCGTGACGCCCGCCGGGCTTCTGGCCCAGGCGCCCGCCGTCATCAACATCGGATTGACCGGCTTTGCCCAGGATCTGAAGGCCGCCGGCGCCAAGGTTGTCCACCTTGAGTGGACGCCTGTCGCCGAGGGGGCCGACAAGTTCCGCCAGCTGGCAGCATCGTTGCAGTAAAGGGGAAGAGAATGACCTATGCCACTTTGAATGACGCCAATCAGGCGGTGATCGCGGAGCTTCGCAAAGCCCGTCCGAGACTGGTCGACGTCAAGCCGGCGGGATCCTGCATCCCGTTCCTGGCCGAGGGAATGTCGCTGTTGCATGCCGGTCCGCCGATCGCCTGGGAGGACATGACGGGCCCGATGAAGGGCGCCGTGCTGGGCGCCTGCCTGTTCGAAGGATGGGCGGGTACGGCAAAAGAGGCCGAAACCCTGGCATCCGGCGGCAAGATCCGGTTCGCGCCCTGCCATGACAATTCGGCCGTCGGTCCCATGGGCGGGATCACCTCGGCGCATATGCCGGTTCTGGTGGTCAAGAACGCCGAACATGGCAATGTCGCCTACTGCAACCTGAACGAGGGCATCGGAAAGGTGATGCGCTTCGGAGCCTTCGAGGGAGAGGTGCAGACCCGGCTGGCCTGGATGCGCGATGTGCTGGGGCCGGTGATGTCCGAGGCGCTGTCCCATCTCGAGGACGGTCTCGACCTCACTGCGATGATGGCCCAGGCCGTGACCATGGGCGATGAATTTCACCAGCGCAATATCGCGGCGTCGGCGCTGCTTCTCCGGGCGCTGGCGGCGGAGATCGTCGGATGTGGGGGCGACGACGCGAAGCGCCGCGAAGTGCTGGCCTTCCTCGGGCGGACCGACCAGTTCTTCCTGAATATCGCGATGGCCTATTGCAAATGCGTCATGGATGCCGGCGCCAAGGTTGGCGAAGGTTCGATCGTCACGGCGATGACCCGCAACGGCAAGGACTTCGGTATCCGCGTCAGCGGCCTTGGCGACCGCTGGTTCACCGCGCCGGTCAACACTCCGGTGGGCCTGTTCTTCACGGGCTACAGCCAGGATGACGCCAATCCGGACATCGGCGACAGCGCGATCACCGAAACTTTGGGGATCGGCGGCGCGGCCATGATCGCGGCGCCGGGCGTGACCCGGTTCCTGGGGGCGGGCGGCTTCAATGACGCCCTCGAGATCAGCGAGGAAATGCGCGAAATCTATATCGAGACGAATTCCTCGTTCCAGATCCCGACCTGGGACTTCCAGGGGGCCTGTCTCGGACTCGATATCCGCCGGGTGGTGGAAACCGGCATCACTCCGGTGATCAACACCGGCATCGCCCATCGCAAGCCCGGCATCGGCCAGGTTGGCGCCGGGACCGTGCGTCCGCCGCTGGCCTGTTTTGAACAGGCCCTGGAAGCCCTGGCCGCGGCACGGAGCCGGTCGGCCTGATCCGGGGTGACGAACCCGGGCGGGGGCATTCCCCGTCCGGGTTTCCAATGGGAGCCAAGGAGAATGATCCCATCCAACACCTCTGTTTTTGTCTCCGGCAGGCCGGATTCCTGGGCGTCCAGGACGGCATTCCGGCCGCTGGCGGTCAGTGCCACGGCCCATGCCCTGCTCTCCGCCGGGGGGGCAATGGTCCGCTTCGGGCATCGTCGGGGCGCCACCGTCATGGTCCCCGGCTGCGATCTGCCGCTTTATCTCAGTGGACCGGGTAACGGGCTGCTGCCGCTGCACATCGTCATGCGTCGTGCCGATCTCGACCACATCCTGACCCTGTTCGAGACCGACGGGGCGTTCCGGATCATCTTCGATCTGGACGGCGTCCGCCTGTTCCGGACGGTGATGCCCGGACCGGCCTCCATGGCGGCGGGCAGGGAGGGGGCATGGGACGGGGAGGCGGTTCTGCGGGACATCGAGGCCATGGCCCGATGGCTGTCGGCCTGTTCCCTGTCGACCGGACTGGGGAGTCCTCTGGCCAGCCTGCTGGCGCCCAAGGACGGGGTCTCGGCCCCGGATAGGGCCGTTGTGATGGAGCCGCTGCTTCATCCGACCGCATGCCGTCTTCGTCGTCTGATCGGCCGAGGCGCGGGTTCCACACCGGCCGGCGACGATATTCTGGTCGGGGCGTTAGCCATCGCCAGGGCCTTTCAGGGGCCGGCGTCCCCCCTGACCCTGGCTTTGAAATCCCTTGAGCCCTTGCTGTCCAATCTGACGACACGGGCTGGCGCCGGTTATCTGCGCATGGCGCTGGCCGGCGAGTTTTCCAGCCATCTGATCGCCCTTGTCAGGGAACTGGGGCGGGGGCGGACCGATCGCGGCCTGACCCGCGCGGCCCGCGTCGCCGCCCATGGCGCCAGCTCGGGGCGGGATACCCTGGTGGGGGTCGTCACGATGGTCCGATCCTGTCTTGCAGAGGCCCCCGGGGTGAGGGGAGGTGTCTGACGGTTACCCCCGAGCCTTCAGGGCCTGACGCGCCGACATCGCTCCAAGATCCCGGGGGGCGATGCGGCGTTTCCGATCCGGCGGGCTCAAAACGTCGTCAGGGGCTTAAGCGTCTGTTGATCAGAGTATTGACCAACAGGCCCCGACCATCGGCAGGGGAAAGGTTTGCCGGATTTTGATCCGTCCTCTAGCCTGATGGGATTGGTTGTCGCTGGGGAAATGTTCCATTTGGGCGTGCCCCGGATGGCAATCGGGCAGGTGGCGTGCGCGCCCTCCGTCCGATTGCCATCCCGTTTCGGTGGTGAGGTGGACCTGCCTGTCCGGGCGCTTAGGGACAAGCGTTCAGGGAGGCCGCCGAACCGGTCACGCTCTGTAACGCGAGGAAAAGCCCGTGTCCGATCTGCAAAAAGCCAAACTCGACGTCGAGGCGCTGCGCACCTTTGTCACCGTCGCACAACTGCGCAGTTTTTCCGCTGCCGCCAACCAGATGCACCGGACCACCTCGGCCATCAGCTATCGGATCAAATCGCTGGAAGACAGCGTCGGAACGCCGTTGTTCCAGCGGACAACCCGGTCCGTGACCCTGACCCCCTCGGGGGAGGTGCTTCTCGAAAAGGCGCGTCAGATCTTCGAATGGATGCAGGTCCTGCCTGAGGAGCTGAGGCAGGTCGGCGCGGGCATCGAGCCTCATTTCACGCTGGTGGTGAATGACCTGCTCTACGACTCCGAGGCTATCGCCTCCTTGCTCGGACATATCGCCGGCCTGTTTCCCCATGCCGTGCTGGAGGTTCGTCGCGCTGTCTACATGGGCGTCTGGGATGAACTGATCCACAACGGCGGCCATATGGCCCTGGGCGCGCCGGGTTTCCATTCCATCAATGACGATTTCCAGACGGAATCTCTTGGCTATATCAACTGGGTTTTCGTCTGCGCGCCCGATCATCCCCTGGCATCTGAGCCGGGACCGATCGGCAATGAGGTGTTGCGACGGTATCCGGCCGTCAATATGCAGGACACCTCGCACCGGCTGTCCAAGCGGGTGGCCTGGAAACTGTCGGGCCAGAAGGAGCTGCTGGTGCCCGATCTGCGGGCCAAGATCGCCTGCCCCCTCAATGGGGTGGCGGTCGGCTTCCGGCCGGCCCCGATGGTGCGGGCCCTGGTCGGGCAGGGACGGCTGGTCAGCCGCGCCGTCGCGGTGGGGCGATCCGCCTCGCCCCTGTCCCTGGTCTGGCGCCGCCAGGGAGCCGGCCGGATCGCCGACCATCTGAAGGCCCTGTTCCTGGACCGGGATCCTCGGATTCTTCCGCTTCTGGCGGCCATCGAACCGGCGATCGAGGGGTGATGCCCGGTCTGTGTCCCGGCCACCGGACCTGAGACGCGGCCGGGCTCTCCTGCGGGTCCCCTCCCTTTTTCGGGTTTGTCGCGACATCGTCGCCCCACACCCTTCGCTTTCCAGGAGCGCTTCCGCTCCGCGGACGCGGGGCTCAAACGCCGTAAGGGGCTTAAAGGGCCCGTTGGGTCACTCATCGATCACCAGGCCCTTTGCGGGCGGATCGGGAGCGTGCACTCTTCATGGTGGAATGGTATTCGCCAGATATTCCACTTGTGGAGTGGTCTTATGTCGTCAGATATATTGTTGTAATACAAGATTGATCATCGTCATCCCGGGCGATCATCGCTGCAAAGGGCTTCCGAAGATGGCGCTCATTGTGATAAAAACGTTTGCGCAAACGTATCTATCCTTATTCATGCCGATCCCGGATCCGTCGATGAGATGACCAGATTCTGTCTTTTTCGAAGGTCTCCGGGACAACCATAGAAAAACTGCGGAACTGTCCAGTCATTCGCAAATCGGGAGGAACAGTCATGAAGGCAGCACTGAGACTTATTCTCGCGGCCGCCGCGGTCGCCCTGATCGGTGTCGGGGGCGCCCAGGCCGCCGATGCCAAACCGAAGATCGCCCTGGTCACCAAATCCCTTGCGAACGAATTCCACCAGACCCTGCTGAACGGCGCGGTCGCGGATCAGAAGGCCCGGTCGGGCGAGTATGACCTGATTGCCAACGGCATCAAGAACGAGGGGGACACCGCCGGGCAGATCCAGCTCGTTGAACAGATGATCGTCAACAAGGTCGATGCCCTGGTCCTGGCGCCCGCCGATTCGAAGGCGTTGATCCCGGTCGTGAAGAAAGCCATCGATGCCGGAATCCTTGTGATCAACATCGACAACAGCCTTGATGCCGATACTTTGAAGAGCAAGGGTATCCATCTGCCCTTCGTCGGCCCCGACAACAGGAAGGGCGCCCGGCTGGTCGGCGACTATCTGGCCGGCAAGCTGACCAAGGGCGACAAGGTCGCGATCATCGAGGGGATTCCGACAGCCTTCAACGCGCAACAGCGCACGCAGGGCTTCAAGGACGCGATGGCGGCCGCCGGGATGACCATCGTCAGCCTGCAAAGCGGACAGTGGGAAATCGACAAGGCCAATACCATCGCCTCGTCCCTGCTGACCGAATATCCGGATCTCAAGGCGATCCTGTGCGGCAACGACAGCATGGCCATCGGTGCCGTCGCCGCCGTCAAGTCGGCCGGCCGGACCGGGCAGGTCCTCGTCGTCGGATTCGATAATCTGGCTGCCGTTCAGCCCATGCTGAATGATGGGCGGCTTCTCGCTTCGGTCGAACAGCATGGCTCCAAACTGGGCGTGTTCGGCATCGATGTCGCCTTGAAAGCGCTGAAGGACAAGGTGCCTCAGAACAAGATCGACGCGTTGATCGAAACCCCGGTCGACCTCGCGCTCAAGAAGTGATCCCGATCCGGGCGCGGTCTCCCTTGCGCGATACGTCGCCGCCAGGGGCCGCGTCCGGATGGGGGCCTTTGGCACCGAAGGGGGAGCCCCGTGACCGAACCACAAACCTCCATGCCGCTTCTCCGCCTTGAGGGATTGGGCAAAACCTATTCCGGACCGGTTCTTGCCGATGTGTCGCTGGACCTTCACGCCGGCGAAGTCCTGGCGCTGGCCGGCGAGAATGGCGCCGGCAAAAGCACGCTGTCGCGGATTGTCGGCGGCCTGACCTCGGCCAGCGCGGGGAGCATGCTGATCGAGGGGCGGCCCTACCGGCCGGCCAGCCGCCGCGCCGCGGAGAGACAGGGCGTGCGCATGGTTCTTCAGGAATTGTCGCTGATTCCGCCCCTGTCGATCGCCGAAAACCTGTTTCTCGATACCCTGCCCAGCCGTTACGGGCTGCTCGACCGTGGCGGCCTGCATCGCCGCGCCCAGCCCCTGATGGCGCGCGTCGGACTGGCGGATATGGATCCCGAAACGCCGGTGGGGGATCTGGGGATCGGCCAGCAACAGATGGTCGAGATCGCACGCGGTCTGACCGGGGATTGCCGGCTGCTGATCCTCGATGAGCCCTCGGCGATGCTGACGGATCGCGAAACCGCCCTGCTGTTCGATCAGATCGAGCAATTGCGCGCCCTGGGCGTGGCTATTGTCTATATCTCTCACCGGCTGGACGAGGTTAAGCGGCTGGCCGACCGGATCGCGATCCTGCGGGACGGCCGCCTCGCAGGCGTTCAGTCCGCCGCGGCGATGCAAGTCGAGGATATCGTCCGATCCATGGTCGGACGCGACGTCGGTGCCGCTTTCGATCCGGGAGGGCGGACGATCGGCGACGCTTTGCTCGATGTCCGGGGGATGTCGCGCGGCCGGGCCGTCCACGATGTCTCCTTTACCCTCCACCGTGGCGAGATTCTTGGCTTCGCGGGCCTTGTGGGCTCGGGGCGGCCGGAACTGATGCGTCTTCTGTTCGGCGCCGACCGCCCCGCCCGGGGCGATATGGTCCTTGAGGGGCGTCCCTACCGGCCGCGCTCCCCGCGCGAGGCGGTGGCCGCCGGCGTCGCCATGATCACCGAGGACCGCAAGGGATTGGGGCTCCTCCTGCCCTTGGCTATTTCGGCCAATGTGACGCTCGCCAGTCTCCGCACCGTGGCGAACGGCGGTTTCATCGATCACCGGGCCGAGGCCGATGCGGCCCGGCGATTGATCGGAGACCTGCGGATCCGTTGCCGCGATGGCGACCAGCCGGTGGCCGAACTGTCGGGAGGCAACCAGCAAAAAGTCGTTCTCGCCCGCTGGTTGCTGCGCGATTGTCCGGTCCTGTTGCTGGACGAGCCGACGCGTGGCATCGACATCGGTGCGCGCTATGAAATCTACGCGCTGCTGGCGGAGCTGTCGCGGCAGGGTAAGTCGATGATCGTGATTTCGAGCGATCTGCGCGAACTGATGCTGCTGTGCGACCGGATCTGCGTCATGAGCGCGGGCCGTCTGGCCGGTGCTTTCAAGCGCGGCGCCTGGGATCAGGACAGCATTCTCGCCGCCGCTTTCAGCGGCCATCTTCAGTCATCCAGCCAGGAGCAGGCCTGATGGACGCGGCCCCTTCCTCCTTTCCTTCATCTTCTCCGTCTCCCCAACCGGCAGCGCCGCGGCCGGGGCGATCGGCGTTGACCCGTTACGCCGGCCTGCTGGCCGCCCTGGTTGCCATGTGCGTGCTGTTCGGCGCCCTCAGCGAACATTTCCTGACGGCGGCGTCGTTCAGAACCATCGCCAATCAGATTCCCGCCCTGGCTGTCATGGCCGTGGGCATGACCTTCGTCCTGATCATCGGCGGGATCGACCTGTCGGTCGGATCGGTGCTGGCCTTTTCGGGCGCAGTCATGAGCGTCGCGATCGTGCAATGGGACCTGGGATTGGCGGCCGGAATAGGCCTTGCCCTGGTGACCGGAATGGTTTGTGGCGCTTTTACCGGCACCATTTCGGTCAGTCTCAGAATCCCCTCCTTCATCGTGTCTCTCGGGATGCTGGAAATGGCGCGAGGCGGCGCTTACACGGCGACCGGGTCGCGAACCGAATATATCGGCGGCAATGTTTCCCTGATCACCGATCCGTGGGTGGCCGGCATTTCTCCGGCTTTTCTGCTGGCGCTTATCATTGTCATGATGGGCCATGTGTTGCTGAACCGCACTGTGTTCGGACGTCATCTGATCGGCATCGGCACGAATGAGGAGGCGATGCGGCTGGCCGGAATCGACACCCATCCGCCCAAGATCCTCGTCTTCATGCTGATGGGGCTGCTGTCGGCGGTGGGGGCGTTGTTCCAGGTGGCGCGGATGGAGGCTGCGGATCCCAATGCGGGTGTCGGGATGGAGCTTTCGGTGATCGCGGCGGTCGTGATCGGTGGCACCAGTCTGATGGGCGGGCGGGGATCCGTTCTGGCCAGTTTTTTCGGCGTCCTGATCATCGCCGTTCTGGAATCCGGTCTTGCCCAGATCGGCGCCAGCGAGCCCACGAAGCGGATTATCACGGGGATCGTCATCATTCTGGCCGTCGTCCTCGATATGTACCGGTCCCGGGCCGCGTCGCGGTCGTCGTGAGACCTGCCGAAATCGGGGCTGGAATTCGCGGGCCAAGGCGGTAGGTTTGCCTGTTTCGATGCCGGGCCGCACCCCGTCCCGGCATTTTTCCGAAGGGAGGCTGGAAGGGTGTCGCGTCCGGAGCAGAGATGGCTACGATCACAGAGATAGCCCGGCGTGCCGGCGTATCCACGTCCACAGTTTCCCATGTCATCAACCGGACACGTTTCGTCAGCGATGAAATGAAGGCGCGCGTCGCGGCCGCCATCGACGATCTTGGCGGTTACCAGCCGAACGCGGTGGCACAGAGCCTGCGCAGCAACACCACCCACACCATCGGCATGATTTTGCCCAACAACACCAATCCCTTTTTCGCCGAGATTGTCCGTGGTGTCGAAGACGAGTGCTTCCGGCGGGGCTACAGCCTGATCCTGTGCAATTCCGACGATGATCCGACGCGGCAGGCTCGCCATCTCAGGGTCCTGATCAGCAAGCGCGTCGACGGTCTTGTGATCCTGTCGTCCGGGATCGACGGCACCTTCGTGCGGCTGTTGGCGGATTCTCCGATTCCTCTCGTCATGGTGGATCGCGAGACGGAGGCTGTGGCCGCGGATCTGGTCCAGGTGGACCATGAGCAGGGGGGCTATCTGGCCGGCCGGCATCTGGCCGACCTCGGGCACCGGCGCATCGCCCTGATCTCGGGCCCGCCCGATCTGCCGGTGAACGACCGGCGTCAGGCGGGATTCCGCCGTGCCCTCGCCGAGGCCGGGATCGGGCCGGATCCGCGAATGGTCATCCATACCGAATTCACCAGCCGGGGCGGTTACGAATCCCTGCTGCGTCTGCTGGAGGGAGGGAGCGTGCCGACCGCCGTCTTCGCAGACAACGATCTGATGGCGATCGGCGTCATTTGCGCCGCGCGCGAGGCCGGACTGTCGGTGCCGGGCGATCTGTCGGTCGTCGGGTTCGACGATATTGCCCTGGCAGCCTATACCAATCCGCCGCTGACCACGATTTGCCAGCCCAAACATCTGATTGGAACGGAAACGGCGAGACTGCTGGCCGAACGGATCCAGGAGCCGGATATGCCACCGAAACGTCGGATCATGCCTCCGGAACTGTGCGTCCGCGCCACCACCCGTGCCATTTCCGGCCAGGGGATCGGACATCCGGTCGCGAAATAGAGACTGTCCCGGCCCCCTGATTCCGACGATTGACTGGAAAGATTGAGCTGTTCCTGTCTTGAGGACGGGCTGCCGGGAAGTCTTTTCATCGACATCGTCATGATGATGTTTGAGTATTAAGTATGTTCACCAATTTATCAGGGGGCATTCCAGGTTTTTATTGTAAAGAATGAGAGACTATGTGTTTGAATTTTTTCTGCTGGAATTTTTGGTATAAAATAATATTAATTAAATTAAAAAACATAAATTAATTGTTGGTATATTTCTTATGCCATAATTGACTGGGTGAGAATTTATCTGTAAATATTTGATTTGTAATTTTTATTAAATAAAATTAAGTATAATTAATTTTTTAAAAAAATTCATATAATGCGTTGTGAGTATTATGGTTTGTATTGTTGGCGCTCTTTTGCGTCGGCCTGCTCCCAGGACAAGTCTGTAACGGCATGGGCCGAAGGGGCGAAGCGGCAGTCACCCCCTGAAGGTCTGATCATGACAGACGGAGTCCCCGACAACCGGCGTTTCGCCGCTTTCATTCCCGTCGCCATCGCGGTCACCATGGCTGTGCTCGACAGTGCGATTGTCAATGTCGCTCTGCCATCCATCGCGCAGGATCTGTCTTTGCGGCCGGAACAGTCGATCTGGATCGTGAATGCTTACAATCTGGCGATCACGATCTCGCTGCTGCCGCTTGCTTCCCTTGGCGACAGCATCGGCTATAAGCGCGTCTATTGGTGGGGGCTGGCTGTCTTCACCGTCGGGTCTTTCGTCTGCGCCTACTCCCCCAGTCTCCTGATGTTCGCTGTCGCGCGCTTTCTTCAAGGACTGGGCGCGGCAGGTATCATGAGCGTGAATATCGCCCTGGTCCGCTACATCTTTCCGAAGGCCCAACTGGGTGTCGGGATGGGCTATGCATCGCTGATCGTGGCCGTGTCCTCGGCGGCGGGGCCCAGTGTCGCCGCGGCCGTTCTCGCTGTGGCGGACTGGCATTGGCTTTTTCTTGTCAACGTTCCGTTCGGCGTGGCGGCCCTCGCGCTTGGTGCCCGCTTTCTGCCTCTGACGCCGACTTCCGGACATATGATCGACCGGAACAGTATCCTTCTGAACGCGGTCACGTTCGGATTGTTGATCGCCGGGATCAACAGCCTGGGATCCTCGTCCGATGAGAAAGCCGCGATTGGCATGGTGGCGGCGGCGCTGGTGATCGGAATCGTTTTCGTTTGTCGTGAACGCCGTCTGGCGGCTCCGATTCTGCCGGTCGACCTTCTCCGGATGCCCGTCTTCGCCCTGTCCCTGGTGACCTCGATCGGGTCTTTCGCGGCTCAAAGCATGGGGTTCGTGGCGATACCGTTTTTCCTTGAGAATGGTTTGGGATATTCCCAGACCGGCACGGGGGTGATGATGACGGCATGGCCGCTGATGACGGCCCTGGTGGCGCCCTACGCCGGCCGTCTTTCCGACCGCTTCGCGCCACAGAAAATCGCCGCGATCGGTCTGCTGCTTCTGGCCGCCGGGTGGACCGCTGTCGCGTTGGCCGGACCATCTCCGTCCGCCGTCGGCCTTGCCTGGAGATTGGGGGTGTGTGGTTTGGGGTTCGGTCTTCTCCAGTCGCCGAACAATCGTGTGATCATGGGAAGCGCTCCGCGGGAGCGGAGCGGTGGCGCCAGCGGCCTTCAGTCGATGGGGCGTCTGCTGGGGCAGTCCTTTGGCGCCGCGCTTGTCGCGGTACTGTTCGCCTTCGTCGACCGCGATCCGACGAAATGGGTGGCCTGCTGCGCGGCCGGTCTGTCGTTTCTTGCCGCGTGTGCCAGCGTCGTCCGCCGGGGCGGCGGCGGGCGAGGGCGCGCCGGGGGGGGGGGGGGGGGGGT
>WASQ01000005.1:0-1806 GCA_009712185.1 Telmatospirillum sp. | reverse complement strand
GCGCGATAGAGCGCGCCGGCGGCGGACGATTTTCTCACCTTGTTATCCCCGACCTCGTCGTTATCCCCGACCTCGTCCCGGATCATGCCTTGCGGACATCGGACAGGAATGTCGAGACCGTGTCCTTGAGGTCGTTGGTTTCCCTCGCCAGGGACTGCGATGCGGAGAGAACCTCTCCTGCGGCTGATCCGGTCTCCTGGGCGGCCTGGGTGACAGAGCCGATATTGGACGACACGTCCTCGGTTCCGGCGGCCGCCTGCTGGACGTTGCGGGCGATTTCGGCGGTGGCGGCCGACTGTTCCTCGACGGCGGCCGAAATGGCGGCGGTGATCTGGTTGATCTCCTCGATCCGCGCGACGATGGCGCCGATCGCCGTCACGGCCTGGTTCGTCGCCTGCTGGACACCGGTGACCTGCGTGCTGATCTCCTCGGTCGCCTTGGCGGTCTGGTTGGCTAAGTGTTTGACCTCATTGGCGACGACGGCGAAACCCTTGCCGGCTTCCCCGGCCCGCGCGGCTTCGATGGTCGCGTTCAGCGCCAGCAGATTGGTCTGACTGGCGATATCGTTGATCAGCTTGATCACATCGCCAATGCGGGCCGAGCTTTCGGCGAGGCCGCGGACGGTCTCGTTGGTGCGATTGGCCTCGTTCGACGCCGTGCGGGAAATCTCGTTGGACTGTCCGACCTGCCGGGCAATCTCGGCGATCGAGGAGGAAAGTTCCTCCGCGGCGGCGGCGACGGTCTGCCCGCTGGCGGAGGCTTCTTCCGTGGCCGCCGCCACCGCGTTGGACTGGCGGCTGGTCTGTTGTGAATTGGCCGACATCGCCTGGGCGGTGGCTTCCAACTCGGTCAGGGCGCTGGCCACCACGCCCAGCATGCCGGAGACTTTGCTGTCGAACCCGGTTGTCAATTGCTCGATGGTGCGGGCCCGCGCCTCGCGGGAGGCCTGTTCCGCCTTCTGTTCGGCGGCCAGACGGTCGGCGCGGATGGCGTTTTCCTTGAACACTTCCACCGCTTCAGCCATCAAGCCGATCTCGTCCTGGCGTCCGCGAGCCGGGATGTCGATCTGCTTGTCGCCGTCGGCCAGGCGTTTCATGGCCTCCGTCATGGCGGTGATCGGCCGGGCGATGACACCTCTCAGCAGCAGGCCGAGAACGACGGTCAGCACAAGGACGACGCCCAACAGGACGAAGGTCATCAGACGAGCCCTGAGATAGCTGGTCTCCTGGACGGTGTTGGCATCCTCCGCGCCCTTGGAATTCAGCGTGACATCCTTGGCGAGAGTTTCGTTCGCGGCTTCGAAGATGACCGCTCCCTCGGTCCTCGCCAGCGCCACGGCCTGATCCGTTTTGCCGTCTCGGGTCAAGGCCAACTGCCTGTCGCTGACGGCATAGACCTGGTCCAACTGTTTGGCAAAGCTGTCGTAAAGGGCCTTCTCTTCCGGCGAGGCAATCATCGGCTCATACTTCTTCCGAAGATCGGCAATGTTGGCCCGGGCCAGGGCGATCCTGCGATCGACTTCGGCAATATCCTTCTGATCACTGGCGATCAGATGGCGCAGTTCCCAACGCCGGTGTTCGGAAAGCTTCAGGCTGATCCTGTCCAGAACCGAGACGCTGGGCATCCAATTGGTGGTGATGTCGACGGCGGCGGCGTTCATCGACGACATCTGCGTCAGTGACAGGGCGGCATTGCCGACCATGATCAGAACAAGCAGCGCAAAGGACAGCAGCAGTTTCGTGGGGATTTTCAAATTATTGAAATAGATCATCATTTTTTCGACCTTCCCGCCTAAAACCGGATTAG
>WASQ01000015.1 GCA_009712185.1 Telmatospirillum sp. | reverse complement strand
GCCCGGCCGGCGGAGCCCCCCCGCCCGGCGGGTTCCGTCTGACCGGGGCCGCCGGTGGCCACCGGGTCCGCCCGCCCGCCCAGCAGGCGGACCAGATGCGACGCCAGCGCCGCCACCGAGGGATGCGCATAAAACACCGTCGGGGCGAGATCGAGTCCGAACCGTTCCCCCAGGCGATGGCCGAGATCGGTCAGTCCGATGGATCCCAGTCCCAGTTCGCCGAACCGGGACTGCGGCGAGATTCCGTCCGCGACCAGCCCGGCGGCCGCGGCCACCAGCTCCACGACCTGCGCGGCGATCCTCTCGGGATCCACCGCCGGCAGCGCCGGGACGGCGGGCCGGATGGCATCGGTGGCGGAAACCGCCCCCGCCCCGGCGCTCCGGATGCCGTCAAGGTCCGGGCCGGACAGGGCGCCCCGGTCGATCTTGCCATTGGGCAATCGCGGCAGGGCGTCGAGCCGGACCACAATCGCCGGAACCATATAGTCGGGCAGCGTATCGCGCAGCGGGCCGCAGTCCACCTCCTGGTCGGCGACATAGAACGCCCTGAGGGCCAGCCCGTCCTGAGAACCGACCCTTGCCGCCACCACGACCGCGTCGCGGACGCCCGGAAGGCGGCGCATCGCGGTCTCGATCTCACCCGGTTCGACGCGGTAGCCGCGAATTTTGACCTGATGATCGACCCGGCCGATGAATTCGATGCGTCCGTCCCCCAGGCAGCGCACCAGATCCCCGGTCCGGAAAAAGCGTGCCGCCCCGCCATTGCCGGACGTCAGAACCGGGAACCGGTCCGCCGTCAGGTCCGGCCGGTTGAAATACCCCCTCGCAACACCGGCGCCGCCGATGAACAGCTCCCCGGGAAGCCCGGGGGCGACAGGATGGCGGTCGGCGTCCAGGATGGCTAAGGTGGTGTTGGCGGCGGCGCGCCCGATGGTCGGCGTCTCACCCGGCAACAGCCGCGACACGGTCGACCAGATGGTGGTCTCGGTGGGGCCGTAAAGGTTCCAGACCGCCCGGCATCGGGCGAACAGGGCGTCCGCCGTCCGGCCGTCGATCGCCTCGCCGCCGCACCAGGCGGACAGGCGCCGGTCCCCCTGCCAACCGGCGGCGATCAGCATTTTCCAGGCGCTGGGCGTGGCCTGAGTCACCGTCGCCCCGCTGCGCTCCAGCGCGGCCCGCAGACGACGCCCGTCCTTCAGATCGTCCCCTGTCGCGATCTCGACAGAGGCCCCCAGAATCAACGGCAGATAAAGCTCGACCGCCGCGATGTCAAAGCACACGGTGGTGACGGCGAACATCCGGTCCGCGTCCGACAGTCCCGGCTCGATGGCCAGGGACCGCAGGATATTGACCAGCGCGCCATGCGTGACCTCAACGCCCTTGGGAACCCCGGTCGAGCCGGAGGTATAGATGACATAGGCCGCGTCGGAGGCCGCCGGACCGGCGATCCCGCCCGCCACGGTTCCGTCCCCGGCGATGTCCCGCCGGTCGAGATCGCGGCGCAGGCGCGGCGCGGGGGCATCGCCCAGCAGGGGCTCCGCCGCCCCGGTGGTGATGATGAGATGGGGGGCGGCATCGGACACGATATGACCGAGACGGGCCGGCGGATAGACGGGGTCCAGGGGCACATAGGCGGCGCCCGACGCCATCACCGCCAGCAGGGCGACCAGCATGTCGGCGGACCGGTCGACAAAGACGCCGACCGTCCGGCCGGGTCGGGCGCCACGGCGCGCCAGGCAGGCCGCCAGGGCATCCACCCGCCGGGCCAGTTCACGGTAGGTCAGCGCGACATCGCCCGAACGCACCGCGACGGCGTCCGGCCGCCGGGCGGCCTGCCGGGCGACCAGTTCGGGAACAAGACGCCGGTCCGCCTCCAGCTCGATCGCGGTCTCGAGCAGCGTGGCCGGCTCCTCCGCCGGCCTCACCAGCGCCAGCGCGCCAAGAGCGCAATCCGGGGCGGCCAGTCCCGCCTCCAGGATCTGAGCCAGATAGTCGCGAATGCGCAGGATCGTCGCCCGGTCGAACAGATCCGGATCGTATTTGAGGGTGAAGCCGCAGTCCGCGCCCTCGTCGATCACATCGAGCGTGAGATCGAACTCGCCCTCCTGATGGACTCCCGGATAACCGCCGCGAACCAGCCCCTCCCCCTCCAGCGGCCGGACCCATCCCTGGAAATAGAACGCGGCGCGCAGGAATCCGGGCGCTGGCGGACGCCCGTCGGCGGCCAGCGCGGACACCACCTCGCTCAACGGAATGTCGCCGTTCTCCACCGCCTCCATCACGGCGGCGTGGACGCGTCCGGTCAGTCCGCGAAGCCCCTCCTCCGGCCGGATCTCGAGCGACAGGATGGCGATATTGGCGAAATATCCGACCACATCGGCGAAACGTCCGCCGGGTCTCCCGGTCGTGGCGATGCCGATGGTGGCATGGTCCGACAGGGTAAACCGATGCAGCACCGCCAGATAGGCGGCCAGGACAACGCTGGAAAGGGATCCGCGCGAAACACTGGCGAATGACCGCGCCCTGGCGGTCAGATCCCGGTTGAACCGCCCTTCAAGACTGGCGCCGCGACCCCGCGGACGGGCCGGGCGCGGGCGGTCATAGGGCAAAGCCTGGGGCATCACGGTCCCGCCAAGGCGCCCCAGCCAGTAGCGCCTCTGGCGCTCCCCCTCCCCGCCCGCCAGCATCTGCCGCTGCCAGCCGGTAAAATCCCCGTATTCCTCTCCCGGACGGGCGTCATCGGGCGTACGGCCGGCCCGCAGCGCCCGGTAGGCGCGCTCCAGATCGCCAATCAGCAGGCCGGCCGACAGTCCGTCCACCACGATATGATGGAATGTCAGCAACAGCACCGGCCGGCGGCCCGCCAGGGTATAAAGGGTCGCGCGGACCAGCGGCCCGGCGGCCAGATCGAACGGGCGTCCGGCCTCCGCACGGATCTCCCCGGTCGCCTGGGCCTCGGGAACCCGGGACAGGTCCCGAAGGTCGAGGGGGAGCTCCAGGTGGGGCGGGATGCGGAAGACCGGCTCGCCGCCCGCCTGGACGACATGGCCCCTCAGCTCGCCATGTCTGTCCGCCAGTGTCTGCAAAGCGCCCCGCAGCGCGTCAACGTCGACACCGGGATCCAACCACAGCGCAAACGGAACATTGTAGGCCAGTCCGCCCTCCGCCGTCCGGGCGATATCCCAAAGGGCACGTTGTCCGATCGACAGGGGATGGTCAGGGGCCGGCCGTACGGCCGGAAGGGGGGCGGACCGCAATACCGGGACCGACGCGTTTTCCGGCAACGCCGGAATCGACTTATTTGCCGGCAACGCCGGGATCGACTTATTTGCCGGCAACGCCGGGATCGACTTATTTGCCGGCAACGCCGGCGGGTTGGCTCCCCCCCCAATGGTTTCCAGATAGCGCGACAGCTCACGCAGGGTCGGATACTGGTAGAACGCGGCCAGCGGCAACTTTACACCGAGAGCGTCGAGGATGGCCGCCGCGACCTTCAATCCGACCAGGGAATCGAGCCCGTAGTCCGACAACGGACGATCCGGATCCATCGCCTCGGTCAGCTTCAAGGCGCCCGCGACGATCGTCTCGAGCGGAACGGCGGGGCCGCCGCCGGACAGGTGGGGGACGCGCGCCGGAGCGTCATGCGGGACCGGCGTCGCATCGGCCGTGAACGGGAGCGCGGTCGGGCCGCCGCCGCGTTCCGCCAGAATCACATGCTGGCCGCAATCCGGGCCATCGCCCGGCACCAGGGTCTGGCCAAATCCCTCCTCGGCCAGCAGGCGGCGCCAGGTCGCGACGCTGCACAAGGGCGAGTCGGGACGTCGCAGCTCCGCGTCGGAGAAACGCCACCATCCCTCCAGCGGCCCCCCGGTCAAGGTCACCAGAGGCGTCGGCTCGGTCAGCTCGTTCATCAGAAGCCATCCGCCGGCCTTCAGAAGCTGCCCTGCGATCCCGAGCGTGGATCGCAGGGACCGGGTGGCGTGGATGACATTGCTGGCAACGACCGCGTCGAACGAGCCGGGCTCAAACCCCTGTCCGGACGCCTCCCGTTCCAGGTCCAGCAGCCGGAACTCCATGAAATCCCGGCCGGTTCCGAATTCGCGCGCGCCCCGTTCGAGGAACAGCGGCGACACGTCGGTGTAGACATAGGAAAGCCGGGGCGCCAGATCCCGAAGCTCGTCGAGCACCCATTTGGTCGTGGCGCCGGTTCCGGCCCCGAACTCGATCACACGAAGACGCTCCCCCGGCGCCATCGTTGCCAGCCGGTGGGCTGCGAAATGGCCGAGGCCGCGGGCGAGGACGCGGTTGAAATGGTCCGACAGGGCGTTGTCGCGATAGAGACCCTCGATCAGGGCCGTCGATCCGCCGGGGAACATGATCTCCGTCGCATTGACCGTGCCCCGAAGAAGATCGGGATAGGCCGCCAGCACGCGCTTCGCCATCCCTGCCACCGCCGCGGCATCCGGCTGGCCCCGCACGATGTCGTCGCAGGCGCCAATCCAGTCGCCCCGGTCGGCCGCATCCCCCGCGGCCCCGGCTTGCGGCGTGACCTCGACACGGTCGCCCAGATCCCGGAGATATCCCGCCGACGTCAGGATCCGGAGCGCGGCCTCGAACAGACGGTGGTATTTCGGAACGATCGCCAGACGGGCCGCCAGCGCGGCCTTGTCCTCGATCATGCCGGCATCGAGGAACGCCCCCAACCGCCGGAACGCGGCCAGAAGGCCGATGCAGCTTTGCTCCCCGAGGGCGCGGTGCGCGGCCACGACCATGCCGACCGCCGGGGGTATGGCGGCCACGCCGGCCAGAACCGGCGCCACCCCGGCGAGAAGCGGGCGGTCGGAGGATGGCGCGGCCGGGGCCATCGGGACGGATGCGGCGGCTTCCGGCGCGTCCTCCGGCAGGGATCGATCGACGCCGAACGGCGCCAGCGCCGCCGGATCGGCGTTCACCGCCATCACCTGACGCGCCGGCCCGGCGATGACCCTGGCGACCAGCCGGAGGGCCTCGTCCGGGTCAAGGACTCCGATGCCCAGGGCCTCGAACGTCTGGGACAGGCCCGACCGCGCGCCGGAACCGATCGCCCCCCAATACCCCCAGTTGATCACCCGTACCGGATAGGGCCGGGCCTCCGCCAGGGATTGCCCGATGGCATCCTGCATGGCGGAGGCGCTTGTGTAGGCCCCATTGCCGGCGGCGCCGCCGAACGCGCCGACCGAGGAAAAGAACAGCATGAAATCGAGGGCGCGATCACCGAACACCTGGTCCAGCATCATCGAGCCGTCCACCTTGGCGGCCAGCGCCGACCGGAACTCCGCGCGGGACAAGGCTGTCAGGCGTCGATTATCGAAGGTCATCGCCGAATGGATGACGCCGTCGATCCGTCCGAAGGCCGCCACCGCCGCGGCCTCGACCCGGCGAAGATCGGCAAGGCTGGCGCAATCGGCCCGTACATGAAGAATCTCGCCGCCCGCGGCACGGATCGCGTCCAGTGACGGCTGCCGCCCGTCGTCCGGCGCCCCGCGGCTGGCCCAGACCAGCCTGGCGCGGACCGTCCGCGCGAGCCAATGACTGACCAGACGGCCAATTCCTCCCGTGCCGCCGACGATGACATAGACACCCTGGTCCCGGAACACGGGGTGCCCGGGCTCCGCCACGCGCGTCGGCCCAAGGCGGAAAAGGGAGGGACGCCCCCCCCGGACCACGAGCGTCGCCCCGGAAGGGTCCCAGCCCCGGCCCGTCGCGATGTCGACAAGGGCCCGCCGTCCGTCGGACACAAGGTCGGAGGCCGCGACATCCAGGCTTTGCACGATGATGCGGGGACGTTCCTTGGCGATCACCCGGCCCAGCGCGTGCACGCCGGCACCAAGCGGATTTTTCACCGCCTCTCCGGCCACGGCGACGGTATCGGTCGACAGGATATGCAGGCAGACCGGCCGGTCGGCGAGCGAGCCCTCGCTCAGTCTCCGGGCAAGGTCGAACAGCGACAGGATTCCGCTGTCCAGAGCGTCATCCGGACCCGGTTCGTCGCCTCCGGCGCCGGTGCGGAGGGTGACGCCATCGCCCGCGGCGCGGACGGCCCCCAGGTGATAGGCCCGGTCGAACGGTTCAAGGGCCTGAATCCGGGCAGTCGCGCCCGGACTGTCCAGGGCGATGCGCAGAACCTCGTCCGCGTCATGGCGCGCCGCGATATCGTCGGCAAGCGGCGCCGAGGCACGGGTGGAAAGGATCACCACCCGTTCGGGCCGGTCGGGCGACGCCGGACCACCCGTTTCCGGTACCGCCCGGGGAAAGGCTCCGAGCGGGCCGGCGGGAACGCGGACCGGACGGTAGCAGGCCACGCCCTCTCCCCGGGCCGGCGTTTCGCGCATCGTCGCCGGAGCCGTCTCGCGGAACGCATCGCCCTCCTCGCGGACGGCCGGCGCCCGGGCGGGCGTGGCGATCCAGTAGCGGTTTCCCGCAAACGGATAGGTCGGAAGCGCGACGCGACGGCGGGGGGCCGGATTGGGAATGCGGTCCCAGTCGATCTCGGCGCCCCGGGTCCAGAGATCCGCCAGCCGCGGCAGATCGCGACGGCGGATCGCGTCCTCCACCTCCTCCCGCGCGATGGACTGCCGCGCGGCCGGCTGACTCCGGCCCATCGCCACGGTGTCCGGCCGGTCCCCGACCGCCAGACGCCGGGCGATGGCGATGACGGTTTCGATATCCGGCGCCGGAAACGCCAACCGCCATTCCATCGGCTCGCGACCGACCTGAAGGGTGTGGGCGACATCGGACAACGACGGTCCGCCACGGCCTGATCCCGCCCGGTGGCGCGCGATGGCGCGCACGGACCCCAACCGCATCAGCAGATCGGCACCCGCTGCGTTCCCGCCGGTCCCGTCACCGTCGGTCAGCCGGAGCGCCGCCGCCAGACGCGCGAACCCGGGCAGGCCGAAACCATAGTCCGCAAGATCGGCATCCGGATCGAGGCTGTCCGGGTCGACACCGGCCAGGTCGGCCGCGCAGGCGCGGATATCCTCCAGGAGCGGGCTGTCCCCGCCATCCCCGTCGCCCGTCGCCGCCCCCATCCCGGCCGGAGCATCGAGAAAATCCGCCAGACGGCGGGCGGTCTCCCTCAGGCGATCCTCGGTCCGGGCCGACAGGACGATCAGGTCCGGGCCGGGCCGGCCGGCATCGGCCGGGGGGACCGGGAGCCCGGCAAATTCCTCGACGATCAGATGGGCATTGGCGCCGCCACCGCCGAACGAACTCAACCCCGCCCGGCGGGGCATCTCCTGGACTTCGCCGTCCGCGCGTCGGACCCGGGGCCTGATCCAGGGGCCCGAGGACGCGATCGCGAAGGGGGACCCTCTCAGGTCGATCTCGGGATTAAGCACCCCGGCATTCAGGGACGGGGCGATGCGCCCATGGCGGAACTGCATCAGCAGCTTGGTCAGGCCGGCGATGCCGGCGGCCGATTCCAGATGGCCGATATTGCTTTTGATCGAGCCGAGCGCGACGGACCCCTCAAAGGCACCGTCACGGCCGGCGATGGCAAGATCCACCGGATCGCGAAACGCCTCCACCAGTCCGGCGATCTCCACCGGGTCGCCAAGCGCGGTGCCGGTGCCATGCGCCTCGACATAGGAAATGGTCCGGGGATCGATTCCGGCCTTGCGCAACGCCGCGCGAATGACCTCGGCCTGGGCAGAGGCCCTGGGAACGGTGTAGCCGCTGCTGCGCCCCCCCGAATTGATCGCCGATCCCCGGATCACCCCCAGGATCCGGTCATCATCGAGGATGGCCGGCAACAGCGGTTTCAGCAACCCCGCCCCCACCCCCTCCCCGTCGACGAAGCCGTCGGCGCCGTCCCCGAAACTGCGGCACCGGTCCCCGCGGGAAATCATGCCGCGCGCCGCCAGGGCGCGCAGATGGGACGGATGCAGGATCAGGTTGACGCCCCCGGCCAGAGCCACATTGCATTCCTTGAGGCGCAGGCTCTGGCAGGCCAGATGGATGGCGGTCAGCGATGCCGAGCAGGCGGTATCGACCGCGAGGCTGGGACCCCGGAAATCGAAAATGTGGGAAATCCGGTTGGCCATCGACCAGGGCGCGGTTCCCGCCTCGGTCCGGACGCCCTGCGCATCCGCCTCCCCCGCCATCCACTGGTAATCGGCGTTCATGACGCCGACGAACACCCCGACCGGATTGTTCCCCGCCAGACGCTGGCGTGTGTAGCCGGCGTCCTCCAGCGTCGCCCAGGCGGTCTCCAGGAACAGGCGCTCCTGGGGATCCATGGCCTCCGCCTCAAGGGGCGAAATCTGGAAGAACAACGGATCGAAACGATCCACGCCATCCAGAAAGCCCGCCCATTTGCTGTAAGACTTGCCGTCGCGCCCGTCCGCGTCGAAATGAAGGGAGGCATCCCAGCGGTCGGACGGAACCTCGCGGATCGCGCTCCGCCCGGCCTCGACCAGCTCCCACAGTGCCTCCGGCGTGCCGGCCCCCGGATAACGCCCGGCGACGCCGATGATGGCGATGGCGTCCGCCGCGTACCGTCCCTCGGCCGACGCCCGCCGCATCATATCGACAAGGATCGCGCGCTTTTTGTCGCTCATGACCGGGTCTCCAGGGTCGCGCCCTCGCGGTTCCTTCCGGCATTGCCCTGACGCAGGCGGGCCCGCGTGGACAGGCGTTCCTCAAGATCGTCCTCGCGGGGACCGTCGGCGTCGTCGGCGTCGTCGGCACCGACATGATCGACGAATTGCCGCAGGGTCGGATGTTCAACGAAACTCGACGGCGCGACCGGGATTTCCAGAGCGTCGCCAAGCTTCGCGGCGATCTGGATGAAGGCGAGCGATTCGATCCCGAGATCGAAGAAGCGCGCCTCGGCATCCACTTCCGCCGCCGCGATCCCGAGCACCGAGGCGATCTCGGCGCGCAGGAAGTCGGCGATCATGAGACGACGGCCGGCGCCATCGGCCCGGGCGTATGCGTCCCGCCAGATCGTGAGGCCGTGATCGTCAGCGCCGTCCGCCGCAGTCTCCGTCCGCACGGGATCGACCCAGTAGCGTTGCCGCAGGAAGGGTGTGGCGGGCAAAGGCGTCCGACGGATCGGCGCCCCACCCCGGACGCGGGTCCAGTCGATGGCGGCGCCGGCCACCCAAAGCCCGGCCAGCAGGGACAGAAGGAAGGAGGTCCCGCCGCTCCTTTCCCGGCCGGGGCAGAGCAAAACCGGCGTGAAGCCGGCAGCCGACAGGCCGGCGGCCAGGGACTCCCGGGCCAGGGGGGCGGTGGAAAGGGAGGCCGCTCCGGCGCCGTTCCCCGGCATCCGGGCGGCCAGGGCGCCGGCATCGACGGCGGCTCCGGTCCGGCCGCAGAACAAGGGCAGTGCCGCCGGCCCGGGATGGATCGTCCCGACCATCCGGCCTGCGGCCCGGCGCAGGCATTCCTCCAGCGGAACGGCGCCGGCCAGATGCAGGGCCAGCAGGTCGCCCGCCACCCCGGATCCCGCCACGGCCGACGGCCGCACTCCCCACTCCCCGAGCGCCTGGACAATGGCATACTGGCCGGCGAACGCCGCCAGCGGCCCGCCGGACTCCAGCAGGGCGGCCCCGCCTCCCGACAGATCCAGCAGTCCGGCGCAGCGTTCCAGCGCGGCGCGCAGAGGCTCCACCCCGTCCTGAAGGGTGCGCAAAAACGCCAAGCCCTCGCCGTCGTCGGACAGGACGAACAGGGGCGCCCGATCGGCGCCGGCGTCGCCCTCGATGCTGCGGCCGGGATCGCGCAACGCCAGCGCCAGCGCCGCGTCGCGGATGTCATCCGCAATCAGCGCCAGCCGGTGACGGTGGGCGCGCCTCCCCAGCGCCAGGGTTTGCGCCACCGACGCCAGATCGAGGCCCGGATGCTCCTTGAGATGACGGGCCAGCCGGTTGGCGGCTTTTTCGAGGGACTCCGGTGTCCGGCCCGACAAAATCAGCAACCGGTCGGTCCATCCGGCCGCGGCGGGCGGGATCTCCGGCGCCTCTTCCAGAACCACATGGGCGTTGGTGCCGCCGATCCCGAACGAACTGACGCCGGCCCGGCGCGGGGTCGGGCCGGACGCCCAGGGACGGGTTTCGGTCGCGACCTCGAACGGTCCTCCCGCGAAATCGATCTCCGGGTTGGGCGGCTCGTAATGGAGACTGGGGACCAGGGTACGGTGTTCCAGCATCAGGGCCGTCTTGATGAGACCGGCCATGCCGGCCGCCACGTCGAGATGACCGAGGTTCGTCTTCACGGATCCCAGCGCGACCGGACCGCTCCCCCGCGGTCCGCGACCGAAGGCCTCGGTCAGGGCCGCAACCTCGATGGGATCGCCAAGCGGCGTGCCGGTGCCATGCGCCTCGACATAGGAGATGCTCTCCGGCGGGCAACCGGCCGCCTCCTGCGCCCCGACGATGACCTCCACCTGCCCGCTGACGCTGGGGGCCGTGTATCCCGGCTTGGACGCGCCATCGTTGTTGATGGCCGTGCCCTTGATCACCGCGTGAACCCAGTCCCCGTCCTCAAGCGCCCGGCTCAACGGTTTCAGGGCGACCACGCCGACACCGCTGCCGATGACCGTCCCCTTCGCCCTGGCATCGAACGCCCGGCAATGGCCGTCGGGCGAAAAGATCATGCCGTCCTGATAGCGGTAACCGGTGTGATGGGGCACCGCGACATGGGCGCCGCCGACCAGAGCCATGTCGCAGTCGCCGGCCAGCAGCCCCAGGCAGGCCATGTGAACCGCGACCAGCGAGGTGGAGCAGGCCGTATTGATGCCGATACCCGGCCCGCGCAGATTGAGACGGTAGGACACGCGGGTCGCGGCGAAGTCCTTGTCGTTGGCCAGCATGATCTGATAGCGCCCGACCGAGGAGGCGCGGCGGAACCGCTCCGCCAGATTGAACAGGCCGTAACTGTTGAGGCCCATACCCGCATAGACCCCGACCCGGGCCTCCGTCGCGGTTGCCCCATAGCCGGCCCGTTCCAGGGCCTCGAAAGCGCATTCCAGGAACAGCCGCTGCTGCGGATCCGTCAGCTCGGCCTCTTCCCGGGTGATCCCGAAGAAATCGGCGTCGAACAGATCAACACCGTCAATGAAGGCCCCGGCCTTCACATAGGCGGGATCGGCGAGTTGCTCCGGATCGACGCCGGCGGCGACCAGCTCCGGGTCGCCGATCGGCCGGATGGCCTCGCGGCCGGCCGCCAGATCCCGCCACAGGGTCTCGATGTCGTCTGCCCCGGGAAACCGGCAGCTCATCCCGATGATTGCGATGTCCGATTCAAACATGTCGATACCCACCTTGCTGAACTGTTGTCCTGCGCTGTCCGCGCTTGCGATGTCCGGGACGGGGGCGCCCGGCCGTGCCGGTTATTCGAGAACGACCCCCAGGTCCTGGGCGAGGGATCGCATGTTCAGGAAATTGCCGGCGACGAAGCGCGCGCCCTCGCCATCCACGCCGAGGTCGTTGAACACCCCCTCCAGGGTCTTCTGATGGGCGGCCGGATCGCCCTCGCCCGCCGCCAGCGCCAGGATGGCGTCCTTCATGCGGTCCTCGACCTCGGCCAGACGGAGACTGTCGGGAAACTTGATGCTGAAGGTGGCGCGCGCGCCGGCTCCGTTGCGCCGCACGGCGCGCTGATGGCTGGCCGCGTTCAGCTTGTAGAACATGCAATCGAAATGGCGGAACGAGTAATAGTTGAGGAGAGGGAACAGGGTGCAATGCGTTTCCATTGGCGAGGACTGGTAAAGGCCCTTCGCCTTCAGGTCCGCGACGATCGTGTCCGGATCATAGGAGTGGCGCAGATCGATGAAGGGGAAGACGATCTTCGGCAGACGCTCCTGCTCCGCGAACAGGATCTCCTCGACCACCTCACCCAGAAGGTCGGTGGCGAAGGAAACTCCGAAAACGGAGCAGAACGACCGCACCACCTGCCGGACATTGGATTCCATGGTCAGGATCTGCTGCGGATCGGCGCAGATCAGGATGTAGGGAATCTTCTCCTGATAGGCCTTGATGATCGCCCGGATCACGAAGAAGGTCCGGCAGGAGACGCAGGGCAGCTTCTCGTCCAGATATTTTCCGGGCGCGTCCGGCTGGGGCCGGTTGAACACGGCCCGCATGACACGCCGGATGTCGTCGTCGGCCCGGTCGAGCATGAAGGTCGCGGCGATCTTCTCACGCGCCAGATCGATGTTGCGGGCCGCGTGCACGCTTTCGAAAGGCACGTCGAAGGTGTAGGCCAGCACCCGCTTGCGGTAGGTATTGACGAATTTGTCCAGCATGAAGGTGCTGTCCTTGCCGCCGCTGTACATCAGCATGCAGTCGAATTCGGCCTCCGGATGCGGCGGCGCCTTCAGGAATTCGTCGTAGGTGGCGCTGGTGTAGCGATAGGCGGCCAGCATCTCGCCGGCAACGTCCAGCTTGCAGAGGTTGCAGACCCCGTCCCCGGCGATCACCACGCCCGGATGGGTGCTCTTCAGCGAGCAGATCTTGCAGTACCGCACCTCGGTCACGTCTGTGCTCATCATCGTCCTCGCCGTTGAAGCAGGTCGAGCCGTCGGCGCCGCTCGACGCTGGCTGATTGACTGAATGCCGGCCCGGTCTCCGCCGCTCGCGATCCAAGGTGGGCGGCCATGGTCCGGATCGTCGGAAAGCGGAACATGTCCATGCGGGTGATCGCGGCCGCCATTTCGCGGTTCAGCCGGACCACAAGCTCCGTCAGCAGCAGCGAATTGCCGCCGGCATCAAAGAAGTTCTCGTCGAGACCGACGCCGTCGGTCGCCAGCACCGCGCACCAGATCGCCGAGATCGCCGCCGCGACCGGATCGGAGACGGCAGGGCCGGCGCCGCCGCTGGTGCCGGCCTCCGGCCGGGCAGCACCGCCGGCGGGCCGCAGACGGGACCGGTCGAGCTTGCCGTTGGACAGGCGCGGAAGGGCGGCAAGCTGGACGACCCGCGACGGGACCGCGTAATCGGGCAACTGGCCGCGCAGGAAATTCCGCAAATCGGGCGGCAGCGCCGCCCCGGACGCGGCAACCGCATAGGCGATCAGCTCCGCGCCCCGGGCGCCGCCGTCATGGAGCTGAACCGCCGCATCGGCCACCCCCGGGTGGCGTCTCAGCGCCGTCTCGATCTCCCCCAGTTCGATGCGGTAGCCCCGCAGCTTGACCTGGGCGTCGAGCCGTCCCAGGAACAGCATCTCGCCATTGGCCGCCCAGACGGCCCGGTCGCCGGTCCGATAGAGCCTTCCGGCCCCGAACGGATCGGCGACGAAGGCGCGGGCGGTCAGATCGGGCCGGCCGTTGTAGCCGGCCGCCAGTCCGTCGCCGCCGATATAAAGCTCGCCGGGGATGCCGGGCGGCAGAAGCTGCATCCGTTCGTCCAGCACCAGGAACCGCGTATTGGCGATCGGACGGCCGATGGTGATGCGCCCATTGGGAACAAGCCGCGCCATCGAGGACCAGATGGTCGTCTCGGTCGGGCCATACATGTTCCAGGCGGCCCGGACCCGATTGCACAGGAGGGCGGCCAGATCATCCGGCAGGCGTTCGCCGCCGCACAGAAGCGTCAGATCCGGATCGCCGTCCCAGCCGGCGGCCAGAAGCATGCGCCAGGTCGCGGGAGTTGCCTGCATCACATCGGGTTTCCGGTGGGCCAGATGCGCCGCCAGCGCGATGCCGTCCGCGGCGGTATCGCGGGACAACAGGTCCAGTTCGCCCCCGGCGATCAACGGCAGGAACAGCTCCAGGGCCGCTATGTCGAAGGTGACCGTGGTCACGGCGGCGAAGCGATGGGCGCTGGTGAATCCCAGGCGGCGCCCGATCGACAGAAGCAGATTGGAAAGCCCCCGGTGAAGGACCTCCACCCCCTTCGGCCGCCCGGTGGACCCCGAGGTGAAGATCACATAAGCCAAGCCGTCGGGGGCCGCTCCGGCGCGGGCGCCGTCCCCCGGATCAGGGGCGACCGCGGGAAGGACCGGCGAAGCGACCTCCGGGTCGTCGATGACCACCACCGGCGCCGGACATCCCGGCGGCAATGTGTCCAGCAGGGCGCGCTCCGTCACCACCGCATCGACGCCGGCATCCTCCAGGATGTCGGCAATGCGCCGGGCCGGAAAGATCGGATCCAGCGGCACATAGGCGGCTCCCAGCCCAAGGACCGCCAGAAGCGTCGCGGGCAGGTCGATCGACCGGTCCAGATACACCGCGACGCGTCCGCCGGAGCGGACGCCGGACCGGGCGATCTCTTCCCGCCGGCGGTCGATCCGGCGCCCAAGCGCGCCATAGCTCTCCGACTGGTCGCCCGCGCGGATCGCGATCCTGTCCGGATGGCGCCGGATCGCGGCCGCGACCAGATCCTGAACGGCAGGCGCGCTGGCCTCGTCCGTCGTTTCGCCGCACCAGTCCGTCAGCATCGTCTGGCGCTCCGTGGCGTCCATCAGGGGCAACAGCCAGGGATCGGCCTCCGGCGATGCCGTCTCCAGAAACGCCCCGAACCGGCGTTGAAACGCCCCGGCAAGGGTCCCGTCGCCGGCCGGACCGGCGAAACGCCAGGCGCCGTCCCGGACCGAAATCCGCAGCAGCAGGCCGTCACGCGGAATGCCGGCCCCCTCCGGGGGCGGGTCCTCCCGTTGCGCCACCAGGGCCACCGCCACCGGCCACGACTGCGGATCGGCCGCGCCCCCGGGACGCAGCCGGGGATGGCGGGCCAGCGCGGGCCGGCGATATCCCGGATGCGCCCCCAGCGTGGCGAGATCCTCGGCCACCCGGGCCGCCAGGACGCCCAAGGTGGCGCCGTCGGCCATCGACGGGGGGACGAGGGGCCAATCGGCGGCAATCACCGGGTCGTCCGGTCCGATCGCGGGATCGGCGCTCCAACGACCCGACCAGCCCGACAGTCCAATCCGGAACTCGGGCCCGCACAGACGGACCAGGAAAGCCAGGAAAGCCGCCAGGACGGCCACCTCGGGCCGGTCCGGCCGAAGCTCCCGGAGCGAAGCGGGCGGCAGCGTCCAATCCGGCGCGACGCCGGGTCCGGCGGCGAATTCGCGGCCATCGAACCGCAGGGGATGGCGCCTCGCGAGCCGGTCGACCCAGACGGCCTCGTGGCGGGCCAGCACCCGGGCCCTCTGCCGGCGCTCCTCACGCTGGGCGGCCGTGGCCCCGGGAAGACGGAGCCCGACCGCCAGCCCGTGACGGCTGACCAGATCGGCCACCGGGAAAGGCGCCCCCTCAAGGCTCTGGAAGCCGCCCACACGGACATCCGTTCCCGAGGTCGCGACCGTCAGGTATTCGCCGACGATCCCCAGAATGGTGCCGGGCTCGGCTCCCGACCGGCTGGACGTCGCCCAGGCCTCGCCGACGATGACCATGTCCCGGCCGAGATCGAGAAGCGCGTCGCCGAAGCCGTTCGGATGGGGGCCGAAGCGGCAGGCCCGGACATGGGCGGCGAGCGCTTCGCCCGGACGGTCCCACGACAGCACACCGCCGTCGGGCGGGCCATCGGTCCGACCGTGATAGGTCCGTTGCGACAGATCCTGAGGCCGGGGAACGACCGTCCCCTGCCGCAGACCGGCGATCAGCGCGGCGCAGGACGCCGCTCCGGCCTCCAGGCATCTGGCGTTGAGGCTCCAGGCCGTGTCGTCGTCCGCGACAGCGACGGCCCGCTGTTCGAGGATGTCGCCGGCATCCGCCTCGGCCGTCATCACATGCCAGGTCACGCCATGAAGACGGTCGCCGTCGATGATCGCCCAACTGGTGGCGAACAGACCGGCATGCCGTGGAAGCGGGCCGTCATGAAAGTTGATCGCCAGCCGCCGGGGAAGATCCAGCAGCGCCTGCGGCAGGATCCGGAGATTGGCGATGCTGAACAGATAGTCCACCGGCCTTCCGGACAGCCGTTCCACCAGACCGCCGTCGAAGGTCTCCAGCGGCAGATGAAGGCCCTCGGCCCAGGCGCGAAGGTCCGGATCGGCCGTGACCACGGCCCCGATCCGGTTCCCCTGGTCCAGCAGATGGCGGACGCACTCGGCCAGCAGCGGAGAATCGCCGATCACGACACAGTCGAAAGGCTCGGGGAGGAAGGACGGACTGTTCATGGTATCCGGCATGGGAGGAAAGGCTCCTAGGCGGTCGCGGCAAGGGTTTCGGCGAAATAGCCGAACAGGCGGTCGACCTCGGCGTCGGAAAGACCGGAGACCACCCCCTCCCACGAGTCCGGGACCGCCACGCCGTCGGCGCGCCGGAACATGGCCGGAAAGATCGGGAGAGACGGGTCCCCGGTGGCCGTGTCGCCAGCGGACGGGTCGCCAGCGGATTGGTCGCCGGAAAACCGGCGCGAAGAAGGGGGGACGCCGGAAGCAACCGGATCCGGCCGGGCCGGCGCGGCCGTGGCGGACAAGTGGGCGGCCAGTCCCTCGATGCAGGAATGTTCGAACAGCATTCCAACCGGCAGACGCCCGAAGTCCTGTGACAGTCGCCGGGTCAGATCGAGAGCCACCAGCGAATCGATACCATAGGTCTCGAACGGCGCTTGCGGATCGAGATCGGCCTCCGGTATTTCGAGAACGCCCGAGAACGCGCGGAGGACCCGGCGCCGGATCTCCGGATCGGGGTCCGAAGGTCCGGCGCCGCCACGGGCGGGGGCGGCCTCCTGCCGTGCCGCGGCGGTGGAAGAGGTGGAAGCGGCCGTCTGCCCGGCGGCGACGGCCATCAGACCGTCGCTTTCGGCAACCAGCACGCTTTGGTAAACCTCCTGCCCCGCCGGCCCGGCGGAGGGGCGCCAGACGGGGAATGGACGCAAGCCGCAGTCGGCCAGCACGTCGAGCCAGGCGGCCGCGCCCAGCAACGGCGACCCCGCCAGACGATAAGCGGGATCCTCGTAGGAGGACCAGCCCGAGGTCAGTCCGAAAATCGCCTCGAAATAGCGCAGGACCCGGGTCCCCTCATTGATCACCAGAAGCCCGTTCGGCCTCAACAGGCGCTTGACCTGCGACAAGGTGTGATGGACGCGCCGCGTCGCATGAACGACGTTCGAACCCAGCACGAGGTCGAACCCGCCGGGTTCCAGTCCCTGCTGGCCGGGATCCCGCTCGATGTCGAAGATGTCGAAGCTGACGAAGGGATAACGGTCGGCAAACCGGCGGCGGCCATGCCTCAGGAACTGGGTCGAGACATCCGTATAGCTGTAGTGGACGGTCCCCGCCCTCCCCGCCAGGGC
>WASQ01000130.1 GCA_009712185.1 Telmatospirillum sp. | reverse complement strand
CGGGCCGAGGCCTGGGACGCCCTGTTCCATCTGTCCGCCAAACCCCGCCATCCGCATGAGGGGCGCTGCGGCCTTTGCGGCCGGGCGGTGGATCCGGCGGTCGCGCTCTGTCCCGACTGCGGCGCCGTCTGGTGCCCCATTCCCGGACGCCAGGGCGTCCGCCGGCGCTTCCTGGTCGGGGCCGGACTGCTGTCGGTGGCGGGTGGCTGGGCGCTGGGCCGTCTGGCGGCGGAAGGCCTGCGCGCCGGATTGACGGGGGATGCCGTCCGCACCGTCTGGTTCGGCGACTTCCTGTCCTTCGTCTCAAGCTATCTGTGGTTCACCTGCGCCGTGCTGATCATGCTGGCCGCCGCCCGTCTTTACGAACGCTGGTTTCCGGCCGGGCGGTGGTCGCCGGGGGGCCGCCGTCCGGACGGCACCACGCCACCCCGCGGCATCGATCGCGGGGAGGGGGCTCAGTAGACCAGAAGATTGCGGATCAGGACCTCGCCCTCCCAGGGGTGGCCGAGGCTCTGGGCCGCCGCGTCATGCAGGACCTCCTTGGCCGCCTGATTGCCCTCGTGGGCGGATTTCAGAACGTCGAAGCCCCGGTTGCCGGGCAGGTCCTCGCGGGCCTTTTTGACGATCGAGGTCTTCATGCCGTCCATCGTGTGCGCGGTCGCCAGATCTTTCGGCGCCAGCCAGGCGTCGATCTTGATGTGGCGCCAGCCCCCGTCGTCCTTGCGGATCGACACCTCGATGGTCGGCAGCTCGACGATGTTGGGTGCCAGATGGGCGGTGGGATGGTCGGGCGCGATCCGCGTACCGCCCAGATTGATGTCGCGCGCCAGGGCCGGATCCGCCGTGGCCACCAGGACGCAGACCGCGACCATGAAAGTGGCGGTTCCCGTGAGGGCGGAGCGGATGTTCATTCCGGACGAAGATGTCACTCTGGCCATCGGACGGGCTTCATTCCAGGGGTGTCTCGCACGACAACGGGACGACGGGCCGGACCCATCCCGTTTTCCAGTCTTCGGCGCGGATCATACCGTGTTTCCGGGAAAAGCATGAGCGCCGGCCGGCCGGATGAATATTGTCACAAATATAATCTTTTCTTTTGAAGCGGACAACGGCCCGCGGACTGGGGTATTTTATAACGGCTATATTGCATGGAAAACAGGTTCGTCGCAGCCGCTATTTCAGCAAGCCGGGCGTCCCGCTTTCGACACTGCACCGGCCGGGTCGCGACGGACAGGGGATGTCATTTTGAGGGATAGAAAGATGGTATTACGATCGGCTCTTGTCGCCGCCCTTGTGGTTCTTTGTTCGGTCAGCGCCGGGGCCAAGGAAAAGGAAGGGGGGGCCACCCCCCAGGGCGGCTCCACCGAAATCCAGGCCAAGCTGGCCCCCAGCTATGTCGCGGTGCCCCGGCTGCATCTGCCGGTCCAGGTCGACGCCAACCGGAACTTCCGCGCGCTCGATCTTGAGGTCTGGCTGCTTCAGGCGGATCCGGAAAAGCACCAGATCCTCAACAGCAAGAAGAAACAGATCGCCGAAAAGATGCGCGAGACCTTTTCCGCCTATGGCTGGGAGGCCTTCCAGGATTCCCAGGGCGGGCCGGATATCGCGAAACGGATCGTCGCGCAATGCGTGACGGACGCCACCGGCACCACGGTCGAGGATGTCCTGATCAAGACCCTGATCCTGAAATAGGGCGGGCCGGTCCCCCGGGTCCGGACCGCCGGAACCACGCTCCTGGCCGGAACCGGACAGGTGGTTCCCTTGCGAGCGGGGCGGGCATCTTAAGTCGGGGCCTCATCGGTTGGAGTCCCGCCGCGGGTAAAGCCCCGGCGGGCGTCCGGGGTTTGACAAGAACCAGGGACACAGGCCTTCGCGTCCGTGGTCGGGCGATGGCGAAGTCCGGCCGTTCCGCCGCTTTCGCGCCGGACTCCGGCAGGGACGCCGGAGCCACTGAAGGATTTTTCGCATGCCCCCCTTCCGCCTTCCGGCATTCCCGAAAAACGCCGCTCATGCCAAGTCTCGATGAGTTGAACTCGACGAGACTTGGTATAAGGTGTCGTCACGTCAAACGCATCCAGGGGTCCGAAACTGCCCGCAGGCCTTCCCCATATCCATCATCGCAATCGTCGCTGACGGAGGACCGTTCCGGCCGGACATCCGCCCGAAGGATCACTGTACCCCCGGAGGAACCGGCCATCCGCCGCCGGGCGCCTCCGGATCGCAAAACACGCAGGCGGGCCCCCGCCGGCCTCCCAAAGGCATCGGCGGAGGCCCGGAATCCTGCCTCAGGGAGACGGTTATGGCGCAACAGATCGATCATCTTAAGGCCAATCTCGTCGAGACGGTGGCCGCCCTCATCCGCGAACGGCTCGACCCGCCGGTCCGGCTGATGGCCGAACGCCTGCTGGCCGCCAGTTACGCCAATGTGGCGCCCGAAGACATCCTGCGCCGCGAGCCCGAGGCGCTTTACGGCGCCGTGATGTCCATGCTGGCCCTGGCCCGCCAGCGGCCGGCCGGTCAGGTGCGGCTGCGCGCCTATCAGCCCCGTCCCGACGAGGGCGGCTGGGACAGCGAACATTCGGTGGTCGAGGCGATCAACGACGACATGCCCTTCCTGGTGGACTCGGTCTCCGCCGTCCTCCAGCGCCGCGAACTCGCGGTGCATCTGATCCTGCATCCGATCCTGGCGGTCCGGCGCGACGCCGCCGGCCAGTTGCTGGAGATCCTGGAGGCGCCGGCGCCCGGCGCCCGGATGGAAAGCTTCATGCATGTCGAGATCGACCGCCAGTCCGACCGCGCCGCCAATCAGGCGCTGACCGCCGAGTTGAGCGCCGTGCTCGCCGATGTGCGGGCGGTCGCCGAGGACTGGCCGGCCATGCGCCACAAGATCGACGACATCCGCGCCGGACTGCCCGGGCGCGACGTCGCCGGGGTCGAGGAGGTGCGGGATTTCCTGTCCTGGCTGGTGGACGACAATTTCACCCTGTTCGGCTATCGCAATTTCGATTTCAGCGCCGACGCCGACGGGGGCGGCAGCATCGGGATCGACCCCGACAGCGGCCTCGGCCTGCTGCGATCGGCCGATCTGCGCATTTTCGACGCCGAACGCGATCTGGCCGCCATGTCGCCCGAAGTCGTCGCCTTCCTGCGCCGGCCGCAGGTGCTGCTGGTCGCCAAGGCCGACCGGATGTCCACCGTCCACCGCGCCATCCATCTCGATATCGTCGGGCTCAAGCGGTTCGACGAGGAGGGGCGGGTGGTCGGCTTGCATACCATCGTCGGCCTGTTCACCCATACCGCCTACAGCCTGAGCCCGGTGTCGATTCCGGTTCTCCGGCGCAAGGTCGCGCATATCGTCGAACGCGCCGGCTTCCGCCCCAACAGCCATGACGGCAAGGCGCTGCTGGCGATCCTGGAGAACTATCCCCGCGACGAATTCCTCCAGGCCGACCAGGACCTGCTCTACGACATCGCGCTTGGCATCCTGCGTCTTCAGGAACGCCAGCGGGTCGCCGTGTTCCTGCGCAAGGACGAGTTCGAACGCTTCGTCTCGATCCTGGTGTTCATTCCCCGCGACCGCTATGACACGCGGCTGCGTCTCAAGGTCCAGCAGGTGCTGGAGGACAGCTTCGCCGGCCGCATGAGCGCCTGGTACACCCAGGTCGCCGCCAGCCCGCTGGCCCGTCTGCAATTCATCATCAAGACCACGCCGGGTCAGGTCCCGGAAATCGATCCTCTGGCGCTGGAGGATCATCTGGCCGACATCGCCCGGTCCTGGACCGACCGGTTGCAGGAAGTCCTGGTCGAGACACAAGGGGAGGAGCAGGGGCTGGCGCTGTGCCGCCGCTGGAGCCGGCGTTTCCCGCTGGCCTATCGCGAAAGCGTGTCGCCGCGCGCCGCCTCGCTCGACATCGGACGGATCGAGGCCGCCGGCGACAGCCTGGGGCTGCATCTCTACCGCCCGGTGGAAGCGGCCGACAGCGAACTCCGGTTCAAGATCTATCGCCGTGGCCGGCAGGTGGCCTTGTCCGACGTGCTGCCGATGTTCGAGCATATGGGGTTCCGCGTCATCGCCGAACTGCCGTTCGAGCTGCGCCAGGACGGCGAGGATCCCGTCTGGATTCATGACTTCACCATGGTCACGGTCGATGGCCGGCCTCTGGACATCGACCAGCTTCGCGGCGCCTTCGAGGACGCCTTCCGCGCCATCTGGCAGGGCGATGCCGAGGACGACGGCTTCAACCGGCTGGTGGTCGGCGCCGGCCTGTCCTGGCGCCAGGTGATGATCCTCAGGGCCTATGCGAAATATCTGCGTCAGGCGGGATCCACCTACAGTCAGGCCTATGTCGAGCGCAGCCTGGTGGCCAATCCCGGTCTGGCCGCCCTGCTGGTGCGGCTGTTCGAAACCCGGTTCGACCCCGATGGCAAGGGCGCCGAGGGGCCGGCGGAGCTCGAACGCGCCCTGGAGACGGTGGTCAATGCCGACGAGGACCGGATCCTGCGCCGGTACCTCAATCTGATCGACAGCACCCTGCGCACCAACTATTACCAGCCCGGCGCCGACGGCCGTCCGAAAACCTATCTGTCCCTGAAGCTGGACAGCCGGCGGGTCGAGGGATTGCCGCTGCCCCGGCCCATGGTCGAGATCTTCGTCTACTCGCCCCGCATGGAGGGCATCCATCTGCGCGGCGGCAAGGTGGCGCGCGGCGGCATCCGCTGGTCGGACCGGCCGGAGGATTTCCGCACCGAGATCCTGGGTCTGATGAAGGCCCAGATGGTGAAGAACGCCGTCATCGTGCCGGTGGGATCGAAGGGCGGCTTCGTCGTCAAGCGGCCGCCGCGCACCGGTGGCCGTGAAGCCCTGCTGGAGGAGGGCATCGCCTGTTACCGCACCCTGATGCGGGGCCTGCTGGACCTGACCGACAATCTGTCGTCCGGACAGGTGGTGCCGCCGCCCCGCGTGGTGCGGCTGGATGCCGACGATCCCTATCTGGTGGTGGCCGCCGACAAGGGAACGGCAACCTTCTCGGACATCGCCAATGCGGTGTCGGAGGAGTACGGCTTCTGGCTGGGCGACGCCTTCGCCTCGGGCGGCAGTCAGGGCTATGACCACAAGGTGATGGCGATCACCGCCCGGGGCGCCTGGGAATCGGTGAAGCGCCATTTCCGGGAAATGGGCCGCAATGTCCAGACCGAGGATTTCACCGTGGTCGGGGTCGGCGACATGTCGGGCGACGTGTTCGGCAACGGAATGCTGCGATCGCCGCATATCCTGCTGGTCGCGGCCTTCGACCACCGTCATATCTTCCTCGACCCCGATCCCGATCCGTCGCTGTCCTTCACCGAACGCCAGCGGCTGTTCGATCTGCCGCGGTCGAGCTGGGCGGACTATGACAGGACCCGCCTGTCGCCGGGCGGCGGCGTCTTCCCGCGCGACGCCAAGACCATCGCCCTGTCGGCGGAGGTCAAGGCCCGTTTCGGCATCGCGGAGGACCATCTGACGCCGGGCGAGCTGATGTCCCGCCTGCTGTCGGCCGAGGTCGATCTGCTGTGGTTCGGTGGCATCGGAACCTATGTGAAGGCCTCGACCGAGACCAACGCCGAGGTCGGAGACCGCGCCAACGACGGCTGGCGGGTGGATGGCTGCGACCTGCGGGCGTCGGTGGTCGGCGAGGGCGCCAATCTCGCCATGACCCAGCGCGGCCGTGTCGAGGCGGGAGCCAAGGGCATCCGGCTCAATACCGACGCCATCGACAATTCGGCCGGCGTCGACTGTTCCGACCACGAGGTGAATATCAAGATCCTGCTGAACGGCGCGGTGGCCGACGGCGATCTGACGGTCAAGCAGCGCAATGAGCTGCTGGTCCGCATGACCGACGAGGTGGGGACCCTGGTGCTGCGGGACAATTACCTGCAAACCCAGGCCATCTCGATCCTGGAGATGCAGGCGCCGCAGATGCTGGACCAGCAGGAGCGGTTCATGCGCCTTCTGGAACGGGCCGGCCGCCTCGATCGCGCGGTGGAGTTCCTGCCGGCCGAGGAGGAGGTCCAGCGCCGCGCCCATGAGGAAAAGGGCCTGACCCGGCCGGAGGCGGCGGTGCTGCTGTCCTATGGCAAGCTGTGGCTCTATGACGCCCTTCTGGAGTCCGACCTGCCCGACGACCCGGCCCTGGTCGAGGAACTGGTCCGTTATTTCCCGAGCGCGCTTCGCGACGGGATCTGGCGGGACCGCATGGGCGGCCACCGGCTGCGCCGCGAGATCATCGCCACGGCGGCCACCAACAGCATCGTCAACCGCGTCGGCGGCAGTTTCATCGCCCGGCTGATGGAGCGCACCGGCGTGCCGCCGGCCGATCTGGCCCGCGCCTATCTGGTGATCCGCGACGGCTTCGCCCTGCGCGAGGTATGGGAGGAGATCGAGGCCCTGGACAACAAGGTCTGGACCAATGTCCAGATCGCCATGTTCATCGAGATCAACCGGCTGATCGAACGGGGCGTCGGCTGGGTGCTGGCGCACGCGCCCCGGCCGCTCGACATCGGCCGGCTGCGCGCCCAGCTTGAGCCCGGCATCGCCGCGCTGAAGGGGCAGCTCGACCAGGTTCTGCCCGGCGACACGGCGGCCGCGCTGGCGGCGCGGGCCGCCGACTATCAGCAGGCGGGCGTTCCCGCCCCGCTGGCGCAGCGGGTGGCGAGCCTGATCGTGCTGGCGTCGGCCAATGACATCGCCCGCATCGCCGCCCGCGTGGGCGAGCCGGTGGAGCGCGTCGGGCGGATCTATTTCCTGATGACCGCCCGCTTCGGCATGGGCTGGCTGCGCGCGGCGGCCGAACGCCTGTCGGCCGGCAGCCACTGGGAACGGCTGGCCGGCGAGGCGGTGATCGACGATCTCTATGGCCGGCAGGCCGACCTGACCGCCAGCGTCGCGGCCCAGGCCGGCGGATTGTCGGCGGAGGACGCCCTGGCCGCCTGGATCGAGGCCCGGCGCCCGGCCGTCGACCGCGCGGACCAGTTGCTGGCCGAACTGAAGGCGGCCGGAAAGCTGGATCTGGCAACCCTGGTGGTCGCCAGCCACCAGTTCCGCGGCCTGACGGAGGGGTGACGCGGACTCCGGCGCCGGGGAGTGAATAATACCAACCGGCGATGAGGATTGCTCATCGCCGGTTGGCTGGCCCACCCCGGGCCCGCGAGTGGATAGCGAGCGGGGGCCTAAGGGTTTCGGAGAAAACCGCTTGGGCCGCCTGAGGGCTGTGCTGATCGGTTCCGATCAGCACAGGCTGGCATAATCAGGGGCACCGGCGACCCTGCCGCTGGTCCGGCGCAGCCGGAAGAGGGGAAGGATGCCGGCCGGATCAGCGGCCGGCGCGGAACCACTGGGCGGTGGCGGCCAGACCGGCGTCCAGGCTTTGCGGCGGCTGCCAGCCGAACCGGGCGCGGAAGCCGCTGTCGTCGACCGCCAGCGATCCCAGCAGGCGGTCCACCGCGGCGCCTTTGCCGAGCGCCTTCCCGGCCAGCGACAGCCAGGAGGGCGGCACCGGCAGCAGCCGGGCCGGCCGGCCCAGGGCGGCGGCCACCCGATGGAAAAGTTCCGGTGTCGAAACATCCTCGCCGTCGCGGATCAGGAAGGCCTCCCAGCGGACCGGAGGACCGGCCAGGGCGGACGCGACGGCGTCGGCCAGATTGTCGACCGAGATCAGGCTGCGCCGGTTGCGGATCGATCCCAGGGGCAGGGGCCAGCCCCGGTCCGCCAGCCGCAGCAGGGACCGGAAATTGCCGCCGACGCCCGGGCCATAGACCAGCGGCGGCCGCAGCACCGTCACCGCGGGGCCGTCCGGAAGCCGCAGCAGTCCATCCTCGGCCTCGCGCTTGGCGATGGCATAGGGGTCGCAGGGCGTTGGCGGATCGGTGTCGCGGAACGGGTGGGCGCCGCTGGCCTCGCCCATCACCTTGACCGTGCTCATGAACAGCAGGCGGCCGACGCCGTGGCGCGCCGCCGCCTCCGCCAGGCGAAGGGTTCCGTCGCGGTTGGCGCGGCGGAATTCGGCCAGCGGATCGGCGGCGGTTTCCCGCATCACATGGACGCGGGCGGCCAGATGCACGACCGCCGTCATGCCCGACAACGCCAGCCGCCAGTCCTCGCCGGTCCAGTCGGCATCGGGGCCGATGTCCCCCACCGGCCGCGCCGTGACGCCCGGCGGCAGGGCCACGTCCCGGCGCACGGCGCCGAACACCTGCCAGCCGCCGGCCTGAAGACGCCGGCACAGGGCCTGTCCGACGAAGCCGTTGGCTCCGGTGACGAGAACCTTCATGGCGGCGCCCCCCGGCCCAGGCGGGCCAGGATCCAAAGCAGCGCCACCACCACCGCCGCCGCTCCGGCCAGGGCCGGCCAGGGATCGGTGCGCCCGAGAAGGGCCAGCGCGATCAGCAGGATGTCGGCCGAAAAGATGAGGCTCACCACCCGGTCGTGCCCGGAGCCGCCCCGGACGGCCTTCTGGTAGAAATGCTGGCGGTGCGCCTGAAGCAACGGTTCCCGCCGCCAGGCCCGCCGGGCCAGGGTCAGGGTCGCATCGGCGAGATAATAGGCCGGCAGGATCAGGGCCGGCGCCCACAAGCCCTGGCCGGCGGCCCGGAGCAGCAGCCAGCCCAGCAGATAGCCGAGCGGCACGCTTCCCGAATCGCCCAGGAAAATGCGGGCCGGGTGCCAGTTCCAGGCCAGGAAGCCGATCCCGGCGGCGGCGGCGGCCAGCGCCAGCGGCAGGCCCGTCCCGTCGCCCGTGACCGCCGCCAGGATCGCAAGGCCGATCCCGATCGCGGCGGTCTCGACGCCGCTTATGCCGTCGATTCCGTCCATGAAGTTGAACAGATTGACGAACCACACCCAGGCGCAGAGCGCCACCAGCCGGTCGGCCCAGAAGGGCAGCCAGCCCTGGCAGATCAGATCTTTGGCGGGCAGAAAGGCGAGACCCGCGGCCACGGCCAGCACATGCACGCCAAGCCGCAACCGGGCGGATAGCCCGCCGCGATCGTCGATCCAGGACAGCGCGAACAGCAGACCGGCACCGCCGACCGCGATCACGAGGGAGAGGCCGCCGGGAGCGCCTTCGGCGATGGTCCGCGCCGCCACGGCGGCCCAGGCCAGCAGAATCACCGGGGTGACGGCCAGCCCGCCGCCGCGCGGCGTCGGCCGGCTGTGGCTCGACCGTTCGTTGGGCCGGTCCAGGATCTGCCGGCTTTGCAACCACGCCAGCGCCAGCCTTGTTCCCGCCACCGAGGCGATCAGGGGCAGCAGAAAGGCGGAAAGAAACATCGTCATCGGGCCGGTCTCATGTCTGATGGGATCTGGCGCGCCAATCGCTCAATGGGGAAGGGGGACAAGCTGCCGGTAAAGGGCCAGTTGGGCGGCAATCACGGTGTCGGAGGAAAACTCCTCCACCGCCCTTTGCCGTGCCCGCGACCCCAGCCCCGCGCGAAGCCCCGGATCGGCCGCCAGACGGGCCAGGGCGTCGGCCAGCGGCCGGGCCTCGCGGACCGGGACCAGAATCCCGTTGTCGTCATGGCGGACCAGTTCATTGCACCCCGGCACATCGGTGGTGACCAGCGGCCGGCCGCAGGCCGCGGCCTCCCGCAGCGCCGTGGGGGACCCGTCGCGGTAGGCCGGCCGAACGGCGATAACAGCCTGGCGCCACACATCGACGATATCGTCGCGATGCCCCCACCACTCCACCAGCCCCTCGGCCACCCAGCCCCGCACGGTCTCCTCCGGCACGGTCCGGGGATTGTCCGGATCGGGACGCCCCACCAGGGCGATGCGCAGCGGAACACCGCGTTCCTTCAGGATCCGCGCCGCCTCGACCAGTTCGCCGATGCCCTTGTCCCACAACAGCCGCGCCACCGCGGCGGCGATCGGGACGCCGGGTAATTCCGGCATCGGAACGAACCGGTCGACGTCGATTCCGGCGCCCCGGACCAGATGGACCTGACCGGGGGAGACCAGACCGTCGAAAAAGCGTTTGTCATCGACGTTCTGGACGATCACATGCCGGCCGGCGCCGCCGAACAGGAACCGCATGGCGGCGATTATCAGCGGGCGCAACAGCGCCGCGCCGCCGCCCTTGTTGATGAAAACATAGCCCAGTCCGGAAACGGCATTGACGACACGCGGATTGCCCGCCAGCCGCGCGGCCAGGGAACCGAACACCGCCGGCTTCAGGGCGACATTGTGCAGGATCGCCGGCCGGACGCGCGACATCAGCCCCACCAGGGAGGCGATCTCCCCCAGGGGATTGCCGACCCGCCGGCCCAGTTCCAGCGGATGCAGCGTCAGTCCCGCCGCCCGGATTCTCTCGCCATGGCGGGTGACGCGGGTCGCCACATGCACGTCATAGCCGGCGGCCGCCGCCGCCCGGGCAAGATCCAGGCGGTGGCTGCAGAAATACCAGTCCTCCGTGACGACGAACAGCAGCCGGGGGCGGCCCGTCTCGCGCGTCACGCCGGCACCACCCGGATGCTGCCCCGCCAGGGCAGATTGATGGTGCCGGCCATGTCGATCATCGTCAGCGGCCGGCTGTCGCCGTAACCGGCGTGGCGGGGAACCTCGGACAGGGTCACCGGCGCGTCGGCCGTGAGGCGAAGCGCGACACCGCCGCCGGCGAGCCCGACCTCGTTTCCCGAGACCCGTTCGACGGCGAGGGGCGTCACCAGCCGCCGGTCCAGGCGATAACGGCCGTTGCCGTTCAGAAGATCCTCGATCACCAGCCCGCCGTCGTCGCTGAAGCGCCAGTGACGGTGCCCCTCGCGCAGACCGTCGGCGCCGGCCAGCCGTCCGAACTCCAGGGTGGCGCCGTCGAACTCGGCGGCCAGGGTGGGCAGGCGGCCGGTTACATGCCGGCGGAAAGCATCGTCGTAATGCGGCCGGCCGCAGGGGATCGGATCGGTTCCGTCGAGTTGAAGACCGCCATGGGCCGCCGCCGCCCGGCAGGCGGCGCCGCCATTGCAGGCGCCCACCGGGCTGCCGCCCGGATCGACGAACACCGG
This sequence comes from Telmatospirillum sp., assembly GCA_009712185.1. Lineage (GTDB taxonomy): Bacteria > Pseudomonadota > Alphaproteobacteria > Rhodospirillales > Magnetospirillaceae > Telmatospirillum. Next base: position 6,367 of record WASQ01000130.1, on the reverse strand, counting down.
GACACCGCGCAGATGCAGCTCGGGCGCGCCCAGATCCTGATGGTCATGGCTGTCGGCGTCCGGCCAGCCCTGCGGCACATGCCACAGTCCGCTCCAGGGGCCGACATCGGCCCTCAGCCAGCCGTCGGCGCGCAGGGTTTCGAGATCGGCCAGGCAGCAGTCGTCGCGCAGCCGGGTCAGCAGGTCGCGGTCGGCGCCGTCAAGACGGCCCGTCCATCCGACCGTCGGATCGTTGCCGCGCACCAGTCCGTCGAGCCAGCCGGGCGGCAGGCTTTCGGCGATATCGCCGATCAGCGGCAGTCCGCCCGGCAGGCGGAGCGCCGACATCGGCGCCAGTGCGCGGCGCAGCAGGGCTTCCAGCGGGGCGCCGGCCTGCGGCCTGTGGCGCCGGACGGCCAGCCACAGGTCGGCCAGGCTCTGGCACAGCAGAAGATGGAAATGGGTGGATCCCAGGGCGCTGATGCCCGACCGGCAGAGCAGACGCCCGGCCTCGAAGGTCACGACCTTGAGCCCGAAATCCGCCGTGGCCGGCATCGCCAGCAGAAGGGCGGCGCGGGCCAGGGCATGGGCGCGGCGCAGGCGCCGCATCGGCGGCGTCCCGGCACGCGACAGGCTTGTCGCCAGGCATCGGACGTGGGCGGTCAGGCTGGCGGCGGTGGCGGACGCCGGTCCGGGCAGGCCGATGCGCGCCGCCGCCCCCAGCAGCGCCAGGGTCCGTTCCGCCACGATATCGGGCTGCCACGCCGGCTGACCGGCATCGTCATCGGCGAAGGCATCGATCCAGGCCGGCCAGAAAGTGGCGAGAAGTCCGCCGTCAGGGTCGCCGGCCAGCCAGGAAAATCCATGGAAGGCCGCGGCCAGCGCCGGATCGTCGAAGCGGTATCCGGCCCAGCTCTGGCCCGGGAACAGGGGCAGCGACCGGCTGCCGGGAAGCTCCATCCGGCCCCTGGCCGGGGGAGCCGCCAGGTCCCGCCCCGCCGGCCGGCCGGGGGCGTCCGGCGCCGGGGGAACGGTGACCTCGGGGGGGAGGGTTGTGGTGGCCGCGGGCTTCCAGCGCTTGAGCGCGCGCCCCACCAGCCAACACCGTTCCACGGGATCGTCGAGATCCCGGATATGCATGAAAACGCTCATCGTCACCATCCGATCGGTGCGCCGGCACCCCGGCCCGTCGGGCCGGACAGGGTGCCGCCGCAGTCATCCCCCGCGCCGCGCCGGGTCATCGTCCTGTCCCCGCGGCCTGTCCTCCGGGATCGGCTCATCCCGGGGTCGGTACATTAGCCGTGGCCGTGAACAGGGGCAATCGGGTAACCCCGCCCTCTCCGGTTAAAATGACGGCTTTTCATCACGATGACGCCGAAGTCCGTCCCGATCCCGGCCGGGACCCTGCCGCCGCCAACATTGCCGCTGGCCATCCGACCCGTCGCCCTGTATAGCCCGCCCCATGCCCTGGGAGTCCGACATGACGACGGAAACGGCCCGTTCCAACGCAATCAAGGGATCCGCCCGCCTGCCGGCGCTGTTGCTGCTGGCGGCCCCGGTTCTCGCGCTTCAGAAGGCGCTGGTGATGGCGCCGGCGCTGGCGATCCTCGCCGCCCTGCTGCTGGCCGGCATGGCGCCGCCCCGGGTCCCGGTTTTCCGCGCCGCCCTCGGACGCCATCGATGGCCGTTGCTGGTTCTCCTGCTTCTGCTGGTCTGGTGTCTGGCGGCCTCCTTCTGGTCGTTCAACCCTTTGTTCAGCCTGCGCAGCGTCCTGATGCTGGCCGGAACGATCCTGGGCGGCTGGATCACCGTCGTCGCCGTCGGCGCCGCGACTGCGGAGCGGCAGCGGTCGATGGCGCTGGCGCTGGCCGCCGGCCTGGCCATCGCCGCCGCCGCCATGCTGACGGCGGGGATCATCGAGCGTGCCCGCCTGGCCGACATCGGCCGGGTGCTGTGGAACATGGACGCCGCCACCACCGTGGTGGCGGTGCTGGTCTGGCCCGTCTCGGCCTGGCTGATGCGGCTGGGGCGCCGGCGCGCGGCCGCCGGTCTCTGGCTGCTGTCCTTCGCCGGGGTCTGCCTCGCCCATGATCTGGCCGCCAAGATCGCGCTGATCGCCGGTCTTGTGGCGCTGGCGCCGGCCCTGGTCCGGCCCCGGGCGGTCCTGCGCGGCCTTGCCGGACTGGCGGTGGCGGGCAGCCTTCTGGCGCCGCTGGCGGCGCTTCATCTGCCGCCGCCCGATGTCAGCGCGCAATGGCCCGGTCTGCCGGCCTCCGCCCATCACCGGCTGACCATCTGGTCCTTCACCGCCCGGCATATCCTCGAAAAGCCGCTTCTCGGATGGGGATTCGACGGCGCCCGCGCGATCCCCGGCGGCAAGACCGAACTGGGGGTGGTGTGGATGAAGGGCTGCAACGGCGATCAGGCGCCGATCATGGTGCCCGGCTATGACCGGCCGGTTCCCGCCGACTGCGTCCTGTGGGAGGAGCAGCTTCCCCTGCATCCCCATGATTCCTGGCTTCAGGCGTGGCTGGAGCTGGGTGCGGCCGGCGCGCTGGTGATCGCCCTGCTGCTGGGGGTGGTGATTGCCGCGCCGGTCCGGCGGGCAACCGGCGACGCCGGGCTGGCTCCGCTGGCCGCCGCCGTTGCGTCGGGGCTGGTCGTCTGCTCGGTTTCGTTCGGCGCCTGGCAGAGCTGGTGGCTGTCCACCCTCTGGATCGCCGCGGCCCTGGCCCTGCCCCTGCTGCCGGACGACGTCCGCGACGCCGGCCACGGTCTTGGAAATCGCGCACCGCTGGTCTAATGTCTGCGCCCATGCAGTCGTTTCGGATCAATCGCGGGGCCGTCGCCTTCGTCCATGACCTTGTCATGGCCGCGCTCTCCTTCCTTCTGTCGCTGTGGCTGCGCCTCGGCGACAGCCTGTTCCAGAGCTGGGACATCCCGAGGCTCGTCATGGCGACCGGCCTGTTCGCGGCGGTCGCCGCCCCCATCTTCCTGTCCCAGCGGATGTATCGCGGGATCTGGCGGTTCGCGTCGGTCAACGACCTGATCACCATCACCCGGGCGGCGACTCTGACGATCCTGGTGTTCCTGCCGCTGATGTTCCTGCTGACGCGCCTCAACGATCTGCCGCGGTCGATCCTGCTGATCAACTGGCTCGCCCTTCTGGTGCTGCTGGGGGCCCCGCGGTTCCTGTACCGCCTGCTGAAGGACCGCCGCGCCAGCCTGCAAAACACCCTGGGAGACGAATGGCGCATCCCGGTCCTGGTGCTGGGGGCCGGATCGGGGGCCGAGCTGTTCCTGCGCGCCACCATGCGCCCCGGCGCCCAATATCGCGGCGTCGGACTGCTGTCGCTGACCCCCGGGCGGGTCGGACGCGGCATCCACGGCGTCGAGGTGCTGGGCACCCTCGATCAGTTGGAAGAGGTCGTGGCGACCCTGCGCGACGGGCCGGACGGCGGTCCCGAACGCCTGATCCTGTCCGAGGAGACGACCGACGGCACCCTGGTGCGCCAGTTGTTCGACCGCGTCGACGCCCTGGGCATGACCCTGGCCCGGCTGCCCCGCCTGACCGACCTGAAGGACGGGTTCGAGGACAAGGTGGAGGTCCGGCCGGTGGCGGTCGAGGATCTGCTGGGCCGTCCGCAGGCCGTGCTCGACCGCGCCGCCATGCAGTCCCTGATCGAGGGGCGACGCGTGCTGGTGACGGGGGCCGGGGGCAGCATCGGCAGCGAGCTGGTCCGTCAGATCGCCGACTGCCGGCCGGCGTCCCTGTCGCTGGTGGAATCGAGTGAGTTCGCGCTTTACACGATCGACCGCGAGATGGAGGAGCATCACCCCGGCCTGGCGCGGCGCGCCCTGATCGCCAATGTGCGCGACCGCGCGCGGATCGGCCGCGTGATGGCGGAGGAGCGCCCCGAACTGGTGTTCCATGCCGCGGCGCTGAAGCATGTGCCGATGGTCGAGGCCAATCCGCTGGAGGGATGCCTGACCAATGCGGTGGGAACCCGCATCGTCGCCGACGCCTGTCTGGCCCACGGGGTCGCGCTGATGGTGCTGATCTCGACCGACAAGGCGGTCAATCCCACCAATGTGATGGGCGCCGCCAAGCGGATGGCGGAAACCTACTGTCAGGCGCAGGATATCCGGTCCGACGCCGGCCGTACCCGGTTCGTCACCGTGCGGTTCGGCAATGTGCTGGGGTCGACCGGGTCGGTGGTGCCGCTGTTCCAGCGCCAACTGGCGGCCGGCGGGCCGATCACCGTCACCCATCCGGAGATGACCCGCTATTTCATGACCATCCGCGAGGCGGTGGAACTGGTGTTGCAGGCGTCGGCGCTGGGTTACGGAAACAGGGACCGCTACCAGGGCCGGATCTTCGTTCTCGACATGGGAGAGCCGGTCAAGATCGTGCATCTGGCGCGCCAGATGATCCGGCTGGCGGGTCTCCGCCCCGAGATCGACGTCAAGATCGTCTACACCGGACTGCGTCCCGGCGAAAAACTGTTCGAGGAAATTTTCCACGGGGCCGAAGCGCCGGTCCCGACGGAGCGCGACGGCATTCTGGTGGCGGCGGTGCGCGCCCTTGACCACGACCATGTGGCGGCCGCCATCGAATCGCTGGAGGAGGCCTGCCGCCGGCAGGACGCCGATGGCGCGCGCCGCGTGCTGCGGGATCTGGTGCCCGAGTATCGCGCCGACACGCCGCCGGCCCCGTTGACCGCCGGATGACGGCGGCCCGGCTTCCCCCTCTGCCGGCCTGGGCCGGGGTGTTTCTGCTTCTGCTGCTGGCGGTCAAGCTGGGACTGCTGCTGGCCCTGGGGCCGGCGCCGTTTCCGGACAGTGGTCTTTATCTGGAGCTGGGCCGGCGGATCCTTGAGGATCCCGGCTGGTGGCGGGACGGCGGCTGGGGAAGCGGTTTCGCTCCGCCGGCTCTGCTGCGGCCCTATGGCTATCCGCTGCTGATCGCGGCCGCCCGCTCCGTCGCCGGGCCGCAGGCGTTCGGCTTCTGGATCTGCGCGCTGCAATGCGCCGCCTCGGTCGGCGTGCTGGCGCTGTTCTGCCGGCTGGCCCTGGCCCTGTCGCTTTGCGGGCCGTTGCTGGCAGCGGCACTTCTGATGGCGGCGTTGTCGGGATTCTCGCTGTTCGATGCCGCCTTGCTGACCGACAGCCTCTATTCCGTGCTGTTCCTGCTGGTTCTGTTCATCCTCGCGGCCTGGATGCAGGGCCGCGGACGTCCCGGCCCGGTTTCCTGCCTGCTGTTGGGACTGGCCTGGGCGGCGTCGCTGTCGCTGCGCGACGTGGGACTGTTTCACACCGTGTTTCCCCTGGCCGGGCTGGTTCTGGCCGCCCGTCGCGCCGGGGCCGGGCCGGGCCGGATCCTGGCCCTGTCGGCGGCGCTGCTGTTGCCCGTCGTCCTGTTCGTCGCCCTGGTGGTGGCCTGGAACGGCTATCGCACCGGCCACTCCTTTTATTCCATCACCGGTGGCGTCAACTGGCTGTGGCCCAGCGTCAACATCGCCGATCGCGGGCTGGCCGATCCCTTCGCCTGCGCCGACGCGGTGTGCGCCGCCGCCCGGGCCCATGGCGTCGGCAAGGGCATGGACGCCGTTCTCGGACTGGCCGACGCCCTGTGGCGGGACGACGGTCTGGATCCGGTGGCCCTGGGACGTGTGACCTTCCATCATTTCCTGGGCGTGGCCACCGCCCATCCCCTGGCGTTCGTCGCCAGCGTGATCGGCAATATGCAACCCGCCCATCTCGCCGATCTGGCGTTCAATCCGCTGGTCAATATCAACGAATTCTGCCGGTTGCATCCGGCCATCGACGCCCGCGCGGTGCCGGCCCTGCGCGAGCTGTGGGCATCGGTGCGCCATGGCGGCTTTTCGTCGGCGTCGCTGCTGGCGGTGCCGCTGCTGCTGCTGTCCGCCGCCCTGGCCATCACCGCGCTGGGGGGGCTTCTGCTGTTCGTCGCGGGCGCCCCGCTGATGGTCCGCCGCCGGGGCCTGGACCCGCAAAGCCGCGTCATTCTGTTCCTGTGGGTGGTGGCGGTTCTGTTCGTCGGCAGCTACAGCATCGTCCATATGGAGATGCGCCACGCCATGCCGGTCATCCCCCTCGTCCTTCTGGTCACCGGCTGGACGCTGCGGGAACTCCGGCGGTCCTGACAGACTCCGGCGGGGACGCCGGAGCCACTTTCCGGGACGGCGCACGGCAACCGCCTGAGCGCGCGCCGTTTGCCCCGGTCCAATAAGGCCGGGCCGCGTTCGGGCATTGGGCCCGCCGGAGCGGTAGCGGAGGAAAGCCCAGCGCCCCGGAGGGGGCGCCCGGCGCTTCGTGTCTTGAAAATCAGCTAAAACAGTTCCATCCGGAAGGATGAACGCGGGGG
>WASQ01000033.1:16442-17672 GCA_009712185.1 Telmatospirillum sp. | reverse complement strand
CTGGCGGCCATGGGCCAGGCCGATACCCTCGACCTGCCCGCCAGGGCCTGAGACCGCGGGAAACAGACCAGGGCGTGATGCCGGTTCAAGGCATCACGCTCCCGTATCAGAGCCGGCGCAATCAGAGCCGGCGGAATCTCAGGACCCCGTCGGAGCCGGTCTCGCGGACGATAAGACGCTCCTCCATCAGATAATGCAGATGGGCGATGCTTTCGCCGATCGCGAAGAACAACTGATGACTGTCCAGCGGCCGGCGGAACATCACGGCCTGCAAATCGACGGCGGTGATCGGCTGGCTGCACGCATCCAATGTCTCATCCAGTCTTTCGCGGTGATGCGACGTCAGGCCGTCGATGCGCTCGCGCAGACCGATGAACGGCCGGCCATGCGAGGGCAGAACCAGACAGTCTTCCGGCAGATCGCGGAAGCGCTCCAGAGAATGCAGGAACAGCCGCAAGGGGTTTCCGTCGGGCTCGCTCGGCCAGACGCTGACGTTCGGGCTGATGGAGGGCAAAATCTGGTCGCCCGAGATCAGGATGTTCAAGTCCTTGCACCAGAGACAGGCCATTTCCGGCGAATGCCCCTCGCCCATCATGACGCGCCAGCGCCGCCCGCCGATCGACAGGCAGGAGCCTTCGGAAATCCGATGAAAGCGGGCGGGAATATCATGAATACGCTGTCCGTAGGCGTTGCCGCGCTCGACCACGAGATCAAGAAGCTCCGTCCCGAACCCGGCCCTCTGATAGAACTCACGCGCCGTGGCGACAAAACTTCCACTGGCGTCCTGACTGAGCATTCGACCATACAGCCATTCGGCCAGGGTGGTTTCCATCGTCACCCCGAACTGTTCCGACAGCCAGGAGGCAAGCCCCATATGGTCGGGGTGAAAATGGGTGACCAGAAGGCGCGTCACCGGCCGACCGCCCATCGGACCTGCGAACACGTCCTGCCACAGACGCCGGGTTTCCTTGCTGGGAACGCCGGTATCGACCACAACCCAGCCATCGCCATCCTCGATCAGCCATAGATTGATATGATCGAGAGCAAAAGGCAGCGGCATCCGCAGCCACAGGATACCGGGAGCGATCGCGGCCGTCTGGCCGGGCTGCGGCGGGTGACTTTGAGAAAAATCCAAGGAGGCATCCTTTCGGCAGAAGACGGGGGGTGTAAGTCCTCTCAAAAACGGCCGTGCCGCCGGGGGGCGCGCCCCCACAGGGCCGGGGCGTCCGC
>WASQ01000033.1:0-16432 GCA_009712185.1 Telmatospirillum sp. | reverse complement strand
GTCCCGCGGCTGGCCACCCACCCGCGGGACGGGACTCTCGGCGGACAACGGCCGGCCGCGCCGGCCGCACCCTCAGTCAGGCCGAAACCCGATGTGCATGCGCGGGCACGACCAGCGCCAGGGCGTCGACCAGCATATCGACGACTTTGCCATAATCGGAGATATGGTCAGTGTTGACGATCAGGTCAAAGGTCCTGGGATCGTTTGTCCGCTCCTGGAACTGGTCCCACACGAATTTGCCGCGATCATGGTTGGCGGCTTCCGTCCGTTTGCGTGCGGCTTCGAGATCAAGGCCCTCCGCGGCCATGACCCGGTGCGCGCACACATCAAGGGATCCGGTGATCCGGACCCGGAGGGCGCCGCTGTTGGCTAAAATCAGATGGGCGCCGCGCCCGACGATGACACCGCCGCTGCGCCCGATATTGACGATCACATTGACGAGATGACGTTTGTAATGATCGGCGCGAAGATTCTGGCCCGTGACGAGGGAGTAGAGCCACAGATCCCTCAGCTTGCTGGCCCCGGCATCGAGGGCGCGCATGGTCTCGGGCTCCGCATCGAGCCTCTGGGCGATACGATCCACGATGATCCGGTCGAACAGCTCGACGCCGAGCCGACGGGCCAGAAGCTCGGCGATCTCGTCGCCACCCGAACCGTAATCGCGGGAAATGCAAACCACCGGACGACGCGGGGTCGCGTTCTGTCCCTCGCCGACGGTGTGGAGTGCGGTCATGATGGCCTGGATTGCTTTCTGGACGTCGGGCATGGCGGCCCTCCTCTGTTCATTGCAATCTGGTGGCACCAGGATACCACGCCCCGCCACGCCCTGCCATGACCCGTGGCGGGAACCGGGACTCCCGCAAGGGGGAAATCGGGGATCAGGCTTACGCCGGCCGGATCGCTTCGGAAACCGGGTGCCGGGGGGCCGGAGAAATCTGGCTCAAGGCCGCTTGAGGGCACGGTGACCGACACCGATCACCATGATTTGGCATGACGGGCTGCGGCGTCCCGGCCGGAGAGCGCCGCCGGGGAGGCAGGCGCTGTGCCACCGCGGAATCACCTCTCCCGCGGGCTCGAACGCCGCCCGGGCCGGGGACCCGCCGGCTCGGTCACCGATCAGCGGGCCCTAACCGAACAGCTTGTCGATATCGGCCTGGCTGACACCTTGATTCTCAAGCTGCGGTCCGTTCAGCAGCTTCGCTTCCTCATCGACGTCGACCTCGGCCGGCACATCGAGATCATCGAAGGTGTCGGGCCCCCAGATCTCGATCATCTTATTGACCCGTTCCTCGATATATTGAAGGGTCTTCACCACCTTGGTAATGCGCTGGCCGGTGATATCCTGAAAGTTGCATGACTCAAAAATGGCGACCACCGCCTCGCGGATGTCCTCGGCCATATGGCTGGCGAAGCCGTCGGTGGCCTGGGCCTGCAACTGCCCGGCCAATCCGTCGATCTTTTCCGCAGCCTCCAGAATGCCGTTGGTCGCCCCTTCGGTAGAGGTGACGATCGCATCAAGTTCGTTGGTGACGGCGATCAACCGGTCATCGTTGGCATTTGCCGGCCGCAAAGCCGCAATCTCCGCCTTGGTGTGCTGAATAGCCAAAGACAAGGCACGAACCTCGTTCTTCAGCATATTGACTTCAGCCCGGCTGCGATCGCTTTCCTGGGCAACCGTGATGGGTTCGACCACTTCCTCGACGACGGTCGCGGCTTTCAACGACCGAACCTCGTCGCGCAGGGCGTTGATCGCTGCCAACACCTCGGAATAATCGTTCGACGAAGGCGACGGGGCAACGGCGCCCACCGACTTCAATCGCTGCAGTTCCGCAGTAAACAGCTTTTTCTCAGCCACCTTGTCGCCACCTCTTAACAAGCGCGAACGGCCCCGATCCGTCTTTGGGCGTCATCGCCCATTCAGTCGTCAGCCGCCGGCGTCATACGGGAAATCATCGCGACGGCGCCGTCCCCAAGTCCGGCGCCCGCGATCCAGGACCCAATCAGAGTGTCTTCGTCAACGATATGTTCGACAAGCCAATTTTTCAGGATCTCAACCAATTCATCGACCGCGCCATGATGCCCGCAGTCATACTGGCGGCGCAAGACATGCAACTTATTGGCGAAATCTTCATGTTTGCCACAATGGAGGGAATGGTCAGGAAAGCCCACCGCCAGCATCAGCCGTTCCTCATTGGCAAAGTGGACAAGGGTATATTCCACAAGAACATTAAGGATACTGGCAACGACATCGCGGGCCTGCCCCTCTTCGCGGGCTTCGAACAGTTGATTGAGCAGCGCCACAATCATGCGGTGATCCGAATCGAGCGCCGGGACGCCGACAACAAATCGATCGTGCCACCTGATCAAGGACATTCCCGGATATACTCCTCACTCCCCGTGGGCGCCGACAGCCCCCCACGCGCCGCCACCGGGCGTCACGACAGAGACAAGTCCCCAATTCTGATGGCATCCCGTCCCGGGAACCGGCCGACCGCCCCCCCGGGATCGCTGGGAAACGGGGACATTATCGATCATAAATTTCAACTTTTCATTACCAACGCGCCACGACCGGCGATCGAAGGCCGGACCAACCGGTCTCGGACCCTTGCATCTATGGCCAGCATCGGTGAAACGCGTCAAGATGAGGACGTCCGCCGCACAGGGAAACGGCGGGTTGCGGTCGCGACCGCGATGACGGGACAGAAGGCGGCGTCGTGGCGCCGGGGGGAGGGCGAGATCATGCCCGCGAGGCTCAGGATCGCCACATTCAATCTGGAAAGCCTCGACGACCGGCCCCATAGCGGGCGGGACTTCGCCGACCGGCTTGCCGTGCTTCGCCCCCAGCTCACGCGGCTCAAGGCCGACGTTCTCTGTCTGCAGGAAATCAATGCCCGCGCCGATCAGCGCCAGGGTCCGCGCCAGTTGAGCGCCCTTGACCGTTTGCTGGACGGAACCGGATATGCCGGCTTTTGCCGTTTCGTCAGCGTCAACCGGCATGGAAAGCGCTTTTCCGACCGGCACAATCTGGTCGTCCTGTCGCGATGGCCGGTCCGCCGGTCGCGGCAGGTCTGGCACGACCTTGTCCCCCCGCTCCACCATCGGACCGTGGGCGGGGGCGTGGATTTGCCGGTGGAATGGGACCGGCCGGTGTTGCATGTCGAACTCGACATCGGCGGGCCGCGGCCGCTCCATATCCTCAATCTTCATTTGCGGGCGCCGCGCGCCGCCTTTCTGTCCGGCCTCAAGGATCAGGGCATCTGGCGGTCGGTCGGCGGCTGGGCCGAGGGCTTCTATCTTGCCACTCTGAAACAGAGCGGCCAGGCGCTGGAGGTCCGGCTGCTCCTCGACAGCATTTTCGACGGAGATCCGGAGGCTCTGGTCGCGGTCTGCGGCGACTTCAATGCGTCGGACGACGAAACACCCCTGCGCATCATCCGGGGAGACGAGGAGGATACCGGCAACGGACATCTGGCGGTGCGGACCCTCGTTCCCGCGGAGCGCAGCCTCCCGCCATCGCAACGCTATACGGTCATTCACCATGGCCGTCCGGTCATGCTGGACCACATCCTGCTCTCCCGCGCGCTGCTGGGGTGGTATACGGGTGGGGAGATCCATAACGAAACCCTGGGGGATGAATTGGTCTCGCCGACGCTGGTGCGGATTCCCCCGTCCAGCTACCATGCTCCGACCGTCGCCACCTTCGAACCACCCGATTCCCCGCGTCCATCCGCTGCCAGAGATGCCTCATGACTCCAAGTCCCGCCTTTCCCGCGCGCCCGCCCCGCGGACGACCGATCTGATGATGAACTGGCGGATCGGCGTCGATCTCGGCGGGACCAAGACCGAAGCGGTGGCCATCGACGGCACCGGGCGCGAACGGCTGCGGCGACGGATCCCCTCGCCGGGCGGCGATTATGGCGCCACCATCGCCACCATCGCCCAACTGGGCGAGGCGATGGAGAACGAACTGGGCAGGAGAACCCGCGTCGGGGTCGGTATTCCAGGCACCATTTCCCCGGCGACCGGCCTCGTCAAGAATGCCAACTCCACCTGGCTGATCGGGCATCCGCTGGACCAGGATCTGGCCGAAGCTCTCAGCCGGCCCGTCCGCATCGCCAACGACGCCGACTGCTTCGCCCTGTCCGAGGCGTCTGACGGCGCCGGGGCCGGCGCGCCCGTCGTGTTTGGCGTTATCCTGGGGACCGGCGTCGGCGGCGGTATCGTGGTCAATGGACGCCTGTTGTCCGGCCCGAACGCCATCGCCGGCGAGTGGGGACACAATCCGCTGCCCTGGCCGCTCGACGACGAACGCCCCGGCCCCACCTGCTATTGCGGCCGGAGCGGTTGCATCGAGACGTTCCTCTCCGGACCGGCGCTGACCCATGACGACGGCCGCGGGGTCACCGCCCGCGATCTGGCCTCGCGCGACGACGACCAGAGCGCACAGTCCCTGGCCCGCTACGAGCACCGTCTGGCCCGCGCCCTGGCCCATGTGATCAATCTGATCGACCCCCATGTGATCGTCCTGGGAGGTGGCCTCTCCAACATCGAACGCCTGTACGAGACCGTGCCGCGCCTGTGGGGGCGCTGGATCTTCTCGGACAATGTGCAAACGCGGCTTTGTCCCCCGCGCCACGGGGATTCAAGCGGCGTTCGCGGGGCCGCATGGTTGTGGCCGGTGTCCGACGATCCGCCTCCCGCGGCCAGCGAGGTCCCCGCCGCCGTGCGCGCCGTCCTGATGGAACCGATGCCGCCGACCATCTGGCTGACGCGAGAGTCCACGGCCGGCGAGGGCGGCGCGACCGGACCCGGCGCAGCGCCACAGGCCGGGACGGAGGCCGACGATCCCGCCAAATTGCACATCGACCTGCAACTGACGCGGCGCGAACTGGCCGCGGCCAAGGCCGAGGCGGCCCTGGCGGACGCCGCGAAATCCCGGTTCCTGGCGGCTGCCAGCCACGATCTGCGGCAACCCTTCCAGGCGATGAATCTCTATCTCCAGGTCCTGGAAACGCTCCCCCAGGAAGACCGGGCCCGGAAAGCCCTTGCCCTTCTCAGAACGTCGATGGAAGCCGGCGAGGAGCTGTTGCAGGCCCTGCTCGACATTTCCGCCTTCGAAGCCGGAATTATCGCCCCCAATGTGACGCGGTTCCCGATCGCCCCGCTTCTGGACGAACTGGCCGGGGAATATCACTGTGTCGCCCTGGAGCATGGACTGAGCTTCAGGACCTTTCCCGTCGAGGCGGTGGTCGAGACCGATCGGGTGCTCGCCAAACGGATGTGCCGCAATCTGGTCCACAATGCCTTCCGCTACACCCGCGACGGCGGCATTCTGATCGGCTGCCGCCGTCGTGGCGCCCGCATTCTGGTCCAGGTGTTCGACACCGGCCCGGGGATCCCGGCGGACAAATTGCAGATGATTTTCGAGGACTTCTACCAGTTGGACAATCCCGCCCGCGATCGCAGCAAGGGATTGGGACTGGGATTGTCCATCGTTCAGCGGACCGCCCACCTCTTAGGCCAGGACGTCTGGGTGGCGTCGCGGCCCGGACATGGGTCGGTGTTTTCCGTCACGCTTCCGCTGGCGACGTCCCATTCGGGCAACAAGCCGTGATCAGCGGGAGGCAATCCTCGGCCTCCATCGGTTGCCCCAGAAGATAGCCCTGGTAGCTCTGGCAGCCGTGAACGCGCAAAAAGTCCAGCTGCGCCGATGTTTCCACCCCCTCGCAAACGGTCTGGAGATCGAGCCCCCTCGCCACTCCCAGCATGGTGGCGACCAAGGCGCCACCGTCGATGCTTTCGGTCGCGGCGCTGACGAAGCTGCCGTCGATCTTGAGGCGGTCGAACGGAAAGCGCCTCAGACACATGATCGACGCATAGCCGGTTCCGAAATCATCGATCGCAAGACGCACCCCCAGGCGGTGAAGGCGATCGAGGACATCGAGCACATGCCCGGAATCTCCCAGCAACAGGCGTTCGGGCATCTCAAGCTCCAGCGCCGCCGGCGCCAGACCCGATGATGTCAGGATCCCCTCCACCAGCGCCGGAAAGCCGGGATCCAGAACCTGCCGGGACGACAGATTGACGGTGACCCCGATCAACCGTCCGGCCTCGCGCCCCCAGCGGACGGACTGACGGCAGGCCTCCTCCAGCACCCAGCGGCCGATTGCCAGGGACAGCCCCGTTTCCTCGGCAACCGGCAGGAACCGTTCGGGCGCCAGGACGCCCAGTTCCCGGCTGTGCCAGCGCAACAGCGCCTCCATCCCGGTGATCCGGCCATCCCGGACATCGGCGATCGGCTGATAGAGAACCCGGAATTCGCCCCTCTCCAGAGCGCGGCGCAGCAGCGCCTCCAGCTCGGCGCGGCCGTAAGGGTCGCCGGTCATCTCGGCGGTGAAAACGCAGGCGCCGGCCGGCCCCGACGCCTTCGCGCGTCGCATGGCCGCGTGGGCCTGCGACACGAGTTCCTCCGGAGAGGAGCCATCTTTCGGAAATTCCGCGATGCCCACCGCGACCTTCAGCGTGAAAGACCCGTCATCGACCGGGAAGGGCGCGCGCAGAGCCGTGATGATTCCCTCGACCGCCGGTCCCGGATGATCATCCCGCAACGGCAACAGGACAAGGAAGGCGTCCCCTGACAGCCGGGCAACGGTGTCGGAGGGATCGACGCAACCGGCAACGCGCGAGGCGGCGGCCACCACCACCCGGTCTCCGATCGCCGGCCCCACCTGCTCGTAAACCTTCTTGAGCCCGTCGAGATCCACGAAAAGGACGGCGACGCCCCCGCCCCCTTCGCGCGCACGCACCATCGCCTGGGACAGGCGGTCGAGCGCGATCAGCCGGTTGGGAAGGCCGCAGACCGGGTCCAGCCCCGTCTGCAACAGCATCCGGTCCTCGGAGCCCTTGCGGTCGCTGACATCGACCGAGACCGTCACCACGGCGTCGATGCGCCCCCCTTCCGAAAACAGCGGCGTCTTCGTCGTCATGAAAAACCGCATGCGCCCGAAGCTGTCCGGCAGAGCCTCCTCGAACGCCGGCAGGGTCTGTCCGGTCTCCAGAACCCTGCGGTCCAGGGGGGCGTGACGACGGCGATAATCCGCGCCGAACATGCCCTCGACGGTTCCCGCCTGACTGTCGGGACCGGACGCCAGCAGATTGCGGTAGCCGTTCACCATCAGGCAGCGGCCGGACGCATTGGTGGTCAGGATCAGGGCGGGAATGGAATCCAGCAGACGGCGCAGCGTCGCCTCGCCGCGCCTCAACACCTCCGCCTGACGGCGCAGGGCATCATCAAGCTCCCTCTCCAGGGAGGCGGCCCGCTGGCGGATGATCCGCCGCTGTCGGCCGATGGTCAGCAGATTGTTGCTGCGGGTCCGGAATTCGCGATGGTCGATGGGGGACAGCAGAAAATCGGTCGCCCCGGCCTCCAGCGCCCGATAGCGGAAATCACGATCCTCATAGGCGGTGATCACAATGATCGGAACTTCGGAATCCTCCAGTTCCCGCCGGCATCGTTCCACGAACTGGGCGCCGTCCATTTCTGGCATGTTGAAATCGGTAATGATCAGGTCCGGACACCGGAACCGCATGGCCGCCAACGCCGCGACGGGACTGTCGAAGGAAACGGCCTCCGTTCCGGCCTCCAGGGATGTCGCAAGACGACACAGAATATTGCGATTAGTGGACCGATCATCCACGACGACGACAAAAGACAAATCATTGTCCCCCAACTAAAAGCAAATATATTTATTATTTTAAAACGGACACCCCAAAATACGTATCGACTCTCTCCCTTTTTGATATTTCTATTTCCGGCAGCGGCACGAATATGAAAGGACGACTCTGCCCTGGATTCGAGCCGAGACAACAACACTCCTCCACATCATCAGACCTGACCTGGTCATCGAGAGGTTGCCATGCTGACATATGCCCGCACTCAAATCGTCGATAATGCGTCGGTCCCCCATCCGTCCGCCGGACCCCAACCGTCCTGGCTGTCCTCCATTTCCTCTTTGCGGGAACTGGATGTCTACTACGATGCAGAGGAAAAAATTCTCTGGCAATATATGAAACCGGATGGCCGCCCCAGTTTCACTCCTGGATTGATTAAAGATTGCACCGCTGTTATCGACGCGGTCGAACGCTCCCACATGCTGCGCGGCGAAGGAGAAGCCGACGCCGTACAATATATGATTCTAGGATCATCCCTTCCAGGAATCTACAACCTTGGCGGCGACCTTGCCCGCTTCCGGACATTGATCGAACGGCGCGACCGGGATGCCCTCCGGGACTACGCTCATAGCTGCGTCCATGCCCAATACCGCCGCGCGATCCGGATGAATCTTCCCATTTGCACCATCGCGCTGGTTCAGGGCGACGCCCTGGGTGGCGGATTCGAGGTGGCACTTTCCCACGATCTCATTGTCGCCGAGCAGCGCGCCAAGTTCGGCTTGCCGGAAATCCTGTTCAACCTGTTCCCCGGCATGGGCGCCTTCAGCTTCCTGTCGCGGCGGCTCGACGCGGCCCGCGCCGAACGTCTGATGACCAGCGGCCGGCTCTATTCCGCCGGAGAAATGCACGAAATGGGCGTTGTCGATGTCCTGGCCCCTGACGGCGAGGGCGTGTCCGCGGTCATGGACCTGATCGGACGCCACCGACGGGCGGCGAAAGCCCGGAACGCCATCTCCCGGCTCCGGCAAATGGTATCGCCGATCACCCATCAGGAACTGATCGACATCACCGACCTGTGGGTGGAGACCGCTCTCAGCCTGGATGCCCGTGATCTGCGGAAAATGTCGCATCTGGTGGCGGCGCAGGACCGCAGGACCGCGGTTCCGGCCGCCTGATACCGGCGCCGTACTCCGTGCGGCGACGACCGGCCGCCGCGCGGGACCCGTGGCGACAACGTGAGGACGGGGCATCCCGGGATGCCCCGTCTTTTCCTTCATTCCTCCTCCAGAAAGCGCGCCATCTGAGCGCCATAGGCCAGGATTTCGGCTTTCAGCCGCCGGCAGAGGAAGGCGCCCGACGCGACAAGATCCCCGGTTCGGAAGGTCTCGTCCTGACAGAGGCGGGTCACCCCCACGGCTCCGACATTGGCCGCAGCGCTTTTCAGGGCGTGACAATCGGCCCGGACGGAGGCCCGGTCCGCCACGGCGGCCCGGGAGCTGATCCGCGCCAGCAGCTCCATCGATTCCGCCTCGAAATCGCGGACCAGGTCCGCCAGCATCTGCCGGTCGCCGAGTTCGATCAGCGAATGAATGATCTGCCAGTCGATCATCGGGCCGACCGGGCCGTCGAAACCGGGATGGCGCCGGATGTCGATCACCGCCGGCACCGGCGCTTTCCCGGCATCGTCCGGGACGGTCGAGCCGGGCGCCGGGGATGACAGGCGGCCGATCGCAGCCAGCAGCAAAGCCGCCTCGACGGGCTTGGTCAGATAGGCGTCGACACCGGCCTCACGGCACGCCGCCCGGGTTTCCGGTGTCGCGTCGGCCGACAGGACGACGATGGGCAGGCGGCCACCTCCCATGCGATGCAGAGCCACCACCTCGGTCAAAGGCGTTCCCGGCATATTGACGTCGGCGACCACGATGTCATGCCGGCCCTCCGCCAGGGTGTCGAGAAGATCATCCCCGGACATTGTCACATCGACATGATGGCCGGCTTTTTCCAGGATCCGCCGAACCACCTTGACGTTGATCGGGTTGTCCTCGGCGACCAGAACCCGCCGGGGCGTCACGGGCCCCTCCCCGCCCGCCATGCCGTCCGGCGGGACCGGGACCGGTCCCTCGGCGGGAACCAGCGGCAGGATAAGACGGAAGCGGCTGCCCTGCCCGACCGTGCTGTCCACCGTCAGGCTCCCCTTCATCAGCTCCGCCAATTGCCGCGAAATGGCGAGCCCCAGTCCGGATCCGCCAAATCGGCGGTTGACGCTGTCCTCGGCCTGAACGAAAGCGTCGAAGATCCGCTCGCGCTTGTTTTCCGGTACCCCGATGCCGGTGTCTTCCACTTCGAACTGGACAGCGGCCGTTCGGCTCTCCGTCCGGCAGCGGCCGCCCTCACCTCTGGCCCCGGTCGCCGGGACGACCTCGACGCGGAGCCGGACGGAACCGGCGCTGGTGAACTTCACCGCGTTGGCGAGAAGATTGGTCAAAATCTGCCGCAGATGAGGCCAGTCCAGCAACAGAAGAGCGGGAACGCCCGGATCCACCCCCAGCGACAGGGTCAGCCCTTTTTCGCGAGCCTGGAGGCGGACGAGGGCGATCACCTCCTCCATGCATCGGCGGACATCGACCGGCTCGAGGAGAACGACGGTCTTCCCCGCTTCGATACGGGAAAAGTCGAGCACCGTGTCGATCAGGGATAGCAGCGACCGTCCGGACAGATGGATGGTCCCCGTCATGTCGGCCTGCTCAGCGTCGAGACGGGTACCGGTGAGGAGATCGGACATGCCGATAATGGCATTGAGCGGGGTCCTCAATTCGTGACTGACCATGGCGAGAAACCGGCTCTTCGCCTGACTGGCGGCCTCCGCCTGGGCTTTCGCCTCGACCAGGCGCCGGATCAGCCCCGAGGCATAGGCCGAAACCGCGACACTGCCGAACAGAAGACCGAGTGACAGCGGTCTGTGCTCGCTCCAGGGCGGCGCGACCGTCATCACGGTCACGAATCCCGCAACCGACAAGCCGGTCGAGACGGCAAGGGAACGGGCCCCGAAACGGAACCCGTTGCCCAGGGTCACCCAGAGATAGAGCGAATACAGCGGCGCCCCGATCTCACCGCCCAGGACCATGCACCAGGTGATGGCGCCCAGGTCCGTGACCATTGCGAGAAAGCGGCGGGTCCGGCTGCGCTCCGGCCGGGCCAGAATCCACAGGACATAAAGGACCGACAGGAATTCATAGCCGCCAAGGACCCGCGCCAGCGCCCGGATCGCGTCCGGGGTAAGCCATCCCAGCAGCCAGGCGCCCTCAAAATAGACATAGACCGAGGCCACCAGGACAACCCGGACCAGCGCCTGTTCATGTTCGCTGTCCTTGCGTTCGCGGAACCGCCCGGCGATCCAGCGCACCATTCCCGCCGCCATGGCCGGCCCTCCCAAGCCGCTGCCAACGCCCGTCCCGGCCGGCCTTCCTCTGCGGGAGGCCTGGCCTGTTCCTCAGCGCGACCTGCGCGCCGGCGCCCGCTCCTCCGCGCCCTCCTCGAGGCGGCGCAGCCGGCCGACATTGCGATTATGCTCGGCCAGGGTCCGCGAGAAGACGTGACCGCCGGAGCCGTCGGCCACGAAATAGAGATCGTCGCTGTCGACCGGATGCAGAACCGCCATCAGGCTGGCCCGTCCCGGGTTGCAGATCGGACCGGCCGGCAGGCCGTCCACCACATAGGTGTTATAGGGATTGCGGATCCCCAGGTCCTCGTGGGTCAACGCCCGTTCCAGCGCGCCCTCCCCATTGCTCAGCGCGTAAATGACGGTGGGATCGGACTGCAATTTCATGCGGGCCTTCAGCCGGTTGTAGAAAACGGCGGCCACATGGGGGCGCTCCTCCGCGATCGCGGTCTCCCGCTCGACCATCGAGGCCAAAGTGATCGCCTCGATCTTGTTGGCGAGCGGAAGGCCCGGGTCACGGCCCGGCCACATCTCATCCACGGCCTCGTTCATGGCGCGGGTCATGCGGGCGAGAAGGGTCTCCCGGGTATCTCCGAAAGAATAGAAATAAGTCTGCGGCAACAGACTGCCGTCTTCGGGCGCCGGCTGGGCGTTGCCAACAAGGGCAGCCGCCTGTCGGAGCTGTGCCAGAATTTGAAAAACCGTCAGCCCTTCGGGGACGGTCAGCTTGTGAACCACCGTCTGTCCACGCCGCATCATATCGACGGCGGTGGCGACACTGGCATGGGGGGGAAAGCTGTATTCGCCGGCCTTGAGCGGCGCCCGCCGGTCGAGTTGACCGGCAAGTGGAACCATCCACGACCTCTCGACGACTCCGGCCTCCTGCAAAAGCCGGCCGATCTCGGAGGACGAGGTTCCTTTCGGGATCACCACCGTGACCGGCGTCGCCGCCGGCCCCGGCTGGGAAAGACCACGATAGGCCCACCAGCCCGCGCCTCCCATGGCGGCCAGGATCACGGCCAGGCAAAGGAGAACGCGGACAGGCCAGCGCATCGTCACGGCATCAGAACGCCTTGAAAATAAGCGACGCGTTCGTTCCGCCGAAGCCGAACGAATTCGACAAGGCGATCCGGACCTTGCGTTCTTTAGCCACCAGCGGCACCAGATCGATGTCGCAACCCTCGGACGGGTTCTCAAGATTAAGGGTGGGCGGGACGATACCGGTATTGATCGCCAGAAGCGAGTAGATCGCCTCGACGCTGCCGGCGGCACCCAACAGATGTCCGATGGCCGACTTGGTCGAGGACATCGACAGCTTATAGGCGTGATCGCCGAACAGCCGCTTGACCGCCCCCAGCTCGATCTCGTCGCCAAGCTGCGTGGATGTGCCGTGGGCGTTCACATAGTCCACATCCTCAAGCGCGATCCCGGCCCGCTTGACGGCGGCGCGCATGGACCGGAAGCCGCCATTACCGTCCTCAGCCGGGGCGGTGATGTGATAGGCGTCTCCGGACATGCCGTAACCGATGATCTCGCCATAGATCTTGGCGCCACGCTTCTTCGCGTGCTCCAGCTCCTCAAGCACCAGGACGCCGGATCCCTCGCCCATGACAAACCCGTCCCGCTCACGATCCCAGGGACGGGACGCGCGGGTCGGCGTGTCGTTGAAGCCGGTCGACAGGGCGCGGGCGGCGGCAAAGCCGGCCATCCCCAGACGGCACACCGCGGCCTCGGTGCCACCGGCCACCATCACCTCGGCATCGCCGAACATGATGAGACGGGCAGCATCGCCGATGGCATGAGCGCCGGTCGAGCAGGCGGTCACCACGGAATGATTGGGGCCCTTGAAACCGTATTTGATCGAAATATGGCCGGAGGCCAGATTGATCAGACTGGCGGGAATGAAAAACGGCGACAGCTTCCTGGGACCACCGTCCCGGAGCGTCATCGCCGCGGAGGCGATCGCCGGCAGGCCGCCGATACCCGATCCGACCATGACGCCGGTATATTCACGTTCCTCGTCAGTCTGCGGGGACCAACCGGAATCCGCGATGGCCTCGGCGGCAGCGCCAAGAGCGAAGACGATGAAATCGTCCATCCTCCGGCGATCCTTGGACGAGACGACATCGTCAGGATTGAACAGGTGAGGCTCTCCAACGCCCGTAGGCACCTGTCCGGCAACCTTGGCCGGCAGATCGGATACGTCGAAGCGTTCAATGGGCCGAAGACCGGATTCGCTCTTCGTCAGTCGTTCCCAGTTGGCTCGGACGCCCGCCCCGAGGGGGGTGACCATGCCGAGCCCGGTGATGACAACTCGTCTCATGCGTTCCGCTTGTCCGTTCCCACACCCCGCGCCCGCCCCGCCCCCGCCGTGCGCCGCGGGCGCGGCAAAGCCGCGTCAGCTATGCGACTGGATAAAGTCGATGGCGTCCTTCACCGTGAGGATCTTCTCAGCGGCGTCGTCCGGAATCTCACACCCGAATTCTTCCTCGAACGCCATCACCAGCTCAACGGTGTCCAGGCTGTCGGCGCCCAGATCGTCAATGAAACTGGCGGTCTCGGTGACCTTGGCCTCTTCGACGCCCAGGTGCTCGACGACAATCTTCTTAACCCGCTCGGCGACATCAGACATCTGTAAAACCCCTCGAAAATCTTGGTTGGGCAGGAACCTGGGACTTCAGGCGGCCGAGGCGGGCCGCTCCCCCCCGTCCGAAAAAAAGAGCCGGTACGTAGCACACTTTTTCCGGGCTGACCAGCACCCAGGAAGTCCCCCGTAACGGTCGATGATCGCTTATATCATTGCCATGCCGCCATTGACATGGATCGTCTGGCCGGTGACATAGGCTGCTTCAGCACTAGCCAGATAGACGGCGGCGGCGGCGATTTCCGCCGGCTCGCCCATTCGTCCCAGTGGGATACCGGCAAGCAGCTTGGATTTCTGCTCGTCGGTCAACACCCCGGTCATCGCGGATGTCACGAATCCCGGAGCAATACAGTTTACAGTGATCCCGCGCGACGCGACCTCCTGGGCCAGCGCCTTGGACAGGCCGATCATGCCGGCCTTCGAGGCGGCATAGTTGACCTGGCCGGGATTGCCGGTGACGCCGACAATCGAGGTGATATTGATGATGCGGCCGAACCGGCGCTTCATCATGCCTTTCACCGCGCCGCGCGCCAGCCGGAAGGCGGCGCCGAGATTGACGTCGAGCACGGACTGCCAATCCTCGTCCTTCATCCGCAGGATCAGGCCGTCGCGGGTCAACCCGGCATTGTTGACGAGGATATCGAGACTGCCCAGCGCCTGCTCGGCACCTTTGACAAGCTGCTCGACCTCTGCCGGATCCGAAAGGTTGCAGGGCAGCACCGGCCCGCCCAGCTCGGCGGCCAGGGCGTCGAGGGCCGCGCGCCGGGTGCCGGACAGGGCGACCGTGGCCCCTTGCGCCGCAAGCGACCGGGCGATCGCGCCGCCGATATCGCCGGACGCCCCGGTCACCAGCGCCGTCTTGCCGGAAAGATCGAACATGGCGTTACGCTCCTTTTATTCGGACGCCTTGAGGAAGGCCTCGATATCGGCCGGGACATTGAGGGACACCGCGGCAATGGCCTTGTCGATCCGCTTGGTCAGGCCCGCCAGCACCTTGCCGGAACCGGCCTCCACCAGGTGATCCACCCCCGCGTCGCGCATCGCGATCACGCTCTCGCGCCAACGCACGGTTCCCGTGACCTGCGCCACCAGAAGCTTGCGGATCTCGTCGGGATCACGGGTCGGAGCCGCCGTCACATTGGCGATCACCGGCACCACCGGAGCGGCCATGGCGACACCGGCCAGCGCTTCGGCCATGGCGTCGGCAGCGGGCTTCATCAGGGCGCAATGGAAGGGCGCGGACACCGGCAGCAGGACCGACCGTTTAAATCCCCTGGCCGCGGAGATCGCCATCGCCCGCTCCACCGCGGCCCTGGCGCCACTCACCACCACCTGCCCGGGGGCGTTGTCGTTGGCCGCCTCGCAGACCTCACCGGCGGACGCCTCCGCCGCGATCTCCCGCGCCTGATCGATCTCGACGCCGAGGAGCGCGGCCATCGCGCCCTGTCCGACCGGAACGGCACGCTGCATCGCCTGCCCGCGAATCTTGAGAAGGCGGGCCGTATCGGCAAGGCTGAAGGTTCCCGCGGCGGCAAGCGCCGAATATTCACCGAGACTGTGGCCGGCGACCATCGCGGCCTTGCCGGAAATGGTCCAGTTGCCCTGCCGCTCCAGAATGCGGATCACCGCCAGGCTGACGGCCATCAGGGCGGGCTGGGCGTTTTCGGTCAACGTCAGGTCGCCCTCGGGTCCTTCCCACATCAGGGCCGACAGCTTCTGCTTCAGCGCCTCATCGACTTCACCGAAAACATCGCGGGCCTCCTGGAAGGCATCGGCCAGCTCCCGGCCCATTCCAACCGCCTGGGACCCCTGCCCCGGAAAGACGACAGCACGCGACATTACCAGCCCCCTTAGGAAAAAAATTGGCGACAAGGAACAGCCATCCTCCTGGTCCTGTCAAGTCCGCAGGGCCCGAAAAACCCGGATGGGGGGCGTGTTTTTCATTCCGCACCGCGGTAATTCGGCGCAATTCCACGCCTTATTACTAAGAGGTATAAATCGTGATCGTCCCGCCGGCACCGGACGGAAACCGGAGAATGCCAGAGGCGCCGCATTGTCAACCCCCAAAATGCGAAATGCGCCAGCCATCGCTTGCACCCCCATCGGATTCGTGTATATTGCGCCCCTCCTTGCTCCTTGCCGGCATGGTGCCGGCTATGCTCGCGCGCCCGTGACATGGGGCGCGATGGGAAGAGACAAGCCATAAGGAGTGCTTGAATGTCACTTTATGAATGCGTGTTCATCGCGCGTCAGGACCTTGCCACCCCGCAGGTGGAAACCCTGGCCGATGACCTGGCAAATATCCTCACCGCTCAGGGCGGCACGGTCACCAAGCGTGAATATTGGGGACTGCGCAACATCGCCTACCGCATCCGGAAGAACCGGAAGGGACACTATGTCCTGTTCAACGTCGACGCCCCGTCCTCCGCCGTCAAGGAGTTCGAGCGCCAGATGTCGATCAACGAGGACGTCCTGCGTTACCTGTCGGTCCGCGTCGACGAACTGGAAGACGGTCCGTCCGCTGTGATGCAGAGCAAGAACCAGCGTGATGAACGGCCGCGCCGTGATGGCGATGACCGTCCGTCCCGTCGCGAGGGAGGCTACTCCCGTGGTCCCCGTGCGTCCGAGGGAGGTGAGGCATGAAATCCGAAATCCGTACGCCGGGCGCTGCCCGTCCG
>WASQ01000069.1 GCA_009712185.1 Telmatospirillum sp. | reverse complement strand
GCCCGATGCGGCCAAAACCGTTGATGGCGACGCGTACAGTCATTGCTATCCTCCAGATTTCCAGGGACGCGGCACCGGCCGGGTCCATTCGACAAGCGGGGCACAAGGGCGACGGAGGCTTGGCCGCGAGGGCAGGGCTTTCCGGAGGGAAACCGGGCCCCGGGGAGACCCCGTGCGAGGCCTCTGCGGCAAAAGCCCGGCAGAGCATGTCCTCGGACGCGTGTCCCGGGCCGGCGGTTCCCTGTTTCCGGGATCTCGGACGGTGGGGAAGCCTCCTTGTGTCAGGATGGAGGCCGGACCCTTTCCGCCGATCCCGTCCGGGCCGGCAGCCTTCGCGAATTGGAGCCGATGAAACGACGGCGTCGGGGGCGGAACTTCCGCTTTCCGGGTGACGGTCCGGACTATTCATCCGATCACCATCATCCCGACAGGCACCGAGAAGTCCGGAGCCGGACCGGAGCCTGTCGTCGACGTTCTGAGCTTGGTGGCAGTGTGATGTTTAAAGCTGACAGAGACGAACGTCGCAGGCCACTCCGGAAACACTCCCGGAAACAGCCATATGCCCGGGACGCCCTTCCATTACGGCACTCAGTCGCCCGTTTGTGCTTCTCTTTAAACTCTTCACAGAACGGTTTACTTCAATTTGTCAGACAAGGTTGCGGCAATCCCCCGCCCCTGTCAACGGAAAATATCCTTGAAAAGAATGTGACTTTCGTCATGGGCGTGCAGATCTCCTCGCGCCGACACCGAAGGATGCCCAAGGCCATTCGCGGCGCGGCCGTCCGCGATCATTGACCCGATGTGACAGCGGCGTTAATATTCTGTAACAGGAACATATGTTCTTTATATAGAACTACCGGCCCTCCATGGGCCATGGCGCATTCCCAGCCCTGCCCATCTCCGCCGGTGGAGCCGGCCGGTTCAGTGTCGTGGCTTATCGGGCCAGGACACTGTCGCAAGGGGGGAGAGATGAGGGCTTTGTCTATCCGGATCGTTCTCAACGTCGTCATCGGCGTGATGGCGTTGCTGGTCCTGCTGCTCAGTCTTGTGGCGACCGGCCAGTCTCTCGGCACCTATGCCCAGGCGCGCAAA
This sequence comes from Telmatospirillum sp., assembly GCA_009712185.1. GTDB lineage: Bacteria > Pseudomonadota > Alphaproteobacteria > Rhodospirillales > Magnetospirillaceae > Telmatospirillum. The sequence continues at coordinate 17,164 of WASQ01000069.1, read as the reverse complement.
GTCACCGTCGCGACCGCGGTCAGCCGCGATCTGTTCACTGTCCTGGCTGAATTCCGCTCTGAGCGCGGTTCGACCATCACATGGCTGGCCATTCCCTCGCCGGCCCGGGAAGAGGACTGGAAACGCTGGGTGACGGGGCCGCGCACCAAGGCGGATGCCGCCTATCAGGCCGCCCTGGAGCCTCTTGCCAGTCTCGATATCACCGGTCTGTCAGGGGCGGTCAAGACGATGCGGGACGCCCATGCCGAGATCGCCACCCTGCGCAACCGGGTGGACGAGGCGCGGGCGCGACCACGCGACGCCCGCGACCCGAACACCGTGGCGTCCTGGCCCTCGGTCAGCATGACCTATCTGAATTCAGTCGCGGCCGTGATGGATCTGGTCGATTCCGCGCTTCAGAACACCGATCCGGTCGTCGGCTACAATTTGCCCATCAAGCAGATGGCCTGGGCCCTGCGCTCCGCCATCGGCTCGTTCGACGGACGGGTGGCGGCCGCGCTGGGCGCCCGGGCGGGCTGGTCCCCGGCCGTGGCGGTGGATGCCGCCACCGATTACGGACGGGCGCTTCTGGCGTGGGACACCCTGGTCCGGGCATCCGGCCAGCCCGACACCGCCCCGCCGGTGGCCGCCGCGATCAAGGCGGCAGCGGGCAACTTCACCGGCGCCCCGGCGGAACGCAAACGGGCCATCGTCAGCGCCTTGAACGAGGGGCGGGCCGCCGAGGCATCGCTGGACGAGGTGCAGGCCTCCAACGTCGAAAACCAGGCCCGGATCGTCGATGTGGCGAAAGCGGCGCTCGGCCAGATGGCCGAACGCGCCGATCACATCCGAAGCGAAGCGTTATGGAAGCTGGTGCAGAATGGGGTCGTCCTGGCGATCGCCGTCATTCTGGCCGGCGCGGGCCTTTATGTGATCCACCGCCGCGTCGTCGGTCCGGTACGGGCCATGACCGACGCCATGCGCCGCCTGTCCGGGGACGACCTGACCGTCGAAATTCCCGAGACCGACCGCAAGGACGAGATCGGCGCCATGGCCGCAACCGTCTGTGTGTTCCGGGACAATATGATCAAGGCCCACCGTCTGGCCGCCGAGCAGGAGGCGGAGGCCGCCGCCAAGCAGGAAAGGGCGGCCTGTATCGATGCCCTGAGCCGGGAGTTCGAGGACAAGGTCCACGCCCTGGTGACGCAACTGGCGTCGGCCGGGACGGAATTGCAGGGGACGGCCCGGTCGATGTCGGCGACGGCGGGGCAGACCAGTCATCGGGCCGCCGCGGTGGCCAGCGCCGTCGAAGAGGCGACCACCGGCGTCGAAACGGTGTCCGCCGCGGCCGAGGAACTGGCCTCGTCGGTGAACGAGATCAGCCGGCAGGTGGTGCTGTCATCGAAGATGACCGACAAGGCAGTCGAGGATGCGCGTCGCACCGACGCGACCGTGCGCGCCCTTTCCGACGGGGCGGACAAGATCGGCAAGGTGGTCGATCTGATCAACGGCATCGCCGGACAAACCAATCTTCTGGCGTTGAACGCCACCATCGAGGCGGCCCGCGCCGGCGATGCCGGCAAGGGGTTCGCTGTCGTGGCGAGCGAGGTCAAGGGACTGGCCAGCCAGACGGCCAAGGCCACAGAGGACATCGCCGGACAGATCAGTCAGATCCAGGCCGCGATGCGCGAAGCCATCGCGGCCATCCAGGGGATTGCCACGAACATCGAACAGGTCAGCGGGATCACCACCGCGATCGCCTCCGCCGTCGAGGAACAGGGCGCCGCGACCGCGGAGATCGCCCGCAACGCCCAGCAGAGCGCCGCCAATACGCGCGACGTCACCGGCTACATCGCCGAGGTCAGCCAGGCCGCCGACAGCACCGGGTCGGCCGCCGATCTGGTCCTGACGGCGGCCGACGGGCTCGCCCGACAGGCGGACCTGCTGACCGGGGAGGTCGACGACTTCCTCGCGGGGGTACGGTCGGCCTGATGCCAGGACCCGTCGCCCGCCTCCGACGCGAAAGCGGCGGAAATGCTGGCTTTTCGGCTTCGCCGAACGGCGGGCGGGGACGCTTCGCCCCACTCCGGGATTTGAGGAGTCGTTCGTCGGACATCACTATTCACAGCTGCGACAAGGCATCAATTTTCTATCCTGAGTGGGGCGGGCATCCTGCCCGCCTCCGACGCGAAAGCGGCGGAAATGCCGGGCTTTCGGCTTCCGCCGAACGGCGGGCGAGGACGCCCGCCCCACTCCCCGGAGGCAAGGCGGATGTCAGGCTCCTTCGAACTCGACCAACAGATCCTTGGCGGCAACGACGTCGCCCGGCTGGACATGCACGGCCTTGACCACGGCATCCCGGTCGGCGGTCAGCATGGTCTCCATCTTCATCGCCTCCAGCGAGACCAGCGGAGCCCCGCGGGCGACCCGGTGCCCCGGCGTCGCGGCCACGGTCACCACCATCCCGGGCATCGGCGCGCCGACGTGAAGCGGGTTGGCGTCATCGGCCTTGGGTCGCACGGGACCTGAGGCCTGGGCGCCCTCCAGCGCGACGCGGATCGTCCGGGGCTGGCCGTTCAATTCGAAGAAGACGCGGATCTTGCCCTCGACGTCGGGACCGTCCGACCGCCCCATCAGCCGGATGATCAGCGTCTTGCCCTTGTCGATGTCGACGGCAATCTCCTCGCGGTCGCGCAGACCGTAGAAGAAGGCCGAGGTCGGCAGCAGGGACACGTCGCCATATTCCCGGCGGTGTTCCGCATAATCCCGAAAAACCTTGGGATACATGAGATAGGAGGCCAGATCGGTATCGCTGGCCTGACGGCCGATGGCGGTCTCCAGCTCTTTGCGCCGGGCGGCGAGATCGACCGGAGCCAGCGTGTCGCCGACGCGGCCGGACAACGGGGCCTGCCCCTTCAGGATTTTGTCCTGCAAGGCCTTCGGGAAGCCGTCCGGCGGAAAACCGAGTTCACCCCGGAACAGCGAAACCACCGATTCGGGGAAGGAAATCTCCCGCGCGGGATCGGCCACATCCTCCGCCGTCAGTTCGTTTGCGACCATGAACAGGGCCATGTCGCCCACCACCTTCGACGTCGGGGTGACTTTGACGATGTCGCCGAACAGACGGTTGACCGCGGCATAGGCCTTCGATACCTCCGGCCAGCGATGGTCGAGGCCCATGGACCGGGCCTGTTCCCGCAGATTGGTGTATTGCCCGCCGGGCATCTCGTGATTGTAGACATCCGACGTTCCCGCCCGCATCTCGGACTCGAAGGGCAGATAGGCCTCGCGCACCCCTTCCCAATATTGCGACAGCGCCCGCAACGCCTGCCCGTCGAGCTTCGGATCGCGGGCATCGCCCTCCAGCGCCTTGACGATCGCCCCCATATTGGGCTGCGAGGTCATGCCGCTCATGGCGTCCATGGCCGCGTCGACGACGTCGCAGCCGGCATCGACCGCGGCCAGCACCGACGCCGCGGCGATGCCGCTGGTGTCATGGGTGTGGAAATGCAGCGGCAGCCCCACCTCCTCCTTCAGCGCCTTGACCAGGGCGCTGATGGCGCGCGGCCGGCAGACCCCGGCCATATCCTTGATCCCCAGCATATGGGCGCCGGCCTTCTCCAGCTCCCGCGCGAGGCCGACGTAATATTTGAGGTCGTATTTCGGCCGGCCGGCATCGAACAGGTCGGCGGTGTAACAGATCGTCCCCTCGCAGAGCGCGCCGTTTTCCAGGACGGCATCCATGGCGACCCGCATATTGTCGACCCAGTTCAGGGAATCGAAGACGCGGAAGATGTCGATACCGTTGGACGCCGCCTGCTGCACGAAGTACCGCACGACATTGTCGCTGTAATTGGTGTAGCCGACCGCGTTCGACGCGCGCAGAAGCATCTGGAAGGGGATGTTGGGAATCCGGTGACGCAGCCGCTGCAGCCGTTCCCAGGGATCCTCCTTCAGGAAGCGGAAGGCCACGTCGAAAGTGGCGCCGCCCCAGCATTCCAGCGAGAACAGATCGGGCAGCATCCGCGCGTAAAAGGGCGCGACGGCGAGCATGTCGTCGCTGCGCATGCGGGTCGCGAACAGCGATTGATGGGCGTCACGCATGGTGGTATCGGTCAGCAGGACCTGTTTGCGCTCTTTCACCCATTCGGCGAATCCCCTGGGCCCCGCCGCGAGAAGACGGTCGCGGGTTCCCTGCGGCACCGGAGAGGCGGGATCGACAGGCGGCAGCAGCGGCCGCGCCAGCGGTAATGCCGGCAGGCGTCGCCCCTTGACCTCGGGATTGCCGTTGACCGCGACCTCACCCAGGAAATTCAACAGCCGGGTCGCCCGGTCGCGACGCTTGGCGAACTGGAACAGCTCCGGCGTGGTATCGATGAAGCGGGTCGTGCACTGCCCCGTCCGGAACAAAGGATGGGCGATGACGTTCTCAAGGAACGGCAGATTGGTCGACAGGCCGCGCACGCGGAATTCGCGCAGGGCGCGGTCCATGCGCGAAGCCGCCTCGTCGGCGCTGTGTCCCCAGGCCGTGACCTTGACCAGAAGCGAATCGTAAAAGGGGGTGATCACCGCGCCCGCATAGGCCGTACCGGCGTCGAGGCGGATGCCGAAGCCGGAGGCGCTGCGATAAACAGCCATCCGTCCATAGTCGGGGGTGAAATTGTTCTCGGGATCCTCTGTCGTGACCCGGCATTGCAGGGCGTGGCCGGCAAGGCGGATATCATCTTGCAGCGGAACGAACGATTCCTCCTCGCCGATGCGCCATCCCTCGGTGACACGGATCTGCGCCTTGACGATATCGATGCCGGTGACCTGCTCCGTCACCGTGTGCTCGACCTGGATGCGGGGATTGACCTCGATGAAATAGAAATGGCCGCTGTCGACATCCATCAGGAACTCGACGGTGCCGGCATGGGTGTAATTCGCCGCATGAGCGAGCCGCAGAGCGGCATCGCACAAGCTCGCCCGCTGCTTTTCGCTCAGATAGGGGGCGGGCGCCCGCTCCACCACCTTCTGATTGCGCCGCTGCACCGAACAGTCGCGTTCAAACAGATGCACCACATTGCCATGCCGGTCGCCCAGGATCTGGACCTCGACATGGCGGGCGTTGCGCACCAGCCGTTCCAGATAGACCTCGTCATTACCGAAAGCCGCCGCCGCTTCCCGCCGTGCCACCGCCAGGGCTGTCGGCAGATCGTCCCCCGTCTCCACCACCCGCATGCCGCGGCCGCCGCCGCCCCAACTGGCCTTCAGCATCAGCGGATAGCCCACCGCGTCGGCCAGACGGCGCGCCTCGGCCGGATCGCGCGGCAGCGCCGGTGTCGCCGGCACCACCGGGACCCCGGCGCGGCGCGCCAGATCGCGGGCCGCCACCTTGTTGCCCAGCCGGCGCATCACCTCGGCGGTGGGGCCGACGAAGGCGATCCCCGCCCTGGCGCAGGCCTCCGCGAGGTCCGGGTTTTCCGACAGGAACCCATATCCGGGATGAATGGCGTCGACCCCCGCCTCGCGGGCGATCCGGATGATGTCGGCGATGTCGAGATAGGCCTGAATCGGCTTCTTGCCGGCGCCGACCAGATAGGATTCGTCGGCCTTGAAACGGTGAAGGGCGAAACGGTCCTCGTTGGAGAAGATGGCGACGGTGCGAATTCCCATTTCAGCCGCGGCGCGCATCACGCGGATGGCGATTTCGCTCCGGTTGGCAACAAGAAGACTTCTGATTTTCTTCATGACGGTCGCTTTCAAGAGAATGACCGCAAGGATGTCCCGCCCCGCGGACCGGTTGGAGGTCTCGCCGGCGGCGCCTCACGTTGCAGGGCACAAAAACCTTATTTTTTTAATGGATATTTCGCGGCAATGCATCCGGTTTTTCGCGAATCGGGACTCATTTTGCGGATTTTTCCTCGGTATCGTCGTACCGAACCAGCAAAGGGAACGCACAAGGAGAACAACGCACATAGTGATGTGCGAAAATAGAAATATCTCCAAAAACAGAATGCGGAGACGCCCCATCGCCGATGTTCGATCATTTCAGAAAATCACGAAGACGCGACGTTTATTTTCGCAAATCCGCAATGCCGTGAAGCGATAAGTCATCCCACCCCGATGGAACGCCCCGGTGGACGGGAGGAAACCGGCCGGATCCGGGGATCCGCGAAATCGCCGGCATCAGTGATCGTGACGGTGATGAGCGTCCGGAAAGTGGGGATGGCTGTGCCGGATCGGTTCATGCACATGCCAATGGCTGTGTTCGGCGGCTGCGCCCCCTCCAACCCCGTCCCCGTCCTCGGCCCCGTCCTCCGCCCCGTCCTGCTGTTGCGGGCCATGACTGTGGGAATGGTGCGGGTCGTGGCGATGGCTGTGCGTATGTCCGATGGCCGTGTGGTCATGAGCATGGGCGTGCCGTTCGGTCAGATGCAGCCAGACCCCCGCCGCCATCAACGCCGTCGCCAGCGCCAGCCGGAGGGTGACGGGCTCTCCCAGAAAGGCGCCGGCCAGACCCGCGCCGACAACGGGCGCGGCGGAGAAATAAGCGCCGGCCCGCGCCGTTCCCAAATGGCGCAAGGCCACCACGAACAGCACCAGACTGACGCCATAGCCCAGGAATCCCACCAGTCCGGCGGCCACAAGCGGACCGGGAAACGCCGCCGCCAGGATGGAGGATCCCGGCGAAGCGCCGAAGGCCAGAGCCAGGACCGTGTTCGTCGCGCCGGCGGCCAGCCCCTTGAGCGCCGCGATACGGACGGGATCCGACAGAGACACCCGCCGGGTCAGGTTGTTGTCCAGCGCCCAGCACAGGCAGGCCGCGACAATGGCGGCACCGCCCCAGCCGGCGGATCCCGCCGTTGCCGGATCCGCCCCGCCGGACCAGGACAGGATCCCTGTCCCGACGACGATGAACACCATGCCGATGGCGATGCGCGGCTCGACATGCTCATGAAAGGCGAACCATGCCAGCAACGCGGTCAGAACCCCCTCGGCGTTCAGCAACAGCGAAGCGGTGCTGCCCGCCGTGGAGACCAGCCCCCACATCAGCAGCACAGGTCCCAGCACGCCACCGGCAAGGATGGCGCCGGCCAGCCAGCGCCCGTCGCCCGGCGCCAGGGGAGCCGCCGGCGCCCGGCGGAACAGCCGCACCAGACTGAGGCCGATCCCCGAGCCCAGATACAGGATGCCGGCCAGCAGCCAGGGATCGATCTCCCCGGTCAATCGTTTGGCGAGCGGGGTGCTGGCGCCGAACAGTAGCGCCGACCCCAGGGCGGACAGGATTCCGGCATTCATCATCCCCCATGTCCTATCGTCACAGCGCCCGGCTGTCGAGATGGCCTGTTGTCAGCCCCATCAATTATCGATATATTTTATCCATGATTAGCAGCCACAGCGGAGGGACGTGAGATGACCATCCTGGTGACCGGCGCCGCCGGAGTCCTGGGTCAGGCGGTGACGGAAATACTGGCGGCGCGCGGGGTTTCCGTCCGGGCGGTCACCCGGACGCACCCGCTGGACGTGCGCCCGGGCGGATCGATCGAAGAGATCCGGGCCGACCTGTCCACTCCGGAAAATCTGAACGGACTGTTCGACGGCGTCGGCACGGTGATCCATTGCGCGTCGGCACCACGCACGCCGGACCGGGACCGTTTCCTGATCGACGCCCTGATCCGCGAGGCACGCCGGGCCGGCCTTCCCCATTTCGTCTATGTCGGCATCGCCGGGATCGACGGGGTTTCCGGCTATGACTATTACACCGCGAAGCGTGATTGCGAACAAAGGCTGGCGGTATCGGGACTTCCCCATTCCATCGTCCGGATCACCCAGTTTCACCCTTTCTGCGCGATGATCCTGCACCGGCTGTCCGCCGGCCCCGTCACCGTCCTGCCGGCCATGACGCTCCAGCCCGTCGATGTCGGGTTTGCCGCCGCCTGTCTCGCCGACGTCGCCACCGGCGCGCCGGTCGGCCGCGCCCCGGACATTCACGGTCCCGCCCCTCTCGACGCGGATGCCCTGGTCGCCGGCTGGCGGGCCGGCACAGGCCGTCCCGGGCGCCGCATCCGCATTCCGTCCTTCGGTCCGTTGAAAGCCCTGGGCCGGCTTGCCGCCGTCCAGGGCGTCAGCGGCGGCCTTTGCTGGCAGGATTGGGCCGCCCGCACGGCCCGGACCCGCAATCCCTATGACCGGTGATCGGCGAGACGCCCGGGCGGGCCCGGGAACCGGACGCGACCTCCGGCAAGGCCCGACCACAGGGAGGGCCGGCCGGCGTCAAGCGGCATTCAGCGGCCGCCGGTTCCGGCATCGGCAGGCCTGTCCGGCCCAATCTGTTCCGCACCTCCGGGAGACACCGCCCAACCGCCGCCAAGGGCCAGGAACAGATCGATCTGACGGTCGACCACCTGTGCCCGCGACCTGGCCAGCGTCGATTCCGCGGATGCGAGGGCGGCTTCGGCGGCAAGAACATCGATAAATCCGGTCCTGCCGAACTGAAAGAGCCGGTTCGCCTGATCGGGCGCCCGGGCCGCATTGGCGCGCGCCCGGGACAGATTGCGCTCGCGATCCACCTCCTGCGTATAAGCGGAAAGGGCCGTTTCGGTTTGCCTCAACGCCTGGAGAACCGTTCCGTCGAACGACGCGAGCGCCTGTTCCGCGCCGGCCCCCGCTTCGGCGATCCGAGCCCTGGCGACCCGGCGATCCGGCATCTTCCAGGACAGGAGTGGCCCGATGCTGCCGCCGAAACTCCGGCTGGGAACAAAACGGTCGAAGGTGGCGGCTAAACCGACGGTGCCCCCGATGCTGACTTGCGGATAAAGTTCAGCGGTTTCGACACCGATCATCGCTGTTGCGGCCGCGAGGCCACGCTCCGCCTCCCGGATGTCCGGCCGACGCTGAATCAACTGCCACCCGTCTCCGATCGGGACGGGTTGCCTGAGGACCGGTGGGTGGGCGCAATCTTCGAGGCCCTCCGGATAGTCGGCGGGGAGTCGCCCCATCAGGGCCGCCAGTTCGTAAAGCGCGGCCTGACGATCGGCAATGACGGTGGGGAGGACCGCCGCACTTTCATCGGCGGCGGCGCGGGCGCGACTGACATCGAACGCCGTCCCGCGTCCCCCGTCCGCCTGCTTTTCGGTGACGGCGAGCGTCTGTCGCTGGACCTCCAGCACGTGCCGGGTCGCAACCAGGGTGCGATGGGCGGAACAGACCCGTGCATAGGCCCGGGTCACCGCCGCCGCGACGACCACACGGACCTGATCGCGGGCCGCCTGGGCCGCCTCGGCACTCGCGCTTGCCGCCTCGATGCCGCGCCGGATGCCGCCGGCCAGATCAAGCGGGTAGGAAAAGGCGAGCCCGAGCGCGTAGGAATGAGCTGTCGTGATGAGCGGCTCCGTATACCCCCCCACACGCGCGCCTGTGACGGATGCCGAGATATCAGTCCCGACCGACCGGGCCGCCTCGGCCTCCAGCACCACGGCCGAGGCCCGGCGAAGATTGGCATCGGCCTTCCGCAGGTCGGTGTTCGCCGCCAGCGCCTCGGAGACAAGGCCGTCCAGCCGGGTGTCCCCATAGAGCGTCCACCATTGATCGGGAAGCGGCGCCTGCGAATTGGCCGCGCCCGAACCACCCGCGAAAGGCCGGGCGGCGCCGGGACTCCGGGCGACCGCCGTTCCCGGCATCTGATAGTCGCGCCCGGCCGCGCAGCCTGCGAGTTCCAGTACCAGCAAGAGGGCGGCTGGCGCCATGGTCCAGGCCTTCATCGGCAGGCTCCCGGCGCATCGGGAACGATGGTGACAGAGGCCGTCCGGCCGGCGATGAGCCGCGCATTCGGAGGCATTTTGTCGATATGGATCCGGACCGGGATCCGCTGCGCCAGGCGGACCCAGGAGAAGGTCGGCTGCACGGCGGGCAGAAGATTCTGTGACTCCGTTCGCTGGTCATCGGCGATACCGGCGGCGATACTGTCGACGTGTCCTGAGATTTCCGTGTCATCGCCCAGGAGTTGGACGACGGCGGCATCTCCCACATCGATGCAGCGGAGCTTGGTTTCCTCGAAATAGCCCTCGATCCTGAGAGAATCGACGTCGATCAGCGCCATCGCCTGCTGGCCGGCGCCGACGAAGTCGCCGGGATGGAGATCGAGATTGGTGACCAGGCCATCCACCGAGGCGGCGATCCGGGTCCTTTTGAGGTTGAGCTGGGCCACGTCGCGTGCGGAGACCGCCTGATCCAGGGCGGACGTTGTCTGCGCGACCGCCGCCAGCGCCTTTTGCACCTCGGCCTGCGCGGTTTCGACCTTGGCAAGGTTCTGCTCATGCGTTTCGGCGGCAACCAGATCGCCGAGCGCCTTATCGCGCGCCGCCTCCCGACGGGCGAGGGTCAGCGTCGCCTGGGCGCCCGCGCCTCCGGCCTGCGCCGACCCCACGGCCGCCCGGGCGTGCGCCACCGCAGCGTCCGCCGCTTCCGACGCGGCCGCATAGCGCGGCTGATCGAGCACGAACAACAGATCACCGGCCCGGACCCGTTGATTGTCATGCACCGCGACCGACGTCACCAGTCCGGCGATGTCGGGTGTCACCCGCACCACATCGGCCCGGACATGGCCATCGCGGGTCCATGGTTTTGTTTCGTAGCGAACCCAGACCGATCGTGCGATTGCGACGGCGGCAAAAACGAGAAGGAGCGTGACGGCCCATCGGCCGACGACCCCCGGAACATGCGTCATAGGAGTATTCCTGGGTTAGGCGCGAACCGCACAAGCAGCCCGAGCCAGAGAACAAAGAGGGAGAGCTCGGCCAGCGGCCGGTGGGCGAACAACCGATGAATGCCGAGGCTCGTCAGCAGTCGGGACGACAGACCGGTGAGCAACAGCGCGCTTGAGGCCAGGATCAGCAGCCCCGGCATGGCGACACCGCCAATGGTGATTTCCGTGAACATTTCTTCAGACTCCGTGATCGGCGACAGATGGCGACAGGTCGCGGCGCAGAGCGACGAGCAGGGGGATCGCCATGCCGCGGACGGGCTCCGCCCCGGCGGCCAAAGCGGCTTTCACCTCGTCGAACCGCCCAAGGAGAGACTGTGGGAGAGGCTGGTCGGACGGCCCGATGCCGGACGCCGCGCGACGGCGGAGCTCTGTGGCGACATCATCGAGAAGCCCCCGGAGCAGGGCGCGCGCGGCCGGCCGGTCGAGCGTTCGTTGCAGGGCGTACAGGTCGCCCGCCGCCTGTCCGGCCCGCAGGTCGGCCAGAGCGCGGCGCATGAGGCTGTCGGCGTGGCGATGTCCGGCCAATCTCGGGACGAGCAACCCGATACGGTCCAACAGTCCGCTCGTCCAACGCGCTCCGTCGGAAGAGCCGCCCGCCGCCCGGGTCGCAACGTCGCGACGGATCGCCCCGAGGATCCGGCCCGTGCTGTAGCCGGTTCCGATCGTCTGGAACAAACGGACACTGAACAACGCCATCGCGCCGCCGATCAGCGCGGCCAGACTGCTGTTGATGGCGGCGGAAAAGTTTGCCGCATTGGTGGGAGAGAACCCCGCGACGACCGGAAAGGTCAGAACCATGCTGACGGCCGCGAAAGCGAGCGGCGGCCGCGCCAGCGCCGCCCCGGTCGCCAGCAGCACGGGCGCAAGCACGGCCGCCAGAGTGGCGAAATCGGTCGTGCGGGGAAAAATGACGAAACCATAGACGAGGCCGACCACCAGCCCCACGACCATCCCAAGCAGGCTGCGCGTGACATTGCCGATCGGCGCGTCGACGGTTCCGCACAGCACGCAAAGCGGTCCCAGGACGAAAAGCGCGCTCGCCCCGTCGGACCAGCCGCTGGCGATCCAGAAGCAACAGCAGAGCGTGATGCCGACCATGACGCCGAGCCCGCTGCGCGCCGCCAGCCAATGATCGTGCCGGACGACATAACCTTGCCCGCGGCCGGCCAGCCGCGCGGGAAGACGGCGCCACCATCCCGGTCGCGCCGCCCTCAGCTCGCGCTCCAGGAGACGGCAATCCTGATGCGCCACCACAAGATCATGGAGATCGGAGGCAAGGCTGGCGAGCAGCAGGTCGCGCCAGGTCATGGATCCGGGCGCCCCCACCGGCTTCGCGCGCAAGTCCCTCAGCAGGTCATCGGTGCTGCCGGGGTCGAGACGGCGCTCCGGCGCGTCGAGCCACGACCGCACGCGTTCGAACAGGCGGACAAGGCCGGCGGGAACCTCCGGCGCGTCCGCCCGAAGTGCGGCCACGCTGTCGCCGATCGCGCCCGACAGCGACAGCACGGCCAGAAGCCGGTCATGCAAACTCCGCAGAATTTCGACCCGGGGCGCGTCGCGGGCCGAATCGAACGGCAGGTGAATGGAGTTCTGATGGATGTCCAGCAAGCCCGCGGCGATTTTAAGGCGATCATGGACAAGGGCCGGGTCGTGCACGGGGCGCAGCGTGTCGCGCGTAGAGCGTTCCGCATCGCCCAGCAACGCTCCGACCCGTGCCGTCACCCGGTCGGACACACTCCGCGGCAGCACCAGGGCATGGACCAGCGTGGCGCACAGGATCCCGATGGAAACCTCCTGCACGCGCAAGGCTGCGACGGTGAAGATATCGCCGGCGTGGGCCACATAGGGGAAACCGATCAGGCAGGGCATGTAGCCCGCAAGTTGAAAGGCGTAGGAGCGGGGGGTCCTGTCGAGCAGAGCGAGATAGAGGCAGAAGCCGGTCCACGCCGCCATCACCACGCTCAGCACCAGCGGTTCACTGGCGAAGGTGGGCACGAGGAGGACGATCGCCGCCGCGCCGCCGACCGTTCCCAGGAAGCGAAAGACTCCGCGGCTGACCGACGCTCCGGACAGGGGTTGCGAGACGGTATAGACCGCCCCGATCGCCCAGACGGGACTGGTCAGCCCGATCCGCAATGACAGATACACGGCCAGAATCGCGGCGGCGAAACATTTGACCGAGAAGACCGCCGCATCCAGATCGGGTTTCAGGGCGGAATTTCGCACCCGCGCGGACAGCCCGCGCGCCCTTGACGCCTGGCGCAGACACCATGACGGCCATTGGTTTCCCGGGTTCCCCACAGTCGAATTCCTCCGCATGAACGCGTTGTCTTGCATCGGGATTCATTAGCAGGTTGCCGGCCCGCTGAATTTCGCTATAAAGTCATCTAATCGCTAAATTACGTCATTCTCCATGCAACACCACGCCATCAGCCCGGATTTCGACCTCGACAGCACGGACCAGCCGGCCGTGGCGCTTCGTTTGCATTTTCAGGACCACGAAGCCGAAATCCCGGTGCACCGGCATCGCAAGAGCCAGTTGGTTCTGGCGTTGCACGGGGCGGTGACCTGTCAGGTCGCCGATGCCTTGTGGATCGTTCCGCCGCATTGCGGAATGTGGATTCCGGGCGGTGTGCCCCACAGCAATCGCGCCACGTCGAACGCGCGTCTCTGTTACCTGTTCGCCGAACCCGACGTCCTTATCCTGCCCGGGCAATGCTGCACGCTTTCGATCTCCGCCTTGGTGCGCGAGATGATCCTTCATCTGGCCGATGCGCCGCAGGACTATCACCCGGGCAGTCATACCGACCGATTCGCGCGCATCCTGCTGGAGGAGCTGGCGCTGATGCCGATGGAAAGGCTTTCCCTGCCCGTGACCGACCATCCGAAAATTCTCGCGATCGCGAATGGTTTGCGCGCAGCCCCCGGGGACCGCAGCACGGTCGCGCAATGGGCGAAGCGCCTCGCCATGAGCGAAAGCTCCCTGGCCCGGCTCGTCGTCCGGGAAACGGGGTTGAGCTTCGGACGCTGGCGGCAGCAACTGCATTTGCTTTTCGCGATTCGCGAATTGGCTTCAGGCGCCAGCGTGCAGCAGGTTTCCGCCGATCTCGGCTATGACTCCGTCACCGCCTTCATCACCATGTTCAAGAAGGCGCTTGGCAAGCCGCCGGCCAAGTATCTGAGCAGCATGGCGCAAAACGGCGGTTCGACGATCGCCGCCGGATGAGGCGATGCCGTGACAGTGATGACGCCTGACCTTTTCCCCCGAATGGACTCGTTCAGAGGTTGGTCCTCCGGTTAAAAGATACCCGTTTCGGGCGGCGGGATGCTGACATCGGTGACTGGTGACGCCTTCGGCGCGAACTCGGCTTTGAGGGCTGCCAGTCCGGGCAACTCCCTGGCGCCGAGAATGACCGCCAGCCGGTCGGCCAAGGCCGATTCACAGGCATGGCGGGCCGCCAGATCGAGCAGCCCCACCATGAGACGGCAGGCCGGCGTCGGCCCGGGGACGCATTCCTGTGGTCGACGAACAGATGGACCTCGCTCCTGCGGGCGATCAGCAGCGACCGCACCGAGTAGAGCACATGATACGCGGTCATGGAGCTGTTATACCAACCGGCGCTGAGGATTGCTCATCGCCGGTTGGCTGGCCCGATGAGGGCCCGCGAGTGGATAGCGAGCGAAGCCAAGGGTTTTGGAGAAACTTAGCTCAGGGCAGCCTGAGGGCCGTGCCGATCGGTTCCGATCAGCGCAGGCTGCGCATAAGCCGTCGCCGCGCTAAAATCAAGCAAAAACAATACTTTAAAGTCACCCCTTGTCGGGCACTTTGTATCACCGGATTGGACCGCCACGCACCCCCGACACCTCCGCCCTTCCCGGCATTGGCACGTCCGTAGCCAGCCGCACAAAGCGAACCTCCGCCATATCAGGAGGCCATGTTGACCTATCTCGGTCGTTCCGCGGCCGGCCAGAATTCTCGCTCTTCCCGCGAGCCGACATGGCCGGGCGAAACTGACTTATTCCTGATCCTTTTTGTTTAATTGGCCCACATTTCCAGTTGATCAAGGAAAATCAGACCTGGGTACGTATCTCGATGGTAGCCGACCCCATAATGCGGGTGCTTATAGCAGGGACACCTGTAGTATTCGTTCCAATAACTGGTCGCACGAGCCCGTAAAAACTGCATAAAAATCCGATTTTCTCGCACGAAAGCGGCGTATATCTCCCGGTTAAATGCGGGAATGTTTCTGACAATATCTTCGATGATCTCAACTACATACTCACCGGCGAGCAACATGACAAAAGGGGCGATCCACGGTTCGCCAATCGTCAGAACCTGTCGGAGTGCACGTTGTCGCGTATAGCCGTCTGTGCTGCGCGTACAGAGGCATAGGATGGCAGCCCGAGCATCCCCTCGGATCTGCAAATTGCTCTCGTCCAGCCCCTGAAAGTGAATGCGGTACGGAATTCGAACGGCTTCGCCCAGCACTATTACAGGTCGCCAAGGTGGCATCCGATATCTTTGATCAACGAAAGGCTTCAAAATCCTTGCCGCCGAGGCGGAAAATATGCCGCAGGAAGGCGGGAAAGCCGTTACGGCGCTCTCGAGAAAATCAGGAATAACCATGGCAACTCCATCTTAAAGGTTGCGTGGTCATCTACAAGATGCGTTGCATGAACCCGATATCTAAACGACTGCCGATGGCCTGATTCGGTCGGACGCGCAGTTTCCGACAATAAGCCGGTTCAAGTCGATTTCCGACCTGATGCAACCTGCGCCGATCGGAAACGATCAGGGCAACCTCCACGCGCCCCTGAGCCACGTTTCTCCGAAACTCTTGGGCCTTCACTCGCCATCCGCTCGCGGGACCGCGGACGGGCCAGTCAACCAGCCATGAGTCGTACTCAGCGACAGCTGATATCAGGGCCTGTTGATCTGCTCAATGATCAACGGGCTCCGAGCGGGCCACGGTAACGCATTGCCTCAACAAAGGCGGAAAATGCCGGAGAGTTCTGCTTGCGGCCGGGATAGTAAAGATATCATCCCTCGTACAGAGCACACCAACCGGCCAGGACCACGATCAGACGACCGTCTGCGAGAAACGGGGCGGCAAGCTCTTGCGGAACGAAGGCGAGGCCGAGCCCGTCGACAGCGGCCGTCAGGGCGGCCCCGGCGGTATTGAAGGCCGCCTGTCCCTTCACACGCACGCGCATATCCCTCCCCTCCGGCGAGCGGAGCTCCCATCGCAAGTAGCCGACGGCAGTCGCCATCCTGATGCTGATGCCGTTATGTTCGTCCAGGTCATGCGGCGTAACGGGGAACTGCCGGTAACCGAACCGTCAAGGTCGAATGCGTTCCGCCTTCGCCGCCCGGACGGTTTGGACACGCAATCCCTATGACCGGTGATCGTACAGATGCGGCGGGTAGGGGCATCGAGGTCGCGCGAGCCAGTCTCGCCGGAAATCACGACGACGACGCTCCCAAGGACAGGATCGGGGAGATATGGGCCATGAAATGGAAAGCCCCTGGAAGGCGTCTGCCTTCCAGGGGCTCATAGTGGTGCCCAGGGGCGGAATCGAACCACCGACACTGTGATTTTCAGTCACATGCTCTACCAACTGAGCTACCTGGGCACAGGCACCAACCGGTGAGGACGCAGCTTATAGACAAAAACGTCGGGCCTGTCCATACCCCGAAATCAACAAATCTTGCTCAGTCCTCATCATTTTCTCCGCTGCCGGCCGGCGGCAGCGATTCGTCGCCGGGGATCACATAGACCTCGTTCAACCAACGGCTGAGGTCGACCTGCCGGCAACGCGCCGAGCAGAAGGGGTCCGTGCGGGGATCGCTGGGCTGGCCGCAAATGGGGCAGCGGGCGGCGTTCGCTTTGCTCATGTCGGGTCCTCTGTGATCTCGAACAGGGAAATGGCGGGATCGTCCACTAGGCCGGGCGCCCGTCCCAGGCGGTCCGTCATTTCGGCCAGAAGTTGCGGCCGGCCGCGAAGATGGGAAATGACCGCCGGCCTTGCGGCCAGACGCAGCACGGCCCCGGGCCGGCCGCGATCGGCCTCCCGCGCCATCGCCCGGAGCGCCGCCAGCGCCACGGTCTCGACGGTCGCCGGCCGGGCCGCGCCCTCCAGCATCAGGTCCGACAGGCTGGGGCGCAGTCTGTCGCGGGTCATTTCGATCATGCCGAGCGGCGTCACCCCCAGAACATGGGCCGGTGTCGGATCGCCGGCCACCGCCTCACGCAGGGCGGCAAGCAACCGGTTGACGGCGCGCGGGTCCTTCTGCGGAATCACATCGATCAGGAGATGCCCGGCCAGCCCGCGCAGCCGGATCTGCCGGGCGATCTCGGCGATGGCGGCCAGATTGGCCTCCTGCGGCGGCCGGATCACCATCGACGAGACCCAGGCGCTGACCGCCATCGATATCGA
>WASQ01000094.1 GCA_009712185.1 Telmatospirillum sp. | reverse complement strand
GGGGAAGGGATTGGGCGGGGGGCGGGATTATCCTCCCTTTACCGCGCCGGCGGTCAGGCCGGCGACGATCTGGCGTTGCGCCGCCACCGTCAGAACCAGGACGGGAAGGGTGACGATCAGCGCCGCCGCGGCCAGCGGGCCCCAGCTCACCTGTTCGAAAGACAGCATATTGTAAATGGCGACAGGCAGGGTGCGGGTTTCGCGGCTGGCGAGGACGACGCCGAAAACAAAATTGTTCCAGGAAAAGATCACCGACAGGATGAAGGAGACCACGATCCCGGGTTTTGCGATCGGCAGGGCAACCTTGCTGAACACCTGCCAGCGGTTGGCGCCGTCGATCATCGCCGCCTCTTCAAGCTCGACCGGAGTCGTCTCGAAGTAGCCGATCATGATCCAGATCACGATGGGCACCGTGACCACCAGATGGATGATCACCTGCGGCCATAATGTTCCCAGCATGTCCAGCCCCTTGAAGATCAGGAACAGCGGGATCAGGAAGGAAAGGCCGGGGGTCATGCGGGCGATCATGATGACGATCGCGGCCTTGTTGGCCTTCATGCGGGCGATGCCATACCCGGCCGGGACGCCGACGATCAGTCCCAGAATGGTTGCGGCACCGGTGACGATGATACTGTTCTGGAAATAGAGCAGGAAATTGTTCGATTCCAGGACGCCAAGATAGTTCTTCCAGGCGAAATGCTCGGGAATCAGGATCGGTGGATAGGCGCCGTTGTCGATCTCGAACTTCACCGACAGCGACAGCATCCACAGGAAGAACAGCAGCGAGGGCGAGGCGATAAGGAACACCGCCAGGGCCATTCCCAGCCGGCGCAACAGTTTGGCGGGCGTCATCTCATTCCTCCCCCAGAAGCCAGGACGTCCGCTGGCGCAGAGACATCAGGACCAGAGACAGCGCGATGATCAGGACGAAGAACACCACGGCGATCGCCGACCCGTAACCGACGTCGTAGTAGGTGAAGGCGACGCTGTAGAGATAGAGATTGATGGTCTCCGACGCGGTGCCCGGTCCGCCCTGGGTGATGGCGTAAATGATGTCGAAGCTTTTGAGGGCGTCGATGGTGCGGATCATGACCGCGATCAGCAGAAAGGGGATGATCATCGGAAAGGTGATGTAGCGGAACTGGTGCCAGGCGTTGGCTCCGTCGAGCGAGGCGCTTTCATAGGGCTCCGTCGGCAGGGAGGCCAGCCCCCCGAGGACGATCAGCATGACGAGGGGAGTCCATTGCCACGTCTCCACCATGACCAGCGAGGCGATCACCGACGAGGGATGGAAGACCCAGGCCTGGGGGCCGATCCCCACCAGCGACAGCAGATAGTTCAGAATGCCGAGCTGGGGATGGAACATCATGGTCCAGACCAGGGCGATGGCGACCGGGGTCGCCATCATCGGCATCACGAAAATGCCGCGCAGCAATCCGCGGGCCGGCAGGCGGGCGTTGAACACCAGCGCCGCCAGGGTGCCCAGAACCAGCGGGGCGATCACCGACAGGGCGGTATAGACCAGCGTCCGTCCCATCGAGGCGATGAAGCGCGCGTCCCCCATCAGACGAACATAGTTCTCAAGACCGACGAAATGCTGTTCGACGCCGATCTGCCAGCCGTTGACGCTCATCCACAGCGTGAACAGCCAGGGAAAGATGATGACGCCCACCACCACCGCCAGGGCCGGAACGATGAACGGCCATTGCGACGGGCGCAGACGCGATTTTCGGGGCCGGGGCGGACGCCCGCTTTCGCGGGCGCCCGCGTCCGGCAGGGTGGCTGCGGACGCGGGCATGGGTCTGCTCAACCGCGTTCGCTGCGGTCCAGGATCGGACGGAACTCTTCCGTCGCCCGCTTCAGTTCGGCGGCCGGATCGCCCCCCGACAGCAGGTTGGTGAGCGCCACCCCCATGATGTCGCGGAACTCCGTTACCGGGATCACCACCGGCAGTGACAACTGGCTGATCTTGCCCGACTGAACGATGGCGTCGAGCCAGGCGGCCGGCATCTTGACGCCCTTGCGCACCTCGGGGTCATCGACGATCGAGGCGCGGAACGGAACGCCGGATCCGCTTTGCAGCATGCGGGCGCCGATGGTTTTGGAAATCGCCCACTGACAGTAAAGATAGGCGGCCTCCTTCTTGGTGCTGGCGGCGGTGACACCGATGCCGTCGCCGGTGGTCCCGGCCGCGCGGGTGGCCGGGCCCTTCGGCATCACGCCATAGCCGACCTTGCCGACCACGCGCGACTTCTCCGGATTTTCCAGTGGCGGGGCGAAGCCCAGTCCGTCGAACCACATGCCGATGCGGCCCTGCAGGAATGCCGACTGGCTTTCCGCCCAGTTGAAACCCGCGACGCCCGGAGGCGCCGAGGTCGTCATCAGGCGCTGGTAAAGTTTCGCCGCCTCGATGGCCGCGGGACCGTCGGTCAGCAATT
Organism: Telmatospirillum sp.; assembly: GCA_009712185.1. GTDB lineage: Bacteria > Pseudomonadota > Alphaproteobacteria > Rhodospirillales > Magnetospirillaceae > Telmatospirillum. Next base: position 15,873 of record WASQ01000094.1, on the reverse strand, counting down.
TGCCGGCCGGGTCGATGGTGGAGGAGCCATATCCCAGCATGAAGGACGTCCAGACCGGGACATTGGCGTTCTTCTGGCCGCGCGCCACGAAGCCATAGGTCTGGGTCTTGGGGTCGGTCAGGGCCTCGGCGGCCGCGACCATCTCCTCGAAGGTCTGGGGATAGGTGAGATTCTTTTTCTCGAACAGCTCCTTGTTCCAATAGACGATCCAGTAATCGACCGACAGCGGCAGGGCGCCGATGGCTCCTGTCCGGGCGTCGCGGGCAAAGGAGATTCCCGCCTCGGCGAAATCGCTCAACACGAAGGAGGGCTCGCTCAGGGTCGGATCCTTGAGATAGGGGCCGAGATCGGCGAGCCAGCCGCCCTTTTCGAACTGGCGCTTCTGGACGTGGTAGCTGATATGGATGACGTCGAAGCTGGGCTTGCCGGAGGTCAGTTCGATGACCGCCTTCTGTCGCTGCTGCTGCTCCGGCATCATTTCGGAATTGACCTTGATGCCGGTCAGCTCCTCGAATTCCTTTTGATTGCGCTGAAGGGTCTCGCCGCGCGGCGAGGTGATCAGATTGACCTCCAGCGTGGTGCCGGCGAATTTGCGCCAGTTGACCTCGGCATGGGCCGGACGGACCCCCGCCATGCCAAGGCCCGCCGCCGCGGCGCTGGCGGCCAGAACCTGCCGTCTCGTCAGTCCGATGTTGCCCAATTCCGTCATTATCATGTCCCTCCCGATGATGTGATGGATCTGGCCCAGATTGGATCGGCGTCTGGACTGGTCTTCAGGATGATGCGCCCGGTTCCTTCTCCTCCTGTCCGGCCGGACGCGGGGCCGGAGTATCGTCGAATGGTTCGAATCCGAGAGCCCTCTCGCGTGAGCAGGCCAGATGCGTCTTCAGCGCGGCCACCGCCGCCGCTTCGTCGCGGCCCCGGATGGCGGCGAGAATGGCCTTGTGCTGTTGCAGGGGCGAGGGCATGCGCGGCCGGGTGATGCTGATGCGCTCCTGCAAAATCATGCGGATCCGGATGGAGTTGACCCGATGGATGTCGGCCAGGATGCGGTTGCCGAGCGTGGCGACGAAGGCGTCATGCAGGGCCCAGTCGGCCCGCTGCGCCTCCTCCAGCAGCGCGGGTGGCACGGCGGAGCCGTCCCCGGTCTGCTCCAGCAGCCGGTCCAGAAGGCCGGCGTGGGCTTCGACCTCCTCGGCGGGCGCCTTGCGCACAAAGGCGACGATCGCCGTCGTTTCGATCATCTCGCGCAGTTGGAAGGCGTCGATGACCATTTGCAGGTCGACATGGACGATCTGCAGGCCACGCTGGTTGATGGCGCGGATCAGGCCTTCCGCCTCCAGACGGGGGATCATTTCGCGGATGGCGGCCAGCGACATCGAGGTCCGATCCGCCAGTTCCCGCTGGCTCACGAACTGGCCGGGCAGCAGCCTCCGATCCAGAAGATGCCGGGTAAACGCATCATAAGCCTGCTCGCGGAGCTTGATCTGGCTCATCTGACGTCCGAATCGGTGGCCGACACACTGACATGTCAGTGTGATGGCAGTGTATCGGGAAACGCGATGCCCGACAACCTTGCGCTGGATAGGCGATGGTGCGGGCCTGCGAATGTTGTTGTCCCGTTCCGGATCCGGAACAGACTCGTACCGGCCGGCGTTGCGGGGCCGGAATGGTCCCCTGAGGGTGGGGCTTTCAACGCGCCGCCATGACCGTTATGCTGGCCCGCAGTCGAGGGCGGCGCCCGGAAGGGACGGGGTCCGCCAGGATCAGGGAAACGGCCCCTGGCGGCCGTTCAGTTCACGCGTGTTGACAGAACATCAGCTTTACGAGCACCTGGACGCGCTCGGGATCGCCCATTTCACCACCCGCCATCCACCGGTCTTCACGGCCGAGCAGGGGGAGGCCGCCTGGGGCGACATTCCCGGAATGCACTGCAAGAATCTTTTCCTGAAGGACCCGAAGGGCCAGCTCTGGCTGGTGGTGGTGCCGGCCGACCGGCGGGTTGATCTCAAGGCCTTGGCGACCGCGCTCGGCATCGGCCGGCTGTCCTTCGGCAAACCCGGACTGCTGGAGGAGGTGCTGGGCGTGCCGCCCGGATCGGTCACCCCTTTCGCCCTGGTGAACGATGCGGCCCGCCGGGTCCGGGTGGTTCTGGACGCCCGCATGATGGCGGAGCCGGTTTTGAATTATCATCCGCTGACCAACGAGGCGACGACCACCATCAGCAACGGGGATTTCCGTCGATTCCTCAAGGCCTGCGGCCATGAGACCCGGATCGTGGCCCTGCCGGGGTAAGCGTCAGGGCCATCGGGGGCGACCGATGGTCCCGGGGTAAGCTTTTCTTGTTCCAGTCGGCGGGCTTGGCTAAAGTCCCGCCTCTCGAGGTGGAGGTTCCATGTCCGACCGTGTCCTGATTATCGATTTCGGCTCCCAGGTGACGCAGCTCATCGCCCGGCGTGTCCGGGAAAGCGGCGTCTATTCCGAAATTCACCCCTTCAACAAGGTGACGGCGGAAAGCCTGACAGCCTTCGCGCCGAAGGCGGTCATTCTGTCGGGCGGCCCGGCTTCCGTGACGGAGGCCGAGACCCCCCGCGCGCCGGAGGCGGTCTTCACGCTGGGCGTCCCGGTCCTGGGGATCTGTTACGGCGAACAGACCATGTGCGCCCAGCTTGGCGGCAAGGTGGAAGGCAGCGACCATCGCGAGTTCGGGCGCGCCTTCGTCGACGTGGCCGAGGATTGCGCCCTGTTCCACGGCGTCTGGAGCCCGGGCGGCCATCACCAGGTGTGGATGAGCCACGGCGACCGCGTGACCGCCCTGCCTCCCGGCTTCCGGGTGGTGGCCACCTCGGACGGGGCGCCGTTCGCGGCCATCGCCGACGAAAGCCGCCGGTTCTACGGCGTGCAGTTCCATCCCGAGGTCGTGCACACCCCCGATGGCGCCCGCCTGTTGCGCAACTTCACCCATGGGGTGGCCGGTTGTACGGGCGACTGGACCATGCAGGCGTTCAAGGACCAGGCCATCGCCGCCGTGCGCCGTCAGGTCGGCGGTGGCCGGGTGATCTGCGGCCTGTCGGGCGGCGTCGACAGCTCTGTCGTGGCAGCCCTGATTCATGAGGCGATCGGCGATCAACTGACCTGCGTGTTCGTCGACCACGGACTGATGCGCCAGGGTGAGGCCGATCAGGTGGTCTCGGTGTTCCGCGACCGGTTCAACATCACCCTGGTGCACAAGGACGCGTCGGAGCTGTTCCTGGGCAAGCTGGCCGGCAAGACCGATCCGGAGGAAAAGCGCAAGATCATCGGCGCCACCTTCATCGACGTGTTCGAGGAGGAGGCGCGGCGCATCGGCGGCGCCGACTTCCTGGCGCAGGGCACCCTTTATCCCGATGTGATCGAATCGGTCAGCTTCATCGGCGGGCCGTCCGTGACCATCAAGTCGCACCACAATGTCGGCGGTCTGCCCGACCGCATGAACATGAAGCTGGTCGAACCGCTGCGCGAACTGTTCAAGGACGAGGTCCGGGCGCTGGGCCGCGAACTGGGTCTGCCCGACGAGATGGTCGGCCGCCATCCCTTCCCGGGACCGGGCCTCGCCATCCGCATTCCGGGCCAGGAAATCACACGCGAACGCCTGGATATCCTCCGAAAGGCGGACAGCGTCTATCTGGACGAGATCCGCAAAAGCGGCCTCTATGACCAGATATGGCAGGCCTTCGCCGTGCTTCTGCCCGTGCGCACCGTGGGCGTCATGGGCGACGGCCGGTCCTACGACTACGCCTGCGCCTTGCGCGCCGTGACCTCGACCGACGGCATGACCGCCGACTATTTCCCGTTCCCGCACGACTTCCTGGGACGCGTCGCCAGCCGCATCATCAACGAGGTCAAGGGCATCAACCGGGTGACCTACGACATCACCTCGAAGCCGCCGGGGACGATTGAGTGGGAATGATTTTTTCCCATCCTGCGGTATCCGGGAATACGCTGAAATGCGATATAGATCATTGATTTTGAAAGATAAAATGTACGCTATCTTTCATGATCTATCGCCGGTCGAGCAAACTGTCTGGCGGTATGTTTGACGGTACGTCTGGACTTGATCGTTTGAGATTTTGAAGATACCGTCAGGGGTGAGCGAGCCTCCGACGGTATTTTTTTGGCCATCACACCCCTGAAAACAAAGAAAAAATTTGCTTTCAGAGGCCCTATTTTTGGCCTGACGGTATTTTTGGAGACTCTCCCCCGTTTTTCGCTCGATTCCGGAGAGGTACATGCTGACCGACGCCGCGATCAAGTCACTGAAATCAAAAGAGAAACAGTACAAGGTCACGGATCGTGACGGTATGTATCTCGTGGTCCAGCCGTCGGGTACGATCGTGTTTCGTTTTGACTACCGGATGAACGGTCGTCGGGAGACTCTGACACTGGGGCGTTATGGTGCGACCGGCATCTCGCTTGCCCGCGCCCGGGAGAAGTTGATCGACGCGAAGCAGGCACTGACGGAAGGGCGCTCCCCAGCCCAGGAAAAGCAGCGGGAAAAACGGCGCTTGAAAGAGGCCAAGAGCTTCGGCGAATTCGCCGAACGCTGGTTCCAGGAAGGGCGGATGGCGGACAGCACCAAAGCGATGCGCCGATCCATCTATGAGCGAGATATTCTGCCGAAGTTCCGGAATCGCCTGCTCACTGAAATCACTCCCGATGACCTCCGGGATCTGTGCGCAAAGGTGAAAGAACGCGGCGCCCCGGCGACCGCCATTCACGTCCGGGATATCGTGAAGCAGATCTACGGTTTTGCTATTTTGCACGGTGAGAAAGTCGCCAACCCGGCCGACGACGTGGGGCCGGCCTCGATCGCCACCTTCGTGCCGAAGGATCGCGCTTTATCGCCGACGGAAATCCGCATCATGCTCGGGCAGTTGGAGCATGTGCCGACGCTGCCGACCATCCGGCTCGGGATGAAGCTGTTCCTTCTGACCATGGTGCGGAAGAGCGAGTTACAGGACGCCACCTGGGAGGAGGTCGATTTCGAAAACGCGGTGTGGTCGATTCCGAAGGAGCGTATGAAGCGTTCCAAGGCCCATAACGTCTACCTGTCCCAGCAGGCCATCGACATCTTCATCGCGCTCAAAACCTGCGCCGGGAACTCGCGCTATGTCCTGCCATCCCGCTATGACGCCGACGCGCCGATGTCGCGGGCGACGTTCAACCGGATCACGACGGCCGTGGTGGTGCGCGCCAAGAAGGAAGGACTGCCCTTGGAGCCGTTCACCGTGCATGACCTGCGACGGACCGGCTCGACACTTTTGAATGAATTGGGGTTCAACAGCGACTGGATTGAAAAGTGCCTCGCCCATGAGGATGGGCGTTCATCCCGTGGCGTCTACAACAAGGCGGAATACGAGCATCAGCGGCGCCATATGATGCAGGAATGGTCCAATCTCATCGATGCCTGGATCGCGGGACGGAAATACTCTCCGGTCCTACTGCCGCCGACGATGGATCTCATGACGTTCGAACCGACTGTCTGACCGGCCTGTTCTTCCGCAGCCTGACATCCGGATCCGGGGCGCGTTTGAGGGCTTTGGACCGGGAAGCCTGACGGCGCGATTCCAGCCAGGCTTCGACCTCCGCCAGATCCCAGACAACGCAACGAGATGTCAGGTAGAACCGCTGGGGGAAATCGCCGCGCTGCTCCATTTCGTAGATCGTCGTGTCGGCCAACGGCACCAGTTCGCGTAGTTGATGGCGACGAATGGTTCGCTTGGTCGATATGAACTCGGCTCTACTCACGCTCCTGTCCTCCGTGTTGATACTTCGAACGATAGGAGGCAATAGTTGGTGCACAATGATGCGTGGTGGGAAGAGCCGCGGTGGCGTAGTAGCAAAAAGACTTGCTGTGGCGTTCTGTAGCGAAGAAGTGATTTTATTTTTATTTCGTTATTACGACGATTACCTTAATCTTACCAAGGTTGGGGTCGAGAGTTCGTACCCCTTCGCCCTCTCCAAATTTTCTAATAAAATCAAGCGGTTGCAGACAGCCTCTCGGGGCCGTTTCTGCTTACATAGCCCATTTTCATGAACCAAGTCAGCATCTTGTAAGCACCCGGAGGCGGGTCGCCGGATGTGCTGACGAACCTGTGGCGGGATGCCTGTGACGACGCGCCCGACCGGCTGATAAAGGGGCTTGCCCATCATCCGGTGCCAATCATGCTGCGGGCCCGTTTGGCGACGGCGGCGATGTCGTTCGTGCTGTCAGCGTTCTTCATCAACGCCATTCTTACTGTCGTGAACCGGTTCGCGTTCTTTTTTCCCGACAGTTGTCAACGGGCCGCCGCCGCGTGGTGCCGGAGGAAGTCGATGAAGGCTTTGAGCGGCGCGGGCGGCTGGCGGCGGCTGGTGTAGTAGAGGAAATACTGCCGCCGGCGGGGCGCCCAGTCCTCCAGCAGCGGGATCAGACGCCCGTCTGCGATGTAATGGGCGATATAGGGTTCCACCATATAGCCGACGCCCACGCCAAGGAGGGCGGCCCGGACCAGCACATCGGCGTTATTGACGACAAGGGCGGCGGGAACGGCGATCTCCATTTCCTCGCCATCCTTTTCGAACCACCAGTGGAACAGCGCCTTGTCGCGGAAGCGAAAGCCGATGCAGCGATGTTCCCTCAGATCCTGCGGTACCTTGGGGCGCGGACAGTTCGCCAGATAGGCGGGCGCGGCGACGGCGATGGTACGGTATCTGGGGCCGACCGGCAGGGTGATCATGTCGCGCGACACCAGTTGCCCGCTGGCGATGCCGGCGTCGAAGCGGCCGTGCTCGATATCCTGCGCGCCGATCACCAGATCGGGGACGATGTCTGGGTATTCGGCCATGAATTCGGCCAGGACCGGCTCGATCGCCAGATGCGCCGCGACGGGCGAGGATAGGGCGAGGCGCAAGCTTCCCGCCGGCTTGTCGCGGAATTCGTTGACCGTCTCGGTGGCCTGGCCCAGTTCCGCCAGAGCTGGCCCCACACGGGCTAGCAGGCGCTCTCCCGCTGCGGTCAGCGACAGGCTGCGGGTGGTGCGGTTCAGGAGCCGCACGCCCAGCCTTTCCTCCAGCGTCCTGATCGTCTGGCTCAGGGTCGAAGGCGACATGCCCAGGACGGCGGCGGCCTTGACGAAACTGCCCCGCTCGACGATGGCGGCGAAGGCCGCCAGTTCGGCGAAATCCGAGCCGTGCATTATGTGCTCCTGCCGAATAGCTCATTCCGATAATAGCGGATTATCGGATGAACGTCCGCGCCTCATGCTTTCCCGTAGTGCAACATTTCCTGAAAGCATCCGGGGTGAGCGTCGATACGGAACCAGTTCGGACCAGTGGCCTTAGCCGCTGGCGCAGACCATTGCTGCTGGCGGGCAGTGCCATCGGCTTTGCCGTCTGCGGTTATGTCTATTTCGCCGGCCCGCGCACCGTCACCACCGATGACGCCTATGTCCAGGCGGGGCGGATTTCCGTCAGCGCCGATGTGACCGGCCGGGTCGTGGCGGTCGAGGTGCGGGATAACCAGCCGGTCAGGGCCGGGCAGGTGTTGTTCCGGCTCGACGACCGCCCGTTCCGCATTGCCGTCGCCCAAGCCGAGGCGCGATTTGCGGCGGCGCGTCTCGACATCGAAGCCAGGAAGGCGGCGTATCTTCAGAAACAGGCGGAGCTGGGAGCGGCGGAAAGTGCCCTGGCTTTCCGGCAGCGGGAGTTTGCACGCAAGCAGGCGCTGGTAGGATCCGGCGCGGTGTCGCAATCGGTTTACGACCAAGCTGAGCAGGAGTTCGTTGAAGCACGCCAGGGCGTTGCAGCGACACGCCAGGAAATGGCCGGCATCCTGGCAAGCCTGGGTGGCGACGCCTCGGCTCCGCCCGAGCGGCATCCGGCGGTAATGGAAGCCGAGGCCGCCCTCGACCGCGCTCGCCTGGACCTTTCCTACACCGTGGTCACGGCCCCCGAGGCGGGCACCACCGCCAAGGTTGAGCAGGTGCGGGCGGGTGATTACATCGCCGCCGCTCAAGTCCTGTTTTCGCTGGTGGCCGACGCCCACCCCTGGATCGAGGCCAATGTCAAGGAGGTCGATCTTGCCCATCTGCGGGCGGGCCAGAAAGCGACGGTGGAGGTGGATGCCTACCCCGGCCGCAAGTTCTCCGCCCATGTCGCCACCTTGAGCCCCGGCACCGGCTCGGCATTCTCGTTACTGCCAGCCGAGAACGCCACCGGCAACTGGGTCAAGGTCGTGCAGCGCTTGCCGGTCCGTCTCGAACTTGATGCCATCGACACCGCGGCCCCCCTGCGCACCGGCATGAGTGTTTCTGTCGAGGTGGACACGGCATCGATGGAAATGCCCCGTGGCGTTCCGGTGTCGTCGCGATGAGCGGCCGCTCTGCTGTTACCGTCGCGGTCATGCTGGCGACCACCATGGTTTCGCTGGACACCACCATCGCCAATGTCGCTTTACCGCACATGCAGGGTGGCGTGTCCGCCACCCAGGACCAGATCGCCTGGGTGCTGACCTCCTATCTGGTGGCCACCGCAGTGATGACTCCGCTTTCCGGCTGGCTGGCCGGCCGTTTCGGGCGCAGGCGGCTGTTGCTTTCCTCCATCGCCGGCTTCACCGCCGTCTCGATCCTGTGTGGGGTCGCGCAAAGCCTGTTCCAGCTCGTCGCCTTCCGCACGGCCCAGGGCCTCTTCGGGGCCTCGCTAATCCCGCTATCGCAAGCGGTTCTGCTCGACGCCTACCCACAGAACCAGCATCCCCGCGCCATGGCCATCTGGGCTGCAGGCGCCATGGTCGCCCCCATCTTCGGCCCGGTCATCGGCGGCTGGCTGACCGACCGCTATTCCTGGCATTGGATCTTCTTCATCAACCTGCCGATCGGGCTGGCGGCCTTCCTGGGCGTTTCCTTGTTCGCCGCCGCCGACCGCCCGGACAAAAGCCGTCTCTTCGATTTCTTCGGATTTTCCACCTTCAGCCTGGGCATCGCCGCGTTTCAGCTCCTGCTGGACCGGGGGCAGTTCAAGGACTGGTTCGCTTCCGGGGAAATCCGTATCGAGGCGATGGTGTCGGCATTCTTCCTGTTCCTGTTCGTCCTTCACACCCTGACCGCCGATCGGTCGTTCTTCAACCGCGCGCTGCTGGCCGACCGCAACTTTATCATGGCCAGCATCACTGCGGCTGTGGTCGGAGGGTTGTTCAACGCCTCACTCGCCCTGCTTCCGTCGATGATGCAGACCTTGCTCGGTTATCCGGCCGTCACCACCGGGATTGCCATGGCACCGCGCGGGCTTGGCTCGCTGGCAGGCTTCTTCCTGATCAGCCGGATGATCCGATGTTTCGGTCCCCGGTCTGTCCTCGCGGCAGGATTGTGTCTCATGTGTCTGACACAGTGGCAGATGAGCCAGTTCGCGCTTTCCATGGACATGGCGCCGGTGATCCGTTCCAGCTTTCTTCAGGGTTTGGGGATCGGTTTCAGTTTCATTCCGTCGAGCACCATTGCCTTTTCGATGCTGGCACCGGCCTTGCGTACCGAGGGCGCGGCGATCTTCAACCTGATCCGCACCCTCGGCGGCAGCGTCGGCATTTCCCTGACCCAGACCCATCTCGTCCGGAACACGCAGGCTTTTCATTCGCTGCTGGCCGAGCATGTCAGGCTCGACAATCCGCTGGCGCATCCGCCCTTTCTTTTGCCGCCGTTCGACCTGTCGACCACCACCGGTGTTGCCCGGATCGACGCCGAGGTGACGCGCCAGGCGTCCATGCTCGCCTATGTCGCCGATTTCCGTACGCTCATGCTGGCCGCCCTGGCCTCCCTGGCGCTGCTGATGCTGATGCGAAGTCCCAGGCCGAAGTGAACTGCCGGCGCCGCCGAAGAGGATCTGCTAAACCATGACCGTCGAGTTGAAGGAACTGAGGTGGTTCATCGAGACCGTACGGTGCGGGAGTTTTCGCCGGGCCGCCGAAACCTTGCACATCCGGCAATCCACCCTGAGCCGCCGTATGGCGGATATGGAGTGCCGGTTGGGTGTTTCTCTTCTTGAACGATCTTCCAGTGGAACAAGACCAACCGTGATTGGCCGGGAATTTCATGATACAGCCCGCCATATCGTCGAAGAAGCGGAAGCCGCTATCTGCAGGATAAAATCATCAAACGGAAGCCATGGCATGCGCTTGTGCCTCGGAGTCCATACGGCCCTTTCCGCAGGCAACATGCGTGCAACTTTAGTGGAGTATCATAGGGGATTTCCTTCAGTTGAACTTCGTATAGAAGATGGGTCTCGTCATCATTTATTATCTGACCTCTCTGCAAATGCGATTGATGTCGTAATAATTATAAATCCCAGGGATACCTGGAAATAAGATACTTTGCATCTTTGGAGCGAGCGCATAGTCGTTGCTCTTCCTCAAGCGCATCCATTAAGTGCTAATGCACCCATTCATTGGTCTGAGATAAATAACGAGTGCTTCCTGATCAATCGGCGTGAACCAGGGCCGGAATTTCAAGAGGCCGTAAGGATGAAGTTCGTCGAATGGGACCCTAAACATGTTGCCGAGCAGGACCTCGGTGTGGACCGGATTCTGAGTCTGGTCGGAGCAGGTTTCGGTTTGGCATTGGTCCTGGAAGGCGCAACTGGTGCTTCTTATCCTGGTGTCGTCTTTCGCGAGATTGAAGATGACTCCGGTTCCGTCCGGATGGATTTCACGGCTTGTTGGCGGCGGACCAACAGCAATCCGGCCCTCGCACATTTCCTTGATCTCCTGCGGGAACGTTATCCTGACTTGCAGGCAAAGAACAAAGCTACAGGGTAGGGGAATCTCCGTCAGATCCCCGATCTCACCGTGCATGTGCGAATTCGCCCAGGACACGGATGGTGGCCTCGATGCGCTCCGACCAGAATGCCGCGTTCAGGCGCAAGCAATTGCGATATTGCTCCCCCATGGTGAACAGCGGACCCGGAGCCACGGTGATCCCCTGCTTCGACGCCCGCTCGTAAAGCGCCAGGGCCTCCACGTTCTCCGGCATTTCCACCCACAGGACCGATCCCCCGTCCGGCCGCGTGACACGGGTTCCCGCCGGGAAATAGCGGCCGACGGCGTCGCGCATCAGCGTCGTCTGTCGCGAATATGCGCCACGAAGCGACCTCAGATGGTGGTCGTACCCGCCGTTGGTGAGGAATTCGGCGACGGCGAGTTGCGTCGGTGACGGCGTGGCGATGTTGAACAGGGATTTCAGCGTCTCGATCCCAGGCAGGAACCGGCCGGGAGCGATCCAGCCGACGCGATAGCCGGGGGCCAGGGTTTTCGAGAAGGACGAACACAACAGAACCAGACCCGTCTCGTCATAAGCCTTGCAGGCAGGCGGGCGCTGTGGCGCGAAACCGAGATCCCCGTAAACGTCGTCCTCGATCAGAGGAATCTCGTGCCGGGTCAGCAACCCGACCAGTTCCCTCTTCTTTTCGTCCGGCATCAATCCGCCAAGGGGATTGTTGAAGGTTGCCAGGATCAGGCAGGCGTGAACCGGCTGCTGTTTGAGGGCATAGGCGAGAACGTCGAGATTCATTCCCTCGCGCGGCGAGGACGGGATCTCGAGAACCTTCAGCCCCATCCACTGGATCGAGTTGAGGAAGGTGTAATAGACCGGCGATCCGACCGCGACGGTATCGCCGGGTCGGCACGTGGCCTGCAGCGCCAGGGTGACGGCCTCCACGCAGCCCGAGGTGACGACGATGTCATCCGGCGAGAGGGCGCAGCCTGCGCTTAAGGAGCGCCGGGCGATCTGGACGCGTAACGGCGCCATTCCCCTGGGAGACGCATAAGAGATGCTTTCGCGCGGAAAACGCCGGAGTTGCGACGCCAGGATGCGGTTCAGCCGGGTTGCCGGCAAAAGATCGGGGTTGGGTCCGCCCCGGCCCAACGGCACCTGCGCCGGGCCGGACAGATCGCGCCGGATCCGCACGATCTGTTCCTTGAAGGTGACCGGTCTCGCCGTCAGATCGTCGCAACCGTGCCCGGCGGTATTCTCCGGTTCTGGGAACCGGCTGCGGACATAGTGCCCCGAGTGCGGACGCGCTTCGATCAGGCCGCTGTTTTCCAACCGGGCATAGGCCTCCATCACGGTGTTGACGCTGACCCGCCGCTGGCGGCTTAACGCCCGGATCGACGGAATGCGATCGCCCGGCCGGTAGACGCCCTGTTCGATCAGGCGACCGATGACAGCGGCGGTCTCCTCGTAGAGAAGCACCTCCTTCGATAGCAGCCCTGTCTGTTCCGCGGCGGTCCGATCCATGACCTGTTGATTCTATCGCCGAAACGACCCGGCCAACAGATACAGATAAGCGTCATTCCCACAGGTACAGATGCCTTACAAGTCCGCTGTGCCCGTACACAAATGATGCCCTTGCATCTGTATTCTGCCGTTCCGCAAAAATAATATATCAGCACTAAATGACAATTCATTGGCATCGAGAGTGGAGACAAACAATGTACAGCGCCATGATCAAGAACAGTGGCAATTTCCAATATCATGCAGAGGTGAAAAGTTACAAATTCCTGATGGGACAGGACGGCGGGAACCCCATCGATGTTCTTGTTGCCAGTCTTTGTGCCTGCATCGGACACCATGCCCGTGACTTTCTTGTCGAGCAGAAGATCGTCTTCTCGACCCTGATCGTGAGAGCGGATGCCAGCCTTGCCGCCGACAAGCTTTCCCTGTCTCATATTTCGGTGAAGTTCGAACTCGTGGACGGACAAGCGACCGACGCTCAGAAAAAGGATCTGCTGCGGCAGGCAGAGCTTTGCCCTATCTATAACACGATAAATAAATCAACAGAAATAGAACTATCAATACATTGACTACTATTATTGATGAATAAATATGTGGGCGTTGTGAGTCATCATCAACCGCATTCGCCCACATATATTCATATGTTTACCATAGTAATTCAATTCATCAATGATGGCTCATGTCCATGATCTGACGAATCTGGTCGTCGATGCCGGACTCCAATTTCCGGTTCTCTAAAGTGCAAAAACAACCAGGCCTGCGCACATTCTATTGGTACAGAAGACACGCCTTTACTTTGGGTAACTTTTGCTGCGGAAGTTTGGTGAGATATTCGGGGCTAGCTGTCAAACTGGCCGGGATTCGCAACAGGTCAGCCAGATGACCGCGCCCAGAACCAACCCCACCGGCAAAATGGCCAGCAGGTTAACCTCTTGCCAGCCCAGTGCCGTAGTCATGGCGCCGGAGGCGAAGCTAGTCATGGCCGTCGTGCTATAGACAAGGAAATCGTTGAACCCCTGCATTTTGGCTCGTTCTTCGGTGCGATAGGCACCGGCCAATAAGGTCGTGCCGCCGACGTACAGGAAGTTCCACGCGACGCCCAATGCCAACAACGCTCCCAGGAAATTGACGAAGGTGCTTCCCAAGAGGCTGATGGCGACACAACTCAATAAGAGTGCAGCACCGGCAACGATCACGCGCAGCACGCCGAAGCGACGGATCAGGGACCCGGTAAAGAAGCTCGGCACGTACATGCCGAGGACGTGCCACCGGAGTACCTCGGCCGAATCGGCGAACGAGAAACCGCATCCAGCCATGGCCAGCGGCGATGCGACCATCAAAAGGTTCATCAGCCCATAGCCGACCACGGCCGACAGGATAGCGACAATGACCGCCGGTTGACGAGCAATGACGGCAAGCGGACGTCCCCCGTGGCGGTTGTCGACCGCAACCGTTTTTGGAATCCGGACAAACTGCAAGACCAGGATGTTGAGTGCACATATCCCAGCCAGAGTCACATAGGCGCCAGCAAATGTCGCCGGCGCCAGCAAATCGGCAGTTCGCTTGGCCAACTCTGGACCGAGCAGGCCGGCCACGATGCCGCCAGCCATGACGTACGAGATCGCTTTGGGACGAAACTCCGGACTGGCGGTATCGGCGGCGGCAAAACGGAGATACTGGAAGAAGGCGGTATGAATGCCAATGCCGATTGCCGCAGCGACGAAAAGCCAGAAACTGCCGGAAACCAGCGCCCACGCCGAAATGAGCGCGCCAATCAAACCGAACACTTGGCCAACGATGAAGCCAAGGCGCCGACCAAACCTCCCCATCATCAACGAAGCGGGAATAGTAGCCGACATCATTGCCACGTATTGGATGCCTAGTGGTAGAGTTGCAAGCTCCGGCACCGGAGCGAGAATTTTGCCAGCCAACCCCACAGTGGCGAACACTAGGATGTAGCCACTTTGGGACACCGCCTGACAAACGCTAAGCACGGCTACATTGCGGTGTGATTGCTCACTGAGCATTGTGGGCGCCTTTCCATGTAAATGATGAATCTATGGACGTTGTGAACTGGTCTTCACTTTTTACTATGTTTGCGAATTTTTAGAGTTTCATCGTATAAAGTTACCTTTTCTGCATAATTATGTTGTTATCGTAGTCGAATATGTCTTGATAAGAACAGATACACTACGGCATATTGTTTAGACATACAGTGGCCGTCCATCGAGAATTGTTCCCGACATCTTTGCATAGAGCTGTGCCTGTCACCGGCAGCACTAAGGCGATTCCCGGAGCTTCGACTGCCGTCAGTTGTGGCCTGAACCTCGTCATTTCGTCTGACTTTCGCGAAGCTTCGGTCTGTCGCCATGAAGCGTTGGATCATCGGGCGATCAGCTTGGCCGGTTCGGGCGCGGCTTGTTCACTCTCGCGGCCGATGGCTTCGGCATAGGAGGTGAGGTCGCGGAACACCGCCTCCGGCAACTCGACCGTCAGCTTGACGGGACGGTCATCGAAAATGCTCGTGAGCTTCAGCTTGTCCATTGTCAGCCTCCATAAGGTTCGAGCACCAAGTCTCGCGTTACAATGACCCGGACCGGGAAACCGGGACGGATGGTCAGGGTGGGCTGGATGTTGAGCTGGCGCTGAACGATCTGTTGGCCGGTCTGGCTGATACTGTTGGAGGCGCCCTGGCGCAGGGCACGGACAATCTCGTCGTTCTGGCCCGATGAGCCGGCCTCGGCACCGACGCTCAAAAGGGTGGAAAGCAGCGCGCCCTTGAACAGCGAGCCCCAGTGGTAATCGACGTCGTCCTCAAGGCCGGCGTAGCCCTCGGTGTCGGCGCCGGGCTGGCGTTCCAGAACGATGGACTTGCCGTTCGGCATGATGAGGCGGGTCCATACCAGCAGGACACGGCTTTGCCCGAAGGCGACCGAGCTGTCGTACTGGCCGATCAGGCGTGCTCCCTGCGGAATCAATAGGAAACGGCCGGTGGGGCTGTCATAGACCGCCTCGGTGACCTGGGCGGTGATCTGGCCGGGGAGGTCGGAGCGGATGCCGGTGATCAGCGCCGCCGGGATGACGGTGCCGGCCTGGATGATGTAAGGCGAGGCGGGAGCGGCCAGCCGAACCAATCTGATCATGGAAGGTCTCCTGCGGGGATGACACGGTAATCGCCGGTGGCCGGATCCAGGCCATCGACGACGGAAAGTTCCGCCAGGCGGCGCTGCCGCCCGCGTCCGGCCAGCACGGCGACGACGTCGATGGTCTCGGCGATCAGCGCCTTGGGCACGGTGACCACCGCTTCCTGGATGAGTTGTTCGAGACGACGGAGCGCGCCGATCGCCGAGCCGGCATGGATGGTGCCGATCCCGCCGGGATGGCCGGTGCCCCAGGCTTTGAGGAGATCAAGCGCTTCCGCGCCACGCACCTCGCCGATGGGGATGCGGTCGGGCCGCAAGCGAAGCGAGGAACGGACCAGATCGGAGAGGGTGGTAATACCAAGTCCCGGTAATCAGGACCCATGGGCCCATTCTCGGAGTCCGACGGACATGATGGTCCAGGGTTGAGCAAC
>WASQ01000029.1:13965-18739 GCA_009712185.1 Telmatospirillum sp. | reverse complement strand
GACGGGCCCGCTGCCTCAGTCCCTGACGCCGCCCGCCCGCCGCCACCCCGGAGACTGTGGCCTCCCCCGGCCAGCCCCGGACCCCGCAACCCCGGATCCCGCAACCCCGGCTCCTGCTCCCCTGGCTCCTGCTCCCCTGGCTCCTGGTCTCCCGGCCCCGATGGTCTTGGCCGTCGCGGCGCTGATCGTTTTTGCCATCCTGGCTCCGGCGTCACCCGCACGGGCTGTCCCCGACACGACCTGCCGGGTCGGCGAGGACATCCCGCTGGACCGCCGCTCCCTTCCCCGGACCGCCGCGGCCCTGAAGGCCGGGCGCCCGCTGACCATCGTCGCCATCGGCTCCTCCTCCACCCAGGGATATGGCGCCAGTGATCCGACCAGGTCCTATCCCGCGCAGCTCGCCGCCCGCCTGAAGCTCCGCTTTCCCCATTCCTCGATTCACGTCCATAACCGGGGCGTGGGCGGCGACGATATCAACACTATGCTGGCCCGGTTTCCCCGGGATGTGGCCGCCGCGAAACCGGATCTGGTGATCTGGCAGACCGGCACCAACGATGCCATCAACCACGTCCCGGTGGACCGGTTCGAGACGCTTCTGGGCCGGGGCATCCGGGATTTGCGCCATCGCGGCATCGACGTCCTGCTGATGACCCCGCAATATGCGCCGCAATTCACCGGCGCCTCCGGCTCTCTTCTCTATGTCGAGGCGATGCGCAGGACCGGGCAGCAGCTTGGCGTCCCGGTCTTCGATCGCTATGACCTGTCGCGCGCCTGGTCCGGCGACCGCCGCTTTGCCGACAGTCCGCCGTTGACCGCTGACGGATTGCATCAGGCCGACAGCGGTTATCATTGTGTCGCCGTGATCCTGGCGGACCGGCTGGCGGCGCTGGTCGAAAGCGACAAGGCGCGATAGCGACGCGTCCGGCTATTGCTGCTGCGCCGCCGCCAGGATCATGCCCGCCAGCCGGCGCGCCAGGCAGGCATGGACGAAGCCGGCATTGCGGACCTGATCGGCCGGTATCCGCGCCCCCGGATCAAAACGCCCTTCCTCGGTGTAGTGGCGCATGATGTCATGGCGCTTCAGCACATTGACGCCGTCGGCCTCCGCCACCTGCTGGAGATAGTCGAGATAGGGTTGAAAGTCGTAAAGGCTGTCGGTCTGAGGACTGTATTGAACGTCCACCAGGATGACGTCGATCCCCTTCTCGGCAAGAAAATGCAGCCCGTCGTCGAGGGTATCACCGAAGGCGTTGACGTCGATCCGTTTGACGGCGTCGGTGGTGCCGGCTTCCCAGATCACCAGATCAGCCGCAGTCTCCGCCAGGAGCGCCGGCAGGCGCTGGACGATCAGGGCCGCCGTCTGACCCGGCGCGGTCCGGTCTGTCACGGTCACGCTCCGCCCCGGGGCGGCGGATTCCAGCGCCGCCTCGATCAACCGGGGATAGGCCTTGAATGAGGCCCCCAGCCCCTTGCTGGCCCAGAGATTGGACCCGGTGGACGAGGTCGATCCCAGAACCAGGATGCGGACCGGCAACCGCGCCTTGAAACGGGCGTAGGCATGGTCCGCCGGGAAATGGACGATCGCGAGGTCCTCCGGGACATCGCAGGCGTCCGCCGCGGCCAGCGCCCCCGTCGCGGAAACCGGCAGAAGCACCGCCGCCAGCAGAAGCCAGGCCATCGGACGGGCCATCCCCCACAGTCTCATGCGCGTCCTCCCTCCCCTTTCGCCGTCCGCCCCGCCGACACCGCCTTTTCCATGGCGCGGTACCAGGACAGATAATAGGCGGCCGCAACCATCACCCCGATGCCGGCGAGGCTGACTGCGGTCTGCGCCCAGAGGCTCCCGCTCCATTCGACCAGCAGCATATGCCCGGCGAAGGACAGGAAGACCCCCAGACAGAAGATCTCCAGCGGATGCTGGCCGCACCGGATCACCGGACGCCAGACGGCCCAGGACAGAAGGGGGGCATCGCCCGGGATCAGGCGCACCGCCACATAGGCCAAAGCCAGGAAATGCAGAAGCCGGCTGGGCGACAGATTGGTTTTGTCGATCGGATAGAGAATGGTCCCGACCACCGTCGGGACATAGCTTTCCAGAACCGCGCTGTGCCAGGTCAGGACGATCAGAAAAGCGAATGCCAGATAGAGCAGGGCAAGCCAGAGCGCTGTCCGGCGCCATGGTCGCAGCCAGTCCCGGCCGTGGGCGAGGCCGGCGGCGGCACCGGCGACGAACAGGGCCTGCCAGGCCAGCGGATTGAACAGCCAGGCGCCTTCCGGCCAGGTGGACAGATTCCATCCGAACAGATTGGCGGCGCCATAAGCGGTCAGCGACAGCACGGCCATGCCGGCAGGCCAACGCCGCAATCCCAGCAGGATGAAGGGAAACAGCAGCAACAGAACGATGTAGAGCGGAAGAATGTCCATGTTGGTGGGCCGGAACCGGAGCAGCATCGCCTCCAGCAGGGTGACATGCGGCTCGTCAAAGAAGCGGACGATGCCCATTTCCTCGGAATACATCGGATTGTTGAAGGTCGCGGCCGTATAGGCGACCTGCGCTGTGAACACCATGAACAGGAGAAGCTGCGCGACATAGAGCTGCCAGC
Organism: Telmatospirillum sp.; assembly: GCA_009712185.1. Lineage (GTDB taxonomy): Bacteria > Pseudomonadota > Alphaproteobacteria > Rhodospirillales > Magnetospirillaceae > Telmatospirillum. The sequence goes on along the minus strand of WASQ01000029.1, from coordinate 16,136 downwards.
AGCGCTTATAGATCCTGGCGGTCACGAACGGGACGCCAAGATCGTCGATCCGCCGCCCATAGGCCAGGACCGCGGAATAGCCGGCGATGAAGACGAAGGCCTCGGACGCATCGGAAAATCCGAAATTGCGGATCGTGAGCCAGTTCAGCGCATTGGACGGGATGTGGTCGAGAAAGATGAAGATCAGCGCCAGACCCCGGAAGACATCGAGTCGGATCTCCCGCCGGCGACCGCCGGGCTTTCGATCCTCCGCACCTTTCGTCACCGGGACGGTCATGGCGTCCTTTCCCTCCCGCCCGGGATATCCCGTCGGCCCGTCATGAAACCCTGTTCGGAAAACCATAGGGGGGCCGCCGGACGATGTCCAGCCGCCGGAACGGGTTGTCCCGGGGCCATCGGCTTTTGATTGACGGGGCCTTGCCGGCGATGTCCAATGCCCCCAAGGAAAGGTCCCCCCGAATGACGCAGTCTCTCTCCACCGATCAACACCAGACCGATGCCCGTCTTGGCATGGAGGCGGAACATGAGGTGCAATTGGGCCTGATCCTGGCCCTGGAACAAAGCCTGCAACGCGGCCGGGGCCGAGGCGAGATCAGCGATGTCCTGGGACGGCTGGTGGAATACACCAACGTTCATTTCATGTCGGAACAGTTGCTGATGCGGTTGCATGCCTATCCCGACATCGGCCCGCATGAGCTGGAACACGATCACCTGATCGAGCAGATCCGGCGGATCGAGGCCGGTTTCATCGCCAGCGACTCCGAACTGACCGCGATCGAGATCGGCATGCTGAAACGTCTGGTCGCCGACCACATCCGCACCCACGATCAGGCCTTCACCCGTTATCTCTCCGACCCCGCCTGACGGTCCCGATCGCCGCCCCACCCGCCCCGATTGCAACAGGGCCACGGCCCGCTGCCACACCGGACAACTGTCAATAAAGCGTCATTAGATCGATCGTTAGGATCGGTCCATGGTGTCATCCGCCCTGCCCGGCGACCGCATGGGGGTCCCGGCGCCGAAGACGGAGGACTGGCGTGCTGCGACGACTTGCGACGGGATTTCTGCGGTCCCTGACGATGCTGGCCCTGACAATGCTGGCTCCGACCCTGCCGGCCCCCGCCGCCCGGGCGGCAGAACCGGCCGTGATCTGCTACAACTGTCCCCCCGAATGGGCGGACTGGGCGTCCGAGATCAAGGCCATCCGGGACCGACTGGGAATCGCGGTCCCGTTCGACAACAAGAATTCCGGACAGGCGATGGCGCAATTGCTGGCCGAACGCGCCAGCCCGGTCGCCGATGTCGCCTATCTGGGGGTCTCCTTCGGCATTTCCGCCAGGAAGGAAGGCGTGACCGCGCCCTACCGCCCGGCGGCGGCGGCCGGGATTCCGGACGGACTCAAGGACCCGGACGGCCACTGGTTCGCCATTCATTCCGGCACGCTGGGTCTGATGGTCAATGTCGAGGCGCTGGGCGGCCGGCCGGTCCCCCAGTCCTGGGCGGACCTGCTGAAGCCCGAATACAAGGGAATGGTGGGCTATCTGGATCCGACCTCGGCCTTCGTCGGCTATGCCTCCGCCGTGGCGATCAATCAGGCGCTGGGCGGCAGTCTGGACGACTTCGGCCCCGCCATCGACTTCTTCCGCCGCCTGTCGGCCAATGATCCGATCGTGCCCAAGCAGACGGCCTATGCCCGCGTTCTGTCGGGCGAGATCCCGATCCTGCTGGACTATGATTTCAGCGCCTATCGGGCGAAATACAAGGATGGCGCCAACGTCGCCTTTGTCATCCCGAAGGAGGGAACCCTCAGCGTTCCCTATGTCATGGCCCTGGTGAAGGGCGCCCCCCATGAGGCGGACGCCCGCAAGGTGCTGGATTTCACCCTGTCGGACGAGGGGCAGGCCGTCTGGGCGCGCGCCTTCCTGCGGCCCGTGCGCGCCGCCGCGATGCCGGCCGACGTGGCCGGCAAATTCCTGCCCGCCGCCGACTATGCGCGCGCCCGCACCGTCGACTTCGCGCACATGTCCGACGTGCAGAAGACCTTCGCCGACCGTTATCAGGCCGAGGTCCATTGAGCGCCCCGTCAAGCTGGCGCGGCCCCGTCCCCCGGCGCCCCGGCGCGAACCCGGGCGCCGGGACCGCCCCGCCGCGGGCGGTGCGGGGGGCGGCGG
>WASQ01000029.1:0-13955 GCA_009712185.1 Telmatospirillum sp. | reverse complement strand
CCCCCCCCCCCCCCCCCCGCCCCCCCCCCCCCCCCCCCCCCCCCCCCCCCCCCCGCCCCCCCCCCCCCCGCCGCCCCCGCCGGCGCCGCGCCGGCCCGGCGGCGGGCGGTCGGGAGGCGGGCGGCCGGACTGCGGGCCGCCGTCCTGGCGGCGCCGGCAATGACCTTCTTTACCGCCTTCTGGCTGCTGCCGATGGCCCGCCTCGCCCTGTTCGCCGCCGACGGCCGCGAGGGCTGGGCCGCCTATCTGACCGTCGTGACCCATCCCCGCTATTTCGAAAGCCTGGTGGCGACCGTTCTTCTGTCGGCGGCCGTCACCGCCGCGACCCTGGTAACGGGCGGTTTGTCGGGCGTCTTCCTCAGCCGTCATCGCTTTCCGGGCCGCCGCACCCTGATCGGACTCCTGACGCTGCCGTTGGCCTTTCCCGGCGTCGTCGTCGGATTTCTGGTGATCCTGCTGGCCGGACGCCAGGGCTTGATCGGCGCCCTCAGCCAATCGCTGGGGGGCAGCCGGATCGTGTTCGCCTATTCGATGGGCGGCCTGTTCCTGGGCTATCTCTATTTTTCCATTCCCCGCGTCCTGCTGACCGTGATGGCGGCGGCGGAAAAGCTTGATCCCGCGCTGGAGGAGGCGGCCCGGTCGCTGGGCGCGCCGCCCCTTCGCATCCTTCTCGACATCCTCATCCCCGGACTGATGCCGGCCCTGATCGGGGCCGGGGCGCTGTGCTTCGCCACCTCGATGGGCGCCTTCGGCACCGCCTTCACGCTGGCGACCCGGATTTCGGTTCTGCCCATGGCGATCTACACGGAGTTCACCCTGTTCGCCGACATGGCCATCGCCGCCGCCATGAGCCTGGTTCTGGGCCTGCTGACCTGGGCGGTCCTGGCGCTGGCCCGCAGCGCGACCGGTGCCGGCGTCGCCGCGGCCGCCTGACGGGAGACCCGCCGGTGACACGATCGGTCTTTCGGTTCTGGCTGCCGCTGGGGTTCACGCTGCTGGTCTCGGCCTTTCTGATCCTGCCGGTGCTGCTGTCGGTTCTGGCCGGCGTGACCCTCAACTGGCAGCGCGGCCCCGCCGGGGGCCTGACGTTCCGCTGGGTTGCCGAGGTCTGGGGCCTTTACGCCGACACGGTGCTGCGCACGCTGCTGCTGGCGGGGGCGACCGCCATCGCGGATCTGCTGCTGGGCCTGCCGCTGGCCTATGTGCTGGCCCGCCACCCTTCTCGCAAGGCCCGCCTTATGGAGGAACTGATCATGCTGCCGGTGGCGGTTCCCGGGCTGGCGACGGCGCTGGCGCTGATCATCCTCTATGGCGGCTGGCAAAGTCTCCGGGGCGGCTCCGTTTTCATCCTGATCGGTCATGTCCTGTTCACGCTGCCCTTCATGGTGCGCTCCGTCCTGGCGGTGCTGGCGGCACTCGACATCCGCACCCTTGAGGAAGGCGCCGCCAGCCTCGGCGCCGGTCCCTGGCGGCGCCTGCTGACCGTCGTCCTGCCCAACGCGCGTCCCGGCATCCTGGCCGGGGCCCTGATGGTCGTCACCCTGTCGGTGGGCGAATTCAACATGACCTGGATGCTGCACACCCCGCTGACCAAAACCCTGCCGGTCGGCCTTGCCGACGCCTATGCCTCTATGCGTCTGGAAATCGCCAGCGCCTATACCGTGGTGTTCCTGCTGATGATCGTTCCCCTGCTTGTCCTGATGCAAAAGGCGGCCGCGGCCGCGTCGGGCGGCCGATGATGACCGCCCGTCCGTCCGATCCGTCCCCCCTGCCCGACCCACCGCCAGCGGGATTGCCGATGGGCGGACAGCCCGAAAGGAGGACGCAAACACCGCTGGCGATCCGGGTTGAAGGATGCGCGAGAACGTTCCCAGACGGGGTGCGGGCCCTGGACCGCGTCGATCTCGACATCCGCGCCGGCGAAACCCTGGCCCTGCTGGGACCGTCAGGGTGCGGCAAGACGACCCTGCTGCGCCTGATTGCCGGCCTGGATCACCCCGATCCCGGCGGACGCATCCTGTTCGACGGCGAGGACGTGACCGCCCTGCCGATCGAACGGCGGCGCGTCGGCATGGTATTCCAGAGCTATGCCCTGTTTCCCAATATGTCGGTCGCCGCCAATGTCGCCTACGGCCTGAAGATCCAGGGGATGGCGCCGGACATGCGGCGCGCGCGCGTGACCGAAATGCTGGAGATGATGCGCATCGCGCCGCTGGCGGACCGCGCGATCGACCAGTTGTCCGGCGGTCAGCGCCAGCGCGTGGCCCTGGCCCGCGCGATCGCCCCGCGCCCCCGCCTGCTGCTTCTGGACGAACCCTTGACCGCGCTCGACGCCAAGCTGCGCGACGCGCTCAGGGTCGAGATCGATCAGTTGCTGCGCGCCCTCGGCACCACCGCCCTCTATGTCACCCATGATCAGGCCGAGGCGATGGCGCTGGGCGACCGCGTCGTGGTGATGACCCATGGACGGATCGCGCAGATCGGCACCCCCTATGAGATCTATCACCGGCCGGCGGGCCGTTTTGTCGCCGATTTCGTCGGATTGATGAACCGGATCCGGGGCACCCTGTCCGGGGATGGCGTCCGCTGTCCGGGTGGCATCGTGCCCCTGGCGGCGGCCGGGCCGTCCCATCGACCCGCCGGAGCCCGTCGTCCCGGCGACGGCGCCCCCGTCGAGATCCAGTTCCGCCCCGAGGATGCGGTGGTCGCAGCCCCGGGACAGGGCCATGTCCGTGGAACCGTGACCGCGTCCTTCTTCCTGGGGGATCGCGTCCGCATCCTGGTCGAGGGAGTGGGGACGACCCCGCTGACCGTCGAGACGGGCGGCCGCATCGATCCCCTGACCGACGCCACCCTGGCCGCGGGCGCCCCGATCGAATTGCGGATACAATCGGCGCCCCTGGCGCCGGAAGGAGAGGCCTGATGCTTATCGCCCAGATCAGCGACACCCACGTCAAGACCCCCGGCCGGCTGGCCTACCGCCGTGTCGACACGGCCGGCGCGCTGGCCGCCTGCGTCGCCTCCCTGCTGGAACGGAGACCGGCACCCGATCTGGTCCTGGTGACCGGCGACGTCGCCGATTTCGGTCAGGCCGCCGAATATGAGCAGGCCCGCGCCCTACTGGCGCCCCTGCCCATGCCGGTCCATGTACTGCCCGGAAACCACGACCGGGCCGACGCGATGCGCGCCGCCTGGCCCGACCAGGACTGGGCGCTGGACAGCGGCCCCCTGCATTCGGTGCGGGACCAGGGTCCGGTCCGCATCGTCTGCCTGGACAGCACCGTGGCCGGCCAGAGCGGCGGCCGACTGGACGCGGAGGCGCTGGACTGGCTGGACGCCACCTTGGCCCGCGCCCCCGACCAACCGACCATCGTCGCGCTTCATCACCCCCCCTTTCTGACCGGCATCGCCCATATGGACGCCATGGGACTGGAAGGCCGCGAGGGCTTTGCCGCCGTGGTGGCGAAATATCCCGCGATCATCAGGATCCTGGCCGGTCATATTCATCGCCCGGTGCAGGCGCTGGTCGGCGGGCGCCTCGCCATGACGGCGCCCAGCCCGGCCCATCAGGTGGCGCTCGACCTGACCCCGGACGGCCCCAGCCGCTTCATTCTGGAGCCTCCCGGCTATCTGCTGCACCATGTCCTCCCGGACCGGACCATCGTGACCCATCAGGTGGTCATCGGCGACTGGGGCGACGCGCATCCCTTCTTCGCAGAGGGCGCCTTGATCGACTGATCCGGGACCGGTCACAAGGGAACGCCGGGGACGCAGGGCTGCCCAATGCGATCGGTGGTTGGGAACCCGCGACGCATGGTGTATGACCGACGTCCAGACCCAACGATGATCGGGACTCCCTTGATGGATTTCGTTCTCCAGGGCGACGCCCTCGCCTTGCTGTTCTTCGTGGCGCTGACCGCCGGGTTCATCGACGCCATGGCCGGCGGGGGCGGACTGATCACCATCCCCGCGCTTCTGTTGATGCAGTTGCCGCCGCTTCTCGCGCTTGGCACCAACAAGTTGCAGGGATGTTCGGGCAGCCTGACGGCCACCTACGCGATGATGAAGAACCGGCAGGTCCGGTTCCGCGATATCCGCATCCCGTTCCTGACGGCTTTCCTGGGCGCGGGGATCGGCACGCTGGCGGTGCAGCAGATCGATCCCAAGGCGCTGGACGCCCTGATCCCGCTCATTCTTCTGGGAATCGGGTTTTATTTCCTGCTGTCCCCCAACGCCGGGGAGGTCGACAGCAAGCCACGTCTCGGCAATGGCCTCTACCGGTTCCTGGTGGTTCCGGTGATCGGCTTTTACGACGGTTTCTTCGGTCCCGGAACCGGGTCCTTCTTCTCGCTGGTGGGCGTGTCGCTGCGCGGCCAGAACCTGATCAGCGCCACCGCCGTCGCCAAGGTCCTGAATTTCGCCACCAATGTCGCGTCGCTCGCCATGTTCGTGGCCGGCGGGAAAGTGATCTGGATGGTCGGTCTGGTGATGGTCGGAGGACAGGTGATCGGCGCCTATGCCGGCGCCCATGCCGCCATCAAGGGCGGCGCCCGCCTGATCCGGCCGGTCATCGTCGTGGTCTGTTTCGCCATGGTGCTGCGCTATTTCTGGCAAAAGGGCATGCTGGCCTGGCTGATGGGGTGAGGGCGCGCCTCCAACGCCTCCCAGCGGATGTTCCCGCGGGGACGCTCCGGCGCCCCGCTCATGACGTCCCTCCGGCACCGGAATTCCGCTCCCCGGCCCTGTCCGCATCGGCGAATTGCCGGGCGATGCCGCGCATGGCGTCCTCCTCCGCCAGAAACACGTCGAGGATCGCCGGGTCAAAATGGCTTCCCCGTCCCTCCCGCATCACCGCCAGCGCGGCCGCATGGGTGAACCCCGCCTTGTAGACCCGTCTCGAGATCAGCGCGTCATAGACGTCGGCCACCGCCATCAGGCGGGCGGACAGGGGAATATCCTCGCCGGTCAGGCCGGAGGGATAGCCCGATCCGTCCCATTTCTCGTGATGGCCGAGCGCGATTTCCTTGGCGGTCGACAAAAAGGCGATGGGCGAGCCGAGATGGATCTCCGCCGCCTCGATCGCCTGATACCCGAGGCGGGGATGCCCCTTCATGATCTCGAACTCCTCCGCCGTCAGCCGTCCCGGTTTCAACAGGATATGGTCGGGGATTCCCACCTTGCCGATATCGTGAAGCGGAGCCGACTTGTAGAGCATTTCGATGACGTCCGGAGGCAGGGCGTCGCGGTAGCGGGGCATCTGCGCCAGACGCAGGGCCAGCATCCGGACATAGTGCTGGGTCCGGCGGATATGGTTGCCGGTCTCGTTGTCGCGGGTCTCCGCCAGCGACGCCAGGGCCATGATGGTGGCGTCCTGGATCGTCGACAACTGGCGGGTCCGCTCCTGGACCTTTTCCTCCAGGCTTTCGTTGCGTCGCTCCAGGACCTCGCGGGCCTCCTTGACCAGAATCTGATTGCGCACGCGGGCCAGGATGACGGGCGGACTGAAGGGCTTGTGGATATAGTCCACGGCCCCCACCGCAAGCCCCCGCGCCTCGTCCTCGACATTGGTCTTCGCGGTCAGGAAGATGACCGGAATCGCGGCGGTCGCGGGGTCGGCCTTGAGCCGGCTGCACACCGCATAGCCGTCCAGGCCCGGCATCATGACGTCCAGCAAGATAAGATCGGGCCGGTCGTCTCCGGCGGCCAGCGCCAGCGCCTTCTCGCCGCCGGTGGCGACCTTGGTCCGGTATTCGTCGGCCAGCACGCCCCGGATGACCGTGATATTGGCGGGCGTGTCGTCGACGATCAGGATGCATTTCCTGGGAACGCTCTGATCCACGCTCAATCCTCCAACGGCAGGGAAAGGCGGCGGACGATGTCCGCCAGGGTGACGAGCGCCGCCTGAAAATCGAAATCGCCGACCTGCCGCGACAGCGTCTCCAGCTCCTCCGCGGTCAGAACGGTCGCCAGCCGGTCATGGATGTCGAGCATCAGATCCGCAGCCTCGCCATCGTCGGTGGCCAGCAGATGACGCAGGCGTGCCAGCGGATCGCGCACCGATGCGGGATCGCCCCCGCCCGTCCGCGCCCTGGCGGGGCCGGGAGCGGGCAGCGCCCGGCCGATCGCGTCGGCGATCCTGCCCAGCGCGAGGTCCAGACGCTCCAGGGATTCCTCCACTCCCCGTCCCTCGACGAGTGCCGTCTCCGCCGCAATCGCCAGCAGGGCGAGACGGTCCGCCCCCAGGCTGCCGGCAACGCCTTTCAGGTTGTGCAGGACGCGCGTTGCGGCCGCGCCGTCGCCGCCGGTCAGCAGGGTCCGGACCCTGCCGGCGGCGTCCCGTTCCCCGGCCGCGAAGCGGCGCAACAGGCCGATGTAGCGGGCGGGATGGCCCCCGGTCCGTCCCAATCCCAGAACCGTGTCGATTCCGGGGACCGGAGGCACCGCCGCGCCGGCCCGACGCCGGTCGCCGGCGGCGGCGGCGGCGCCGGGCGGCGTGACGCAACGGCGCAGCACGCGACGCAGCTCGGCCGGATCGATGGGCTTGGCGACATGATCGTTCATGCCGGCGGCAAGACAGGCGTCACGGTCGCCGGCCATCGCATTCGCGGTCATGGCGATGATCGGCAGGCCGGCGAGGTCCGGCATGGCGCGGATCGCGCGGGTGGCGGCCAGTCCGTCCATCACCGGCATCTGCATGTCCATCAAGATGACGTCGAATCGCTCGCGAACCGCCCGCTCGACGGCTTCGGCGCCATTGCCGGCCGGGGCGACGTCCATTCCCATGTCCTCCAGCAAGCCCCGCGCCACGTCCTGGTTGAGTTCGTTGTCCTCCACCAGCAGGGCCCGCGCGCCGGCCAGCACCGGATCGGCGAGGTGGGTATCGGCTGCCGCCCCGGCAGACAACGCACGGAGAACCGGCCCGACCCCCTTGTCGTGAAACAGGCGCATCAGGACATCGAACAGCGCCGAGGGACTGACCGGCTTGGCAAGAATGTCGTCGGCGCCGGACCAGCATTGCGACAGATCGTCGCCGAAAACGGTCACCAGCACGATCGCGGTGCCCCCTCCCGGACCGGCCGCGCGGTTGCCCCCCGCCCGGACGGCGCCCTGGGCGCGCACGGCGTCCCCCAGGGTCGCCGCGCCGTCACCCGGCAGATGGGCATCGACAATCATCACGTCGAACGGCCGGCCGTCCCAAAGAGCATCTTCCGCCAGCCGCCGGCCGTCCTCCGCCGAGGCGGCCTCCGCCACATCGGCCGACAGGGCCGCCAGCATGGAGACCAGCGAGGCGCGGACCTGCGCATTGTCGTCGACGATCAGGACCCGTCGGCCGGGAAAACCCGTCCCGGTCCGCTGGGCGGAATGGCGGGCCGGCGCCAGCGGCACCGTGAACCAGACGGTGCTGCCCCGTCCCACCTCGCTCTCCATGCCGACCTCGCCTCCCATCAGCTCCGCCAGGTTTTTCGAAATGGCGAGGCCAAGGCCGGTGCCGCCATAGCGACGGGTGGTCGAACCGTCCGCCTGCTGGAAGGCCTGGAACAAATGTCCGATCTGCCCCGTCGACAGGCCGATTCCGGTGTCGGAGACCGAGAACCGCACCCGCATCGCGCCCACGCCGCCGCCCAGCGACCGGACACGGACGACGATCTCGCCCTTTTCGGTGAATTTCACCGCATTGTTGCAGAAGTTGATCAGGATCTGCCCGATCCGCAGCGGATCGCCGAGGAACGAGGACGGCAGTCCCGGCGCGATATCGAAAATCAGCTCCAGCCCCTTGGCCCAGGCTTTCTCGGCAATCACGGTGGCGACGTTGGACAGAACATCCTCAAGATCGAAGTCGATTTTTTCGACCGCGAGCTTTCCGGCCTCGACCTTGGAAAAATCGAGAATGTCGTTGATGATGCCCAGCAGATGCTGACCCGACTGGCGGATCTTCTGGACATGGTCCCGCTGGCGCGCCGTCAGCTCCGTCCTGAGGACCAGATGAGCCAGGCCGATGATGGCGTTCATCGGCGTGCGGATCTCGTGGCTCATATTGGCAAGGAAGTCGCTTTTCATGCGGGTGGCCTCCTCGGCCACTTCCTTGGCCTTGCGGATTTCCTCCTCGGCGGCCTTGCGGTCGGCGATATCGGTCACGATGTCGGCGATGCCGGCGACCCGCCCGTCCGCGTCGCGCACCAGCGACAGGGTCGCCAGCACGGCCTTGCGGTCGCCATCGCTCCCCTGCATGTCGATCTCGCCGCTCCAGGTGCCCTCCGCCAGCACCTGGGGGAGGATCGTGCCGGTCAGGGTGGCGCGGTCGTCGGGATGGTGCAGCCGCCCGATGGGCTGTCCAAGAAGCGCCTCGCGGCTTTGGGCTCCCAGAAAGCGCATCATCGTCTGATTGACATAATCGATGACACCGTCCGGGCGACACATCGCAATCCCCTGGCCCGAGCTTTCCACCAGGGCCCGGAAGGTCGTCGCCTCATGCTCCGCCTTCAGGCGGCGCGACCGCATCGATCGCCAGACCGCCCCGACCAGCAGGCCCGACAGGGCGGCGCCCACCAGTTCGAACCAGATCAGTTGCTGAAAGAACAGACGCCAGTGCAGACGCCGCGCCAACCGGACCTCGGCGCTAAAACCGAAACGGCTGGAGATGGCGGTGACCTGGAAGGCGTCGGCCGGCAGCGCGGTCGGCGACAGTCCCGCCTCCCGCAGGATGGATCCGTCGACCAGCCGCAAGGTCAGGTTGCCACTGTCCGCCAGGGCGAATGGTCCCGCCATCTCGACCACCATTTCGAGATCGGCGATCGCGACGGCGCCGCCACCGGCCTTCCAGGCCTGATCGACGACCAGCACCGGTACGGTGGCGAGTGGCGGGCCGGCAATGAACAGGTCGGTTCCGTAGGGAAGCGACCGCGCCTGCTCGATGGCGGAAAGCTCGATATCGCGGGGGCCCCGCCCGGAACATCCGAGATGCAGACGATCGTCATAAAGGCCGACGTCCCGGGCGACGCGAAGCTCCTCCTCGGTCCGGTAGAGGACCTGCGTCACCTGATCGGTGCAGGCCTTCCCGGCCAGCGACGCCAGCGGTTCCCGCCGTTCGGCGACACGGTCGACATATTTCTCGGGCTCGGCCACCGCGCCACGCGCCGCCGCGGTGGCCAGATCGAGCAGGGCCTTGCCGCTCTGATACCAGCAAAGCACACCCAGGATCACCAGCGGCGCCAGGGCCGTGGCCAGCAGAGCCGTGCGGTCTCGGCTCAGAAGGACCATTTTTCACCTCCCGGCGCGTGATCCGCGCCACGGCCCGGCATCCGCCCTGAGTGCGAAACCCGGCCCATGGTCAGTACCGGACACTGAGGGTGCCGGCGATGCGGCGTCCCACAGCCGGCCCGCTGTCCTCGCTGTGGCGGGCCAGATCGACCGAGGTCCCCGTGACGGCGAGTTGAACCCCGTCACAGACACGATAGGCGATCCGGAGATCGAGTTCGACATAGCCCGGGATCCGTTCGGTGGAGACCCCGCCGCCGATGAAGGATTGCTGATAGATCTGCGACACATAGTGACCATAGCCGTCCACGTCCCAGCGTCCGGCGGTCCAGCCGGCATGCAGGTTGACCTTGTGCGCCGGGGTCGAGGCGCCGCCACTGGTCCAGTTGGGTTGCGAACTGGACGGCGGCGGAAAGCCGCCTCCGTCCCCGCCGCCGTACAGCCGGGTCCCCCCCTGGCTCTGGCCGCCCCCCTTGTCGTCGGTGATGTCCGAAAAGGTGTAGTTCCCGTCGAACCGGAGGGCGGGGGTCGGACGCCATCCCAGCGTCACCTCCAGCCCGGTCTCATGGCTGCTGCCGATATTGCCCGACAGCATGGTCAGGGACCTGTCCTGGGCCGACGATCCGAAATCAAGGGAATTGATGTCGCGGGTGTCCTGGCGGTACACCGCCCCGGACAGGGAAAGGCCGACCGACCGGAAGTCATGCCCATAGCCGATCTGAATGTTCCGTTCGATCGTCGGCTTCAGCGCCGGATTGCCGACCAGCACAGTGCCGGTTCCGGGCAGCCGGCCCATCAGTCCATATTCCAGCAGCGACGGGGTCTCGACCGCCTGGGCCGCGGTGAGGCGCAGGCTGTCGGCGTCGGTGATCTTGAGAACGGCGCCGGAGTTATAGCTGTAAGTGACGAGGGAATGGCGCCAGAACCGGTTCGGGACACCGATGTCCCCCGGCAGCGGACCGGACCGGTCGAGACTGAGGTGATCGACGCGGCCGGCGTTGGTCCAGGCGAGATCGGGAAGGACCTGCCAATCCCACATCAGGCTGTTGGACAACACGTCATAGCCGATGGTACCGCCCCCCGTCGCCCCGGAGGTCAGCTCGTTGCGCCGGTATTCGACGGCCTCGCGCAACGCGTGGCCGGCATTGATGCGCACCAGGTCGCTGGCCTGAAAGGAAGTGACGCCGTTGGCGTAGTGATTGACCTGCCAGCCGCCCCCGCCGCCGCCCCAGCCGGTCATGCTGTCGAGCGACAGGTCGTTATGATAAAGCTGCAGCGACAGTTGTCCGGCCGGAGTCGCGGCGGCGACGGCGCCTTTCAGCGACCAGGTGGCATAGCGGCTTTCCGCGCCGGCAAAATTCTGCAGAATATCGAGCGCGTCCGACGTGGACCGGGTGGCCTCGACTTCCGTCTCGACGCCGTCGCCGACACGGGCCACCCAATCGCCGGAGACCGAGGTGCGACCGGGACGCATCCGGTCGGACGCAACCGACTGCCAGCCGGAAAACTGATGGGACCTCTCTCCTCCGGCGGACAGCCGCACACCCATGTCGGCGGTCGGCCGCGCCGCCATCACCGCCGATCCCGCGGTCGAATTCTGGCTGCCGACGGAGAGATCGAGCGCATTCACCTGTTCATAGAGCGGATTGACGGTGACGATGTTGATGACGCCATTGGCGGCGTTGAAGCCGAACAGCGCGGAATTCGGTCCCTTGACGATCTCGATCTGTTTGATTTCCGCCAGTTCCACCGGGATGGTGCTCCATTCCGTGTAACCATAGTGATCGAGATAGACCTGTCGGCCGTTCACCAGTACCAGAAGCCGGGGCGAATAGGGCTGGTTATAGCCATTGACTCCGACATTGGCGACGCCGGCCGACACCTGTTGCACATCGACGCCGGCATAGTTCTTGAGAACCATCGACGGGACGTCGGAGATCGTCCGGGCGCCGGACCGGCGGATGTCCTCGGCGGTCACGATCACGAGATTGGCCGGCGCGTCGCTCGCGGTCTGGGGCTTGCCCGTGGCGCTGGTGGTCACGGGTTCGCCGAACATCTGTTCAAGGGATCCGTAATCGATGGTCTGCGCCCCGGCCGGACCGCAGACCAGCACCGCCGACACCAGTCCCAGCAGGCCTCCGCCGGCCGGTCCGAAATAGCGCCGGCGATAAGCCTGGCGGGGAGCAAAGACCGGCACGCGCCCCATCACGGCACCTCCTTGATCATCAGATTGAAGGTCGGGGTAAAGGCGATTCCGTCCTGTTCGGCGACGCGCGGGTTGACGAAGACCTGCACCTTGGGATCGCTTTTCACCAGCATCACACAGAGCGCCGCCTGGACGCAGGCGGGATCGGTCGACACGGTCAGGATCTGCCGGGTCCGGCCGACCGCCGCCGCCTCACGGAAAAGGTCCATGGAGCCGCCCGCGATCATCAGGGCGCCGATCCCTTCGGACGAGGCCACGTCGGCGCGGCTGATCAACCGGGCATGGATGGTGAGATCGCCGATGACGAGGCCGTTGCCGATGGTCCGGCGGATCAGATCGGCATCCTTGACCGAAGCGGCATCGGCGGGATCGACGGCAACGCCGATGTCGACGGTGCCGCGCGGCGGATGTTCGAGGAAGGTCAGCGCCCGGGCGGCGGCCAGGACGTCGCGCTCGGTCACTGCCGCCGCTGCCGGCAGGGCTGGAAGCGCGACACTCAGAAAAGACAGCGCGACGGCGGTGGCAACCGCGGGGAGGAATGGGGCGGATCGCCGGACGGCGGATCGCATCGGCATGGAAATGAACGGACTCCCCGTCGCGCCGCCAGGGTCGATAGCGCTGAGGTTGAATGACGACGCGATGGTAGCCCGACTCATCCGCCGTCCGTCAAGTCCGCTGATGCCCCGGCCGGAGCTGACAGCCCGGTTTGGCACGCGTCAAGACTTGCGCTGATGGCGTTCTGGATCCCGCCGCCCGACCAATGTCCGGTCAATCTGGGAGTGGGGCGGACGTCCCGTCCGCCGTTCGGCGGAAGCCGAAAGATCAGCATTTCCGACGCTATCGCGTCGAAGGCGCACAGGAGAGCGTGTGAAAAAATCCGCCAGTGGCTCCGGCGTCCCTGCCGGCGCCACCCGCGAAAGTGGCGGAATTTCTGAATGTCGGCTTCGCCTGAACGCAGACGCGGAGGCCTGCGCCACTGTTTTTTTCACACGCCCCGACGTCTTCCCGCTCCGGCAATGCGCCATTGTGTCAGGGGTGTCTCCGCACGAGTGTCAGGGATGTCCCCGGTCCATACGGACGCCCGGCTGACCCGCGAGACCGGCTTTTGCAAAAGGACTCCGGCCGCCCCGGGACCCGGTTACGCGGCCACCCGATCGGCGATCAGGACTTCCGTGGCAGCCAACGGTCGGCCACCCGCATGCCGATGGCCATCGCAACAACGAACAGCAGGACCCCGGGCTGCAAGGCCAGATCGGCGATCGCCGGCCCCGGGCAGAGTCCGGCCAGCCCCCAGCCCAGGCCGAAGATCGCGGCGCCGGCCAGCAGGCGCGTGTCGACCCCGCCCGTCGCCGGACCGGGCAGCGCCCCCCCCAACAGCGTGCGGCCGCGCCGGACAGCCAGCCGGTACATCAGCGCCGTCACCGGAATGGCGGCCGCCATCACCCCGGCCAGGCTGGGATCCCAATCGCCGCCGATGTCCAGGAAACCCAGCACTTTTGCCGGATTGACCATCCCCGACAGGGCCAGCCCGCAACCGAACAGAAGACCGGCCAGAAGGGCGGACAGGGCGCGTGTGCGCATCACAGGACCCTCCCCACCGCGACGACGGCCATGGCGACCGCCATGAAGACCGCGGTGGCCGCGATCGAGCGGCGCCCCCCGCGCGCCAGTCCGCAGACCGCGTGACCGCTGGTGCAACCGTTGGCGAGGCGGACGCCGACCCCCACAAGAAGTCCCGCGACCACCAGCCGGCCGGACGAGACCAGGGCCAGCGGCATGCCCGGCCCGGCCACCAGCGCGGCCCCGGCCAGCAGTCCCAGAAAAAACAGGCCGTTCTCCAGCCTCTGGCCGGACCGCCAACCCAAAAGCCCGGCCGCCAGGCCGCTGATCCCCAGGATCCGTCCATTGATCAGGAAGAAGACACCGGCGGCGAGGCCGATCAGCACACCGCCCGCCAGGGCGTGGAGAATACCGGACAGCATCGGGAAACGTCCTTTTTGTCGAGCGAAGGGTCGAAGCACATCATGGAACACCCCGAAGGGTCTGTAATCTAGTCACCGGGATCGGGGCCGATAACGCCCCCGCCATGCGTCCGGGACGATCCGGCACGAACACGCATACCACGCAAGACATAGCGCCGCGCGTAAACGACGGAATGGGGCTGGACGGGGCGGGCCGCAGACGGTTCTATGGGGCATGATCATCACCCATCGCCTGCCCGGCATCGCGCGGGGCCTTTTGTCGGTCTCGATTGTCATCGGCAGTCTTGCCGGCGCCCCCGGTGCCTCGGCCGAGCAATACAGATATTATTGCGACGCCCTCAAGGTCTATTACCCCATGGTCACCAGTTGCGAGGCCGGATGGCGGAGAGTGCCGGTGGCGTCCCGCGGGCTGCGGCATCCCGAGAAGCCCGGCGGTCCCTTGGCGGAACCGCCCCTGCCGACCCCGGCTCCCCGCCCGCAGGTCACGCGGGAGGAGATGCCGTCCCCGACCC
>WASQ01000065.1:209379-253593 GCA_009712185.1 Telmatospirillum sp. | reverse complement strand
CCGGGGGCCGCGGCCGGCCCCGGTCTCGCTCGCTCCGGGGGCCGGGCGGGATGGGGCTCTGAGACTGGCGGCCTATGGCGGTCTCTTTCTCCTCGCCCTTCAGCACGGCCGGTCGTCACGGCGCGCCGAACGCGTTCTGATGGCGGTGGCGGCCACAGGAAGCGGGTTGGCCCTCTATGGCCTCGCCGTCCATTTTTCGGGCAGCGCGACGATCCTCTGGTGGGACAAATGGGCCTACCGGGACGTGGTCACCGCCACCTTCGTCAACCGGAATTCCTATGCCACCTTTGCCGGGCTGACCCTGTTGAGTCTGACGGCGCTTGCCTGGCGCCGGTATGGCGGTCTCGATCTCCGGGGGCTGTTGCGGCGGCTGCTGGTCGACGGCGACCGTCTGTGCTGGGCGCTGTTGGCCGGGGCGGGTCTGACGGCCCTTTCGCTTCTTCTGACCGGTTCCCGGGCGGGGTGCGGTGCCGCCCTGGCGGGCGCAACTGTTTTCGTTCTCGGCCTGCGACGGTTTTCCGGTTTGCGTCTGGCCGCGTTGGCCTTGTGTCTGGCAGCCGGCGTTCCGCTGCTGTTCTGGTTGGTGGGCGGCATGGGGGACGGCCTCGAAACCACTGTCCGGACCGCCGGAGACCTCGGCGGACAGGGGGAACTGGCGGACCGGATGGCGCTTTATCGCGCCACGCTGTCCGCCGTCGCCACCGTTCCCTGGACGGGGACAGGGCTCGGCTCCTTCCCGGCGGTGTTCGCGATGGTCCGTCCGGAGCGCTTTCTGGCGGTTTGGGACAATGTCCACGACACCTATCTCCAACTCGTCCTGGAAAGTGGCGTCATTGCCGCCGGAGCACAGATCCTGGCGGTTCTGTTGCTGGTCCGGCGCTGCCTCCAGGGGGTGCGGCACCGACGCCACGATCTCGTGTTCCCGGTGTTGGCGGTCGCGGCATCCGTGTTGGTCGGCGGACACGCCCTGGTCGATTTCAGCCTCGAAATTCCGGCGGTCGCTGCGCTCTATGCCGTGCTTCTCGGGCTTGGGGTGGCACAGTCATGGCGGGGGACGGATCCGACCGGCGATCGCTGAAGCCATCAGCAGAGCCAGAAACCGGCTGTTTCCGGACAGATAACGCCAGGCCAGACGGCGGGGTTCCGTTGCCAGACGGAACGCCCATTCGAGGCCGGCGCGGCGCATCCAGACCGGAGCCTGTGGTTTGGTTCCGGCCAGGAAATCAAAAGCGGCACCAACGCCCACCAGCAGTTCCGCCTTCAAAAGGGGCCGGTTGCGGGCCATCCACAGCTCCTGGCGGGGGGCCCCCAGTCCCACCCAGACCACATGGGCGCCGCTCGCATCGATCTGCTGGCGATGCTGAGCCTCCTCCTCCGGAGTGAGCGGCCTCATCGGCGGGGCGAGGGTCCCGGCGATGGAAACGCCGGGCGCAAGGACCGCGAGGCGATGCCTCAGCGCCTCGAGCACCGGAGCCGTGGCGCCATACAGGAAATGGCGGCAGGGCCGGCCTCTCCATCCGGCCGTCGCACGGCACAGGGCCTCCATCAGGTCGGGGCCATAGACGCGTCCGCAATCAAACCCCCGCGACCGGCCGATCCAGACCAGGGGCATGCCGTCGGTTGCGGCAAGGTCGGCCCCCGCCAGGGCCGCGCGAAGGCGGGGGTCGTCACGGCTGGCGGTCAGGCTGTGGACGTTGACATGACAGATATAGGCGCGCCGGCCCTCGCAGATCCATCGGCCGGCCTCCCGAACGGCGCCATCGAGCGTCGTCATGTGAAGCGGCACTCCCAGGATATCGGTTGTCACCGGCATCGCGGGCGTGCCTCCTGGATGTCGCGGTAGATCTCCATCTGCGCGGCGAAAAGCGCGCGGGGAGCATATCGGCTCTCCCAGTCGCGTCTTGCCGCTTCGCCCATCCGCCGGCAAAGATCGGGATCGGCCAGCATCCGGTCGAGACTGGCCCGCCAATGTCCGACATCGCCCGGGCGGACGAGAAGGCCGGTCACCTCAGGGGTGACGATCTCACGCATCGCCCCCAGGTCCGAGGCCAGCACGGGCAGTCCATGGGCGAAGGCTTCGATCGCCGCCAGAGGCGCGTTTTCGTAGCAGAGCGAGGGAACCGCGAGCATCCGGGCGCCGGCCATTGCCGCGGATACGATGTCCGGGGCAAGCCGTCCGGTGAACCGGACGGGGGCGGCCGCGTCCGACGCCAGCCCCTGGACGCCATCCGGCGCCAGCGGACCCTCGCCGATGACAGTCAGCGACGTTTCCCGCCTGTCAAGGCCGCTCCAGGCGGTCAACAGCGGCGCCAGCCCCTTTTCGACGCTGAGCCGGCCGACGAACAGGGCGCCCGACCGCGTCCGGTTCCAATCGGCGGCCTGCGGTCCGGGATCCGGGCATCCGGCCGGTTTGACCATCACACGGTCCGCCGGAAGTCCTCCGGCGATGAAGCGGTCGCGGGAAAAGTGGCAAAGAGCGATGAAACGGTCGACCTTGGTCCGCCACGTTCCCAGCAGGTGATGCATGCCGGACATCGCCGCGACGGCGGCGCTGGCCCGCCGGCTGTCGCGATAGCAGGCATGGAGGACCGCGGGCCATTTGATCCGCCGGGGCAGGCAATCCTCGCAGGGGTGGCCGTCGCGCATCAGCAGGGCGTTGGGACACAGGGGGCGGAAGTTGTGCAGCGTCTGGACGACCGGGACGCCTTCCGTCGCCGCCGCGTCGTAAACCGACGGCGACAAAAGCGGGAAGCTGTTGTGGACATGGAGAATGTCGACGTCGCTTCCCCGCAACAGCCGCCGCACGCGTCGATAGGAGGACGGGGACCAGAGGGCGCGCAGCGCCAGAGCCAGATCGCCCTCGCCGTCGATGTCGCGGTTGTCGCTGACATCCGTGACCACGTCGACCCCGAAGGACCGCAGCAAGGCCACCTCCTGCTCGAAGACCCGGTCCTCGCCACCCCTCTCACGGTAGCGTTCGTGCATCAGCAGCACCCGCGTCACGGAATGCCCCCGTTGTCCGGCCTGTCGCCGTTGTCCGGCCTGTCGCCGTGGTCCTGGCGTTCCCGCTCCAGCGCGGCCGCCAGATCGAGGAACGCCGTCAGGGCGGGCCACATGGCCTCCTCGCTGATTTCCCAGGAATGGCCCCAAAGATGGAAACGGCCGGCGTTTTCCAGGGATCGCCGCAGAACCGCCTCTTTGCCCCGCGTCAGGTATAGACCGGCAACCCGCAGGCGTCCGCCGCCGCCGCCGTGGGACAGCCAGTTGCGAAAGCAGGCGGCGCCGCCATGGGGATAGAACTGCAAGGTGGTCGGCCGGATCAGGGGATCGCCCCGGCTATCGATGCGGAACATCTCGGTGGTTCGGGCACTGGTGAATCCGGCCTCGGCAACCAGCCGGCGGATCCGGGCGTCATGGCCGCCGCCGGGGTAGCAGAAGTCGGGGACGGCGCGGCCCAGAATGTCCTGCAACCGATCCCGTCCCTCGACAATCTGGCGGCGTGCCTCCGCCGTGGGCAGGGCGGGCAGCCGCCGATGGTCGAGGCCGTGGCATCCGATCGTAAATCCGGCCTCCGCCAACGTCCGGATGTCCCGGGACGTCATCACGGGCCGCCCCTCGCAGTTGCCGAGAGGAACGTAAAATGTGCCGCCCAGGCCCCGCAGAGCCAGTTCCTCCGCCAGCCGGCGATCGTCAGGATGACCGTCGTCCCACGAGCTTTCGAACATTCTCACGGACGCCTCCCGTCACCGGTCGCCGGCACGCGGTCGAGTTGTTCCAGGGCCAGGGCCAGAACCTCATCGACCGTCACGGCCGCGATGCAGGGCATGGCTCCCTCCTCTCCGGGCGGGAAGGGGCAGCGCCAGTTGCAGCGAAAGCAGGGCATCCGATGCACTGCCACCGCGGGAGGCCGGTATTGCATCAGGCTGGAGGGGCCATAGGGAATGAAGCGTCCGAAAAAGCCGCCGCCGGCGATACAGACGGCCGGGGTGCCCAGCAGGGCGGCCATGTGGATGGCAGCGGTTTCGTTGGACAGAAGCAGCGTCGCGCCGCCAATGACCGGGATCAGGTCGGCAAGGTCGGTCCGGCCGGTGAGGTCGGACGGCCGCGCCGGGGCGGAGAGCCGCGCCAGGATGGCTCGGGCCAGGGCCCCGTCCGGTTTGGTGCCGCAGATGACCGCCGGCAGGCCGGTGGCGTGATGGAGCGCGGCGATGATGTCCGCGAACCGCGCCAGCGGCCAGCGGCGGCCGGGAAAGCTGGCGCCGGGGACCACGACGATATAGCGCTCGGGAAGCGACGGCCCGGTCCCCGGGAGACCGGAAGGGTAAAAGAGAGGGCGTTTCACATCGGCCGGCAAACCGGCGAGTCCCAATCCCTTGAGGAAATCCTCATTGCGGACGGTTTCCGGCACCGGTTCCGAGGGGCCGGCGATCAGCCGCGTGTATCCGCGATTGCCCAGCCACCGGCCGAGGCGCGTCATATTGTCCCGCCCCCCGTTCCAGCCGATGCGGGCGGGGGCGCCCGTGAAGCGGACAACCGCGTCGCCCAGGGGCAGGGCGCGCGACCAGACCGGGTGGATGGCCTCCGTGGCCGGGAACCGTCCGACCTTGCGCAATTGTCGCAGCCGGTATAGGGGATCCAGGCGGAAGCGGAGACGGTCGATGGCAAACACGTCGTCGAACAACGCGCTGGCCCGCGCCAGACCCGCGACATCGTCCGCGACCACGGCGATGACCGACAGGCCCTTTCGGCGCCGGTCGTCCGCCACCAGCCGGGCCGCTGGAAGCCACAGGACGACATCGCCGATGCGGTCGAGCCTGATCAGCAGGCACAGCGGACGTTCTTTCGGGTCCGGGAGGCGCCCTGGCCGCAAAAACGCCAGAAGGACGGAGTCGAACAGAAACGTCACGGCCCCCAGCATGGCGATGGCGAGGAGTCTCAACCGGCGCAACAGAAGCGTCACCCTTCCACCGCCCCCGGCGCCGGCGATGGCGGCAGTGGGCCCGTCCGCGCCGTCACATCGAGAACCGCCAGCCCCAACCCGAAAATCGACCAGAACCAGATGCCGCCCTGCGGGCCTTCCAGATAGACATCGAAACTGCCGTTGACCAGGCAGGCCGCCCAGAAAGACAGGATCCAGAGACATAGCCGGTCCCAGCCGATGGCACGACAGGCCCGCATCCGCACGGCGGTCCGGAGCAAAGCGGCGGCAAAAGACGCCAGGAGCGATATCCACAGTGTCAG
This sequence comes from Telmatospirillum sp., assembly GCA_009712185.1. Lineage (GTDB taxonomy): Bacteria > Pseudomonadota > Alphaproteobacteria > Rhodospirillales > Magnetospirillaceae > Telmatospirillum. Next base: position 248,352 of record WASQ01000065.1, on the reverse strand, counting down.
GCCCGGCACGCCCATGCGCGCCAACACGGTCATCATGGCGTTGTGGGGACTGCGCAACGGGGCCAGGGGATTGGTCTGGAAGCCGTCCGCATCGGCCAGGTTGAGACCGAATCCGCGGCCCGCCCAGAAATAGTCTCCCAGAATAGTGTAATCGACGATCCGGGACCACCAGGCCAGGCGCCATTGGATGGTCGACTGCATGTCCATGTAATCGACGCGGCCGTCCTGGCCGCCGCCAAGTTCGGGCGTGGCGAGGGTCGTGGCATTGGCGATGATCTGGGCCGCGGAGAAATCGCGGCGATCGCGTTCGACATGGGTTCCGAACGCGGACAGGAACAGCAGGGCCGCCACGGTAATCGTGGCGAACAGGACCATCCGGTGCCGCCCGTGGCCGGCCAGGACGACGATCAGCAGTGTGACCAGGATGGCCGCCATTCCGCTTCGGGTCGCGGAGATGGTCCAGATCGTCGTCCCGATGGCGCAGACCCAGAACAGGGCATCGAGCCAGAACGGCCAGGACCGTCCCTCCCGCGCCAGTGTGTGCAGGCCAAGCAGCCGGAAGGCCATAAAGCCCGCGAGATGGACCGCGGCGTCGCCGCTTTTGATCGTCACCAGGGGAAGGGTCGGATCCAGGGCCGGGGGCGACAGCTCCGACACCGCGAGAAAGACGGGCAGAAGGATGACCGCGATGGTCGACGCCTTGTCGAACAGGGCGAGGAAGGCGCGGATCGCATGCTCTTCGGCCAGGGTGGCGCCGATCATCAGGGCGAACAGGGAGTATCCGTAAAGAACTCCGTCTCTCAGGGCGTCGCCGCCGAACTCGTCGAGGAAGGGGACCGTGCGGGCGAAGCCGAAAGCGTCGAACAGAACGAGAAGCAGCACCACCCGCGACCGCAACAGAGGCGCGACCACGGGATGCGACAGGAAAAGACAGACACACAGCGCCAGGGTGACGTCGCCGACAAAGACCGGAGGGGCGCCGAAATGGGCGAAGCCGCGTCCGCCAAGGACGAATCCCAGCAGCAGGAGCGTGATCGCGGACAGACACAGGCGGTGCGGCGCGGGCAGTCCGCCCCGCCTGCCCGGCGCGGCGACGGCGGTTACGGTCTGCGCCGGCATGGCAACCGCCGCCGGCGCCGGTTGAAACGGGGGATCGGTCGGAAAACTCACTTTCGGCACCGGCGTTCCGTTCCCGAGGCAATCATGCTAAGGGCAATAGCAAAAGTCGTCCATGAATATCAACTCTTGATCTATCCTTCAGGAGAGCGCCTGCCATTCATGGTCAGCCCGAGGGGGGAGGGAAGATGACGTCCGACCGCGGCGGCGACGCCATCGATATCGTCGTCTGCACCCGCGACCGCCAGTCCATGCTGGGGGCCACCCTGGAGGCGTTGCTCCGGGCCGCTGACCGGGTTCCGGGGACACGGATCCTTGTGGTCGACAACGGATCGCGCGACGGAACCCGGGCCTTTCTGTCCGGGGAGGCTGCCCGTGACGGGCGGATCCTGCCGCTCGGGGAGCCGCAGCCCGGTCTCTATCACGCCCGCGCGGCGGCGATCCGGGCGAGCGACGGCGCGATCCTGCTGTTCGTCGATGACGACGTGATCGTTCCTCCCGATCTTCTTTCCGGGGTCCGGGCGGCCTTCAGAGATCCCTCGGTCGGAGTCGTCGGCGGCGGTATTGAAGGATTGATGGATGGTCCTCTTCCGGACTGGTTCGCGCCCCGGTTCCTGCGCGACATTCCGGTGATGGGGGTGGACGGGGACATCGAGGACTGCCGATATCCCCGGTTTCCCCCGGGGGTTTGTCTGGCGGTGCGGCGGGCTCCCTGCCTCGATTATTATCTGGCGGGGGAGCGGCGACAGGCCGAACTCGGCTATGGCGGCGGCGCCATCAGCGGACGGCCCGCCGTCGGGGGCGACGATACCGATCTCTGCGAAATTTATGTGCGCGCCGGATTTCGGGTAATCCGGGTGGCCGGCATCGTCGTCCTGCATCGGGTGATCGCCGGAAAACTGACGCGTGACTGGGTGTTGTGGAAATATCAAAGCGACGGGCGTCTTCGGGTCCGGATGGCGCGGCTGCGCGGCCGTGCCGCCGTTGGCGGCGAGACGGCGCGGTTGCTGGCGGCGTTTCCGGCGCTGGTGCTTGTCCGCGCTTTCGTCCCGTTTCTTCCGCCCGCGCGGGCCATGGTGGTGCGGGCGCTTCTGGCAAAATCGCTGGGGGGATGGCGCGAGACGCTTTTCGGGCCGAAGGGACTGCGATTGCCCTATCCCGGACCGGCGGGCGGCGATGCGCCCGGGACCGGATTCTGATCCGGCGCCGGACGATCCCGGAGCATCCGTCCCAGGCGCCAGGGATCCAGCAGGCGCCAGAAAGGGCGGCCGGGACGGTCGAGCAGGTTGAGGCGTTGTGCCGTCCACAGCGTGACGACGGCCTGGGCCCACATCGCCGGATGCAGCGCCGCCGGAACCGCGACCGGGGAGCGCAGAAACCAGAAGGCAAGGGCGCAGGCGGCGATCGTGAGGGTGGTTGACTGGATGGCGACTGTCAGACAGGCCCGGTTCTCGCCGGCTCCCATCAGGGCGTAGGCTGCCGGGGAGGCCAGGGCGACCGGAACCAGAACCGGCAACAGCCGGCGGAACAGCGGGCAGGCGTCCTGGAAGGCGGGGCCGAGAAGAGACGGAACCAGCGGATCCGCGATGGCCGCCAGGACAAGGACCGCGCCCAGGGCGGACAGCGTCGTCTGGGCCGTAAGGGCGAGAACGGCCTCTCCTTTGGGCCTGCCGGCGATCAGCGGGAACAGGGCTTGCAGGCCCAGTTGAAGAATCCCGTTCAGGCCCTGAACCAGCCTCAGGCAGGCGGCCACAAGGCCGAGATCCCGCGGGGACAGGATGGCGCCGGCGATCAGGATCGGCGCCATCCACTGGGCTGACGACAGCAGTCCTGTCAGCCCGAGGGCGAGCGCCGGCCGGATGACGGCGGCGGGCGTCCGGGCCTTTCCCCCTTCGCAGGGCGGTGATCCCGAGAGCAGTCCTGAGACCCGTGCAAGACCCAACCCGGCCACTGCGGCGCCGGCCAGGATGTCGGCCAGCGGCAGGGCAAGGGGCGAAGGCCAGGTCCGCAACAGAAGGCAGGCGAGGGCGAGACCGCCCAGCGATTGCAGTCCGCGCAGCGCCGCCTGTTGCAGGGGGCGGTGAAGGGCGCGAAGAGCCCAGCCATATCCGGCGGCCGCCATGGCCGCGCCGAGGCATTGCAAACCGATCTGCGCAAGGTCGGACGGGCGATGATGACCGGACAGCATCGCCACCGCCGCACAGAACGGGAGGATCGTCAGGGACAGGCGGATTTTCAGTCGGGAGATGGTCCGGACGACGGCGCCGCGGTCCCCGGACGCGCACTCCGACAACAGGCGGATCCCGGTCAGTTCCGGTCCGCCCTGGATCAGCGGCTGCGCCAGGGTGGCGAAAGCGGCGGCCAGGGCGATAACGCCCACCCCCTCCGGCCCGAGGACGCGGCCGGCGACCGCCAATGCCGCGATCTGGGCGATCCGCGCGGCAGCCTCTCCCCCCGCCATGCCCGTCAGATGCGCAAGGACACCCCGGCGGCCATCGGAGTCCGGCCCGGCCGGACCGGTCATGGATGCTCCCGGTCCGGCCGGGCCGGACGGGGACGGCGGGCGACATGGCAAAAGGCGGAGGCCAGCCCGTCTGACCGGGGCAGCCGCATCAAAAGCGGATCCAGCAGCAACAGCGGGCTGAGAAGAAAACCGAGCCCCCAGAACAAAAGAGGAAACAGACGCCGTATTCCCAGGGACAGGGAGAGCGACAACCACTCTCTTAAGACCCAGAACAGCATGAAGGCCGGGCCGGTGTGCGCGCCGCCGGACACCGGCTCCAGGCCGGTGCGGCGCAACGCCTCGCGGAAGCCCTCCACCGTCCATCGCTGGAAATCGGCATCGGCATGACGGGGGCACAGGAAGGGGACCTCGATGTACCAGTGTCCCCCGTATTTCAGGCTGCGGCTGGCGGCGGCCAGAAAGGCCTCGGGATCGGGAACATGTTCGATGACCGATTCGCAGAAGATGGCGTCGAACGTTTCGTCCGCGAATGGCAGACAGAGGCCGTCTCCCACGACGTCCGGCCCGGTGTCCCAGGTGATATCGAGATTGATCATCCCCCGCTGCCGCCGGCCCCCGGATCCCAGATAAAGGATGCGCCACCCTTCCGCACGTGCCCGGACGAGCAGCGCATCGCGGCTCCGGTCGTCCACCAGCCCCCGGTAGGGGCCGTATTTTGCCAATCGGACCAGGGCAAGAAGTTTTGGGTGTCGGCGGACGCGCCTGCGCAGGGCGATCCGCAATCGTCGCGGCAAGGACGGTGGGCTCATGGTTCGACCGGATCCCGGCAGAGGGGCGCCGACATGGCGCCGACGCTTGAGCATCGCCAAGCCGGGGGGTGTTGGCAAGGGTCAACCATGGCGCGAGACCCTGCCGCCAAGACTCTGTTTTCTTACCGTGACTTGTCGACGGTCAGGCCAATTTCGGCAAGAGAAAGCGCTCATAGAATACCCGTTTTAATGGGTCAATTCCCTGAAAATACGGCACTCTTGTGTGCAGTGCACAGGCGACTTTTGTTTGAAATTGAATCCTACCATGGTAGCATGGATGACGCCGGTGTTCAGACTGTGAACGCCGGGAGGGTCGCCGGGTTTTGGTCAGGGTTTCGCGTCGTTGGAGCCATGTCCGGGCCTTCGGCAGGGTCCTGCCGCTGATAGTCCCTTGACGGGACGCTGAGGGGACCCGCCAAAAGAGGCGACCTTCCATAACGAAAAACCCGAGGAGGGAACGGATGTTCAGGATGGCATCGCCGGCCGGATTTCGGCGGGGTCCTTACGCCGGAAGGGATCGCGCCATGATGCACCGGACGACGCGTGCGGCTTTTCGCGGCTATGCCCTTACCCACGTTCATTGACACTGTTCCCGAAGGACAGGGGGCCGATGGCCGGCGTCCCCTGTCCATCCGTTTTGCCTGGCGGCCGAAAAATCGGGCCATCCGGGCTTTTTGAAGGGTGTAAGTCGCATCGCTTAACCAGTCTTAGACGCCGATATCACGATCGGTGGACAACAATAAGGGGGGTCTCGCATGGACCAGTCACAAATCCGACGCTTGTCGGATGAAGCAACACAGGTACTTCTGAATAAACCAGGAACGGTTTCGAGCAATAAGGGTGGGTGGATGATGATCGCCACCATCCTGATCGAAGCCTGGGATCTTTATGCAATCGCGTTCGTTCTTATTTTTATCAAAGAAGAATATCATCCGACCGCGGCCGAGCTGGGGCTGGTCACCGCTGCGGTGCAGGGTGGCGCGCTGGTCGGCGCCTTGTTCGGAGGCATCGTCGCCGACTGGCTGGGGCGCAAGAAGGTCTTCATCCTGACGATGGTCCTTTTCATCATCCTGGCCCTGGCGCAAGGGTTCTCCCACAACATCTGGGATCTGATCATCATGCGCCTTCTGATCGGTATTCCGCTCGGAAGCGATATCTCCAACGGCTACGCCTACATCATGGAGTCGATGTCCAAGGGCAAGCGCGAGGAGATGGGCAGCCGCTGGCAGTTCATGTTCGGCCTGGGCGAGGTGTTCTCGATCTTGGTCATCACCCTCATGTATGCCGTCGACATGCCGCATGACATTCTGTGGCGCACCGCCCTGGCCCTGGGTGCCGTTCCGGCCCTGGTCCTGCTGTTCGCCCGGCTCGATCTGCCCGAAACCCCGCTGTCGCTGTTGCAGCGCGGACATTTCGTCAAGGCCAAGCAGGTGTCGAAGCAACTGTTCGACGATCCGCTCGACATGCTCCCCAACGAGGATGTCCGGATTCCGAAACCCAAGATCGGCGACTTCCTGAAGGTCATCTGGGCCGACCCGATCAAGCGCCGGGCCACCCTGTTCGGCTGGATTTCCAACATGTGCCAGGGCGCCGAGTTCACCGCCTGGGGCTTCTATCTGCCGGTCATTCTGGTCCTCTCGGGCGTCGGTGTGTCCTCCAGCGGCAACATCATCGGCACCAACATCGTGACGGCGCTGATCTTCTGCCTGGCAACCCTCTCGGGTTATGTCGCGCCCCTGATGCTGCCCAAGATCGGCCATCGCGGCGTCGCCATGTGGGGCTTCGGCCTCGCCTTCCTCGGTCTGATCATCGGCGGCTTCGCCATCCATTACGACTGGAAGATCATGATCGTGGTCGGCGCCTGCATCCTGATGTGGGGCCATTACTGGGATGCGTCCAACGGCATGACCATCACCTCGATGGTTGCGCCTTCCCGGTTCAAGGCGACCGCGTCCGGCTTCGGCTATGTGTTCGTCAAGGCGGCGTCTTTCTTCGGCGCCTTCGTGTTCCCGATGGTGAGCGAGGCTCTGGGCAAGTCGGGGGCGACGTTCGTCGTCGCGATCCTGTCGCTGATCGGCTTCCTGGCCGCCAAGTTCATCCTGCCGGAAATGTACGGCTACGTGGAAACCGAAGAGGCACCGTCGAAGTGACGTGATGGGGCGGAGCAGGCCCTCTCCCGGCCTGCTCCGTCGACAAGGGGGGATCCGTCCGCCGCCCGCCCGCGGCGGACCGGGGTCCCCCCTTGAACCGGGCGGGCGGTGCCGGCAGTGCCGGCGATCTGCCGATGTCCCGGTTCGCAATGGAAAGGTAACGGAAAGTCATGGAAGCATGTGTCATTCATGGGGCGGGTGATCTCCGTCTCGAACGCCGCGACGATCCCCGCATCGGGGATCTCGAGGTGAAGATCCGGGTCCGCGCCGGTGGTATCTGCGGTTCGGACCTGCATTATCTGGCCCATGGCGGGATCGGCGATTTCATCATCCGCGAGCCGCTGATTCCCGGGCACGAATTCTCGGGCGAAGTGGCCGAGGTCGGCGCCCGCGTGACCAAGGTGAAGCCCGGTGACCGCGTCTGCGTTCACCCGGGGCGCAGTTGCGGACAGTGCCGTCCCTGCCGCGAGGGCCGTCCCAACCTGTGCGAGGCGGTGTTCTTCATGGGCAGCGCCAGCAAGTTCCCGCATATGCAGGGCGGCTTCTGCGAATTCGTGACCGCGATCGAAAGCCAGTGCTTCAAGGTGTCGCCGACCCTCGACTTCACCATCGCGGCTTTTGCCGAGCCCTTGTCCGTGGCTTTGCACGCGGCGCACCGCGCCGGCAACCTGATGGGCAAGAACGTGCTGATCACCGGCGCCGGTCCCATCGGCCAACTGGTGATGCTGGCGGCGCGGCGCGGCGGCGCGGCCTCCCTGACCCTGACCGACATCATGGATCAGACCCTGGCGATCGCTAAGAAGCAGGGCGCCGATCAGGTCATCAATGTTTCGGCCGGTTCCGCCGATCTCGATGCGGCCTCCAAGGCCATCGGAGGCTTCGACGTGGTGTTCGAGGTGTCCGGTGTTCCGGCGGCCCTCAATACCGCCATCGACGCCGTGGCGCGCGGCGGCATCATCGTCCAGGTGGGATCCCTGCCGGGCGGCGGGCAGCCGATCAACGGCAACCGGATCATGGCGAAGGAACTCGACATCCGGGGCGCCTTCCGCTTCGGCAATGTGTTCGGCGACGCCGTCGCCTGCCTCGACCGGGGCATGATCGACGTGTCCGGCCTGCTGACCGGGGTGGTGCCGATGGCGAAGGCGGCGGATGCGTTCGCGATGGCACGCGATCGCAGCCAGCATATGAAGGTGATGATCTCCTTCTGACGGGTTGACCGGCCGGACCCGTCCCTCGATGGGGCCGGCATTCCGGGCTTTCCGCGAGAGAGGACACGAACACGCCCCGTCGCCCCATCCGGGTGGCGGGGCGTTTCCTTTTCCCGTCGTATATATTGCGGTGACAGTTTACTTTTTTGTATTCTGCGGACGGTCTTTGCCGACTGAATGGTCCGGACCGCTTATCACGGTCATTAAGCAAATTGCCGCCGGAATACCCATTGCGGTCTCATTCCGTCGGTCAGCATCTCGAGGTCGTGTTTGGACTTCGGCGGACGGAAATACGCCCGGTACCGAGCGATTTGATTGTGAATTGGCAGCCAGGGGGGCGTGCCCGGAAATGGGGGCGGTGAGCGTGCCGGGCGGACGACAGGCGGGGAGGACCGGCATCGGGCTGCCGACCAAATGGTGACTCCCCCAAATCGTATTCTCGCCAGAATCAAAAAGCCGCGGAACCATGGGCTCCGCGGCTTTTGATTGGTCGGAGTGAGAGGATTCGAACCTCCGGCCCCTGCCTCCCGAAATCAGGGGCGCAGGATGAAAGGCGCGGTTTCCCTGGATTTCTGACGAATGGACCGGCTTAATTTGCCTTTTTGTTCCCTCTGATACTGCCCCATGACTGCCCCAAAACTGCCCCGGATTTTCACCGGCGCCCGTCGAGCGCCTGCGCTGCCTCAGAAAGATAATCCGGATGATGGTGGGCATAGATCTTGATGGTCGTGCGGACGTCGTCATGCCCGAGATATTGGGCAATCATCTCCATCGGCACGCGGGCCTGTGCCATCCAACTCGCGCTGGTGTGGCGAAGCACATGGGGTGTGACATCGGTCTCGGGAAAGCGCTCAGTGCCGGCCTTCGTCCTGGCGACAGTTCGCTGGCTCACGCGAATCTTCCATTCTCCCAGACCAGCATTCACAGCGGCCGAGGCAAAGGCGTGCTTGATGTTCTTGACGGCGCGGCCGTGGATCGGATCGGCGGCCTCGCGCAATCTCTTGGCCGACACGCCGAAATACTCGATGACGAAGCCGGTTTCCGAGCTGCGCTTGCGGGCCAACCGCAGGAAGGTCATCAGGCGGCGCGGGATCGGGATCAGCGCTCGCCCCTTGCTGGTGCGCTTTCGCCCAGGCGGATTGAAGTCTATTTGACCGCGCTCGAAATCGACCTGGGGCCACCGGAGCGACAAAATCGCTTCCTTACGGGCGGCGGTGTACAGCCCCATGAGAATGAAAAGAGGGAGGTGTAAGCGCGACCGCTTATCCTTCCGCGCCGCCCGAAGCAACTGCGCGGCTTCCTCGCGTGTCAGCCACCTGTCCTTGTTGTCCGGCTTTTCGGGAAGGAAGACGGTGACCGGCGCCGACAGACGCTTTTCCCCCACGTCGTGGTTGATCGCCGCGGCGAGGGTGCCGAGTTCCTTGCGGACTGTTCCATCGGCTTTCTGGCGGTGCCGGCCGTAGGCCTTGCAGCTCTGTTTGGTGATGTCCCCGACAAACTTATCCCCCCAGAACGTCAGCAGCGCCTTGATCGCGTACCCGATCCGGGCGCTGTCTCTACAGTCTGGGGCGTGCTCTTCGGAATAGCCGTTTAGGACGTCCGCGATCCGACGCTTATCGGGATGACAGGGGCCGGCTTCGCCTTGTTCTTTGTCGAGGAGCCAGCGGCCGAAGATCTTATCAGCCTCTGCGCGCTCTGCAGTGCCCGTTCCCTTGCGGCGTCGTTGACCACGCTCAAACCAGATGATCTCCCAGACCCCGCGTTCTTCGCGGAATTCGAGTTTTGCTCCTTGGTTTGGTTTGGGCATTGCACCCTCTGGCTTTCAATATATGCAGTCACCGCATCCGGGCGAACGAGAAAACGCCCGGCTATCTTGGAAGCTTCCAGGCGGCCAGCGTTGATCTCAGACTGCACGAAGCGAGGGGTGCACCGCAAGACCGATGCAACTTCTTGCGGTGTAGCCAGCTCGGGAAGATCGGCGATGCAGGTCATTATTCGGCGGCCTCCTTGCCGATCCGGTCAATGTTCATTTTTCGACCCGAAATGAGAGGGCGCGGATCATCGGCCCGGTGAAGAGGATGGGAAGGTCAGTCATGGGGCACCTCCGCCGCCTCTTTGGCGATCAGGGCTTTGAGCAGGGCGATGAGGACGGCGAGCGGAGCGGTGGGGGCATAACAGTTGTCAGGCAAAGAACAATAGAAAAGGTGGCATGCTGTTTGTGATGACGATGAATTTTTCCATCCTACGTGAATGCCGTAGCCAACACCGGGCAACACCTGATCAACTAGCGCCAAGGAAGCGTCGAGGGAGGCGGTCAACTGAGGCGACCTAGCCTCCTCAATCCAAGATCCATCAGGCCGTTTGATCGCTCGGCAATCATCATATGGGCAATAGAGGAATCTTCCTCCCGGACCACGCGGACCCCAGCCGAGGGATTCGAGTACCGCGAAATCGAGCTCTCGATCCGGTCCCGTCGCCGCTTGCAGCCGGTCGCGCAAGTTTTTCAAGTCATCGAGCTTAGTCATGCTGCGCCCCCTTGGCCTTGGCGATGGCGGCGCGAGCGGTCTGCACCCATACCGGAAGGCGATTTTTGTATCTCTGCTGACGATGCGCCCAATATTCGAGCGCCCAATATTCGAGCGCCAATTCCAACGCCGCCAGCATCTCCGGCGCCGCGGCGATCAGGCGGGCATTGGCCCTGTCTTCATCGGTAATGCCGCGATCGACATCAGCGACCGCCCAAGCGGTCACATGGAATAGCGAAGTGCCGTCCTCACCGCTGGATATTTCAACGAAGGGACACCCGGACGCATATTCATCTTCGCCCGTGATGCACCACGGTCCCGGGGTGTGCGCGGCCCCTTCGGCCTTGTCGATCTCAGTCATAGGAATCTCCCCAAACAATCGACTCCGCGTATTTGAGGTTATGCCGGGCCCACTCCACGCCATTTCGCAGGCACACAGCCCAAGCCGCGCCATGGTCTCCGAGGTCTTCGAAATGGAGGACAATCGTTTCATTCGAATCGATGTCGCATTTGATCATTCGGCCAGTTTCGTTCCCGCTATCGGGGAAATAGACGGCCTCTATTTCCTTTCCGTTCAGGCTCTTCCAGTCACTCATGGTCATCCTCCTCCACGGGAGGTTGGGGAAGGGGCATCCAGTGAGTGGGACCAAATTGGATATGAAAGGCGTTGTAGGAGATCAAATCGGGGATTCCGTCTCCACATTCCTCCGGTTCGTAGCGTTCGGTTCCGTCAACAAAGGCCCATGGGTAACTTTTGTTTTCGGTCCACCACCCGCAGACAACTCCAATATTTTTGTGATAGAGCAGTATCGGCGTCCCATCTTTCGGCGCACTCTCGATAAGCTTCCAGTCACTCATGGCTATTCCTCCTTGCCCGCCGGCCGGTGCCGGCCGCAGTACCAGACGCCCAGCTTGTCCTTGCGCAGCTTCACGCCGATGCCGAACCCCGCCGGCTTCCCGCACACTGAACAGGGGTGCAGGAAGACCGTGGCGCCGCTCGACTGCAGGCGGGCAAGGCGTGGGGATTTGAGGGGGACGGCGGTCACCACACCCCTCCATCCCGAAGACGCTGAATTAGACCTTCTTTTTCGGCTTCCAGCTTGTTCACTTGAGCAACGAGCGACTTGACCTGATCTTCAAGATCGAGGATGCGCTGATCGGTGATCAGGTCCCGGTGTGCATCGACGATCCGGCGCCGCAGCGCAATCTGCTCGCCCTCGAATAGGGTGCCGTGGATCACGGGGTGCCAGCTCGGCAGATCGGCTTTGCGGGGCCAGAACGAGCTGTCGCTCCGACCGGTATAACCTCCGAGGTCGGCGCTCAAATAACGGCGCATTTCGTCGGCGTTGCCGTTGAGCAGTGCGTTGACGGCCTTATCCGTCATTCCTGAGACGAAGGCCGCGAGATTCGGCGCCAGCTCCTCCTTGATCCGATAATCGATATCGCCTTCGATCTCATAGATGATGTCGGAGACCTGCTTCTTGATCTTTGCCAATGCGTCATCAGACAAGCAAACGCGGAAGGCGTCCTCGATTTGGTCACGCATCTCGGTGGTGATCTTTTCCATCTCCATCACTCCGCCAGCTTCTGTTTGATGTCCTCGAACCGATCGGCGCCGATCAGGCGGCAGATCTCGACGGGCAGGGCTTCCCACGCGTCGTCAAGGTCGGCCCCGGTCTCGCACGATCGCAGGATCTCAAGCGCGTCCGCAACTTCCTGGGGCGGAGCATCGTCACCTTCCGCGTGATCGGCGGCGATCGCAGCGCTCTTCCTGTGTCCATGATCGGGGAGCAGCGCGCTTTGCTGGGCCTTGGTCAGCTCCTTCCAAAAAAGCTGATAGGCCGCCGTTCCGCGGCTGGCTGCGTCGTCCGCAGCGGCCTCAAGGTCGTCCTGGGGCGGTTCGACGGTTCTGCCGCGTAGCGCATCCTCAATCGCCGACGCCTTGCCACCTCCAGATTGTGGGCGTGCTGCCCTGGCTATCACAGCTTGTTCGGGATAGAACTCATCGACGATATCGTCCAGGTCGTCACCAGGAAGCGGCGTGCTGGGGGACGGGAGCGCCAAAACACGACGGGCCTCAACCTCAATCTCTTGGATCGAGACATGCGTGGTGGCCCGTTCCAGGGCAACCGTGTGGGCCCGCTTCTGCAAGTCCGCCATGGCGCCCCGGTATTCGAGGCTGACGACATAGACAGTTGAGGCAGTCCCGGTGGGGGTCGTTACCTGTTTGGGGCGAACCAGCAGCCACAGCGGGATGTTGGCGAGAATGCCGCCGGTGATCGACCGCAAGAACGCCATGGTCGACATGATGCCGACGATCGAATTGTAACCGGTTGTCCGGAACTTCCATACGCCGCCGACGGAGCTTTCAGGACCATCGATCAGCACCGAAAGGCAACCGTTCATCTTGCATTTTTTGGTGCCCTCCCGGGCCGGGTCGGAAAATTCGCAAGGGCACGAACGCTGCTCGTAGCGTTTGGTGGCGTTGTCCAGTCTGGTCGCGTGCTCACCATCACCGGAGCATTCGAGCGTGCGGCCATTGAACATTGCGTAGCGGGTCGGAAAGTTCAGCGCCGCGTCGTCATAGAGGAGGCGAACAGGAATCTCGGTCGGACGCTTCCCGATGCGGTCATGAATTGTGCCGTCGATCAGGAAATTGCCGTCTTCTCCGCGCTCAAGGGTGGTGACCAGGAAATGGTTCAGCTTCTGCGGCGGCTGAAATTCCTTGTTGCCGCTGCTCGTCCGGACCCGACCCTTGTTGCCGATCTTGATCTTGCCGCGCTCGGGCAGTGTCGGGATCAGCCCCTTGATCATGTTGGGGGTGTGAGCGTTCATTCTGCGGCTTCCATGTGTTGGGGTTGCGATTGGGGCGCGTCGAAGAGGCCGGCGGCCTCCATCGCCTCGTATTCCTTGAGGGCCCATCCCGGCAGGCCGACGACGCAGACCTGCCCGTCGTGGCCGGGCCAGATGCCTTTGCATAGGCAGTCGGAAAAGATACGGATGGCGCGGCGGGCGAGCTGCCCCCCGTACCAGAGGGAAATGTCGTCCGGGGCCACGAGGCTGACCAGATAAGGCGCGGTCTTCTCCTGAACGACGAACACGAAGTTTTCCGGCCGGTGTCCCGTCACGGCCTCGATGCCGGCCAGATAGTGGGCGGCCTGGATGTGATATCCATATTCGCGGATCACCCGCTGGACGTCGGCGGGGATGCAAGACCGCATGGCCTTGAAGTCAGGGATGATCCGGAGTGCCGTCGGCAGCCAGTCCGGCCGGCAACGGAGCCAAACTCCGGTTTCCTCGTCCTTCCAGAACAGGGATTGTTCGGGTTTCCCGGCCGACAGGGCCAGACGGGCCAGCTCCGAACGGAGGATGGCCTCGCGCATCGCCTTGATCTGCTCGAACTCGTGTGCGCGGATCAGGGTCTTGCTTTCACCTTCGGCCTGGGCGGCGAAAGCCTTGCCGGCGTTTGACCGAAGATCGAGTTCGGGCGGCATGACGGCAATCGTCTCAGCGAACTTGTCGCCCTGGAGAATCCACGCGTGGGCCGCGGAGCTGACCGACATATCCTTGGTGGTCTCGCGTTCCGCCTTCGGGTTCAGGCGCCGGCTCTTGTAGAAGAACCGGGCCGGGCAGTCGTCAACGATATCAACCATTCCCGACGCCGATAGAGACGGCGTCTCGCACGGATCGGCGTGGTAGAGGTCAAGGGGAATGTCGTAGATCCCCGGGGTGGTGATGATCAGCGGCATGATGCCTCCTCAGTGGTCAGGCTGCCCACCGGCGGGCGCGGGCAAGGCGCCGGCGCAGACGGCGGGTGATGATGTGGAAGAGCAGGGCGGCCAAGCGCATCAGGCGACCCCCCAGCGGCGCAGCACCTCGGCGCAGAGCTTGCGGTACGACGGGCGGGCGGTCTGATCGAAGACGCCCTTGCGCGCCTCGATGCCGCGAGCTTCGACGAATTTTTCGGGCAGCCCGGCAACCTCGGCGACCGTGCGGTGGTCCAAAAAGGCCCAGCTTTGGCCGGGCGGCACATCGCGGGCGGCCATGATCATGATGCCTCCCGCAGTTCTTCCCGCGCCTGGGCGATGCCGGCGGCCAGGGCCTGGACCGCCTCGATTCCGTCAGTCCCCTCCGACGTCGAGGCGAGGCAGGCCAGTTCAAAGGCGATCGTCGAATATCGAGCGGCGACCCGGTGCGGCGCGCGAAGCTGATCCTGGATGGCGCGGGCCAGGGCGATCAGGGTCAGCGCCTGTTCCTGCGCCGGCAGGGCGGCGACCAGCGCGCCCAGCTCATCGGGGGTGGGCTCGACGGCGAAATGCTCGACCGGGATGCCGCAGATGGTTGGCGTCATGGGCGTCACTCCGCCGCGGCCCGGCGCTCGACGGCCGTCTTGGCGACCAGGGCACCGGGAAAGGGGAGGAAGACATAAGGGACAGTCCGGCCCTTCTGGCGGGCCAACAAGTGGAGTTCGCAGGTGATCAGCGTCCGCAGCGCGCTCTCGCAGACGCCCGAGAAAACGCGGGAGCGGCCGGCCCGGTGATAGCGGAGAGAGGCGCACAGGGACCGGATGACCCGCCATGTAACCCGGGGGTCGGTCATGTCGGCCCGCGCCTCGCGGAGCAACGCCGGGTGCAAGAAGGTCTCCAGCGTATAGCACCGCCAGCGGTCGTAATGCTGGGCGGCCATGTGGCGCCGGTCGCGGTCGAGCTTGCGGCCGAGGACGGGCATTGCTGCGTCGGCGGCGGCGAGGGCGGGCGTGATGTCCATAACCCTGATCTCCCTTGGCGGCCGGGAGGGGTTCCAGGGCTCTCCCGGCCGCCTAAACGCCCGAAGTGATGGGCGACAGGGAGATTATCGCGTTATATCGCGAAATCTGTCAACACGAATTCGCTGTATATCGCGAATTTCAATCACGGTGAGAACGGGGAGGTGCCGCGTTTTTTGCCCAATAGTCCGCAGGATCTTTGAAAATGGGAGAGGTTGTTCAACTGAACACCAACACCGTTTATCGCCCTGATGCCGTTGCAAACGGCGGTGGCGGAGGGCATGATGGTGGTATGGATGATGTGCTGCGCCGCGTAAGCGCCGTTGAAGGCGACATGAAGGAGGTCAAGGCTGTGCTTGGCCGCATGGAGCCTTTACTTATCCGCATGGACGAGCGCCTTCGAGATATGCCGACGGCCAAGGAGTTTGGGGAGCTGAAGGGGCGTGTAGCGCAACTGCCAACCACGATCCAGCTTATAGGATTTGTTATTGCCGTGCTGGTCGCCTCCGGGCTACTGAAATACCTCGTGATGTAAGCAACTTAATCCTTCGGTGCACAACACCCAAGCCCCGCTTTGGCGGGGTTTTTTGTGTTTGAATCCGCCTTCATCATCTTGGGCGAATATCCAAGACCTTTGCCGCCCAAACAAGACCAACATCCTCCATCGGAGGTGCATTCCAGCTTGTTAATGTGAAGTGTCCTGATGACGCTCCTCGTCTAACCTCTTTGACATAGGTCGGTCCATTTTCAATCTGGCATACACAGAGCTTATTTATACAGTCTTCTGGAACACCAATTATTTCGCGACGATAGAACAGCAACCAACCTTCTTGGATCGGATGCATGCTTGTTCCGCGCACCTCGACGGCCACGATATGATTCCCGTCAATCCCCATCGGGGCATCCACGAGCTCCAATCCCATGCCTAAAGGGGAATCATCAACCGGGTAGACCTCATGTCCGGCGCCGACCCGCGCGACCACAGGAACTAATTGCTGGAGGAAGTCTGACGCCTTTCGCCCCACAACTCTTGCCAGCTTATCGAGATAAACCAGGGAGATATTGTCGGTATCGCCGTTCAAGAAACCGCGTACACCACTCTCGCTGACACCAGCTTTTTTCGCCCAAGCATTGACGCTTAGGTCATATTCCTTCCGCGCTTGCTGCATGGCGGCGCGACATTTTTCAACATCAGTCATCTCGAAATTCTAACCGGTATCGCGAAATATCGCGCTCGCGATGTACAGCGAATGATGTCTTGACAATTCGCAGTATAACGCGAGAAAATTTGCCCATGTTGATCGAGCAAGCTATGCAGCGCGTTCGCGCATTCAGGACAGCCAGAGGGTGGAGCATCCTTCGGTTTGCCAAAGAATCCGGACTCAACGAGAGCACGATCCGCCGCATGGATCGGCCCGATTGGAGCCCAACCGCCGACACGTTGAAAAAGTTGGAATCTATCGTTCCCAACGATTTCTTCGACCTGCCTCCGGCAGCCGAATAGGGGAGTGCCCATGGATCGCCCGGACGACTTTTCTCCCTCCGAAGGCGCACCGGCATGACGGCGATCTCGACCCTGCAGGTTGGCCGCGTCATCCGGCGTCCCTTCTCCGGTTTGGCAAAGCGCGTTGGTCGTATGTCTCATGGCGCCCCCTCCGCCGTGGAAGATTGCACGGATGGAGGCCACCAGTCGTCGCCAAAGCGGGCAAGACCTGTGCCCCTGTCCGACGCGGTGATTGCAGACCGCCTCGCGGAGATCTTCCTCCGACGCCCTGTCAAGGTGGTTGCCCGGCTCGCGCAGACCTGCGAGGGAGCGGTCAAAAAATGGCGCGCCGGCTACAGCCTGCCGTCAGCTCTGGCGCTGATCCGGCTGCTTCAACACGACGAAATCGCCGCCGAGATTTTCGACTTGGCCGGCCGGACGCCGACCTCTCTCACCCCTGACCAGCGCAAGGCCGTGGCCGAGGCGCTCAAGATTTTGGAGGGACTATGATTCGGCTCGAAATCGCCGGACTGGTGGTGGTGATCGTCGCCGCCGCCGTTGCCTTCTTCGCGCGTCGTCACCTGAAGGCCGAGAACCGCGTCCTGCACCAGCAGCTTGATCGGCTGGCCGCGGTCCTGCGTCCGCTTCGAGGGGACGAATAGCCCCAGCCATTCCGATGCGCGGTGCCGCCGCCGCGCAAGGGGCGCTCCCGTCTCCCCGCAAGCCCCGCGGGAGCGCCCCACCCCCCTTCCTAATCACGAGGCCACACCATGACCGACACGACCAAAATTCTGACCCCCGATGAGTTGCCCCCGGCAATGAAAGCCGGGTTCCAGAAAATCTATGCCTTCCGGCGCGAGATCGAATCTCTGAAAGCCGAGCACATCACGCCGCTGGCCGATGAGGTCACCGCCCTCTGGCGCGACCTGAAGGCCGGATCCGGCATGACCCGCAAGGACCTCGACTTGGTCTACCGGATCTGCGAACGCCTGTGGCTGGCCGAGGCCATGGACGATGAGGCCGAGGGCAAGCGCATCCAGGCCGATATTCGCCGCGCCTTCGCCGCCGCCCGGGCCGGCGAGATCATCAATTTCCTGGATGTTCTGACCGCCCCTGCGCCCCAGGTTGCCGAAGAAGCCGGGGATGGTGGTTTCGAGGGCGACGTTGCCGCGGCCGAAGAGGCGATCATGGCGGAGCCGGCACCGCTCAACCTCAACGAGGCCGAACCGCGCCCCCAGGTCGACGACCATGTGGCCGGTCCGGACGCCGATTGGGGAGACGACAAGCTCCCCGTGCCGGTCGAGGAGGAAGACGGCAGCAAGGACGGTTATGCCTTCAATCTCGGCGAGAAAGCTGGACTGGCGGGCGATCTCGACATCAAGGGCCTGATCAAAAAGCAGGGATGGAACGCGCGGAGCCAGCGCGCCAAAAATTGTGCCGCCGGGCACGCGGTCGGAGTGAAGCGGCGCCAGCAGCTCGAGCTGCAGGCCGATCGTCAGGAAGACGACTCCGCCGGTTTGAACCCGCTTCCCCTACAGAACGTCGTGAACCTGGGCGCCCACCGCCCGGCTTTCCCAGGCTGATTGCCGATGTCCAAGGGATCAGAGGTGCGGCTCACCATCCGCGGCGAAACCGCCAGTAAGGCGAATAGCCGCAAGCTGGTGATGTTCGGGGACCGGCCGGCGTCCATCAAGTCGGACAAGGCGCGCGGCTGGCTGGCGGCAGCCGATCGGCAGTTCCCCGGACCGGTGGTCGCGCCTCTGCTCGATGGCGATTTGGTCGCGTTCATCCGGATCTTCTATGCGACCCGGCGGCCGGACCTCGATGAATCCCTTGTCCTCGATTTTCTCCAGGGCCGCGTCTATCTCAACGACCGGCAGGTCCGCGAGAAGCACGTCTATCACGGCATCGACAAGGCCGATCCGCGGGTTGAGCTCGTGGTGAGGCCGATATGACGGTCCATATCCTCACCGGCGACTGCCGGCAATTGCTGCGCACCCTTCCAGAAAAATCGGTTCATTGCTGCGTTACGTCGCCGCCTTATTGGGGATTGCGCGATTATGGCGTCGGCGGCCAGATCGGTCTGGAGGGGACCTATCCAGAATATGTCAGTGCCCTGGTCGACGTGTTCCGCGAAGTCAAAAGGGTTCTGCGGGACGACGGGACGCTATGGCTGAACCTCGGGGACTGCTACGCCACCGGCGCTGGCCGCGTTGGCGATTGTCCTGGTGGCGGCGTGCAGGGATCGATGTGGGCCGGCAGGCCTGCACCTGGAAAGACGCAGGGCGCAGGCTACCGCGGCACGCGTGGCAAGCTTAACTCGGGAAAGGCCGCACTGAGAATTGCCTCCGTGGGACCGGCGACCCAGCCGAACCGGATGCCTCAGGCGGGGCTCAAGCCGAAGGATCTTGTTGGCATCCCGTGGCGGGTCGCCTTTGCCTTGCAAGAGGAAGGGTGGTGGCTGCGCCGTGACATCATCTGGCACAAGGCCAACCCCATGCCGGAGAGCGTGCAGGATCGGCCAACGACGTCGCACGAGTACATCTTCCTCCTATCAAAATCCGAGCGGTATTTCTATGACGCGGAGGCGATCATGGAGCCGTCGAGCCCTGACAGCCACGCGCGGGCAAAGCGCGGCCGGAGCCAAACGCACAAATGGGCCGATGGAGGCCCTGGCGGCCAGACCATTGCTCGACTCCCCCCATCTGCAGGAAGACTTCCAGGCGTCAATCCAAAGGCGGATTATCCGTCCACCGGCGGTCCGCGCTCAAAGCAGAATGCCAGTTTTTCAGCTGCTATATCCGGCGACGTGGCCCCAATGCGCAATAAGCGGAGCGTGTGGACCGTCGCTTCAGAGCCATTCTCGGACGCCCATTTCGCGACTTTCCCAACCGCGCTTATTGAACCGTGCATTCTGGCTGGGACCCAATCTGGGGAAGTGATCATCGATCCGTTTGGGGGTGCTGGTACAACCGGCTTGGTCGCAGACCGGCTAGGGCGCGACGCGATACTCATCGAGCTGAACCCGGAATATGCAGCTATGGCGGAGCGCCGCATCAAAGGCGATGCGGGAATGTTCGTTGACGTCCGGAGGGCCGCAGAATGACGGCCGTCCAGCCATTTCTGTTCGGCAACACCTGGATCGAAGTCCGCGACGGAAATGACAGTTGCCGCGCCATTTTCGACCGGCACTATTCCCGCCACCATTACAAGGATGGTCGGCGGCCGAAGATCTTTGTCGGACCCGGCGAAAAGATGGTGCTGATCACTCCCTGCGCGCGGGCTATGTTCGTCTGGCGGAAGTTCATCAGCGCCGACGGTCAGGACGGCGTCAATTGCGCCGTCTTCCGGAACGAAGGTGCAGGCCTCGCTTCAGACCTGATCACGGCCGCCGATAAATTGGCCGACCTCCGCTGGCCCGGTGAGCGGCATTACACCTACGTCAATCCGCGAAAGGTGCGCAGCACCAATCCCGGTTTTTGCTTCATTGCCGCAGGCTGGCGCCGTTGCGGCCTCACGAAATGGAAGAGGCTGATCATCCTTGAACGGCTTCCCGAAGCTCTGGGAGCCGCAGAATGACGACCCTCCGCCCTTACCAAACCAAGAACGCCAACGAGATCTTGGCTTGCCTGCAACGCGGCGAGGACCCGCTCTATGTGCTGCCAACCGGCGGGGGAAAAACGACCGTCTTCACGTCCGTCATCGGTACCGTTGTCGGACATGGCTGGGAAACCGCCGTCTTTGTCCATCGGAAGGAACTGCTGCGCCAAGCTTCGGCGCGCCTCTCTGCCGAGGGGATCGACCACGGCGTGATCATGCCCGGCCACGAGCTGACGAGCCATCCGGTCCATGTCGCCAGCATCGACACCGTCGGCGCACGCCTCGACAGCCTGACGCCCTGGCTGAAGAAGCTGCAGCTCGCTATTCCCGACGAAGCGCACCACTCGGTTGCCAACAAATGGGACCGCGTCTTGCAGCTCCCCCGGCGCCGCTTCGGTGTCACGGCGACGCCCTGCCGCACCGACGGCAAGGGCCTGGGCGAGACAGGCCTCTTCAAGCGCATGGTTCGGGGTCCGTCCATCGCCGAATTGACGCGCGCCGGCTATCTGGCGTCGGCCGAGGTCTATGCTCCGCCAACCGGCCTTGACCTGTCCAAGGTTGGCAAGCGCGGCGGCGACTATGTCCTTTCCCAGATCGCGGCCCTGACCGACACGGACGAACTCTCCCTGATCGCGCGGCGCTGGTACGCCAAGATGTGCCCCGGTCAGCCGGCCGTCGTTTTCTGCACCACGGTTGAGCATGCCCGGCACGTCGCCGAGGCCTTCGCCGCGGCCGGCTGGCGGGCCCGGTCGGTCGACGGAAGCATGCGGGACAACGACCGGGACGCGGCGATCGGCGGATTGGGCGATGGTTCCGTCCAGGTGCTGACCTCCTGCGAACTGATCGGCGAAGGCCTCGACATCCCGGCGGTTTCCTCGGCGGTCCTGCTGCGGCCCACGGAAAGCACCGGCCTCTTCCTTCAACAGATCGGGCGGGCCCTCCGTCCGCACGAAGACAAGACGCACGCCACCATCCTCGATCTGGTCGGAGCCACGGCCCGGCATGGCATGTACGATGCCGACCGGCAATGGGATCTGCGGTCCGGCCTTAAGGGCCTGGAACGGGCTGTGGCGGCCACCTGGAGATGTCGGAAATGCCACCGGGTGCAATCCAGGCCGTCCGAATTCTCCGTCATGTCCTGCGCCTGCGGGTCGACCCAAAAGGTCAATGGCATTGCGCCGGTGATGGTCGACGCCTTCCCGGGAATCAACGGCGTCTCGGCCGACACGCTCTATCGCATGAAGCTCAATGACGCAGTGAAGGTCTGCAAGACCCTCGACGACTACAAGGCCCTGGGGCGGATCAAGGGATACAAGCCGGGCTGGGCGAACCACGCCTACCAGCAGGTTCTTGTTTACCGCAACAGGTTCAAGAGGCGGGCACCGTGAGCGGCTTCGTGCTCCTCCATCGCGACCTGATCGGCAATCCGCAATTCCGCGGTAAGGATGACGAGTATGCCGCCGTCTGGATCATTACAAAGGCGGCGTGGGAACCGACATCCATCCGGGTGGCCGGCAAGATGATCGATCTGGAGCGCGGCCAATGCTGCTTTGCGACGTCATATCTCGCCCAGGCTTGGGAGTGCTCGAAGGCCACCGCACACGCCCGGCTAAGACATTTTGAGAAAAACGGATTTATCCGAACGGATGTCCGAACGGGCATCACGATCATAACTGTTTGTAAATACAGTGAATATCAGGTTCCCCCGAACGCTCCCCGAACGGACAGCCAGACGAGCCCCGAACGCTCCCCGAACGACGTCCGAACGAATAATAAAGAAGGGAATCAAGGAAAAGAAGATTCTGGTGGAGGAGGATGTGCACACGCGACCGAACGTGAAGCGCTGGCTCAAGCCGTCATCGAACGGTTTGAACAACTCCGTCGGGAACTGTGGCCGAACGAAAGTGGCCTTCCGTCTCCTCGCAATACGCTGCGATCGCAAGCACTGGCCTATCTCGACCTGGGAGGCACCGCTCCTCCCGAGGAGATCGCCGCCGTGGTCACCGAAACCATGGAACGCGGCATGAGACACGCCCAGACCACTGGCAAGCGCCCCACCGTGAGCCTCCTTGCCTTCAAAAACTCAATTCCCGATGCCATCGCCGGCCACCGCGCCGGATCCCAAATCACGGAAGGTCAAGCCAATGGGCCACGCCCTCGATATCACCCCTCAGAATTCCGTAACGGTTTCTGCGAACTCATCGCTTCCGGAGAGTTTGAGTGAGCTGATCCGAGATCCAATCGAGGGCTATTGCGGCTTGCACGGCTACGAGACGATGCCTGGGCGGTGGAAATTGCCGGAAACGGTCCCCACTCAGGCCAGGGACGACGCCATGGCGCATCTGCCGATCGCACAAGCTGCCTGTGCGCCCGCAGAACCCGATCAGGCAAAGAAATGGCTGGGAATGCTGGGCACCATCGTTGCCGGAAATATGCCCGCAGCAGAGGCCCAGATGAGGCTTAAAGCCTATGTCGGGCTGATGCGCATCCCGGCCGGCATGGTGAATCGCGAGGTTCTCGACCGTGCCGGCCGTCGGTTCAAGTTCTTCCCGGCCTATGCCGAGTTGGCCGAATTCGTTGATGCCGAGAGGGCCAAGCTCGAAGAACGCGCCCGTCGCCTCCGCCTGATCGCCGAGGGGCCCAGGTCGTCGGCCTCGCCGGTCCGGTCCGTCGTGAAGTCGGTTTGCGCGCCGCCCTCGGCCAAGCCGGCACAGATCGAGCTGACGGACGGCCTGGGGCGCCAGCAGATCCTGGACTATTGGACTGCCCGGTTTGCGGGACAGACGCCGGCAGAGGCCCGGGCCGCCGCTGAGAACAGGGGCAAAGCAGAGGATGCCGCAGAATGAGCAGCCGCTGGTATGTCGCCGCAGTTCAGCCCAAGTCCGAGGCGTTCGCGAAGGTCAATCTGGTTCGCCAGGGCTTCCGGGTCTATTCGCCCCGGGTCAGGGTTCGGAAGGTCGTCGATGGCAGGTCCTACGACGTCCAGGAACCTCTGCTCTGCGGGTATCTGCTGATCCGTTTTGACCGCGACGTCGACCGGTGGCGGTCGATCAACGGGACGCGTGGGGTCGTCAAGCTGCTGCCGATCTCCGCAGAGGTCCCTCAACCGATCCCTGATGAGCTTGTCGACAAGTGGGTGGCTGCCGAGATCGAAGGGGTCGTCTCGCTCGATGACGCGGTCACGCCGATGATCGAGTATCAGCCTGGACAAGACCTTCGCGTGCTTGAGGGGCCGTTTTCTGATTTCACAGGGACCTGCATATCGTCGTCGAAAGGGCGCGTGGCACTACTGCTGGGTTTATTCGGCCGAAAAACCGTGGTAGAAATGGAGCCCTGCAAAGTTGAACTGGCGTGAGGCAAGGACCCCGCCAGTGCGGTAGCTATCGAAGACCGCGACAGGCGCGACGCGCCAATCCCCTCAAGGCAAGCCCCCATGTCCCTGAAGCCCTTCCAGAAGGGGCAGTCCGGCAATCCGGGCGGCCGCCCCAAGGTCATTGCGGAAATCCGTAAGCTCGCCCAGGAACACGCGCCGGCCGCGATCGAGGCGCTGGTGGAAATCTGCACCAACCCGAAGGCTTCGGACGCCGCCCGGGTCGCGGCGGCAAACTCCTTGCTGGATCGCGGGCTGGGCAAGCCGGTGCAGCCGATCGGCGGGGATGACGATAGCGATCCGATCAGCCTGATCCATCGCGTCGAGCGCATCATTGTCCGTCCTTCAGATCCCGACCGCTGAGGTCTTTGTCCCGCTCCTCGAACCGGCGCGATACAAGGGGGCTTACGGCGGCCGAGGATCCGGGAAATCTCACTTCTTCGCCGGGATGCTGCTGGAAGATTCTCTCGGGGAGCGGGGCCTCTGCAGCGTCTGTATCCGTGAGGTTCAGAAGAGCCTGAAAGAGAGCGCGAAGCGCCTGTTGGACAACAAAATCAAAGAATTTGGTTTGGAGCGTGAGGGCTTCCGCAGCTTCGACCAAGTGATTGAGACCCCGGGCGATGGCGTGATCGTGTTTCAAGGCATGCAGGACCACACCGCCGAGACCATCAAGTCGCTGGAGGGGTTCAAGCGGGCCTGGGCTGAGGAGGCCCACACGATATCGGCGCGGAGCCTTACGCTCCTGCGCCCCACAATCCGCGCACCGGGCTCCCAGCTCTGGTTTTCCTGGAACCCTCGCCGCAAGCGCGACGCCATCAACGCGCTGTTGCGCGGCCCGACGCCTCCGACCGGAACTGTAACCGTCATGGCGAACTGGTCGGACAATCCGTGGTTCCCCGCCGAGCTCGAACAGGAGCGGCAGGACGACATGCGCGACCGGCCCGATCAGTACCCGCACATCTGGGACGGCGACTACGAGAAAGTGACCGAGGGCGCCTATTACGCCGCCGACCTGATCAAGGCCAAGCAGGAAGGCCGCATCGGCCGTGTCGCCGCCGACCCGCTGATGACCATCCGCCTGTTCTGCGACATCGGCGGCACCGGCGCCAAGGCCGACTCCTTCGCCATCTGGACCGCCCAGTTCGTTGGCCGCGAAATCAGGGTCCTGAATTATTACGAGGCTCAGGGACAGCCGCTCGCCTCGCATCTGGCATGGATGCGGTCCCAGGGCTACACGCCGGACCGGGCGCAGATCTGGCTGCCGCATGACGGCAAAACCAACGACCGGGTGTTCGACGTCTCCTACGAGAGCGCTTTCCGCGACGCCGGCTATGACGTGACGGTGATCCCGAACCAGGGAAAAGGCGCCGCTGCCATGCGCATCGAGGCCGGCCGCCGGTTATTTCCGGCGTGCTGGTTCAACGGCGCGACGACCGAAGGCGGACGGGAGGCGCTCGGCGCCTACCACGAAAAGAAGGACGAGAACCGGGAAATCGGTCTTGGTCCTGAGCACGACTGGGCCAGCCACGGCGCCGACGCATTCGGCCTGATGTGCGTGGCCTACGAAGAGCCGCAGCAGCAGAAACGCAAACCCCCGCCGAGGCCGGCGGGGTCATGGATGGGGTGATGTGATGCAAACCTATATCGGCACCAAGATCGTGAAAATGCGCCCGATGACCCGGGCTGAATACAACGATTATCGGGGGTGGCCGCTTCCCGCTGACGAGGACGGTTCTGATGAGGGCTATCTCGTTGAATATCTGGATGTCTGGAAACCGAACGTTCCGGGGCATGACGGGTATGTTTCCTGGTCCCCCAAGGCCCCGGCCGACAATGCCTACCGCCCTACGTCCGGCATGTCGTTCGGGCTGGCGGTCGAGGCTTTGAAGAAGGGGCTTCGTGTTTCCCGCGCTGGCTGGAATGGCAAGGGAATGTTTCTGTTCCTGGTCCCCGGCAGCCGCTTCAAGGTCAACAGGGCGCCGCTCCTTGGCATTTATCCCGAGGGAACCGAGATCAGCTACCACGCGCACATCGACATGAAAACGGCCGATGGTCAGGTGGTGCCGTGGCTGGCGTCCCAGACCGACGTGCTGGCCGATGATTGGATGGTTTCGTGATGACTGAACCACGCGACATTTGGACCAATGATCCCCCCCTTGGAGCGTCGTGACGACGCCCCGTCTCAAGGACAGACATGGCAAAAGACGACACCAAAGCCGAAGACGCGGTCAAGGAAGGGCTGGAAGCGTTCAAGCTCGCGTCGGACGCGGAAGCCGATAACCGCAAGCATGCTCTCGACGATCTGCGGTTCGGTCGTCTGAGCGAGCAGTGGGCGCCGGCCGACGTGCGGTCCCGCGAACTCGACGGGCGACCGTGCCTGACCTTTAACCGGCTACCCAGCTTCATCCGACAGGTCGTCAATGACGCCCGGCAGAACCGCCCGCAAATCAAGGTCCGGCCGGTCGACAGCGGCGCCGACGT
The DNA here is from genome assembly GCA_009712185.1 of Telmatospirillum sp. Taxonomy (GTDB): domain Bacteria; phylum Pseudomonadota; class Alphaproteobacteria; order Rhodospirillales; family Magnetospirillaceae; genus Telmatospirillum. The sequence continues at coordinate 222,381 of WASQ01000065.1, read as the reverse complement.
CCAGGTTGCCAAGGTTTTCGACGGCCTGATCCGGTCGGTCCAGTATGCCTCGAAGGCCGACACTGCTTATGACACGGGCGTCGAGTGCTCCGTGTCGATGGGCTTCGGCTATTGGCGTGTGGCGGTCGACTATGCACACGACGACAGCTTTGACATGGATCTGCTGATCGAGCGCATCGCCAACCCTTTCTCCGTGTATGGCGACCCGCACAGCACCGCCGCCGACAGCAGCGACTGGAACAGCTCGTTCGTGGTCGACACCATGCCGCGGGCCGAGTTCCGCCGCAAATACAAGGGCGCTGAGGAGGTTGATTGGGATGACCTTGGCTATGACCAACTGCCGCAGCCCTGGGGCGACAAAGAGACCATCATGGTGGCCGAGTGGTGGCGCCGCGAAGAGGTCACGCGCCAGATCGTGAAAATCGCCGGCCCCAACCTCTCGCCGATGGTGGTGGATGCGGAGAAGTTCGCCGCCGCCAAAGAGGCCTTTGCCTCTCAAGGGTATCAGGTGGTGGGCGAGCGCCCCACGAAATCCTGGAAGGTCACCCAGAAGATCATGACCGGAGCCGAGGTGCTGGAAAAAAACCCCTGGGCCGGCCACTACATCCCGATCGTCCCGGTCTATGGCGATGAAGTGAACGTCGAGGGAAAGCGCTATTTCCGGTCGATGATCCGCGATGCGAAGGACGCGCAGCGCAATTTCAACTATTGGCGCACAGCGTCGACGGAATTGGTCGCACTGGCCCCGCGCGCGCCCTGGATCGGCGAGGAGGGATCCTTCGACGTCGATAGCGCCAAATGGGCGACCGCCAATAGCCAGAACTGGCCTTACATCGAGTACAAGCGGGGGACGCAACCGCCGCAGCGCCAGCCCTTCGCGGGGCCGCCAGCGGGTGCGCTGCAGGAAGCCGCCAATGCGCAGGACGACCTGAAGGCGATCATGGGGATCTTCGACCCCTCACTCGGCGCCCAGGGCAATGAGACGAGTGGTCGCGCCATCCTGGCCCGTCAGCGGCAGGGCGACCGCGGCACGTTCCATTTCGCGGATAATCTGGCGCGCGCGATCGAGCATACGGGGCGAATCCTCGTTGACCTTATCCCGCATGTCTATTCCGAGGAGCGCATTGTCCGCGTGATCGAGCCGGACGGCACGCAACTGACGATGCCGATCAACCAGCCGCAGGCAGACGGCAAGGTCCTCTACGATCTCACCGTCGGCAAATATGACGTGGTGGTGGACGCCGGCCCGAGCTACGAGACGCGGCGGGAAGAAGCCGCCGCCCAGATGATTGAACTGCTGCAAGCATATCCGCAGGCGGCGCCGGCCATCGCCGATCTCCTGGTCAAGAATCTCGATTGGCCCGGTGCTGACGAAATCGCACAGCGTCTCCAGGCGCTTGCCCAGCAGCAACAGCCGGATCCGCAGGCCGCGCAGCAGGCGCAGCTTCAGCACGAAATGGCCCTCGAAAACATCCGGGTGCAGGGTGATCAGGCGCGTGAACAGATCAAGGTCGCGGGCGCCCGCGCCATTGAGGAGTTCAAGGCTCAGATGGCGGCCGGTGTCGAGATGTCCAAACAAGAGGCGCAGCATCGCCAGATCGTCGCGCAGAACGCCGTCGAGGCCGCCCGCGCCGCCGAGAGCGAGGCCGACGACCGACGGACCGACGTCATGCTGGCGAAGATGGACAACCTCACCAAGATCGTCGTCGCCATGATCGGCGCGGCCAAGTCCCAGCCGGCCGATCCGGCGACCCTGGTGCAGCAGGTCGAAGCGGAATGACGGGTCTCTTGGACGCACTGCGGAAGCACGCGGGGCCGCTGGCGGATGCACTCCAGGACCTGAACCGGCGGGCCGGCTATGCCATTACCAGCGTGGTGTCGCCGCACATGGTCGGTCAGCCGTCCTTTCTCGATCGGATGAACGACTACCAGGACCGGCTTGCGGCCGCTCAGACACCAGAGGATCGGCAGGCGGTGATGACCGAGCCTGGAAGCCCCGTGGCGGGGGCGGCGCTGGGATTTGCAGCCCCGCTCTATCCGGAGGGACTGGCCGTCGCTCGCGCCAAATTGGAGACCATGGCGCGCCGCGCTGATCAGGGCATGGCCGGGCTTCCGGTCGAGCCCAAGCCGGCGGCGGATCCAATCGGGGTCCTGACGGACCAGCAGTTCCAGGACCTGAATGCGGCGCGTCAACAGCGGTCCATGCCGCCGTTCAACACCCAGGAAGTCTTCTACGACGGCAATCATCATTACAACAGCCGTGTCGGGAAAGACGGCCTGTCGATCGACGAAATCCTGCAACAGATTCAAGGTGGAATGGCGCCGGAAAGCCGGGTGTCCCTGGACAATACCGGTCCGTCGCTGCGCAACCCCTCGCCGCGGGTCGATGAGAAGGGCAATTTGGTGAATGACAAGGCCGTCTTTCTGCAGAGCGGCAATCGCCCGACACTGCTGTTTTCGACCTATGCCAGGGGACGGCAGAAGTAACGCGCCCAACGTCCGGGGGAAAATTCGGATCTACTCCCCTTGAGGGGCCGCCGGAGCCCGCTTGCGCAGGCCTCCCGGTATCCGTTGGGCGTGATCGAAATTTACTCCACGGCGCCCGTTGCATCAAGCCGCCCATCCGATAGGGGCAAAGGTCCCCTTCGCCGCGCCGCCGAGGCGCACCCCAAACATGGAGATTTTTCATGACCCTCGAAATCGCGGGCAGCCCGGCCGGTGCGCAGGCGCCGGAAGGACCCGCCGCCACGACCACCACGACCGAAACCCCGTCTCTCCGCTACGAGCTGCCGGAACCCGAACAGGAAATCACCACCGGAGAGGGAAAGCCGACGCCTCAGACCCCGGAGGACGACACGGAGGAGGTCGATTACGAGGGCAGTAAGTACCGGGTCCCCAAGGCGCTCAAAGACGCCTTCCTGCGCCAGTCGGACTATACGCAGAAGACGCAGGCTGTCGCCGCGCAGCGGAAGGCCCTGGAGCCCCAGCAGGCCGAGATTGCGGAGCGGGCGAAAGCCGACGACGCGCACCTTGACCGCATGGCGACAATCAAGTTGCTCGATCATCAGCTCGGCGGCATGCCCCAGACCCCCCAGCAGTGGGCACAGCTCGAACAGCAGGACCCGGCCCGCGCCGCGTCACTGTTCCGGCAAATGCAGCAGATTCAGGGGGTCCGCGCCGATCTGGCGCGACAGGCGCAGCAGTACCAGCAGGACCGCGCGGCCGAGCAGCAGCGGGAAACCGCCAAAGCCGCCCAGGATGCGGTGCGTGTCCTGAAGGAGAAAATCCCCGATTTCGGCGAGCAGACGCTGCGGGATGTCGAGAAATTCGCCGTGGAGGCATTCGGAGTGACACCCGAACAGGTCCGCGGCGTGGTCGACCCCATGGTGTGGCTGCTCGGCTACCGCCTGATGAAGGCGGAGGCCGCCGTCAAGGGGCAGATCGCCGCCGCCACCGCCAAGCCAGCGTCCGAGGTCAAACCGGTCCCGCAGGTGTCGAAAGGCACCGGGGCCAAGTCCACCACTGACTTGGCCGACAGCGACAGCGACGAAGTCTGGCTCGAAAAACGGAACGCTCAGCTCGCGGCCCGACGCCGTCGATAACTCAACCCGATGCCGCGCCGTGATGGCGCCGCGTCCCAGCGCCGGCTTTGAGCCGGCCCGATGGAGACTTTTTCATGCCCAACAACATCCTTACGCCGACCATGGTGACGCGGGAAGCGTTGCGCGTTTTGCACCAGAAGCTGAACTTTGTCGGCAACATCAACCGCAGCTACGACGATCAATATGCCAAAAAGGGCGCAAAGATCGGCGACACCCTGAATGCGCGTCTTCCGAATCAATATGTGATTCGGCGGGGGGCGAACTTGAACCCGCAGGACACTCAGGAAACGTCAGTCCCCATCCAGATGTCGAACCAGACCGGCGTCGACCTGAACTTTACCAGCTTCGACCTCACTCTGCGCCTGGACGACTTCAGTGAACGGATCCTTGAACCGGCGATGGCGGTCCTGGCGGCCAACATCGAGGCCGACGCCTTCACCATGATGCTGGACGTCTACAACGCCGTGAACAACATCGGCTCCCCGGCGGCCTTCCTCTCCGTCCTCCAGGCCAGGAAGATCCTGAACGACAACCTGACCCCGACGGACAACAACCGGTCCTGCATTCTGTCCACTCAGGACAATGTCGATCTGGTCAACGCTCTGAAGGGCTTGTTCCAGGATTCGACCACCATCGCCAAGCAATACCGCGAAGGTCTGATGGGGCGCACGTCCGGCTTCGATTTTTACGAAAACACCATCGTGCCCGCCCAGCAGACGGGCACGGCGGCAGCCGCGACCGGCTATACCGTCAATGGCGCGAATCAGACCGGTAACAGTCTAGTCGTTCAGGCGGGTGCCACGACCTTCGCCAAGGGCGACATCATCCAGATTGCGGGCGTCTATCGGGTCCACCCGGAAACCAAGGCGGTCACTTCCCAGCTCCAAAACTTCGTGGTGACGGCGCCTTACGCCGGCGGCGCAGGAGCAGTGTCGATCAGTCCGTCGATCGTCATCAGCGGAGGCCCGCAGAACGTCAATGGCGCGCCGGCATCGGGCGCGGCGATCACCAAGATCGGCGGACCGTCGGGGGTCTATAACCCATCGCTTGCCTTCCACAAGGACGCTTTCGCGTTCGTGACCGCGGACCTCGTGATGCCTGACGGGGTCGATTTCTGCGACCGGCGCACGATCGACGGCATCAGCATGCGCATTGTCCGTCAGTACAACATCAACAACGACCAATTCCCTTGCCGCATCGACGTCGCTTACGGCTTCAAGACGGTGCGCCCGCAGCTCGCCTGCCGCATCCTGTCGAACTAAGGGGGCGCGCATGTCGAGCCTTGTCACCAGGGGGAACATCCTCGGCATTTTCGCCGTGGCCGTCCCCCTCACGCCGGCCGCCGTTGGCGCGAACACCACGGCCGAGCAGGTCTTCACGATCAGGGGCGTCAAGCCGGGCGACATCATCGATGTCAACAAGCCGTCGCTCGATGCGGGCATCGGCATTGCCAATGTCCGCGTGTCGGCCGCCAACGTGGTTGCCGTGAAGTTCGCCAACACCACCGGTGCGGCGATCACCCCGAAGGCCGAGACCTATACCTTCGTCGTTTACCGTCCCGAGACACCCGGATTTCTCCCGTCCGGCGTCCCGGCTCTTTGACTGGATGGCCCCGGCTTCGGTCGGGGCCCTTTCCCGGAGGCGTCGTAATGAATCCCTGCTATCACTTCGAAGACTATCCCAAGGCCCTTTACCTCAACGGGCACCACATCGAGGTGGAGGACCAGCGCGAGGAGCGGGCCCGGCGGCGTGAAGGCTTCGACGACTGGGCGGCCGATCGAGAGCGGATCGAGGCTGCCTCCGGTACGCCGGCGCCCCAGCAGCCCGACGACGAAGAGCCGGCAGACGATCCCGTCGATGGCCAGGGCGGCACCGAGCCGGCCGCCGGCGCCCAGCAGCCCGACCTGCTCGATCAGTAGGCACGCGATGGCGCTTGCGTCTTATCCCGATCTGCTGGCGTTCGTCCCGAAGCTGCTTTTCAATCGCCGGGATCTGGCGGACCAGCTTCCCGACTTCGTGCGGCTTGGACAGGTGCGGATCAACGTCGATTTGAGCGTGTCCGCTTCCGAACAGGAAATTCCGCTCGCCGGCGTCGCGGGCAGCCGGTTCGTCGACATCTCTGCGATCCAGATGAATGAGCCGCGGGGCCTCTGGCTGACCGCCTATTCTCCGCGCCAGCCCATCGACTTTATCCTGCCGGAAATCATGGGGGTGGTGACGACGCCCGGTCGTCCGCTTTATTGGACCATCGACGGGGGCGCCATCGCCTTCGACCGGCCATGCGATGCCGCCTATCCGTTTGCCTTTCGGATCATCGCGAACTGGCAGTTGTCGGACGTCAGTCCGACCAACTTCCTGATGGCGAATTACCCGAACGTCTACCTGTATGCCACCCTCTGTGAGATCGCGCCTTACCTCGGCAATGACGCTCTGACGGCCAAATGGGAGGCGAAATATAAGCAGGCCGTCGATGGAGCGTCCCGGAATATGGGGCGCATCAGAGCCTTGTCGACCGCCCGCGTCGATGGCGCGCTTCAGCAGCGCCGCCGGTCCTTCAATATTTACCGGGGGTGATCATGGTCCCCGTCGCACCGGTGGCCGCGCCGGACTGGTTCCACGCGTGGGTGTCCGACCTCGACGCCACCGCGGGCCGCTGGCCTATCGGCGATGGGAAATGGCCGATGCGGCTGCCGTCCTTCACGGTCACAGCCCTCCCAGACCCACAGAAATATGCGCGGTGCCTGATTTTCGTTGCGGACGGCACCGCGAACAAGCGGCTGGCCGTTTCTGACGGCACTGCCTGGCGCTTCCCCGACGGCAACCCTGTGAGCTGACATGCCGAGCAATCCGACCAACTCGCTGCGCCTCGAAAAGCAAGGGCAGGGCGAGCATCTGAACACCTGGGGCGCCGGCGCCGGCCTGGGCCTCAACAACGCCCTCGACATGATCGACGCGGCCATCGCCGGCTATGCCACGATCCAGGTGACCGGGTCCTTCACCCTGGCGTCGGCCAACTACACGACCGATCAGGCGCGCGCCGCCGTGCTGTTCCTGGTGGCCGGCACGCCGGCGCCGACAGCTCCGTTCACCGTGACGACGCCCGGCGTTTCCAAGGTCTATACCATCCGCAATGGCACCGGGCAGGATGCTACGTTCTCGACCGGCACAGGGACACCGGCCACGGTTCCGGCCGGCTGTGTCGGAACGATTATTTGCGATGGGTCCAATTGGTCCTCTGGCGGATTGATAGCGGCCGTTGATGCATCTGGGCGGCCCTCGGCACCGTTCAATCTCGGAGGGCAGAGGCTGATCAACGCGAGCTCGCCGCAGGCCCCCGGGGACCTTGCGACCCGTGCTTACGTCGATGCGTCCGCCTGGGGAACCAATACGGGCGTCCTGCCCGGACAGACCGGCAGTGACGGGGGTATCCTCTATACTGTCGCCAAAACGCCCGCGTGGCTCCTGCCCGGAACCTCCGGACAGGCACTGCTCTCCAATGGCCCAGGCGTGCCGCCAAGCTATGTCACGCTGACCCCCATGCCGGGCGCTGCGACCGGACAGTCTCTGACCGCGTCCATCCAGCTATCCGCGTTGCCGCCCGGGTATCAGAGCTATGTGCCGACCGTCGCCGGGCTATCGGTGACCATGCCTCCCGCGACCTCATCTCCTTTGGGGCAACTCGGAACGTTCCACAATTCCGGCTTACTTTCTCTCTCGCTCCGCGATGCCGGCGGCGGCCTGATTGTCAGCATCCCCCCCGATGGCACTGTCACCCTTTTCTTGGACGCCAACGTGACCGCGGCCGGGGTCTACCACTGGGAGGGCAATGGCATTCCCGCCCGGGCGGTTGGATCCATCCCGGTGACGGGCGGAGGGTCAAGCATCCAGCCCGTGGTCGTGGCTGGCTGTTTACTGTTTTCGGTCGGGGCGACCTTGATATCGCTCAACCTGACTACCGGCGCGCTGAACAGCGCCCAATACGGCAACACCATCCTGTCGATCAATCCGATTGCCGGAACATCGCAAGTCCTGGTCGCGATGGGAGCGGTCGTGAATGGCAACGTCACGGCCATCAACGCGGACGGGTCCCTGTCACCTGGGACGACAGCGACGGGGCCGAGTGTCGGAGGCAACGTCTTCGCGGCGACGCTTTGCGGGTCAACAGCGCTCTGGGTCTCTTTTACCGGGAGTGGCTTTATCGGTGTGACCGCGACAATCAGCGGGCAACAGCTTATCTTTGGTCAGCCGAAGACCATGTATTCTGGCGCCAATGGTATCTGCCAAAACTCTGTCCGTCCTGCTTCTCTGGTGTCGTGGGGCGGACAGGCAGTCCTTGGGTTCATCGATACCGACGGGACCACCTATCGGACCTTGGTAGGGACGATCAACCCGGCCTCGCTCGTCCTCGCTCCGACAGTAATCAGCACATCGACGAAGGCCGCGTTGTCGGCCGCCTCGATTGCGCTGGTGTCAATGGGGACCGGCTGTGTTGCGCTGAGCGGGTTGGACGGAAATGGTAATAGCATCATCTATTACCTGTCAGGCTCTGCGCTGCTATCGTCGTGTGCTGTATCGAGTTATGCCGCCGCCGCGACCTTCATCATTGCGGCACCATTCGGTCAAGCCGGGGCCGGCTTCCTGTTTTTCGCCGGAACCGCCTCCGCTTACGCAGGTGTCGTCGCCGCCGGGGCCGTGATATCGGCGCCCGTGACCGGTCCGGGTCAGGCGGCCGCGTGGGGGCCCAACAGTTTCACAGGGGTCGCCTGCCTGCCAGCCGCGGGCCTTATCACAGCGCAGACCGTCACGGGGTCCGGGCAGGTCTCCGGCGGGCCGGTGGCCGCGCCGATCGGCCCCCTGCCGGCATCGGCCGCCCCGACCGTGCTGGGGTGCACACAGGCGGCCACCCTCCTCGCGGACACGTCGGCGATCTGGCAGATCCTGTCGAACAAGGGGCTGAACCTCGGAGTGGTCGCGTCGGGCTTCCTGTCTTCATCCCAAGGTCCTTTCACATGGGGGTTCGGGTACGGCCCCTATCTGGTCATGGGCGGTACGGCCGCAAATACAGTCACTGTGATCGAAATGGGGGTGGCATGACCTCGTTTACGTTGGCCCTTCAGGGGCCGCAGATCGTCGCCGCGACGACCAATTGTCAGGCCGTTCCACAGGGTTTTTTGCTGGATGGGGTTCTGTTCTCCCCGTCGTGTGGCTTCACCTTTCAACAGGTCGACGGCTCCACTCTTCCGGCCGATTTTTCGCCTTCTCAATACCAATGGATGGGAGGGGCGCTTCAGCGGCTGCCGGATACCGCGGCTCAGGTCGCGGCGGCCCAGGTCGCGGCCTCTGGTGCGGTGACCGCCTTCTATTTTGCCTATGTCGCCAAGGGGTGCCCGGTCGACTTTTCCCAATACGGCAATCCCTCGGCGATCCTGCCCACCGGCCAGACGGTGCCGGCCGGCCAGCAGGTGTTGCAAACCAGGAACGAGACCGACACCAGCAACTGGATCTTGCTGGAGAGCTCCTGCGCGGACCTGATCAGTGCGCAGCAAGGGGCGACACCCGTTACCATCCGAACCGCGAGCAACGCCACCGTGACGGTGTCGGCAACGCAGGCCAAGGCGGTGATGGCCGCCGCGAAAAAGCGCGGGTCGGCGATCCTGGCTTACGCCTGGACGCTGAAAAATCAGATCGCCAGCGCGCAGACGGTGGCCGCCGTCAAAGCCATCGATATCACCGCCGGGTGGCCGGCCTAACCGCTCGATCCGGGAGCTTTTATGCCTCTCATCCCTTTTTCGCTGATTCCCTCGGTCTCGAAGGATGACAGCGCCTATGCGTCCAAGGGGCGGGTCGTCGACACCAGCAACGTCCGTTGGTATCGCGCCGACAGCGCAAGCGATTACCAGCTCGAATCCATCAGTGGGTGGGAAAAGATGTTCGCGCAGCCATTGGATGGCCTTTGCCGCGGGATCTTCGCTTACAAGGACTATGTCCCCACCGCGGTCCTCGCCCTCGGCACGCACAAGCATCTTTATGTGGCCTACGATTATAGCCTCTACGACATCACGCCCTACCGCCTTGTGGCTGTGCTGACCAACCCATTCGGCACCGTTGCCGGATCGGGCACCGTCACGGTGACCCATGTGGGCCATGGCGCGGCTATCGGAGACACCGGCGTTTTTGTCCAGCCGGCGGCTGTTGGCGGCGCGTCCATATCTGGGCCCTTCCAAGTCGCATCAATCTCCAGTGATGGCAACAGCTACACGATCCAGCTACCCGCTCCCGCATTGTCGACAGCGACAGGCGGCGGGAGCGTCACCGCAAATTATCAGCTTCCAATCGGGCTTCCTGATTCTCTGGCGGGACTTGGGTATGGCATTGGCGGTTATGGATCCGGCGCTTACAGCAGTCCGTCTGTGCTGGCGTCGCTGAAGGCCAGGACGTGGTCATTGTGGAACTGGGGTGACCGGCTGGTCGCCAGTCCGAGCGGCGGCGCGGTTTACGAATTCCAGCCGGCATTTTTGTCATCGCAACTGGTAACGAACGGCACGTTTTCCGCGGATACAGGCTGGACGAAGGGCGCCGGATGGGCAATCAGCGGCGGCACGGCCGTCCATGGGGCGCCCTACGCCGCCGCGATCAGCCAAGCGGTGACCGTCACTGCCGGCGGATTTTACCGGCTCGCCTTTGATGTCACGGCCTATACCGCCGGCACACTCCAGCCGAGTGTCGGCGGATCCGGCGTCGGGAGCGCGGTCTCCGCAGCCGGTCACTATGTGACGACCTTCCTCGCGGCCGCCGCGGGCAATTTGGCATTCACGGCGGACAGCGCGTTCGCCGGATCGATCAGCAATGTGTCGCTGACCCCGGAAATTGCCGCCTACCAGATCCCGAACGCACCGACGGCCAACCTGGGCATGTTCGTGACGCCGGAAAACTTCCTGGTGCTGCTCGGCACGACGGATGCTTCGGGCAAATGGACGTCGATGACGGTCCGCACCAGCGATCAGGCCAGCAATACCGTTTGGGCGCCGCTCGCCACCAATCAGGCCCGCGACACCATCCTGCGCGGCGGCTCCCGTCTGGTGGCCGGCCGTCCGATCCGGGGCCAGTCGGCGATCTGGTCGGATACATCCCTTTTCACCATGACCTATACCGGCGATCCGGCCTTCGTTTATGCCTACAAGATGGTGGCGACCGATTGCGGCCTGATCGGACCAAATGCGGTCACCGTTTTGGATGGCATCCCCTACTGGATGACGCCGACAGGCCGGTTCCTGCGTTACGTCGGCGTGATCGAACCGATCGAATGCCCGTTTCAGGAAGACATTTTCACCAATCTCGCGCCGGTTCAGCAGGAGAAGATCTTCGCTTCCGTGCTGACCTTCCCCGGGGGCGTCCGGATCAAATGGGAAATCCCCGACGGGAGAGACGGCGTCGAGTGCTCGCGATATGCCGAATATGACCCGGCGTCGGGGATCTGGTCGACCGGACCGTTGGCCCGCACGGCGGCGGTATCGGCGGGTGCGCTCCCCTTGCCGGTAGCCGTGGGCCCGGACGGCACCGTGTTTTGGCAGGAAAAGGGGTCCTACGCCGACGGCGGACCGCTGTCCTGGAGCTTCAAGACGGCTCCAATGGAGATTGGCAACGGCGACACGCTGATGGCGATCACCCGCATGATCGGCGACTGGAAGACCTTGCAGGGCGCGGCGACGGTGACGCTCTACGGCCGGAATTGGCCGGCGGACGGCGACCAGGTTGTCGGCCCGCTCCCGATCACTGCCGGCGACTTGCATACAGATTTTGTGATGACCGCCCGACAGGTGGCCGTCGAGTTCAAGGGCCAGGGCGCTCCCTCGAAAATGCGCATCGGCAGGATCCGCTTTCAGGTCGAAGACACAGGAATGACGCTATGAGCGATAAACAGGTCGATTTCGATGAGGTTGCCTTTCGGTGCCTCAAGGGCCGCAGGGACGCGGTCGTCTTCATCAAAATGATGTGCGACATCCTGCACACCTGGGACGACCTGATCGACCGGGATAAGCCGGTGGATCCGGAAGCCATCAACCGGGCCTTTTTTACCGCCCTGGTGACCCTGCCGCGCGATCCTTTCTACGCGGCCAATTTCGCGCTGCTCAACCCGATCGTGGAAACCGCCATTTACAACTGGTGGACCGCCAACCTCTATGAGGCCTCCTCCGACGAAGACCGCCTGCGCGCGGCCTTTATCCTGCGATCCTCCTATTCAGACATCGCCACCATGTGCGCCCGGATCGTCGGCGGCCCGGACTGGGCCCGCACGGTCGGTCCGGAGATCCACGACCATTGGCACGGCGAGGGTTGGGCCAAATACCTGCTGAACCTCGAACATGAAAAGGAGTGCCGGGCATGAGCTGTGGCGGCAGTGGAGGCGGGTCAAGCCAGAACTCGCAGACAACGGCCCAGCTTGACCCGCAGGTCAAGCAAGCCGAACTGGACTGGTATGGCAACCAGCAGAAGATCCAGCAGGCGGCCCAGGGCGCCAGTTTGACCAAGACGCAGACCGGGACGGATGCCGATGGAAACCCGGTCTATGCCTATGCGGCGAAGCCCTACACCCCCTATACGGGCCAGAAGGTCGCGGGGCTCGATCCTTACACCACGGCGGCCGAGCAGGGGTATCAGGCGGGGTCCTACCAGCCGGCCAACACTGCGGGCACCGTTGCTGCGACATCGGCCGCCGGGTATCAGCCGTCGACGGTGACGGCCGGCAGTGTCGCGGGAACCGATCTGACGCCCTACCTCAACCCCTATACCAAGTCCGTGACCGACGCGACGATCAACGATTTCACGAAAGCCAGCGCCAGGAACGCAACCGCCTCTCAGGCGGCCGCGACAACGCAGGGGGCTTTCGGCGGATCGGGGCAGGGCGTCTATCAGGCGAACGAACAGGACAACCTTGATCGGACCCTGGCGAGCACCCTGGCCGGCCTGAACCAGGACAACTTCAAGACGGCGCTCGGAACCGCGACATCGGACCTCAACCGCAGTTTGCAGGCTCAGGGCATGAACCAGCAAGCCGGCCTCACGGCAAACGGCCAGCGGATCAGCGCCGCCGGCACCCTCGGCGCCCTGGGCCAGCAGGCGCAGGCCGGACAGACGGCCGATCTGACCAACGGCATGGCGATGGGCGCCACCAATCGGGATGTGACCCAACAGGGCCTCGATTGGAACTACCAGAACAATTTTTACAACCCGAACTACATGCAGCCGGAATGGGCCGTGCAACTGGCGAACGGGGGGCAGGGGAACATGCCTCAGGCCCAGACGCTGAGCTCGTCAAGCGGCAAGGGCGGCAGCACGTCATGCGGGGGGAGCATGTGATATGGCGGCTTATCCGAACCAGCTATCGAGCCTCGGGGGCGGG
>WASQ01000065.1:145506-209369 GCA_009712185.1 Telmatospirillum sp. | reverse complement strand
GCTACCCCCCCCCCCACCCCCGCGCGCGGGCCCCCTTGGCGCCAACGCCAGCAGCAGCAGAGCCCCTACGCGCTTATGAATGGGTCCGCACCGCCCGGTCAGTTGCCCCCTATGCTGTCAGCAGATCAATTGCTTGCCCAGGCGTCGCAGTTTTCCCATCCACCCAGCAACCCGGAGGCGGATGCTTTCGGGAAGACGGTGATGGACAATTATGCGCAAAACGCAGGACAACCTGCGTTCTCCTCTCCGGACGGCAGCAACCCCAATCCATCGGCCAGCTACGGTATTTCCAACGCGGTGTCGGATGCGTTTGGGGCAAAAGCGAACAATGCGTTGAACGACTATAAAAACGCAACGTCATGCCTCGGTTGCAATGGAGACTGATCATGAGTTGGTTCGATCCGAACAATACTGACGGCTTGCGACTCGACAATATGGGGTTTTGGGACTTCGTCGGTTTGGCCCTCGGAAAGGGTGACTATCTGAACGCAGCCAATCAGTACAATCGGCAACTCGGCGTTGCTCAAAATCTTGCCTCTCAGATTCAGGATCCGGCTCAGGGGCCGATGGATGATGGAACGACTGTGCCCGGGAGCCAGGGTTCTCCGTATGCGCTTCTCGCCCCACCGGTCAAACAGGCGGCGATGCAGCACCTTCGGCTTCTCGATGTTCCTGGTGCGCAGAAGATTATTGACGAGGCATCCATCCCAAAGCTTGGCGAGGGGCAGGTCTTGGGACCGAACGGGGTCACGACCGCACAGGGGTATCTTCAGAGCGTCTATGACGCGAATCAGGCCCAACAGATGGCGCAGGACTATCTGCGGCCCGACGGCCAAGGAGGCGTCGCCAGAGTATCCGGTTACGACCCCGCCCAGCAGCGCACAGCTTATGCCACCGAATACGGCAAGTCTCAGGGGTCGCTACCGGCGCAGGCCTCCCTTGAGCAACTGAAGGGCAACATCGAGAGCGGACATATCCAGCAGCGTGCCGGGCTCGACACCGTGACCGTGCCGATCCGGGACCCTCAGACCGGTGTCACCCAAAACTACACTATGTTCAAGGCGCAAATGCCGGGCTTTGGTGGAAATGGTGGCGGCGCGATTCCTGGCAGCTTGGATTACACACCAGAGCAGCGGGCCGTTTCGGAAAACCTCGGCCAGATGGACAAGACTGCTCAGGATGCCGCGACCGGCGCGGGCAAGGTCCTGATGAGTTTGGACGCCGTTGACCGGTATGGGCAGGCGTTGCAGCAGAGCGGCTTTAAAACAGGGGCACTCGCCGATCAGCGGATTGCCACGCAAAAATTGGTCAATAGCCTGACTGGCTCCGACTACAACTTCTTCGATCCCATGCGTATCGCCAATGCCGAAGCTTTCCAGAAGGAAACGACCAAGATGGGTTTCGAGCTGGCGAAAACCCTCGGAAGCCGCGAAGCTCAGATGATCGTCCAGCAGGCAACCGCCTCGGTGCCGAATATCGACCAGACACCACAGGGCCGCCAATTGGTCACCCAATCACTGAAGCAGGCGGCTCAGCGCGAACTCGACTTTGCCGCCAACATGCCGACCTATCGGGCGCAGAACGGCGGAACAGCCCAGGGCTATAACGACTGGTTCAACAAGAACTATCCGCCGTCATCATATGTCCAGAACGCCCGCGATGCTGCCGGTTTTGGCCCTCCGACCATGGCTATCCAGCATCTCCAGAGCAACCCCGGACTCGCCCAGCAGTTCGATCAGAAATACGGTGCCGGGTCCTCGTCCCGCTACCTCGGAGGGAAATAGGATGGGCAACGTCTTCGATCAATTCGACGCGCCGGCAGCCGGTCCCGCCGCCAATCCGTTCGACCAGTTCGACCCGCCGGCGGGAAAAACTATGGGGGATAACGGCGCTGGTTGGGGTGGTGTCGATTCCTTTTCCGATGGCGTCCTTCAGGGCCTCGGCGACGAACTGAAGGCGGCGGCCGCCGCCACCAAGGAAAGCTTTTCCGGCGGCCTGCCTTGGTCGAACGCCTACGACCAAGCCTTGGACATGTACCGTGGCGCGCGCAACCAATACCGGACCGATCACCCGGTTGCCGCGACTGCGGCGGAGCTGGGGGGCGGCCTCGCCACAGGCTTGGCCGCGACCCCCTTCATGCCCGCTCCGGCGGCGGGGTTGCTGGGACGGATCGGACAGGGAGCCGCCACCGGTGGCGCGGCCGGCGCGCTCTACGGCTTCAACGACGGTGAGGGCGGCGCAGTCGATCGGACAAAGAATGCCCTGATCTCCGGGGGCATTGGTTTTGGCACCGGCGTAGCCCTCCCCGCCATGGTCGCCGGAGGCGCCCGGGCTATCTCCCCCGGGGCGTCCCGCCTGACGCCCGAGGAAACCCGGCTGGCCCAGGTCGCGGCCGACAACGGCATTGCCCTGACACCCGGCCAGCAGACCGGCAGCAAAGTGTTGCGAACGGTCGAAAGCGTCTTCAGCGGGTTGCCGCTGACCTCCAGCAAACAAGCCCAGATCGTCGGCAACCAGCAGACCGCGTTCAATCGCGCGATATTAGCCAGGGCCGGCATCGATGCGGACAACGCGGCGCCCGATGTCCTGGCTGCGGGGAAGGGCGCACTCGGCCAGCAGTTCAACGATCTGGCCGCCCGGAATAATGTCGCGCTCGACAACCCGCTTCTCGATGCCCTTTCCACCGTCCAACAAAATGCACAGAAGGCCCTGGAGCCCGATCAGCAGCCGATCATTGCCCGGTACATTGACGGGATTCTGGACCAGGGTGACCAGATGGACGGCCCCCTCTACCAAGCGACGCGAAGCGCCTTGAGCCGGCGGGCTGCATCATCGAACAATCCTGAGCTGGCGAACAATCTTCGCGATATTCGGGGTGCCTTGGACGACGCCGCGGCCCGGTCGATCTCTCCGGAGGATGCGGACGCCTGGAACACCGCGCGCCAGCAATACGGCAACCTGAAAACCGTTATGGCGGCCATGAATGGCCCTCATGCAGACAGCGGCAACATCCCGCCGACGCAATTACGGCAGGCCGTGGCGCGAAGTGTCGGGACGGATGCCTATGCCACTGGCGGCGGCGATCTCAATGACCTCGCCCGGGTCGGGAGCGCCTTCTTGCGGGACAAATCGACGGTGAACGGCAATGTCGAGCGAACGACCATCGCGCACCTGCTCACCGGCGGCTTGGCGGCGGGAGGGATGGAGGGCGGGGGACCAATCGCGGCGGCCCTGGCGGCCAGCGCCGGGCTCGCGTTGCCGAAACTCCTGCAACTGGCCTATTACTCGAAGCCCGGGCAGGCGTTTCTGACCAACCAGCTCACATCGGACTTGACCAGAAGCTCTCCCCTGGCCGCCGCCCTCGCGGGTGTAAACGGTCCCACGGCGGCGCGGATCGCCGGCTATTAGATCCAGCGGCCGTATTTCAGGCGGATGAAGATGCCGAGGAAGAACATTCCGCAGCCGAATCCGAGCGCGAAGCTCGGGCCGGCGATCTGGCGGAAAAAGAGGTTTCCGGCAACGAGAAGCGCGGCCACGATGACGCCTCCGATGAACCACCGGCCGGTGGACACCTCATGCGGCAGATCGGGCTTGGGTTCGAAGTCCTTGGGGCGGAGTGTCATTCATGAGCCTTATCGGTGCTTGAGCAAAAGGTAAACAATTGCAAAGCCCAAAGCCATGGCTAGATATTTGGAGATGGAGGACAATAGCTTGTAAGTCGCTCGTGCATACGCAGTTTGCAAAGCTAAATGCTCTACGATACGGAGAGCAGCCTCATTCATATCAACTCGGCCTTCCTGGTCGGCTGGGTTTTCCCCAAGCTCCCAGTTTGGCTGGACTGACCAACGAGCGAACTCTACGATTTTATCTTCGTCTACACCTGACATGACGCGGCAAAATAGTGAGGATGAGGATATTTATGCCGCTACGGTAGCACGCCGGATCAGCCGATCCAGTGAAATCCCTTAGCCATCAAGGCGGCTAGACCAAGGGCAATGGCAATAAGCCCGGTCCAGGTGGTCCGAAAATCGCTCCGCATGTCTTGGCGAAGGCCGCGAATATCCTGTTCAACGGTCGTCATGCGACGATCTGTCGACTCTGAGAGGGCCTCAAGTTTGGCGACGCGCGCTTCCATGCCGTTATCATGCCCCCCGCCGGGCGTGTCGTGTAAGAGATATCTTTTACGATATCAGCCTGGATTTTTTTTTGATCCGGAAGCGCTCTCTCGGATAAGCAGCTCTTCCTCTTTGGTCAGTTCCCGCACCATTGGGAAGGGTTCCGGGGCGCCATGCGCCCATGCATCCGCATTTGCAAAGGACTTCTGAGAGAAATCTAGAGCTTTAGCCAGTTCGGGTGGGAGCCCCCCCTTTTTCTGCGTCTCTTCGATCACGCTGATAAGAACTAGCGCCACCTCTCGTATTGCCCCGAAGGCCAACCCTTTGGTTGACAACCTGCGGATCGCTTCGGCACGTGCGGGGATATCAGGCTGATGACGGCGCCATTCATCGATCATTTCTGTAAATTTTCGTGACACGCGCATGTTGAACTTCTCTGACTTTTCCATACCACATGCCCCTCATGACGTCGTGTGCGCACATTATCCTTGACGATGATTGGGCGCAAGAATACGGTAAATGTGCGCACATGAGGTGCATGACCCAATAGAGGGCGTGTGATGGAAAAAAATAAAATGTTTCAAATGCGGGTCGACGATGAGTTCCTCCATGCGATCGATGAATGGCGCAGCCAGCAACGACCCATCCCGCCGCGGGCTGAGGCGTTGAGAAGGCTGGTCGATAAGAGTCTGGAAGCCGCGAAGGCCGAGGGACGAACGGATAATGGGGAAAACCGGCACTTGCCGAGCTTGTCGGAACTGGCGGCCCTACCGGAGAATGGTGGTGGGGACCGGTCGGGAAACTGAGCCCCACCACCAATCGAGCGTTAACCCGATTGCCGGCCAGCGCGCCAACGCGGACCAGCGATCACAGCAGGATCTATCTGCAATGACGAACAATGGTATGCCCGGAGAAGACCGGGAATGCAATAGCACCGAGATCGTCCCCTTCATGTTCGAGGGGGAGGCCGTCCGAATAATCACCATCCGTGAGGCGCCTTGGTTCGTGGCCGCCGATGTGTGCCGCATCCTTGGTTTAAGCAATCCATCCAAGGCTGTAAGTGCCTTGGAGCCGGATGAGGTGACCCCCTATACCCTAACCGTTGGTGAGGGAACCCCCGGCAATCCCACGGTCAACATCATCTCCGAGCCCGGCTATTATCGCCTCACCTTCCGGAGCAATAAGCCGGTGGCCAAGCGACTGACGCGCTGGTTGACTCATGACGTGCTTCCGGCACTTCGCCGAACGGGGACTTACACGATAGGCACCCCCAACGCATCGGTAATCGAGGCGGCTCCCCGTTCATTCGACCAATGGACAGCGAGCGATCAGGCTGGAGCATGCCGGGTGCTCGACAAGTACGAACAGATGTTCCCCAGCAATCCTGACGTCATCCGGTGGGCCGCCGAACGGCTCGGTTTTCCCATGCCGCCGCGCCATATCCTCGACCGCGCACGCCAAGGCAACCTCTTCGGCGGGGAGGGCTGAGCGATGGCGGTCAATCCGGACAAGACAATTCGAAAGATATTCTCACTGCCCAAGGAGCTTTGGCGGAGGGTGGAGGACTACCGTTTCGATAGCCGCATTGGGACAGAGGCCGAGGCGATCCGTCGCCTGATCGAACTCGGCTTAGCCAACCCTGTCCAGGGAGGCCACTCATGACCCTCACCCTTGCCGCTCTCTGGTCAAGATGGGACCAAATGACATCCTGGCTGAACGAGCATCAGGACGAACCAGACGAAATCCGCGACGCGATTTTTCGTCAATTATGGAGCGTCGAGGAACAAATTTTCACTGCCAGAGCCGCTTCCCTCGGTGATGTGACGATCAAGCTTCGACTCCTGGGTCACGTCTTCCGTGAAGATCGGAGCGCCACAGGCAAGGGCGCCGTGGCAGTGGCAACGGCTTTGGCCGCCGTCGAAGAAATGGCGACAGCAGCCTGATTTTCTTCCGGGGTGCTCTCGGGCACCCCGTCCGTAACCCACCCTCCGAAAATCCTGGAGGAATCCCACCCGCGCTGTGAAGCGCCACATCCCCGGCCGCCCTGGCCACCCTCGAAGGACATTCCCCCATGCCGCAGCCTCCTGATTGGCTCTCGAATCTTCCCGCTTGGTTTTGGGCGGGCGCCAGCTTAGTTCCATCGGCCTACCTCGGTAGGCTGACCTTCCATACCCGAGAAGTCCGGGCCGGCCGCCGCCATTTCTGGTCCGCTGACCTGATCCTCGACATCCCGACCGCGGCGGGGATGGCTCTGCTGGGCTATGGGATCGCCGATTACTGGCACCTGTCCGGTCCGGCGTCCCACGCGATTACGGGCGTCCTGGGCTATCTCGGCCCGCGCGGCGTCGAAGTTCTCGCCGGCTGGTGGGTGCGCCGCCGGCAACCTCCGGAGGAAGCATGACAGGCATTGACCCCGGCCAGCTCATGAAGCTGGTCATCCGACCGACCTTGACTGCGATAGGACTGGGCGGCCCCGCGGCCGAGCAGTTGATGCTGGGCACCGCCGCCCAGGAAAGCCGATGCGGCCGATACCTCGCCCAGATCGGCGGCCCGGCACTCGGCCCGTGGCAAATGGAGCCGGCTACCCATGATGACCTGTGGACGAACACCCTGACCGGCAAGCCCGATCTGGCCGCCCGGGTGAAGGCCCTGCTGCCGGCGACCTGCGACCGGCGCCAACAACTGGTGACGAACCTTGCCTATGCCTGCGCAATGGCCCGGCTGGTCTATTGGCGGGCGCCGGCCAGCCTGCCGCCGGCCGGAGACATCGAGGCCCAGGCGGCTTTCTACAAGCGCTTTTACAACACACCGGCCGGCGCGGCGACCGTCGGTCAGTACATCTCCAACTGGCACGCCGCGACCGACGGCCAGCCGTTCGCCTGATCTCTCCTCATCAAACAAAGGATTACCGCCATGGACACCACTTGGTTTGTGGAGCTGTTCCTGCGCCTGCCGGCTGCCATGCAGGACATCATCATGCTGGTGCTGATCGGGTCATTCCTGGTCAGTCACATCGTTTCCACCACCGCCACCCCGGCGCCCAATACCACCTGGGGCCGGATCTACCATGGTCTTGAGGTGTTCGCCGGCCTCTACGGCCGGGCCAAGGAGATCGGCATCCCGGTCCCCGAAAAGCCGACCATCGATGACCTGCTCAAGGAGGTGTCCGCCCTTAAAGCGGCCCTGGCCGCACCGCAGGCCGTTTCCACCACCGCCCCGACCCCCATTATTCATGAGGCCTCCAATGCGTAACCTGTTTCTCTGCGCCCTGGCGCTGATCCTGCTGTCTGGGTGCTCATCGACTATCGCCGAGCTCGCGAAGGATCCCGCGACGGTCAGTGTTCATCAGGAAGTCGTCGCCCCGGGCTGGACGGTGAAGACCGACTATGTCCGGGCCAACTCCGTCGGCGCGACCGGAGCGGCCGGATCGAATGGCACGTCGGCCGGAACCAGGACCGATACTCCGGCCCCGGTGCCGACCCCAGCGCCGCAATAAACCGGCGTGGCTGTCAGGGCGACGACCGTTGCGGCGCCGTCCTGACAGTCGCGGCGGTTGCGGTGCGAATTTGAGACGTTACTGCCCCAGATACTGCCCCAAAAAGGAAGGGGCCGCTCTGGAGCGGCTCCTTAACCCTTTGATATATCTGGTCGGAGTGAGAGGATTCGAACCTCCGGCCCCTGCCTCCCGAAGACAGTGCTCTACCAGGCTGAGCTACACTCCGGCATGAGCGCGTAAAGTGCGCGACCCTTTCGAAATCGCCGGGTTTGGCCGGCGAGGCGCACCTTATAACGCCATTGTTCGCAGATCGCAAACGGGAAATTTGCCCTAAAACGCTCTTTCGATGCAGAAATCGATAATATCGACCAGCGCGGCCTTGGCGGGGCTCTCCGGGAAGATGCCGAGCGCGTCGCGGGCGATGGCGCCGTAATGGCGGGCCCGCTTGACCGTGTCCGCGAGGCTCTGGTGCTTCTCCATCAGCTTCAGCGCCTGTCGGAGGTCCGATCCGTCCTCGGCCTGTTCCAGGGTCTCCAGCGTCCGCCGCCAGAACGTGCGTTCCTCGTCGTCGCCGCGGCGGAAGGCCAGGATGACCGGCAGCGTGATCTTGCCCTCGCGGAAGTCGTCGCCCAGGGCCTTGCCCAGCTTTTCCTGTTTGGCGGAATAGTCGAGCACGTCGTCGATGAGCTGGAAGGCGATGCCCAGATTGAGGCCATAGCTCTCCAGGGCCTGCTCCTCGACCTTGGGGCGGTCCGACAGGACGGCGCCGATCTGGCAGGCGGCGGCGAACAGCGTCGCGGTCTTGGCCCGGATGACGTCCAGATAGGCGTCCTCGCTGGTGCCGGTGTCGTTGGCGGTCACCAGTTGCAGCACCTCGCCCTCGGCCAGAACCGAGGACGCCCGCGACAGGATCGCGAGAACCTGGAGGGAGCCGTCCTCCACCATCAGTTCGAAGGCGCGGCTGAACAGGAAGTCGCCCACCAGGACCGACGGCTTGTTGCCCCAGACGGCATTGGCGCTGGCGAGGCCGCGGCGCAGAGAGCTGTCGTCGACGACGTCGTCATGGAGAAGCGTCGCGGTATGGATGAATTCGACGCAGGCGGCAAGATGGACATGACGCTGCCCCTGATGGCCGCACAGCTTGGCCGATGCCAGCGTCAGCATCGGCCGCAGGCGCTTGCCACCGGCCGCGATGATATGGCCGGCCAATTGGGGGATCAGTGCCACCGGGCTGTGCATGCGCTCAACGATGGTCGTGTTGACTTTGGCCAGATCATCGCTGACCAACGCGGTCAGGGCGTCGAGGGATGCCCCCTTCCTGCCACGCTCGTTTTCCAGGTTCACGACGATCGCCACTGTCTGTCTCCCCACAGGAACTTTATCGGCCACATATTTTAAACTGTTTGTCACGCTTGTGACGGCGCGGCGAGCATAGTGTTGCGCCGCCCGGACGGTCAAGGTTACAACCGATTTGTCCCGCCGGCACCATCGCTTCGCGGAACGTTCATTCAAAAATTGAGTGGTTCCATGTCCGGGATCAGCGAAGACACATTGCTCGACGGCAGGGTCCGGTTTTTCCAGCCCGCCGATGGTTATCGCGCCGCCATCGATCCGGTTTTTCTGGCGGCGGCCGTGCCGGCCGAAAACGGCCAGACGGTGCTCGACATCGGCAGCGGCGCCGGTGCCGCGTCGCTCTGCCTGGCCGCCCGCGTGCCCGGCGTGCGCATCACCGGGCTCGAGATGCAGGGGGACCTCGTGGCGCTTGCCCGCGAGAATATCGCCGCCAACGGCCTTGCCGGCCGGGTCGAGGCGATGATCGGAACCGTGCAGGCCCCGCCACCCCGTCTGTCGCCCGGCAGCTTCCACCATGTCATGACCAATCCGCCCTATCAGAGCGCCGACGCCGGACGGGCCTCGCCCAACGCGTCGAAGGCCGCCGCCAATCAGGAGGGGGATGTCGATCTCGCCGCCTGGATGAGATTTGCCGCCAATATGCTTCAGCCGAAGGGGACGCTGGTGGTGATTCACCGCGCCGACCGGCTGGACGATCTGCTGTCGGCGCTGAAAGGGCGCATCGGCGAAATCACCGTGTTCCCGCTGTGGCCGAAGCGGGGGCGTCCGGCCAAACGGGTTCTCGTCCTCGGACGGAAAGGGATCCAGACGCCGCTCGCCCTGCTGCCCGGACTGGTCCTGCATGAGGATGACGGACGCTATACGCCGCCGGCGGAGGCGGTTCTGCGCCGGGGCGCGGCCCTGGTCTGAGGCGGGGCGCGTTGTCGGAGTTGGAGGCCGGTGCTGTCGGGAAGAAAAGGGACGGATCGCGACGCAGTCGCAGCCCTCCCCGCCTTGAAGGGTGTGGGTCTCGCCGGAGACGAAAGGCGGGGAGGGCTGGCGCCCCACGATACCCTGTGGAGCCATACTGCTGCCGGTAACTTTTTCCCTGAACTCTGTGCCCAGCGTATCTTTGTTTTTTGCGGGCCGTCAGTGACTGACGTCACACCCCAATCTACTTTGGGGGACGTATAATTCAAGTAATTTTATTTAGCATGAATTCTCATTTTATTTTAGATGCAATTGATTCAAATTTAGATAAAAAGCCATCTAATAAAGCCGGTTTTCCGCCGTCGTCCGGGGGCGATGCGGAAGGAGGGCAATCCGCCGGGGCGGGCGGGACCGCACCACTCCGGCGTGAAAAGGGCTTGCCGCGCTTGACCGGCGAAAAGGCGCCGCTTAAGTTGCTGCATTCTTTTTCGGGACTCTTTTGATCGGCGGCGGTAAACGATGGCTTCCAAGCCAAGTTTTCAATCCCTTATCCTGACCCTGCAGTCCTTCTGGGCCGAGCAGGGATGTGTCATCCTTCAGCCCTATGACATGGAGGTCGGTGCCGGAACCTTTCACCCGGCGACGACATTGCGTGCGCTGGGCCGCGAGCCCTGGCGGGCTGCCTATGTGCAGCCCTCCCGCCGGCCGAAGGACGGGCGTTATGGCGAAAATCCCAACCGGCTCCAGCACTATTACCAGTTCCAAGCGCTGTTGAAGCCGTCGCCGGAGAACAGCCAGGAGCTTTATCTCGAAAGCCTGCGCCGTCTCGGCATCGATCCGTCGGCCCATGACATCCGTTTCGTCGAGGACGACTGGGAAAGCCCGACGCTGGGCGCCTGGGGCCTTGGCTGGGAAGTCTGGTGCGATGGCATGGAGGTGACGCAGTTCACCTATTTCCAGCAGGTCGGCGGCATCGAATGCGATCCGGGCGCGGTGGAGCTGACCTACGGGCTCGAGCGTCTGGCGATGTATATCCAGGGGGGCGAGAACGTCTATGATCTCGACTTCAACGGTGCCGGTGTCCGCTACGGCGACATCTTCCTGCAGGCCGAACAGGAATATTCGGCCCACAATTTCGAATATGCCGATACCGAAATGCTGCTGCGCCATTTCCTCGACGCCGAAAAGGAATGCCAGTCCCTGCTGTCCGCCGGGCTTGCCCTGCCGGCCTATGACCAATGCATCAAGGCCAGCCACCGGTTCAATCTGCTGGACGCCCGGGGGGTCATCTCGGTGACGGAGCGTCAGGCCTATATCGGCCGCGTCCGGGCGCTGGCGAAAGCCTGCTGCGAAGGCTGGACGCGGTCCCAAGAGGCCCGCGCCGCCAAAGGGGAGGCCTGAGCCATGGCCGAGTTTCTGCTTGAACTGTTTTCCGAGGAAATTCCCGCCCGTATGCAGGCCCGCGCGGCCCAGGACCTGGAGCAGCTTGTCGTCGACGGTCTGAGGAAGCATGGGCTGGACTTCGGCTCGGTGCGGTCGCTTGTCACGCCGCGCCGGCTGGTTCTGGTGATCGACGGCCTGCCGGCCGCCACCCCGGACGTGTCCGAGGAACGGCGCGGCCCGCGCGTCGGCGCGCCGGCCCAGGCGCTGGAGGGATTCCTGAAGGGCGCGGGTATCGCCCTGGCCGACTGCGAGCAGCGCGATACCGGCAAGGGCGTGTTCTATTTCGCGGTGATCTCGCGCAAGGGACAGCCCACCGCCGACGTCCTCAAAGCCGTGGTCGAGCAGACCATGGCCGACTTCCCCTGGCCGAAATCCATGCGCTGGGGTTCCCGGTCCGAACGGTGGATCCGTCCTCTGCAAAGCATTCTGGCGCTGTTCGACGGCCGCGTGGTCCCGATCTCGTTCGGCGCGGTTCAGGCCGGCGCGACCAGCCGCGGCCATCGCTTCATGGCGCCCGATGCCTTCGATGTCGTCGGTTTTTCCGACTACAGCGCCCGTCTGGCCACCGCCAGGGTGATGCTGGACCCGGCCCTGCGCCGCGACGCGATCCTGCGTCAGGCGGAGGCGGCCGCCCGGAAGGAAGGGTTGGTGCTGCGTCGCGACGACGGTCTGCTGGCGGAGGTGACCGGCCTCGTGGAATGGCCGGTCGTTCTTGTCGGCACCATTGATCAGGCCTTCATGGACGTTCCGGACGAGGTGCTGATCACCTCCATGCGGTCGCACCAGAAATATTTCTCGCTGCTGAAAGCGGACGGCCGCCTCGCCAACCGCTTCCTGGTGGTCGCCAATATGGAGGCCCGGGACGGCGGCAAGGCGATTGTCGCCGGCAATGAGCGCGTGCTGCGGGCACGCCTTTCGGACGCCAAGTTCTTCTGGGACACCGACCGCCGGCATCGCCTGGAATCGCGCCTGCCCAAGCTGGCCGAGCGGCTTTATTACGCGAAGCTCGGCACCATGGCCGACAAGGTCGAACGGGTGAGCGCGCTGGCCGCCGTGATCGCGGGTGCGATCGGGGCCGATGCCCTGGAGGCCGGGCGGGCCGCCCGTCTCGCCAAGGCGGACCTGTCCTCGGAAATGGTGGGCGAGTTCCCCGAGTTGCAGGGGGTCATGGGCCGCTATTACGCCGTCAATGACGGCGAGGTGCCGGCCGTAGCGGAGGCCATCGCCGACCATTACGCGCCGCAGGGACCGAACGACCGCTGCCCGACCGCGCCGGTGTCGATCGCCGTGGCGCTGGCGGACAAGATCGACTCCCTCGTCGGCTTTTTCGCCATCGATGAAAAACCGACCGGATCCAAAGACCCGTTCGCGCTGCGCCGCGCCGCGCTGGGCGTTATCCGGCTTGTTCTCGAAAACGGCCTGCGTCTGCCGCTCCGCCCGCTGTTCCTGGCCGCGCATCGGGCGTTTAAGGACTCCCTCAGCCTCACGGCCGAACGGACGGCCGACGATCTGCTGGATTTCTTCGCCGACCGCCTCAAGGTCCATCTGCGCGAAAAGGGGGTCCGGCACGATCTGATCTCCGCCGTGTTCGCCCTGGGGGGCGGCGATGATCTTGTGCGCCTGCTGGCCCGCGTCGACGCGCTCAAGGATTTTCTTGCCAGCGAGGACGGCGCCAATCTGGTGACCGCCTATCGCCGGGCGGCCAACATCGTCCGGATCGAGGAAAAGAAGGACGGCGGCTCCCATGGCGGGGCGGTCGATCCGGCTCTGCTGGAGGCGCCTGAGGAGAAGGCGCTGGGCGACGGTCTGGCGGCGGTTCGCATGGCCGTGGCTCCCGCTCTGGCGGCGGAGGATTTCGCAGGCGCCATGGCGGCCCTGGCCCGCCTGCGCGAACCCGTCGACGCCTTCTTCGAGAAGGTGACGGTGAATTGCGACGAGGCCGCGGTTCGCCAGAACCGGCTGCGCCTGTTGTCCGGGATCGGCCAGACCATGGAGGCGATCGCGGACTTTTCAAAGATCGAAGGGTGAAGGTGGGATCGTGATCGTCCGGCCGGCGGTCTGATCCGGGCCGGACGGGCACCGCGGGGGATCCCTCCGCGGTGTTCCCGGCCCTGGATGTCGGTCCGGGCGAGGCACAAAATCGAGAAAGTGTTACCATAGGTGATCCGTCCGCGATGCCCGGGAGAGGGGTGTCGCGGAGGGATCGCGGTCAAATGCGCTGGGAGGAGCCTTAAATGACCAAATGGGTTTACACATTCGGTGGCGGAACCGCGGAAGGTCGTTCGGAGATGAAGAATCTTCTGGGCGGCAAAGGGGCCAATCTCGCCGAGATGGCGAATCTTGGCCTTCCGGTTCCCCCCGGATTTTCCATTACGACCGAAGTCTGTACGTTCTTTTACGCCAACAACCAGACCTATCCGGCCGACCTGAAGCCTCAGGTCGAGGCCGCGCTGTCGCAGGTCGAGACAATCATGGGCGCGAGTTTCGGCAGCGTCGAGAATCCGCTTCTGGTCTCCGTCCGGTCGGGCGCCCGGGCGTCGATGCCCGGGATGATGGACACGGTCCTCAATCTCGGTCTCAACGATCAGACGGTCGAGGCCCTGGCCCGGCGTTCCAATGACGAGCGCTTCGCCTATGACAGCTATCGCCGTTTCATTCAGATGTATTCGGATGTGGTGCTGGGCGTCGAACATCTGCATTTCGAGGACATCCTCGACAGCTACAAGAACGACCACGATTACCGTCAGGACACCGACCTCAAGGCCGATGACTGGAAGGCGGTGGTGGTGGCCTACAAGGCCAAGGTCAAGGAGGAACTGGGACGTCCGTTCCCGCAGTCGGTCGAGGACCAGCTTTGGGGCGCCATCGGCGCGGTGTTCGGGTCCTGGATGAACCACCGGGCCATCACCTACCGGCGCCTGCATGATATTCCGGCCGACTGGGGCACCGCCGTGACCGTCCAGGCGATGGTCTTCGGCAACATGGGCGAGGACTGCGCCACCGGCGTCGCCTTCACCCGCAATCCCTCGACCGGCGCCAGGGAATTCTATGGCGAATATCTGGTCAATGCCCAGGGCGAGGACGTCGTCGCCGGCATCCGGACGCCGCAATATCTGACCAAGGCGGCGCGCATGGCCGCCAGCGCCACCCTGCCCTCGATGGAGGAGGTGCTGCCGGCCGTCTATCGCGATCTCGATGACGTTCGTCGCAAGCTGGAAGCGCATTTCACCGACATGCAGGACCTGGAGTTCACGGTTCAGCAAGGCAAGCTGTGGATGTTGCAGACGCGGACCGGCAAGCGCACCGCGGCGGCGGCCGTCAAGATCGCCGTTGACATGGCGCGCGAGGGCCTGATCAGCAAGGAGAAGGCGGTCCAGCGGATCGAACCGGAAGCGCTTGATCAGCTTTTGCATCCGACACTCGATCCCAAGGCGGAGCGCAAGGTTCTGGCTCATGGCCTGCCGGCGTCGCCCGGTGCCGCCTCGGGCCGCGTGGTGTTCTCGGCCGAGGATGCCGAAACCTGGAGCAAGAACGGCGAAAAGGTCATCCTGGTCCGCATCGAGACCAGTCCCGAGGACATCGGCGGCATGCATGTCAGCCAGGGCATCCTGACCTCTCGCGGGGGGATGACCAGTCACGCCGCCGTGGTCGCCCGCGGCATGGGCCGTCCCTGCGTCGCCGGTGCGGGAGAACTGCGCATCGACTACAAGGGCAGGCAGTTCAAGTCGATGGACATCACAGTCCGGGAGGGCGACGTGATCACCCTCGACGGATCGACCGGCCAGGTGATGCTGGGCTCGGTTCCGACCGTGGAACCCGAACTGACCGGCGATTTCGGCACGCTGATGACCTGGGTGGACGAGATCCGCAAGCTCCGGGTCCGGGCCAATGCCGAAACCCCGCTCGACGCCCGCACCGCGCGTCATTTCGGGGCGGAGGGCATCGGTCTGTGCCGGACGGAGCACATGTTCTTCGATCCGGCGCGGATCATTGCCGTGCGCGAGATGATTCTGGCCGCCGATGAGGCCGGGCGCCGTCAGGCTCTGGCCAAGATCCAGCCCTACCAGAAGAATGACTTCGTCGAGCTGTTCGAGATCATGGACGGATTGCCGGTGACGGTCCGTCTGCTCGCTCCGCCGCTGCACGAGTTCCTTCCCGGCACCGAGGCCGAGATGGAGGAGGTGGCGAAGGCGGCCGGGGCCGACGTGGCGGCGCTTCGGGCGCGCAACGCCCAGCTTCACGAAGCCAATCCGATGCTGGGGCACCGTGGTTGCCGCCTGGGTATCACCTATCCCGAGATCTATGAAATGCAGGCCCGGGCCATCTTCGAGGCCGCCATCGAGGTCACGCGCAAGACCGGCAAGCCGGTTTCGCCCGAGATCATGATTCCGCTGGTGGGCACGAAGAAGGAGCTCGATCTTCTGAAAACCATGATCGAGCAGACGGCCGCGGAGCTGTTCGCCGCCTCCGGGGTCACGCTCTCCTACATGATCGGCACGATGATCGAACTTCCGCGCGCCGCCCTGACCGCCGGGGCGATCGCGGAATCGGCCGCGTTCTTCAGCTTCGGCACCAACGATCTGACCCAGACGACGCTCGGCATGTCGCGTGACGACAGCGGTCCGTTCATCGAGGTCTATCGCCAGAAGGGAATCTTCGAGCGGGATCCTTTCGCCAGCCTGGACCAGGAGGGTGTGGGCGAGCTGATCCAGATCGCGGCGGAACGGGGGCGCAAGGCCCGTCCGGATCTGAAGCTCGGAATCTGCGGCGAGCATGGCGGCGATCCCGCCTCGATCGCCTTTTGTCAGCGGGTCGGACTGAACTATGTGTCCTGCTCGCCCTACCGGGTGCCGATCGCGCGCCTGGCCGCGGCGCAGGCCGCCCTCGGCCAGCGTTCGGACGCCACCGCCTGACCGGAAAGGGACCAGGGTGTGAGCAGAAGGGCCATTGACCTGACCGTTTCCCGTTGCCCTCCGACCGGAGGGGCGGGAGCGGCCACCATTCCCGGGGAGGAGGATCGGCATGTCTGATCTCCTGACCCTGGAGTCGGTGCGCAGCGGCGGCAAGGCGGCCCTGGCCCGCGCCCTGGCCCGGATTGAAAAGGCCCCGGACGACACCGACGTGGTCGATCTGTTGTCCGAGGCCTACCGGTCGCCCGTCGCCCATGTGGCGGGCATGACCGGGCCACCCGGCGTGGGCAAGTCGACGCTGATGAACGGACTGATCCATGGCTGGCGGTCGCGCGGCCTCACCGTCGCCTGCATTGCCGTCGATCCGTCGTCGCGCCGGTCCAAAGGCGCCCTGCTGGGAGACCGGACCCGTCTTGCCACCGACCCGGAGGATCAGGGCGTCTTCGTCCGTTCCATGGCGGCGCGCGACCGCCTGGGCGGTCTGGCTGGCCTGACGGTCCAGGCGATGGTGGTGATGCGGGCTCTGTTCGATATCGTCCTGGTGGAGACCGTTGGCGTCGGGCAGTCGGAGACCGATGTCGCCGATGTCGCCGATACCGTGGTGCTGTGTGTGCAGCCGGGCTCGGGCGATTCCCTGCAATTCATGAAAGCCGGGATCGCGGAGATCCCGCATATCATCGCGGTCACCAAAGCCGACATGGGGGCGGTGGCGGACCGTGCCCGTGCCGATGTCGTTGGCGCTCTCAGCCTGTCGGATGCCCATGACGGGTGGGATGTCCCGGTGCTTCTGCTGTCGGCGGAAAAGCGGCATGGACTTGATGACCTGATCGATGCCGTCGACCGGCATCGCGGCTTCCTGGCGGAGGACGGACGGCTCGCCCGGGCCCGTCACGCGCAGGCGTCGGACTGGCTGATCGACGCGGTGCGGGAACGATTTGGCCGCGACGGCGTGCGCCGCGCCGGCTATCTTGGGTTGGATGGAGAGGACACGCCCTTCCGGCGCCTGTCCGAGGTCACTCGATATCTGTCACCCGCATGATCTGGCTGAACCGAACGATTTTTGTGCTGCTGGCCGCTTTGTGGCTGGCCGCCTCAGGGCCGGCCGCCGCCGCGGAGGCGGTCTGGCTGCCGTTTGACGCGCTGTCCGCCGGCGATCGCTCGATTGCCGAGCAGGCGCTGGCGGGACTGTTCGGCGAGGATCCGGATCTGTGGCCGGACTGGCTCGATCCCCGTGCCATCGTCATCACCGCCGGACGGTCGGACACCCTGCTGATCGTGCGGGAGCCCTATCGGGCGCCGTGCGGGCAGTTTCTGTTCCTGATTTTCGGCCCCCCCGGCACGGATGGAACGCGGTCGCGGCTGGGCGACGGTTTTTGCGCCGGGACCCTGGGAATCGCTCCTCAGCGCTTTCAGTCGATGCCCGACCTGATCTTTTCCGAGGGACGCCGGAAGGATGCGGCCGACGGATTGTGGAAGCGCGTCGACCAACGGGTGCGCTGGACGGCCAATGGCTGGGTGACCGTCGACACCGGGCCGGCGCCCGGGACATCGTCCAATCCGTTTTCCGGGCTGTTCGGGAAGTGACCCCCGGACGCCGCCGCGTCCTGTGCGGCGGCGTCCCAGCGATGTCACGGGATCCCGGGTGTCAGTTGCTTTTCACCGGGCTTTCCGATTTCGCGCCCATACCACTGTCGGTGCTGTTGGCCGGGCTGGCGCTGTGCTTGTGACCGTGCTTCGAATGCGTGCTTGCGGTTTTGGTCGCCTTGTGCGACTGCGACCCGACATGAGCGGTGACGGCGCTCTGGTCCTTTGTCGCCGGAACGGCGGCAGTGCCGGTGGTGCTCCCGGCGGAGTTTCCTGTGGTGGCGCCGCCCTGGGACAGGCCGCTCTGGCTGGCAGCGCTGGCGGCGGGCGCCGGAGTGCCGGACGGAGCGGACGCCGGAGTGGAGCCCTGGGTCTGGGCAAAGGCCGCGCCGCCGACCAGGGATCCGCACAGCACCAGTGCCGAAAGAGTCTTGCTGAACATCGTAACGCTCCATTCCTTGTGTCAACCCCGGGATCATCCCGGGGACAGGAACAGTTATCGCCCCGGCGCGTGTCGCCGCTGTGGCGGAAACGCCGGCCTTCAAGGTGTTTTCGCGCCAAGTCTGTCCATTCCGCCACAATTGCCACGGCGCCTTCGTAATCCCCCGGACCGTCGATGTGCCGCCGGGGCGGACGCGGCGGGACAAAAGAAAAGCCGCCCGGCAGGGGATGCCGGACGGCCAGTCGAAGAGAGGGGGACGGGAGAAAAGAGGGGCGTCGGGAAAAGGTCAGGTGTCAGGACAAGGGACAGGGGCGCCGCCGCCATGCCACCGCGGGTGGCGCCCCCTTCCGGGATCAGTTGCTCTTGGCCGGGCTTTCGGCCTTGGGGGCCGTGCCGGCGGCGGTGCCGCTCACCCCGGTGTGGCCCGTGACTTCGGAGCCGGCCTTGTGGGCGTCTTTATGCTCCCCGGCCGAAACCGCAGCCGTTCCGGTTTTCTGGCTGGCGACACTGGCCGTTTCCCTGGCGGTTTTGCCGATGCCATCCTTGGTTACGCTTTCCTTGGCGGCGCTGTCCTTGACCGCGGTTTCCTTAACTGCGGTCTCCTTCGCCATGTGGTCCTTCACCGCCTGGGTGGCGCCACCGGCCGGGGCCGCGGTCGCGGCGGCGGCGGGCGCCGGGGAGGTGGCGGGGGAGGTGATGGGATCAGCCGCGAAGGCCGCGCCGCCGACCAGAGCCCCGCAAACCACGAAAGCCGAAAGCGTCTTATTGAACATCGTAAAGCTCCATTCCTGCGATGCCCCGGGTCATCCCGGGGACAGGAACAGTTATCGCGCCCGCTGGTGTCGGCTCTGTGGCGGAAAAACCGGTTATAAAGGTTTTTACGATCCAACTCGGGCGGCGGCGCCACAATTGCCACGACACCAACGCAATCGCGGACCAGCGGCACATGCGCTATTGTGACGGCCCACCGATCCCCAGAGCGGAGACGAGGATGACGAGCGCGCAGGATTGCGTTTTCTGCCGGATCCTTTCCGGCGATCTTCCCTGCATTCCCCTGTTCGAAGACGATCTCACCAAGGCCTTCATGGATATCAATCCGGTGGCGCGCGGCCATGCGCTGGTGATCCCGCGCGAACATGCCGCGACGATCCTCACGGTCTCCGTCCCGGCGTTGCAGGCGGTGGCCGTGACAGTGCAGAGGATCGCCCGCGCCATCGACCGGGCCCTGCAGCCGGCGGGTCTCTCCATTGTTCAGGCCAACGGCCCGGGCGCGGCCCAGACCGTCGGACATTTCCACATGCATGTGCTGCCACGCACGGCGTCGGACGACCTTCGCCTCAACTGGCATCTGACGCCCGGAAGCCTGAGGGACATCGAAGATGCCGCCCGGCGCATCAGGGCGGCGGTCACGCCGCCCTGAGATAGGGACGTCCCATCCATATCGCCGCCTCCGGTCTCTGACCGTTCTCAGGTTTCTGTCCGGTCATTGGCCGATCCGGCGGACGTGTCGCGCGGGGATCGACCAAAGCGTAAAGAGCCGGGCCCGTCGTGTCCGGCTATCACCCGAACACGGCCCAGTCCGGTTTGCGGGGCGAGAGGCGGGTGGCGCCGGCGGTCAAAGGGGCGCCGGCCTCCTGAAAACGGGCGAAGGCGTCGAGGCGGATCAGGGCGAGACCGGTCTGGCCGCAGGCCGACCGCATTTCGCCGGCCTCCATCCCCTGTTGCAGAAGCAGGGTTCCCGGTTCGGGAATTGCGCCGCTGATCGCCACCGGCATCAACCGCTTTTTGACCAGGCCACGGTATTTCGTCCGGGCCGTCAGTTCCTGGCCCATATAACACCCCTTCTGCCAGTCGACACCGCCCAACTCGTCAAACCCGTTTTCCAGAAGCAGGGCCTTGTCCGGGACCATGTCCCGGCTGCCATCGGGCAGACCCAGCGCGATGCGGTGGCTGTCCCAGTCCGTGAAAGGACGCTCGGTGAGACCGGCGGCAATCAGAGAGGCTGCGGCATCGGCGGGAGAGAGGTCGCCCGGCAGCCAGACGCGCAGCCCGGACTCTGGCAACCGGGGATCGGCAAAGACGAGGCTTCCGTGGGGCAATCCGGCCAGCAGGGTCCGGCCGAGGTCCGGGCCGGCATCGGATCCCTGGACGGCCAAGACGCGCAGGGTGTCCTCCGCCGCGATCGTCACCCGGGCGCGAAGCCGGTAAAGTCCCAGGCGTCGCAGGAAATCCGCCCGCCGGTCCGCTTCGGTCTCAAGGTAAAGCCTGTCTTCCGTCGCGAACAGCAGGAAGTCGTGCAGAAATTTCCCCTGGGGGGTCAGGAAGGCGCCCCACAGGGCTTTCCCATCACAGGCCCGCGCCACGTCGCAGGACACCAGTCCCTGGAGAAAGGCCACCCTGTCCTCACCCGCGAGAGAGAGGAGGGACCGGTGCGGCAGGGGAATGAAAGAGGCGTTCGTCATTGTCCATCGTCGCTCTGTCGGGTCTGGTCTCAACGTGGCGCCGGCTGGCCGTCTTGACAAGGGGGCTTCGATCAGTGGCGCCGCAACATTCGAGCCCGGGCGGGTGAGGCGGGCCGTCCGTCCGCCGCCGACGCGGCAACGGCGGAAATGCCGGATTTCCGGCTTTGCCGGACGGCGGACAGGATGTCCGCCCCACTCCGAGTATACGGCGGACAGGATGTCCGCCCCACTCCGAGTATACGGCGGACAGGATATCCGCCCCACTCCGGGTATACGGCGGACGGGATGTCCGCCCCACTCCGGGTATCAGGACCGATCCGTCGGAGCGCCGCCACCGGTAGCGGGACGGACGAGCCGGTGCCGCACCCGCGCATCGCCTGTCCCGGAGGCACGGCTTGCGGCTCCGGAGAGGCCGCCTTATACCAGTCTCATGGCCCGGACGCCGGGCCCCGGCAGACTGAAGGATCCCCATGCATATCACCCTGGTCGATGATTCCATCCCCTTTGACGGCTTCACCCCGACGACGCGGGCGCTGGGCGGGGCGGAAAAGGCTTTTGCCAGTCTGGCCGGCGCCCTGGTGCGCCAGGGGCATGACGTGCATGTCTACAACCGGGCGCGGTTTCCGCTGCTGATCGAGGGGGCGCATTGGGAAACGCTGGAAAAGGATTTTCCGGCGCAGACCGATGTCCTTGTCGCCTTCCGGAAGCCTTCGCTGCTGGGCTCCGTCCGGCTGGCCGGCAAGCGGTTCCTGTGGGTGACGGCCTCCGCCCGGCAGTTGGAGCCGGCCCGCAAGGCGATCGACGGTTTCCGGCCCGGCCTTCTGTTCGTCGGCGTCACCCAGATGGCCGCATGGCGCAACGGAGAAGGCCTGCCGGCGGCGGTGGTGACGCCGGGCGTCCGTCCCGATTTCCTGTCCGACGCCCCGGAGGAGCCGGCGGCCGAGCCGACCGCCATCATCACCACCCATCCGAACCATGGACTGGACGAGGTCCTCGACCTGTGGGCCGTCCGGGTCCGGCCCGCCGTCCCGAATGCGCGGTTGCTGGTGGTCTCCGCACTGCTCGACCGGGCGCGCGCCGGTGGCGAGGTCACCCCGGAGATCCAGGCGATGATGGGAAAAATCGGAACGATCGAGGGAGTCGATATCGTGGCCCCGGGCGGTGACGCGACCATGGCGGCGCTTTACCGGTCGGCCCGCGTGCATCTCTACCCCGGCCATGCCGACGACATGGCCTGTTGGACCCTGATGGAAAGCCAGGCCCTGGGTGTGCCGGCGGTGGCGCTGCCCAGGGGGGCGGTGCATGAGCGGATCCGTAACGGCGAAACCGGGCAGATCGTTCCCGACGACGAGGCCTTCGCCAATGTCACGATCCGCCTTTTGACCGATGACGCCATGGCCCGGTCGATGGGACGGGACGCCCGGCAGACACCGCCCGCGGCGTCC
This sequence comes from Telmatospirillum sp., assembly GCA_009712185.1. Classification (GTDB taxonomy): domain Bacteria; phylum Pseudomonadota; class Alphaproteobacteria; order Rhodospirillales; family Magnetospirillaceae; genus Telmatospirillum. Next base: position 187,210 of record WASQ01000065.1, on the reverse strand, counting down.
TGGGAAACGGCCGCCGCCGAGGTTCTCGAATTTTTCACCGGCCCGGCGGCATAACCGCCGATGCGGACGGCGTCCGCGCGGGGGAGTGTCTGAAAAGGGCCCGGTCCCGGCTCATGCGGTAAGGCTGGGGGCGGTCGCATGACCGGGACCGGGCCCTTTTCAGACACTCCCCCGCGGGCGGCGCCGGGGGGCTTTATCGCGGTTGACCGATCTGCGGCGCCCCGTTCGCGTTTTTGCCGTCCTCTCGTCCGCTGACGGCGGGGTGGGAGGTTTCGGGGACCGGCCGATCGGGAGGTGAATCGGCCGCGACCTGCCAGCCACCGCCCAACGCCTTGTAAAGCGCCACCGTCTGCTCGGTCAGGCTGAGGTCGCTCTGTGCCAGGGCGTCCTCGGTGGCATAAAGGTTCCGCTCGCTGTTGACGACATTGATGAAGGGGGCCAGCCCGCCGCGATAGAGCGCGGTGGAGCGCTGCAGGGCGATGCGGTTGGCGGCCACCGCCTCGCGCAGGCTGTCGAACCGGCGGCGTTCGTTGCCAAGGGCGCTCAGCGCGTCCTCGACCTCCGAAAACGCCTTGAAGACGGTCTGTTCATAGGCCAGCCGGTTTTCCTCCGTTACCGCTTCGGCCTTGTCGACCGCGGCGTCCAGGGCGCCGCCCGACCAGATTTTTTGCGTCCCGTTCGCGGCCACGCTCCAGACCAGTCCCGATGCGGTCAACAGTTTGTTGAGCCGGCCGGCCTCGCCCCCGATCGACGGAGCGAGATCGAATTTCGGGAATTTGTCGGCGATGGCCACGCCGATCATGGCATTGGCGGAGGCCAGCATCCGTTCGGCCCGGCGAATGTCAGGACGGTTGCGGATCACCTCGGAGGGCAGCGTGACCGGAAGCGTCGGCGGGGCCGGCAGCACCGCGGCCGGGGTGGCCAGCATGGCCTCCAGCGCTTCCGGCGGGCGCCCGGTCATCAGGGCGAGGGCGTGGATCTTCTGCGCCACGATCGTCTCAAGCGGCGGCAGCGCGGCCTCCACCTGATCCAGTTCGGCCTTGGCCTGGGCGACGTCCAGTTCCGATCCCAGGCCATGCTGAAAGCGTTCCCGGGCCAGATCCAGCCCTTCCCGGTCCGCCGCGATGGTCCGCCGGGCGATGGCAATCCGGTCCTGCGCCGTCCTGAGAGCGGCATAGCCGGTCCCCAGTTCTCCCAGCAGGCTGACCAGGACGTCGCGGCGATCCCAGACCGCCGCGTCGAGGGCCGCGTCGGCGGCCTCGACCGACCGGCGCGTTCCACCGAACAGGTCGATTTCCCAGGAGGCGTCGAAACCCGCCTGGAAGGTGTTGGCGACGCCGCCGACCGGCATCAGGGTCATGGCCTTGCTCTGGCGGCTCCGTCCGGCCCCGGCGTTCGCCGACAGGGTCGGCAGTCCTGCGGCTGCGGCACTGACCCGGTCGGCGCGCGCGACCAGAATCCGTTGCGCTGCGATCCGCACGTCATGATTGTTGGCGACCGCCAGTTCGACCAGATGGTCCAGCGTCGGATCGGCGAATCCGGACCACCAGCGTGTGGCGACAGGAGACTCGGACGCTCCCGCCGGGGGGGCGCTCCATTCCGCCGGCGTCTCGACGGCCGGGGGCTGATAGTCCGGTCCCACGGTGCAGCCGCCGGCGAAAAGAGCGATACCAAGGGCGGAAAACAGGGTCTCTACCTTCATGTCAATGTCCTTGGGGCGGGGCGTCGGAGGCCTTGGCCGGCTTTGTCGCCAGAGCCAGCGGAACCAGGGCCAGGGTCAGGAGGGCGGCGATGTGGAACGCGTCGACATAGGCCATGATCGCGGCCTGGCTTTGCAGCGTGTGATAGAGATAGGCGGCTGCCGTCGACATCTGTTCGGTCAGGGCGACGCCGCGTCCCATCAGGGTGGCTCCGTGCCGTTGCAAGGCGGCGTTGAAGGCCTGATCGAACGGGGGCATGCGCGCCGCCAGATGGGCCATATGGACCTGCGTATGTTCCGTCACCAGGGCCGTCGACAGCGCTATTCCAACCGATCCGCCGACATTGCGGAACATGGTGTAAAGCGATGCCGCGTCGCCGTTCAGATGAGGCGGCAGCGTCGCATAGGCGGTGGTGCTGATCGGCACGAACAGGAACGCCAGCCCCAGGGTTTGCAGCGTGCGCATCAAGGCCAGAGTCCGGAAGTCGATACTGGGATAAAGCGTGCCGGCATAGAACAGGGCCGCGGCCAGGATCAAAAATCCGGTGGCGATCAGGAATCGCGTCTGCACCTTCTTCATCAGGCGCAGCACGATTGGAATCATCGCCATGGTCGCCAATGTGCCCGGCGACAGGATCAGCCCGGCCCAGGTGGCGGTATAGCCGAGATAGACCTGCGCCATCTGGGGCAACAGCACGGCGCTGGCGTAAAGGACCATGGCCATGCCGAAGATCATCAGCGATCCCAGCGCGAAGTTGCGGTCGGCCAGCACCCGGATATTGACAACCGGGTTGCGGACGCGGGACAGCCACCAGACGGCCCCCACCAGACCGACCAGGGCGGCGGCGGCAAAGATCCGGATCATCGGCGAAGCCAGCCAGTCGGCATCCTCGCCCCGGTCGAGGAACACCTGAAGACACCCCAGGCCGAGAGCGATCAGGGCAAGGCCGACACCGTCGACGCCGCGCCCCCTATGCGCCTTGGCCCAGGGCGGATCCTCGACGAACCGGGCCACCGCCAGCAGGGCGAGTATGCCGGCCGGGACATTGATCAGGAAGACCCAGCGCCAACTGAAATTGTCGGTGATCCAGCCGCCCATCGTCGGCCCCAGCACCGGCGCCACGATGGTGGCGATGGCGGTGATGGAAAAGGCGGTGCCGCGCCGCGACGGTTCGAAGGTGTCGAGCAGGATGGACTGCTGGTTCGGTTGCAGCCCCCCGCCGAAAAAACCCTGCGCGGCCCGGAACAGGATCAGTTCGGGCAGGCTGGTGGCCACCCCGCAGAGCAGCGAGCAGACCGTGAACATGCCGATGCAGATCAGGAAATAGCGCTTGCGGCCGAGGATGCTCCCCAGCCATCCCGAAATGGTGAGAACGATGCCGTTGGCGACCAGATAGGAGGTCAGGGTCCAGGTGGCGTCATCGGTGCTGGCAGACAGCGTCCCGGCGATGTGGGGCAGGGCGACGTTGACGATGGTGGTGTCCAGCACCTCCATGAAGGTGGGCAGCGTGACCACCAGGGCGATCAGCCACGGGTTGGCCGCCGGCCGCCATGTCTCGCGCGCCGCCTTCTGCGCCGCGGCGTTCATTGCTCGAACACCGTAGGCACCACCGAAAGTCCGATGGGGAGAGGGATTTTGGGATTGAGGCCATGGGTGATCAGGATTTTCACCGGTACGCGCTGAACGATCTTGATGTAGTTGCCGGTGGCGTTTTCGGCCGGGAAGGCGCTGAAACGGGCCCCCGTTCCCATCTGGATGGTATCGACGGTGCCCGTCAGGCGAAGCTGCGGATAGGCATCGACCTCGATCTCGACGCGCTGGCCGGGACGCATGTCGCGCAGCTGCGATTCCTTGAAATTGGCAGTGACCCAGACGTCGGGCGATACCACGGCGAGGAGCGACTGCCCGGGCTGCACATAGGCGCCCTTTTCGATGGCGCGTTTGGTCACCCACCCGTCCTGCGGGGCGAGGATGCGCGTGTGCGACAGGTCAAGTTCGGCCTTGCCAAGATCCGCCTTCGCCTGTGCGACCTGGGATTCCGCGCGCGCCACCTCGGCGTCGGCGGTGGCGACGCTTTCCTCCACCAGATTCGCCTTGCGCGCCCTGGCCTGGGCGTCGGTCAGAGAGGATCGGGCGGACCGTTCATTGGCCGTGGCCAGATCGATGTCCTGTTCGGTGGTGGCGCGCCGGTCGACCTGCCGCAGGCGGCGATAGTCCGCCTCGGCCCGGGCCAGGGTCGCTTCGGCGGCCATGCGCTGGGCCTCCGCCGAGGCGCGGTCCGAGGGCGAGGTGATCCGGACGATGCGGGCGTTGAGCCGGGCGCTGCTGAGTTCCGCTTCGGCGAGGGCGAGACTGGCACGGGCCTTGTTCGCCGCGATCTGGTAATCTCGATCGTCGATGGTTGCCAGAACCTGGCCGCTCTTGACGAACTGATTATCGTCTACCGCGAGTTCCGAGACATATCCCGCAATTTTTGGTGCGATTGTCACGGCGCGACCGTCGGTGAAGGCGTCATCCGTGCTTTCCTGATGGCTGGTGGCGAGGTAATACCAACCACCACCCAGGAGAAGGGCGAGCCCGGCGGCGGCAAGGAGCAGGCGCGCGCGGTTGGACCCTTTGCCGGCGGCGTTCTGTCCGGCCCGGTGGTGCGTATCCCCCGCTCCGTCGGTGGTGGCGGGGGTTTGAGGCGAAGAAGACATGGCGCGGTCCTTTTGGGCTTCGGGCTGCGACAAAACGGGAATCCAGCGGAAAGGACTGAACCGTTCAGTCCAGTCCGCTCCTTATAGACTTGCGGTTTGGCGTTGTCTAGAGTGGAATGGACCGTTCAGTCCAGTCCGGTTCGGCCCGATGCCGGTGACAGTGGAAGCCGTGAAAGGGGGACTTTGCGATGTCGGTGGAGAACAGGCCCCAGTCCTGCAGGAACAAGGAGCAGCAGATCCGTGCCGCCGCGCGCGACCTGTTCATGGCCCAGGGATACCGGCCGACCAGCATGGACCAGATCGCCCAGAAGGCGGACGTTTCGAAGACGACGCTTTACGCCTACTTCGCCAGCAAGGAGGCGCTGTTCGTCGCGATGATCAATGAGGAAAAGCGGCGCCTCGGCCTCTTCGTTCCCGAAACATTGCCCGACGGGCCCGTCGACGCGCGCGAGGTGTTGATGCAGATGGGACGGGGAATGATAAGGCTGCATTGCGATCGCGCCGCCATGGGCTCGTTCCGGACGGTTCTGGCCGAGGCCTGTCAATCGCCGGAACTGGCCCGGACCATGTGGGCGGAGGGACCGTCCAAGTTCCTGGCCCGGACGACGATCCTGATGGCCCAGCTTGCGGAGCGGGCGGGGCTGAAGATCGACGATCCCGAGACGGCGGCCGTGCATTTTCTGGCGCTGGTGCGCGGCGACTGGCATCTCCATATCCTGATGGACAGGACGTTCGTCCCTGATCCGGCGGAGCTGGAGAAACGCCTCGTCGCGGCGGTCGATTTCTTCCTCATGCGGACCGCGTGACGTTGCCACGGCGGCAACATGGCCCCCGCGTCTCATGGGGTCAGGAACCGCCGGCAGATTTTCACCACCAGGAGGTCGCTCGATGAGCAATGAAGAGTTTTCCGCCCTTGTCCTGACCGAAGAGAACGGCGCCGTCAGCGCCCGGATCGAACGCCTGACCGGAGACCGGCTTCCGGCCGGCGACGTGACCGTGCGCGTGCAGGCTTCGACGCTGAATTACAAGGACGGGATGGTGATCAAGGGGCTGGGCCGGCTGGTGCGCAGTTACCCCCATGTGCCCGGCATCGATTTTGCTGGTGTGGTCGAGGCGTCTGACAACCCCGACTTCACGGTCGGGGACGAGGTTGTTCTGACCGGATGGCGGGTCGGCGAAATCCATTGGGGCGGATATGCACAGAAGGCCCGGGTCAAGGGCGACTGGCTGGTGAAAAAGCCGGCCGGTCTCAGCCTGAACCAGACCATGGCGATCGGAACCGCCGGTTTCACCGCCATGCTGGCGGTTCGGGCGCTTCAGTCTCATGGCGTCACGCCCGACAAGGGCGAGGTGCTGGTGACGGGGGCCGCCGGCGGTGTCGGCAGCGTCGCGGTCGCCATTCTGGCGAACCTCGGCTATCAGGTGGCGGCCTCGACCGGCCGCGCCAGCGAGCACGACTATCTCAAGGGCCTTGGTGCGACCACGATCATCGAGCGGGCGGAGTTGTCGGAGCCTCCGGCCCGGCCGCTTGGCGTCGAGCGTTGGGCGGGCGCCATCGACGCGGTGGGCGGGACCACGCTGGCGTCTTTGCTGACCGGGATCAAATATGGCGGCGCGGTCGCGGCCTGCGGTCTGGCCGGCGGCAATCAGCTGTCCACCACCGTTCTGCCGTTCCTGTTGCGCGGCGTCGCCCTCCTGGGGATCGATTCGGTCATGTGCCCGAAGGCCGCCCGTATCGCGGCCTGGGAGAGGCTGGCCCACGACCTTCCCCTGGACAAGCTGGACGCGTTGACCGGACGGGCCGGTCTCAAGGACCTTCCGGAACTGGCCGGACGGATCCTGAAGGGGGACGTGCGCGGTCGTCTGGTGGTCGATGTCAACGATATCTGACCGGGACGCCCGACTGGGACGCCTGACAGGGATGCCCGACTGGGACGAGTGACCGGGCTCCCTGGCCGGAACTGCCGCGACGGATGACAACCCAGGCCCGTCGCGGCAGGATCACACCCAGGCCTGAACCAGGGAATGGCGGGTAGCCAGTGTGACGAATCCTTCGTAATCCACAATGGAGACACCCGGCACCAGCGCCCGGCCCGCCAGACCGCGCAAGGCCAGATCCGGACCCAGGACATAGACCGGATGATCCCGAAGGGCGTCCGCCAGCAGCCCGGCGCAGAGGGCGCCCGCCAGCGCGGCATAGACCCCGTCCTCCATCAACAGGACGGCCGCCCCGTCGGTCAGATGGGCCAGACAGCTTTGCAGCGCCGGTCCCGCAAGGGGGGACTTGTTGACCGTGTGCAGCGGTGCCGGACGGTCGCTCATGACCCGATCACCACATCCATCTCCGCCATCCTTTCCGCCAGATCCCGGCGGTCGAGCAGTGTCACGGGAATCATCAGATCCCCGGCCGACAGGCCCCGCACGCCGAGCGAGTCGCGTTCCACCCAGACGGGGTCGATGTCATAATCATCAAGGTCGGCGAAGCCGGCCGCGAAATTCCGGGGGCCGTCCGGCCCGGGTTGCTGATCCGCCAGCAACTGGAAGACGCCGTCGTCCAGGAAGGCCAGATGGACGTCCTGGCCGAACGACGCGGCGATCAGGGCGGCATCCAGCATTTCTGCGGCACGGGCTCCACCATGGGGGGGGCAGCGGGCAACGAACAGAAGGCGTTTCGGACGCATGGGCGTTTCCCCTCAGCCGCCGAATGTGACGAGCCGGTCGGCCAGTACCGCCGCTTCGACCATCTGGCCCAGGCCGGAGATGCGGAAGCCGGGGGCCAGATTGGCGTCGCGCACTCCGCGGCGCAATCCCGCGGCGATACAGACCACCAGATCGACGTTGTTGTCCGAGGCCAGACGGGACCAGTCCCGCACCAGATTGGTTTCGCCGTTTCCGGGCGCCGCCAGCCGGTTGGCGTTCTGGACGCCGTCGCAATAAAAGAAAACGCGGACCAGATCATGTCCGGAGGACAGGACCGCTCTCGCAAAGGACAGCGCGGACTGGGCCGCCTGATGGCCGAACGGGGCCTCGTTGACCAGAATGGCGAATTTCACCGGGATGCTCCCTGCCGGACTGTCCGGCACCATTCCCGGTGGTAGTCAAAAGCCGCGCGCTTGGCAATGGAGTTGGTGCGACAGTCAAGCGGGCCGGCCGCTCGACGCGGCCCAGACCCAGGATTCCGGACGGCCGCGAAAGGCCGAACGCCGGGCGATGGCCGAGCGATACGAGCATCGGCCTGGGGGCGACGAACCCGGCGCGGGACGGGCCCGGGATCAGTCCTGATCCCCTTTCTGATCTGTGACAGATCGGCATCAGGCGCTAGTCGAGCGCGCCGGGGCCGAAGGCCGCCAGTGGGGGGGCGGAGGACGAAGGGTCCCACTCATCCTCGTCATCGGCCGCGTACTGTCCGATGATATTTGCAAGCGCCATATTGATCGCGGCGAAGATGATCCGGATCTCCCGGCCGTTGCGCGCGACGATGTGACCGTTGACCGGCAGCGCGCGGGCGACGTCGAGATGCCGGCCCGCCCGGGGCACGATCCAGAAGCCGATATTGCGGGCAAAGCCGAGTTCACCCGGCAGATCGATACTCAGTCCGGCGCTCGAAAGGCTCGCGATGCGGGCAATGCGGCCGCCGATGAACACGAAGAGATCGCTCGACGTGTTCCGGTGATAGGTCCTGAGATCGATGATGGTGGCCGATGCCATGACGGGCCTCCTTTCCCTGTGCCTTTGGACGCCGAACCTGGCGTCGGGATCAGGATAGAAAGGAGGAGCGGAGGCCCCTATCCCCAAATGAGGACAATGGTGTTCAGATTATGGCCTGGGCGGCGCGGACGTGATCCAGGATCATATCGACGACCTCGGCTTCGCGTCCGATGCCCCCCATCAACCACACCCGGCGCCCGTCGAGGGCGACCGGTCCGCCGGTCGGGGTGGACAGACCGAACAGTCCCGGCAGGTCGGCGCTGGCGTGCATGCCTTCTGAGATCAGCCAGGGCGCGACAAGGATGTCGGGCGCCGAGACCAGATCCCGCCAAAGGGACGCCGCGGGGTCCTGTTCCAGATAGGCCGTCGCCACATCGGCGAAGGTCGCTGTCGCCCTCAGCGCCGCGGCGACGATCTCCGGTGTTTCCGACACGGTACCGGGACGCCGCGATCCATGGCCGACGATCAGCAGGGAGGTCTTTTCCGGTGCCAGGCCGTCGTGATGGCACAATCCGACCGCCCGGCGGCGCAGAAGATCGGGCAGCCGGGGATGGCAGCCCACGGGTCGGGTATAGATCAGGTGACGACCGTCGCGATGGCTGTGCGTACCGGTCAGTCCCAGCCGTTCGGGGATCAACTCGCGGGTGAAAATTCCCTCTCCGGCGAAATTGGGCACGATGAAGACAGTGGGGGAGGCGACGAGATCGAGCGAGAGAAACGGGGCTTCCTTCCAGAAACAGGCCGCGACCTCGGCGAACAGACCGCGCCGGCCAAGGGCCTCGGCCAGACGGTCTGTCACCTGCCGCGATGTCGCGATGCGGCTGGATCCGTGCCCGACCAGCAGCAGTGCGGCGTCCGGCCAGCGATCCACCGGCGTCGTCACGACAGGGTGACGCGAAGCGTGCCGAGCCGGTCGATCCGGCTTTCGACGACGTCGCCCGGCTTCAGCCAGACCTGCTTTTCCTTCGGCATGCCGGCGATGACGCCTTCCGGCGTGCCGGTGAAAATGATATCGCCGGGCTCCAGGGTCCAATGCCGCGAAATATAGGCGACAATCTGCTGGACGTTGAAAATGAAGTCGGCGGTCGTCGAGGATTGGCGAACCTCGCCATTGACACGCGTCTCGACGGAAAGCGCATTGGGATCCCCGACCAGATCGGCCGAGACGAACCAGGGGCCGATCGGGGCGAAGCCATCCAGTGTCTTGCCGATCAGCCACTGCCCCCCGCTTTCCAGTTGCAGGTCGCGCGCCGACAGGTCGTTGGCGACGCAATAGCCCGCGATGTGACCGCCCGCCTCGGCCTCCGACACGGATCGCGCCGCCTTGCCGATCACCACCAGGAGTTCGGTCTCATAATCGATCTTGCGCGAAATGTCGTCGGGCGGCAGCGCGATGCTGTCACCATGAGCGGAAAGAGCATTGTTGAACTTGCTGAACAGGACCGGCTTTTTGGGCACCGGCATGCCGACTTCGCGGGCATGGCGGCGATAATTGAGGCCGACGCACAGGATTTTTCCCGGCCGGGTGAACAGCCGTCCGTAACGGATGCCATCGGCAGAAAGAAAAGCGTCCCGGGCGCGCGGATCGCGGCGGGCCTCTTCCACCAGGGCTGCCACCGCCGGAGCCGTCCCGTCGCGCAGCATGTCCTCGATCGCCAGGGGCGCGGCGCGGTCGAGGAGCCGGTTGGCCGCGCGCAGATCAAGGATGGTGTCGCCCAGATGAACGGCCAGGGTCTCTCCGCCGTCAGGCTGACGGATGGCAAGCAGGGTCAGGCCGGTTGGCAGGGCGTGGGCCGGTTGGGAGTGTTGCTGGGGGCTGTGCACGGACATCCATCCTTGGTTGATGGTTGAAGATGGCGAAATGGCCGGGCACAACGGTATGTCTTTGCCCGGGGTGATGCAATGGTGCGGACGGACATTCGACCGCCGGGATGGAAAAGATGTCTTCCGATCGTTCCGAGAAAAAAGGTCCATGGCGTCAGGCGATGGGGATCCGATGCCATCAGGAGTGCAGTATTCGCTGTGTCCAGTCCGTTCCTTCTTGTTTTCAGTTTTGTGAAATCAAGCGTGCCGGGCGGGATATGTCTTGCGGTCCGGGGTGACTGTCTCCCCTTTAGGGTCGGGGGGCGGGGACGCGGCCGGTTTGTCTGTCAGGAGGCGTCCACCGTTTCGACCCGACATTATCAGTTCGACCATCGAGGTGAGTCATGAGCGGTCTGCCGCGAAGCAGGAATTGGTCCCGTCGCGACTGTTTTCGTCTTCTGGCCTGCGGCGCATCCGCCGCCGCCCTGTCCCAGATCCCCGGACTGTCGCGGGCGGCGGAGGGTCCCGGCCGGCTGACCCTGGCGCAATGCCAGGCGATGGGCCCGGTCGAGATGGCGAAGAGTTCGCGGATCGTGACGGAAGCCTATGATTTCATCCAGTCGGCGGCGGGCGGCATCGCCAGCCCGGAGTTGCGCCGGACCGTTCTCGATGTGCTGCGATCCCCGGCGCCCTCCATCCTGAACCGGTTCCGCTCCGACGCCGACAAGGAGGAGATCCGGCGCCAGCTGGTCGCCCGGAAGCTGCTGGCCGGCGATGTCACCATCGCGCAGCTTTTCCCGCCCGCGAGGGATCCGTCGACGCCCCCGCAGCCCTTCCTGTCCGCGCCGGGAAGCGCCTACAACGGCCACCATGCCTATCCCGGCGGGCTTTGCGTTCATACCGCGTTCAACACCCGCAATTCCCTGGGACTGGCCGCGGGATATCGGGACACCATCGGCATCGAGCTGGACCACGACGTGATCCTGGCCTCGCAGCTTCTGCATGACCAGCACAAGCCCTGGGTCTTCCAATGGACGGCGGACGGCAGTCTGCTGACAGAATATACGGTTGCCGGAACCGGAGCCCATCACATCCTGGGGGTGGCGGAGAGCATTCATCGCGGCCTGCCGGCCGATGTGGTGGTGGCGCAGGCCTCCGCCCACGATCATCCCGGCTCTCCGGCCGACGAGGCGAAGACCGTTGGTTATCTGAAGGCGGCCGCGATCATCGCCGGCCAGGATCCCGTGGCGGCGGGCTATCTGGGGCCGGATGGGGCGACCGTTCCCTTGCCTCGTCACATCGAAGGATTCCTGACGCATCTCGGGGATCACGACTGGGTGATCGCCGGCGCGGCCACCGGCTGGTGTGTCGCCCTGTTGCAGGAGATCGCGCGTCAGGACTATGGCCTGTCGGAGAAGGAAATGGGATCCGCCCGTTTCAATGCGTTGCGAAATTACGTTTTTTCGCAACGCAGTATCATGGGCCTGCATGAGCTGCATGTGACCAAAGGGCGCGAGGCCGTGCGCGCCGCGGTTCACGATCTGGTGATCCCGGCCTGAGAGTTCCCGCCGTTCCCGGCACCCCTGTGGCGGGGGCGGAAGAAAGCTGCTTCAATTCCTTCCGCGATAACGGCGGCGGGAGGACTTCGGGATGGCGGGACACGGTCCTGGGAGATGGCGCGGCAGGTGGCGGGGCGGTTGGCGTTGGACGATTCTGGCGATGGCGTTGTATCCCGGATCCGTCCTTGCGGCGACCCTGTCATTGCCGGGGCCGGTGCTGGACCCTGAGGTCGCGGCCATCGCGACGCTTCGCCTTGACCTGCCTCTTTCCGCCCCGTCGCGTTTGACCCTGCGATGGACCGACGGGCTCGGCCGGGTGGTGGAAACCCGTTCACAGGGTCTGGACCTGGGGGGACCATGGGAGATCCCGCTCCTCCTCGATCCGGGGCGGGCGGTGACGCCGCTGAACCGGTTGCGGGTCAGCGTTTCTCCGGTGGCGGGGGATGATGCCGGTCCCCGGCAGGAGGCGGAGACGCTTTTCTTCGTCCGGCCGCGCGGCAGGGGATGGCGCGACTACCGGATCGTCATGTGGCAGCCGGAAACCCCGGCGGCATGGCGAACCCTGGCGGATCTCGGCGTCAGCGCCGGAAAAACCTTCTTCCGCGGTGGGGCGCCCGATCCGGCCCGGGGTGTGGAAGGCGATCTTCTGGCGGCGGGACTGGGCTGGTATGTCGAAAACATCGCGACCGATTTTTATTCCCCATACCACCGCTGGACCCCGGATCACCCGGTGGATTGGAAATTTCAGCAGGTCAAGGCGTTATGGCTCGCCCACCCGGACAGTCCCGCAGCGTTGCGGCGCGATCCCAGTCTGTCGGACGAGGCCTGGATCACAATGGTCCGTCAGCGGCTGGCCGACGCGGTCGCGGCGCACCGGTCGTTCCGGCCCCTCTATTACAATCTGGGCGACGAGACGGGCATCGCGGATCTGACCGCCTATTGGGATTTCGACTTTTCCCCCCCGTCACTCGAGGCGTTCCGCCGCGATCTCCGGCTCCGCTATGACAGCCTTGCCGCTCTGAACGCGGCCTGGGGCACCGATTTCGTCCGATGGGACGCCGTCATGCCCTGGACCGCCCGTCAGGCCATCCGCCACAGGGGTGACAATTTCGCCGCCTGGGCCGACTTCCGCGCCTGGATGGATGAGGCTTTCGCGGCGGCCCTGGCGGCCGGGGCGGAAGCCGTCCACACGGCCGATCCGGAGGCGGTCGCGGCCCTGGAGGGGGGGCAGACCGCGGGCTGGGGCGGTTACGACTATGACCGGTTGTCCCGTGCGGTCGATCTGCTGGAACTGTCCGGGGACAACCGCGATCTGGTCCGGTCCCTCAATCCCCGGGCAATGGTGGTGGCCACCAGTTTCGGCAGCGGTCCGCCGGAGCGGCACCGCATCTGGCGGGAACTGCTGCATGGCAGCCGGGGCCTGATCCTGTGGGACAGTGGTGGCGACTTCGCGGATCGTTACGGCTTTCCGGGGTTCCGGGCGGCGTCGCTGGATGACACCTTCATGGCGATCCGGACCGGTTTGGGTGCGCTGCTGATCAACAGCGAGCCGGTTCCGGCGCCGGTGGCGATCCATTATTCGCCAGCCAGCATGCGGGCGCACTGGATCCTGGAACAGCGCCGGACGCGGGGGCGCTCGTTGTTCCGGGACAGCCGTCCCGACCGGCCCGACGACGCCTTCACCGTTCTGCGGCACCGGCTGACCGGCGTCGTCGCAACCCTGGGCCGGCCCTATCGCTTCCTGTCGGGCCGGGCCATCGAGGAGGGCGGACTATCCGGACCGGATGCTCCGCGTCTGCTGATCCTGCCATCCTCCATCGCCCTTTCGGATGCCGAGATCCGTGCCATCCGGACGTTTGCCCGCGAGGGCGGTGTGGTCGTGGCGGTGGGAGAGGCGGGGATGTTCGACGACCATGTGCGCCGCCGGACGGGGCGGCCGTTCCGGGATGTCATCCTTCATCCGTTGCCGCCCGCCTTGTTCCAGGGGCGGGAGGCGGACGCCCGGCGTCGCGCCAGTCCAAGGCTCGACATGCTTCTGTCCGGGGCCGGGCTGCCGCCGGTCCTGAGACTGGCGGGGGGCGGGGTGCCTCCGGCGGGCGTGGAGATCACCCGGTTGCAAAATGGAGCGGTCACCCTGGTCGGACTCCTGGCGCACGCCGCCCCGGGGCCGGATAACGGTCCGACCGGGGTGTCGAGCGGATCAGGGGGGGTGACGCCGTCGGATCTTCTGCTTCCCCGGCCCTTTCATGTTTATGGCCTGAAGGGTGTCTCGGCGGACGGATCGCTGCGCGACCGGATCAGCGTGACCATCGGTCCGGCGGATCCTATTCTCCTGGCTCTGACCGAGACCCCACTGCCGGCGCTCCGGATTTCCATCGTCCCCCTTCCGTCGCCCGACGGGGCGGGAGGAGCGGGAGCAGAGCGGCCCATCCGTCCGGGTGGCGGATTTTCCGTCGCCATCAGCCGGCCGGACGGCCCGGCCCTGGCGACGGATGTTTTCCATGTCGATGTCCTGCCCCCGAAAGGCCGGCCGGTGGCCGCCTATGGCGGCAATCCCCGCATCGACGGTGGCGGGACAGAGACGGCGGCGGTGTGGCCGGTCCCGCTTGCCGAGAACGATCCGCCCGGGCGCTGGACGGTTCGGGTCCGCGATCCGCTGACCGGACGGGTTGTGTCGGTTCCGGTGGAGGTGGCACCGCGCTGACCGGGTCGGAAAGGGCGCGGAGGTGGAGAGGCTTATGTCCTCGGCGACCGTTCATTATCGGTGCAGGGGGGCGTCTGGCGGTCCCGCGTGTCCGGGTTCGAGCATCGGAACAGACGCCACTCCTCGATCGTCCGTCCATCGGGAAGCTGGCAGAGGCCTCGCTGACCACCGGTCTCGTCTGTGACGATGGCCGATTTGCCGCCTTGCTGGGTGCAAAACAGGGAGGCGGGGTTTGCCAGCCCGATGCTGCGGCTTTGCGCAAGCGCGTCGCCGGCGGACGCGACCATCAGAATGGTGGCGGCCGCCAGGAGAGTGCCCCTCCCGCCGGCGATGACACGAAACATTCTCGTCATGGCAACAAACTCCAACTCCTCCGCGCCCGGTTTCCTGCCAGACCCGGTGTCAGCCATGGGGCGCGCGGGCGATGTTCGCTTTGCGGCACATGACACCCGTCCGGCCAATCCACATGAAGACCATAGTCCATGCCCATGTCCGGAATAAGGCGGCTCTGTTTCATTATGCATCATGCCCCCTCCAATCCCCTCGGCGGCAGGGAAGGTCGGATGAGACCCGGCTTTGCGCGGGGCTATCGGGCGTCGAGGTGGGGCGGACGGAAAAGACTGGTGCCGGTTGCAGGGATCGAACCCGCGACCCCCTGATTACAAATCAGGTGCTCTACCAGCTGAGCTAAACCGGCAGTTCCGTCGAACTGGCGCGACAAATTAGAGTGAGTGCCGGGCGCTGGCAAGGGGCTTTCGCGGCGGGAGGGCGGAAAGGGGCCTTGCCCGGTGGGTCAGGAGCCGACGGCCCCGGGGACCGGCGGGGTTCCCGGGGCGTTGCCGGTCAGGGCGCGGGCCTGGCGCAGTGTGTCGGTGGCCGCATCGCACCATTGCCGGGAGAACCGGCCGGGGTCGGCCAGCCAGGACATCAGGCTGGGCACCGCCTTGCCGATTCCCCAGGCCTCGTCGCAGACGGCGGTGACGATCAGGATGCCGGCATTGGGCATCGCGCCGCCGGCCGTGCGGTCGAAGGACTGGGCCAGGGTGGAACCATCGTCGGCGCCGATCCAGCGGTGACGGGCATTCCGGAGCGCCTCCGCGGCCCGTTGCAGCTTCCGGTACCGGGGCGCCCGGCCCGGAATCTCCGCCATCAGTTCCTCATAAAGAAGATCGAGATGCAGTTCGACGAACAGCCGGGGCATTCCCCGGCAGGCCAGCATTTCCCCGACCCAGAGGGCCTGGGCTGTGACATGGCTTTGCGCATGGCCGGACAGCGTCGTCAGATATCCGCCGTCGGACCGGGTGAAGGCCTCGCCATAGGCGCCGTAGCGCCACGCCAGATAGGGATGCAGGTCATAGCACCGGTCCACCGACCGCAGCACCGCCGCGATCTCGCGCTTGTCCGTCGGCAACGGATAGGATCCGGCGTTGGGGTTATAAAGGGGGTGTTGCCGGCCGGTCATGACGACACTGTCCGATCCCGATCGCCGGAGGACGGCGGAAGGGAGCCGTCGAGATGGCGGATCGCCGCCGGGAATATGGCCGCCGCCATCTGTGCCGCCCGGGCGGGATCGCCGGGGGCGCAGGCCCGGTCGGCGAAGGACAGGAACTCCGCCCATGCCCCGTCGGTTCTGTCGGGGTCGGCGGTCAGAAACCGCATGGGAAGCCGGCCGTCCCACCCCTGGCGACAGAGATGGCGCCGGATATGGTAAGCCCCCAGCGAGGTTCCTTCCACGGTGTAGAGCAGTCCGATCAGGTCCGCGACCGACGCGGGGGCGGGACATCGGAGCGCCCGGGGGGCCGGATCGCGTCCCAGCGCGGCGAGATCGGCCTGAAGCGCCGGCAGTTTCCGGCGGGACCGGTAATCGAACAGGCCCGGACGGACCGCCAGAAAATCTTCGATCGCAGGTTCGGCGCCGGCGAAGACCCCTTGGAGGGCCTGCAAAGCGTCGCCATAACGGTCGATGGTCAGTCCCGGCCGGACAAGCGCGGACAACAGGGGATGGTGGTCCAGGCGGTGATGAAGCGCCTTGGTCGCATCGCGCAGGCAGCGGTGCAGATCCGACCGGGGCCGCCGGTGGCCGCCCGCGCCCGCCCGCTCCGTCGTCGGGCGTTGGCCCGCCTGGGGTGGCAGGCCGGTCATGGGCACTGGCCCGTCGTTTCCCGCCGGACCCAGCCCTGCACGGCCGGCGCGACATCCTCGAGGCTCCGCATGAAGCACACTCCGGCGATGCGGTGCAGGCGCGAAACGCCAAGTCCCCCAGCCCAGATGTCGACATGGCCGGGCAGCCGGCCGCGCAAATCCCGCAGGAATTGGGCGGAATCGCGCGCGGGAAAGGCGATGCTGAAAGACAGTCCGACGATGTCGATCGAACAGGCGTCCACCGCCGTCACGATTTCCGCCACCGGCGTTTGCGCGCCAAGGCCGATGCAGCA
Source organism: Telmatospirillum sp. (assembly GCA_009712185.1). Lineage (GTDB taxonomy): Bacteria > Pseudomonadota > Alphaproteobacteria > Rhodospirillales > Magnetospirillaceae > Telmatospirillum. The sequence continues at coordinate 170,602 of WASQ01000065.1, read as the reverse complement.
GGCGCCTTCGAGCGCCAGGGCGGCGTTCGCCATCAGCAGTCCCAGGGTGTGGTGCTCGCCGGGCGCCGTCGACAGCAGAATACGGGGCGAGCCGGCGCGTTCACTGACCACACGCACGGAATCGTGGAGAACGCCGCGCACGATCTCGGTGTAAAGATGCTCCTCGAAGACGCGGATGTCGCCGCGCAGCCAGGCGTCGCCGATGATGACATTGAGGCGGGCGACGGTTTCCCGGACGAATGTCGACAATCCCTGCCGGTTCAACTGTCCGCGCAAGAGATGTTCGAGATGGTCGAGATCATGGTGGCGGAGAGCATCCATGACCTGCTGCGAGAATGCCCAGGGCGAAGGGCCGCCATCCGGCCCCAGACGTTCGATCAGCCGGTTCAGGGCGGGAAGGTCCAGGCCGACGACCTTGCCGGGCCGCAGGCCGGCCCCCAGCAAGCGGTGGATCAGACGCAGTGAAACCACCTGATCCGCCGAATAGACCCTCTCTCCGCTTTCGTTGCGTTCGGGCCGCGGGAACCCGTAACGGAGTTCCCATTTTCGGGCCACCTCCTTGCTGATGCCCGTTTCCCGCTCCAGCGCGGTGACGGGAACCGGCGCGCCGGGCGCCTGGTTCGAAAGGGTCAGGTCGTCCTGCGGCGGCCCATCGGTTTCGGAGAGCGGGACGGGACGCGGAAGAGGGGTGGCGCGGGGTGGCATGGAACCATCGGACAATGAGCCTGCCTCCCCGTTATGAGCCGTCCCGGACGGTCGGGCAAGAGAAAGCCGGAGGGCGTATGGACAGATTTTTTAAGGTACCCATTTTGTCCAGCCTATACGTCAATATCATGGACAAAAACCGAAGATGCCCCCATCATGTCCATGACAAATAGCGGGATAACCGTCCAAGCGTTCATTGATCCTCATGGTGGACCAGCCAAAGAGTTTGATGTGCCGCTGCATCGTCCCCAGGTTGCGCGAGCGTGAGGGGCGGCAACCTGTCGAGGGGGGTTGTGGAATGCAATTGATCGACACGAGCCTGATACCCGCCGACCATTTACTGGAAGCGCGGCAGGTGTTGGATTTACTGAAACGTGAAGTCTCCCAGCGGGGGACGTCCGAGCTGATCGAATCGCTGGAGCGAACGGAAGCGATGGTCGGCGCTCTGCTGGCGCGGGTTCTCAACTGACCCGGGGACTCCGGCTGCGAATGCGGGCTGACCGAACAAAGGGGGGCTGCCCCCGGTTCTGTCCGGCCGGCAAGGCGGCCGACGGGCGTGCCCGGAATAACGGTCCCACCGAGTCGCGCCGGCGTCTCTTGCGCGCCAAAGGGTGCGCCCATAAAGGCGCGTCCGCGCCATGATGACGGAGTGAGTCCATGACCTTTGCCAATCTGGCGGTCATCGCCCTGATCGGGGTGATGATCGTGGCGCTTTTGTTGGCCGCGATGATCATCTTCGGAACGGCAAAGCCGAAATCGGCGGGGACGGAGGGGGCGGATGCCATTGCCGTTTCTTTCCCGACCGGCCTTCCCCCGGTCGAAAGCGTGACCGCCCGGGACGGGACGGCTCTGGCGTTCCGTTTCTACCGGGGTGATGGCGACATCGTCGCGATCCTGGTCCATGGCTCCGTCGGGGCCGGCGCAACCATGCATTTCCTGGCCGAGGCCATCCGCGCGCGGGGCGGCTGCGTGTACGCACCCGACATCCGGGGCCATGGTGCGTCCGGAACACCGGGCGACATCGCCTATGCGGGGCAGCTTGAGGATGACCTGGCCGACCTGACCGCTGAGATCCGCCGCCGCCACCCCGGCAAGATCCTGGTTCTGGCGGGCTATTCGTCGGGTGGGGGCTATGTGCTGCGGGTCGCGGGCGGCTCCGCCGGCCATCTCTTCGACCGATTCGTTCTGATCTCGCCCTATCTCGGCCATCGGGCTCCGACCCAGCGTCCGGACCACCATGGGTGGGTTGTGCCCTTCATTCCAAGGATCATCGGCCTGTCCGTTCTCGAACGGCTGGGGATCCACTGGTTCGAGGGACTGCCGGCGATTGCCTTCGCTCCCGGCGCCACCTTCGGGGTTGAGCCTTCCTCCGTGGCCGGCGCACCCATGACGAATTCCTACCGGCTGTCCCGGAATTTCCATCCGGGCGCCGACGTCGCCGGTGACTTCCGCAGGACCGCAAAACCGATGACGGTCATCGTCGGCTCCGCCGACGAAGTGTTCTACGCCGACCGTTTCGCGCCGCTGATCCAGAGACTCCGGCCGGATATCGCGGTCACCCTGGTCCCCGGACAGACCCATCTCGACATGATCCGGGATCCGCGGGGTACCGGGGCGGTCGCCGCGGTCATCGCTCCCGACGCCCGGCCGGTGCCGGAGGGCAACAGCCGGCCTCTGGCGGCGGTCTGATCCCGGGCGGCGCTGATCGGGATCGATCTGCGCCGCCCGCGCCGCCGGTTGGGATGAGACGCGCGGTCGTTCCGGTCGGGGGCGGGGGGGGCTGGCCCGGGCGGCGACGCGGGCCGTCATGATGGCGCCTTTTCGACAGGATCGGTCCGCACGTACGGTTGGGCCCGTTTCCACAGCGTCAGCTCGGGGCCGGGCAGCATCAACAGAAGATGCTCGAGGACGGCCAGCGCCAGAAGCGTGAAGGTCAGGGCCGATCCCACGGCCAGCGGCGCGTCGGACGCCAACGCTTTTTCTGCCAGCGGCAGCGCCGCCAGGCACGACCCCAGGATCGACACGGGAAACAGCGGGTTGAATTTCCTGCACCGGAAATAGGTTTTGAGATAGGCCAGCCTTGCCGGAAGCAGAGCCTCCGGAAGGTTCGGCACCCCCAGGAACAGGTTCAGTTTGGCGCTGATCCGCATGACCATGAGGATGAGAAACGTCAGGGATCCCGTCTGATTGGGGGCCCCCCAGGTCAGGACAAGGACAAGGGCGCCGACCGCGACGATCGACAGTTCGTGATAGAGAAGTGCGGCCACGGCCAGCAGGAACCGCCTCCAGCCCGTGGCGTCGGCGGGGCAGGGGACTTTGCGGGGGCCGGTGACATAGCCTGTCAGAAACCCCATTTCGAGCCACCCCCAGATGGCGATGGCACTGAGAAACGACAGATAGGACCCGACATCGCCGGTGGATCGCGCGCTTTCAGCAAGACAGGGGAAGGCGGCCGCCAGGATCAGGGACCATCCTCCCAGGCTCCAGGGAAACGTCCGCCGGGGGAGCGCGCACAACAGGACGATCAGTCCGGTGCTGAGCCACCACAACAGGATGACGAAAAGGCAGGACACGCCATGGTCGGGCATTACCGGGAAACCTCCGGCCGTTCGAGGAAGCGAAGAAACACATCCCGGTTCCTGGCACCGAATTGCCCCAGGATCACGCGGGAGCCGGTGGCGCGGTCGGTCATCACCAGCTTGTTGTCGGAAAAAAGCGACAGATCGAAGACCGGGGGTGCCACCAGGCTCCGTCTTGTCCGTTCAAAGGAGAGGGCATTCAGAACCGTCCGGACAAAGCCCTCATTGGCCGCAAGTTCCGGCAATTCCCTGCCGGTGCGTTCATCGAAGACGCGCACATGGCCGGCAAAGGCGCCGGGCCCGTCGCCGATATCGACAAACCGCAGCGTTCTCGATGCAAGAACGGCGGCAGGCGCATCGATGTGGCCCGGGGCGGTGGCGAGCCGGTCGCCCCGGCTGCTCCATTGATGAAAACCGACGCCGGCCAGCGCACCCAGAACCAGCAGACCGGCCGCCGTCAGAGCCCGGGGGGAAAGAGGGCGTTCGTTGAGAGAACTCATCTTTCGGTCTCCCGTTCGATCAGACGGTCGCCGTCATCGGAAGAAAAACTCTGATCATCCCCATGCTTCATCTGATCGAAATCGAGAAATACCCCAGGACAATGTCCTGGGGTAAGTCGACAAGGAATAAGGGAAGACGATCACATGTGCATGTTGAGCGGATCCATTCTTTCTACTGATGATCCGATATAATCAGACTACGGATATTGTGACTTTTTGTCAATTATAATTGACACTTTTCCTGTATTTTTGGCATTACACATCGATCGCGGGACTCCGTCGTTCATTGGGTTGCCATCTGTCCGCCCATCTTCGCGGACGGGCCGTCCGCTTCCGGACGGTGCCGTGGGGATGGCCTGTTGGTGCGGCCGGACGCGGCGGGGAGGGCGCCACGGACAGTCCCGGCTTTCTCAAGGGCATCAGCCAGCAGTTCCGCGACCCCGACGGCGTCGGGCACCGCGCGCAACATCGGCTCCGGAGCTTTGAGGCGCCAGGGCCTGACATGCGGCCAGAGGGTGATATATCCGACCCTTTCCGATCCCATGAGACCGAGAGGAATGTCCCCGGTTCCGTCGCCGTGGATCCTGAGGCCGGCCCGGCCGATCAGCGCGAAAGGGATGTTGATGGCGATCGGCAGGGCAATTCCCGCCCGCAGGACCACGCGGCGGTTGGTGATGGTGTAGACGGTCGTCCGGCTGGCAAGCCAGGCCACCAGCAGCAGCAGGGCGAGCGCCGCGACGGCGACGGGAACCGGTGACATGATCACCGGAAGGGGGGCGGTCCCGGTCTCCCGCGCGTACCACGCGCCATGACCGGCGATCAGGAGCAGGAAATAGGCCGTCACCGCCCGGACATGGAACGCCTGCTTCGCCAGAGGCCACCAGGCCGGCGCCCCCTGCCACAGAATGTGTTCCCCCGGGGGCGGCCGTTCCGGCAACCCCCGGATGGGTTCGCACTCGAACTCGTCATGCGGCTCCGTCATAGAAGCGGCTCCGTCCGGTCCGGCGTCGCATAGAGATACCCTCCGCCGAAGTAACCCGCGATCCGGTCCTCCTCATAGAAGGTGATCTGATCCGGGACGGCGGTTTTCGGAACATCGGCGAACTGGGCGGCCGTGATGGCGTCGACCTGGATCCGGCCTCTCCGCCGGTCGACCAGCGCGAAAGGCATAGGCAGGAGAACCGTGTCCGTGCTGTCAGGCAGGGCGAGTTCAAGATAGCGGATCACCGATTCGGCCCGATCCACCCAGATCTCGGTCACGGTTCCGGCCTTCCTGCCATCGGCGCCCAGAACCGCCATACCGCGCGGATCCGGATCTCCATCGGTGATGTGGAAGTCTGTCGCCACGCGCATCGGTACGATCTTCACGGCGCCATCGTGGGTCAGGTCGGGGACCTTGGCGCGGTCGGCGTAGGAAGCCGGGCCGACGCCGTCCACCATCGGATTTCCGGTCGGTTCCAGCGGCGACCCAGGGGCGGCCGCGGTCCTGCGCGCCGCAACGGGACGCCTGTCGCGACGGTCATTGGGCACTGTCACGGTTCCCGCCCCAAGCGGCAGCCGGAATGTTTTCGGCAGGGCGGTGAACAGGACGCCGCCGGCCGGAACAAGTCGGCCGCTGCCATCCTCTTCAAGAGGGTAGCCCTCGCGACGGTCCTCCCGGCGAAGATAGAGGATCAGGATCACAAACAGGGCCCAGAAGGCATAGATGGAAACCAGGGAAAAATCGATCCCGGAATGTGCAAAGTCCATGGTGTCCTCCCTCCGCGGGAACGGTCAGCTCGGCAGATGGATCAATCCGAGCTCGTCGGTGCGGGATAAGCGGTTTCGGCTTGAGTGACGGGCCAGCGGACCGATCGCGACGAGGCTGGCCAGGAGAAGAAGAATTTCCGTCTGATAAACGGCGCCATATCCGGTGGCGGGGCCTGCCAGGGCGTCGCCCAGGCGTCCATGCAGCGCCAGGGGCGAGACAAGATCCCGGATAATGCCGGCGGAACCGATGGCCAGGCCCGCCCCCGTGGCCTGCACCGCCCCCCAGGCGCCCAGGGCGAGTCCGTTGCCGGCATGGCAGTCGAGAGCCATGGCCGCGGTCAGCGTCCCCACCGAAAACAGCCCGACGCTGAACCCGATCAGGGTGGCGCCGGCCCGGAACAGCAGCGCCGATTCGAGCGGTGCGGCAAACAGCACGGCGAGGAAGGCCGGCAATCCCAGAAGCAGGCCATGTGCGGCCAGCCGGCAGGGGTTGCAGCCGCGCATCAGGGTCCTTGCCGACAGGGCAAAGGACAGCAGGGCTCCCCCCGCCATCAGGGCGGTCAGCAGGGTGGTCTGCGCGACGCCGAGATGCAGAATTTCGCCTCCATAGGGTTCCAGCAGCGTGTCCTGCATCGCAAAAGCAACCGTGCCGAGACCGAGTGCCACCAGGAAGCGGCGGGTGTCGGGTTGCGCATTGAACAGATGCCAACTGGTCCAGAAATCCGGAACCGACGGGTCGCGTCCTTTGGTTCGCGCCGGATCGCGCGGCTCCTGCTTCCACAGCGCCACGACATTCGCCACCATCGTCACCGCGGCCGCACCCTGAATCACCTGGATGAGACGCATCGGCGAGAAATCGGTCAACAGAACGCCAAAGCCGAAACCGCTGACGACGACGCCGACCAGCAGCATCGCATACATCAAAGCGACCACGCGGGGACGCACGGCTTCCGGGGCGAGGTCGGTCGCCAGGGCCAGTCCGGCGGTCTGGGTCATCTGCATGCCGGCGCCGATCAGCAGGAAGGCCAGTGCCGCCGCGATCTGTCCGGCCAGCACGGGCGCGCCATTATCGCCGGACAGCACAAGCAGGGCGAACGGCATGATCGCCATGCCACCGAACTGCAACAGGGTTCCGAACCAGATATAAGGGACGCGACGCCAGCCGAGGACCGACCGGTGGGTGTCGGACTTGAACCCGACCAATGTCCTGAAGGGGGCCGCCAGCAAAGGCAGGGCCACCATGATGGAGACCAGGGCGGTCGACACGTCGAGTTCGACGATCATCACCCGGTTCAATGTTCCGATGGTCAGGGCGATCGCCATGCCGACGGTGATCTGGAACAGCGACAGGCGCAACAGCCTTGGCATCGGCAAGCCGGTGGTGGCCGCATCCGCGAACGGCAGAAACCGGAGACCGATCCGGGTCCAGAACCGACCCCTGGCCGGCGCCGGCGCGCTCATCGGCGCACCAGCTCAAGGGCATGGGACATGTAAAAGCCGTGGATCACCCGTTCGCTTCTGCCCGGGCGCCAGTCCTTCAGGTCCTCCGTCGCGGCAATCCGGCGCAACAGGGCGTCGAGGGGGGCCGGGGCGATGGCCGGCGCGCGGTTTCCCCGCGGGAAAAACCGTCCCACGACATGCATCGCGGCGAGCGTCGGCGTGCGCGGCGCCACGGTGAACAGGATGGATCGCCGGGCGCGGTGGGCGAAACTCGCCAGGATGGCGACGATGTCGCCTGTGTCGTAATGGATCAGGCTGTCCATCGCGACCACATGATCGAGAGGGCCGCCTGCCGGATCCAGCATGTCACCCACCCGGTATTCGATGGATCCGCCGCCCCGCGCCGGCGGGGTCCGCCGCCGCGCGATCTCGACCAGATTGCTGGCGATGTCGATGGCGAGAACGCCGGCCCCCCGCTGCGCCATCTCGACAGCCAGGGATCCGGTGCCGCACCCCGCATCCAGCACAGATCTCCCCGCAAGGTCGGGGCCGCGCCAGTCCAGCAGCAATGCATGCATACGGTCCCGTCCGGCCCGCCCGGTGGCCCGGATCCGGCTGACGGGGGCGTCGGATGTCAATTGCGTCCAGGCATCGAGCGCGGTGCGGTCGAAATAGGCCTCCAGCACGCTCCGGCGTTTGGCGAATGCTGTCGTTTCCATCAGTCAAACCCCAGGAAATCGAAAATGTGACGGTCGCTCATCGGCCGGGCGTCATAGATTGTGGCGCCGGACAGCAGAGATGCGGCCAGGCGCAGATATTCGTTGAGAACGAGGTCGAGATCCGCCGAGGGCTCCATTTCAAAGAGCGTCGATTTTTTAAGGCGGGACTGGCGGATGACGTCCAGCATCGGGAAATGGGCAATCCGTTCGATGCCGATCGCCTGTGCGAAACGGTCGATCTGATCGGTGCCGTCGCTTCGGTTTGCGATCACGCCTCCCAACCGGACATCATAATTCCGCGCGTTGGCTTTGATCGCGGCGACGATCCGGTTCATGGCGAAAATCGAATCGAAATCGTTGGCGGTGACGATCAGGGCGCGTTCCGCGTGGTGCAACGGCGCCGCGAATCCACCGCAGACGACATCGCCCAGAACGTCGAAAATGACGATGTCGGTGTCTTCCAGAAGGCGATGCTCCTTCAACAGCTTGACCGTCTGACCGACGACATAGCCGCCGCATCCGGTTCCCGCCGGAGGGCCGCCCGCCTCGACGCAGAGGATCCCGTTGTAGCCTTCGAACACGAAATCCTGCGGTCTCAGGTCCTCGCCATGGAAGTCCACCTGCTCGAGGACGTCGATGACGGTGGGAATGAGCCGCTTGGTGAGGGTGAAGGTCGAATCATGCTTGGGGTCGCATCCAATCTGCAGGACGCGTTTTCCAAGCTTCGAAAAAGCCGCCGACAGATTGGACGAGGTCGTCGACTTTCCGATCCCCCCCTTTCCATAGACGGCGAAAACCCGGGCATCACCGATCCTGAGGTCGGGATCGGGACCGGATCGGGCCCCGTCCTCGGCGAAGGTGGCGGCGGACTGGCAGGACTGAGCCGGGAATGCCGGCATGGCGGAGCATCTGTTCATCTCATTCTCCCGCCATCAGGACGCCCTCGAGCCGGTCTTCGATATCGTCGCCGGCAGCCCGGAGGGCCTCCAGCGTGGCCGGGTCGGGAGTCCAGTAATTTCGTTCGTAAGCCTCGATGAGACGGTTCGCCATCCGGGCGGAGGCCTTGGGGTTGAGATCCACCAGGCGATTGCGCATCTCCTCGTCCAGGACGAAGGTCTCGCTGATACGCTGGTAAACCCAGGGGGCGACCTGGCTGGTGGTGGCAGACCAGCCCATGGTATTCGTCACCTGGGCCTCGATCTGGCGGACGCCCTCATATCCGTGACGCAGCATGCCGTCATACCAGCGCGGATTGAGCGTCCTCGTCCGGGTCTCCAGGGACACCTGTTCGGCCAGGGTCCGGACCCGTCCCTGCTCCTGCGTCCGATCACCGACATAGACCGCCACATCACGGCCCTTGGCACGGCGGATCGCGCGGCTGACGCCGCCCAGCGTATCGACATAGTGGTCGATAGTGGTGATCCCCAGTTCCAGGGATTCGAGATTCTGATAGGCGACGTCGGCATCCTTCAGGGCGCAGCCCAGCAGGCGCGGTTGCCGCGACGGCCGGCCGGACCGTCCATAGGCGAAGCATTTCCGGCTTTCATAGGCGTCGGCCAGTTCATCGCCATCGGTCCAGCAGCCGGCATCGATCATCTGGTTGACATTGGCGCCATAGGCACCGTCGGCATTGGAAAAGACCCTGAGCGCCGCGGTCTCCAGGTCGCAGCCCAGATCCGCCTGATAGGCGAGCGCGTGTTTCCGGATGAAGTTCATGTCCAGGGGCTCGTCGGCCGAGGCCGCGAGGAAGGCCGCATCGGCCAGCATCCTGGTCTGAAGGGGAAGCAGGTCGCGGAAGATCCCCGACAGGGTCGTGACGACATCGATGCGCGGTCGCCCCAACTCCGACAACGGGATGAGATCGGCGCCGGAAAGGCGCCCATAGCTGTCGAAGCGGGCGCGGGCGCCCATCAGGGCCAGAACCTGGGCGATGGGTTCGCCTTCGCTTTTCAGATTGTCGGTTCCCCACAGCACGAAGGCGACGGTTTCGGGCAGCGGCGCGCCGTCCCGGACATGACGGTCGAGCAGGCACCGGGCCTGCCGGGCGCCATTGCGCTGAGCCGGGCGGCTGGGCAGAGCGAAGGGATCAAAGCCATGGATGTTGCGGCCGGTCGGCAGGATGGCGGGGCTTCGCAGCAGATCCCCGCCCGCCACCGGCGGAACAAAGCAGCCATCCAGCGCGCGGAGAAGGGCGGGCGTTTCCCAGTCGCGCGCCAGCAGGGCGTCGATGTCGGCCAGATGCCGGAACAGATCGGTTCCGGCCTCTGTCGCCGTTCCGCCTTCGCCTGCGCTGTTCTGAAGCGCCGAGGCCCGCTCTGCCGATGCTCCGCCGACGAGGGCCTCAATCGCGTGGCGATCAGGCGTCACGCCGTAGTTGGCGGCGGCGACGGCCTCCAGAAGATCGGCCCGCGCCTCGGCCGACATGGGTACGCCAATGACGTGAAGACCTTCCGGAATCAAGGTCTGTTCATAGTCGTAGAGGCGGGTTCGCAACGCCTCCACCCAGAGATCGGGCTGGTCCATCGCGCCTTCGGTCTCGAAATCCAGCGCGGAGGCCTGATCTTGGATCAGCGCCAGCAGATCTTCGCGCTCCTCCGGGGATTGGGAGGGGGAGGCGCGCCAGTGCTCGATGGTCGCCTTGAGATCGAGCAGACCTTTGTAGAGCCCCGCCTTCGCGACCGGGGGCGTCAGATAGCTGATCAGTGTCGCGGCGGCGCGCCGTTTGGCGAGCGCGCCCTCGGACGGATTGTTGGCCGCGTAGAGATAGTAGTTCGGCAGGTCGCCGATCAGCCGGTCGGGCCAGCAGGCGCCGGACAGTCCCACCTGTTTGCCGGGCATGAATTCCAGCGCCCCGTGGGTTCCGAAATGCAGGACCGCATCCGCGCCGAAATCCTCGCGGATGTATCGGTAGAACGCCGAAAAGGCGTGCGTCGGCGCGAATCCGCCGTCAAACAGCAGGCGCATGGGGTCGCCTTCGCATCCCATCCCCGGCTGGATGCCGACGAAAACATTGCCGAAGCGGGCGCCCAGAACGAACAGGTTGCGACCGTCGGTCAGGTGGCGTCCGGGCGCGGCCCCCCACTGCTTCTCGATCGCAGCGAGATGGGGTTCGCGGCGGACATGGTCCTCCACCGGGATGCGGAGATGGACATTGGCATCGGCGCCGAAGATCCGGGAGTTGCCTTCGAGCACTCGCTGACGCAAGGCATCGACGTGGTCCGGAGCCGCGACATCGTAGCCGCCCTTTTCAAGGGCTTTGAGAACGTTGAACAGCGATTCCCAGACCGACAGGAAGGCGGCCGTGCCCGTGGCGCCGGCATTGGGAGGAAAATTGAACAGGACGATCGCCAGTTTCCGCTGCTGCCGCTCGGTGCGGCGCAGGGCCACCAGCCGGGCGACACGGGCCGCCAGCATGTCCACCCGCTCGGCGCAGGCCCGCATCTGGCGGGATCCGTCCGCGTCCTCGGACCGCCCGCCGAACACGATGGGGGCGATGGCGCCGTCCAGCTCCGGCAGGGCCACCATGATGGTGGCCTCGACCGGTGTCAGGCCGGCGGTGGAGGTCTGCCATCCCTCCAGCGACTGGAACTCGACGGCCTGGGCGGCAACATAAGGGACGTCCATCCGGCCAAGAATGTCGCGTGCCGCTTCCGCATGGTTATAGGCCGGTCCGCCGACCAGGGAGAAGCCGGTCAGCGACAGGATCGCGTCGACCTGGGGATGGCCGTCCGCCATGAAGAATTTCTCGATCGCGGGGCGTGAATCCAGCCCGCTGGCGAAGACAGGAATGGCCCGCAGGCCCCGGGCTTCCAGCGCCTCGATCACACCGTCGTAATGGGCATGATCCCCGGCCAGGACATAGGATCGCAGCAGCAGAACGCCGACGGTGCCGGCACAGGGCTCCGGTGGCGGGGGCAGGGCATCGGCATGGGCACTGACGGTGCCCGGGATCGCCGGATGGTAAAGGCCGATTTCCGGATAGTCGACCGGAGGCTGCGCTTCCGCCCGGCCCCTGAGAGGGAACCGCTCGCCACCGGCGTAACGGTTGATCAGCAGACGCACCATATTGGCGAGGTTTGTTTCCGATCCGGAAAGCCAATATTGCATGCAAAGGAAATAGGCCCGGACGTCCTGCGCTTTGCCGGGGATGACCCGCAGGATTTTCGGCAATCGCCGCAGCATCGCCATTTGCGACGCGCCGGACGCAGGCGCCTTGTCGGTCCGTTTCGACGACCCACGCAGTTTTTTGAGGAGCCCCAGCATGCCGCCTTGTGGCGCGTCTCCGAGGAACCCGCCCATCCGGGTCAACCGGAAGGTTTCCTGCGCCGACATGGCGACAACCATGGCGTCGCACTGGTGCCGGCGGGCCTCCAGCGCCGGGGTGATGGCGCGGATATGGTCCTCCATGAACAGCATGGTGACGAAGACGATATCGGCCGTCGCGATATCCGCCCGACAGCGGTCGAGCGCGGCGGGATTGCTGTCCCACTCCGCCATCGCATGAAGCGAGAGTTCCAACCCCGGATAGTCGCCGGACAGGGACTGGCTCACCTGATCGACCACCCGGCCCATATGCCGGTCCAGGGTCACCAGGGCCACCCTCACAGGAATGATGTCAGCGGGCGAAATGGGATTTCGCGTCATAAAGCGTCCCCAGGGTGATGACGGCAATGCCGCGGTCATTGGCGAATTGTTCGGTGTTGCGGCGCGCCTTTCCGCGCACGAAGAAAGGGATCTTCCCGAGTTCCCGCTCCGCCTCCGCCGCCCAGACCGGGGCCGGCGTGGATGGGGTTGCGGATGACGGTCCGGCGGCGGTTCCTGAAAACGGGATGGCATGAGGCAGATGCGACGGACCGGAGGCATCGTTGAATTCGAAATCGTCACGGAACATGGTCAGCAGATGTTCTTCCAGGCCCCGCATCAACGGATGAGTCCAGCTGTCAAACAGCACATTCGCCCCTTCGAAACCCATTTGCGGCGAATAACGGGCGGGAAAATCCTCGACATGGACCGGAGCGGAAATGACGGCGGAGGCGATCCCCAGCCGTTTGGCGATGTGACGTTCCATCTGGGTTCCGAGGACCAGCTCCGGCCGCAGGCGGCCGATCCAGTCCTCGACCTCCAGATAGTCATCGGTGACAAGCGCTTCGGCGCCCAGATCCTGTGCCGCGGCTTTGAGGACGGCCTGACATTCGCGGGAATAGGTTCCAAGCCCTGCGACCGTCAGGCCAAGCTCGTCCGTCGCGACCCGGGCGGCGGCCATCGCATGGGTGGTATCGCCGAAAATGACAACGCGCTTGCCGGTCAGATAGGTGCTGTCGACGGACCGCGACCACCAGGGCAGATTGGACCATCCGGCGATCATCGCGTCCGGCGCGACCACTCCGGCAACCTCCGCGACGCGGGCGATAAAATCCCTGGTGGCGCCGTATCCCAGAGGCACTGTATCGATCCGCGGCTGATGAAAGGTCCGTTCCAGCCACGCCGCCGCCGGGGCGGCGATTTCCGGATAGAGGACGACATTGAAGTCGGCGCGGCCAATGGTTTTGATGTCCTCCGGACTGGCGCCCATCGGAGCGGTCAGAGCCACGTCGATTCCCATTGCCTCCAGGAGGCGCGAGACCTCGATGACGTCGTCGCGATGACGGAATCCGAGACTTGTCGGTCCCAGCAGATTGCAAAGGGGACGGCGTCCGTTTCGCGGGGGCGGCGACAGGGTGCGGTCCGCCAGTGTCCGGACGATCTGGTAAAATGTTTCCGCCGCGCCCCAGTTTTCCTTTCGCGCATTGGCCGGGAGATCGAGCGCGATCACCGGGACGGGCAGGTCAAGCGCCCGCGCCAGCCCCCCGGGATCGTCCCCCAGCAGTTCGGCGGTACAACTGGCGCCGACCAGAAGAAGGCGCGGCCGGAACCGGTCGACGGTCTCCCGCAGGGTCCGCTGGAACAGGGCCGCCATGTCGCGGCCGAGATCGCGCGACTGGAACGAGCTGTAGGTCACGGGCGGGCGGGTGCGCCTCCGCTCGATCATTGTCAGCAGAAGGTCGGCATAGCTGTCCCCCTGCGGGGCGTGGATGAGGTAATGCACGCCCTCCATCGCGGCGGCAACCCGGATGGCTCCGATATGGGGAGGTCCCTCATAACTCCAGATCGCAAGCTTCATCGGCCGAAATCCAATGCTGTCATGCGGGTCATGGGGCGGCTGAAAAGCTGCGCGAGGTCACCGGCCTGCTCATAACCGTGAATGGGCGAGAAAATCAGTTCGATCGACCATTTGGTCGTCAGTCCGACGGCCTCCAGCGGATTGGCAAGACCCAGTCCGCAAAGGACGAGATCCGGGCGTGCGGCGCGACAGCGGTCCAGTTGACGGTCGACATCCTGCCCTTCCGTCAGGGGGATGCCGTCCGGTAGCAGGGAAAGCTCCGCATCCATCAGTGTCCGGTGCAGATAGGGGGTGCCGGCCTCGATCACGGTCATCCCCAGTTCGCGTGACAGAAAGCGGGCGAGGGGAATCTCCAGCTCCGAGTCCGGAAACAGGAAAATGCGTCTTTGCCTGAGAAGCGCGGCATGACCCTCCAGCGCCCGGATGCCGCGTTCGCGCCCGGGTGCCGTCACCGCGTCGAAACGTCCGGCGTCCACCGCCCAGGCGTCGGCCGCCGCTTTCAGCCACAGGCTGGTTCCCTCCACCCCGATAGGATAGGGCGCGGGCAGGCGGAGCGCGCCGCGGGCCTCCAGAATCCGGGTGGTTTCCGCAAGGAACGGCTGGGCCAGCAACAGCCGGGTTGCCCGACCCACGCCGGGCAGCGAACCCTGCCGTTTCCCGGGAAGGAAGCTGACCGGCCCGATCCCCAGCGCGTCGAACAGACGGCGGAACTGGTCCTCGACGATATCGGGCAGGGCGCCCAGAACGATGAGCGACGCGCGGGCGCCGGGGGCGGCATCAGGGAGATCCCTGGCAATGGCCGCGAGGCAGGCGTCCTCTCCCCGGGTGAAGACGGTGTCCAGTCCGCTGGCGGCATAATGGCGGACCGTGACGCGGGGATGATATGTCGATGTCAGGCGCCGGGCCGCGCGGGAAAGATCGAGCTTGATCACTTCCGACGGGCAGGACCCCACCAGGTAGATCTGCCGGACGTCGGGGCGGCGCTTCAGGATCCGCGCAACGGCGTCGTCAAGTCCGTCATCGACGTCGGTCAGGCCCGCGAGGTCGCGCTCCTCCAGCAGGAGGGTGGCGAACCGGGGCTCGGCGAAAATCATCACACCACCCGCCGACTGGAGAAAATGCGCGCAGGTCCGGGATCCGACGACAAGGAAAAAGGCATCGGTCATTTTCCGGTGCAGCCAGATCAGTCCGGCCAGGCCGCAAAACATCTGACGCGGCCCCCGTTCCTGCCGGACGTCGCGGCGGAAGGCGTCGGCGACCGGGGAGGCGCAATCCTCGTTCATGACGGGAATCACGGTCATTCAGCGCGGCTCCCGACCCCGCGACCGGGTGCCGGCCCCTCAAGACGGGCGGCGCGCAGCTTCAGCAGGAACTGGGTCGCATTGACCGCGTAGCTGGCGTAGGCGGCCAGCGCGACGACCATCTGCTGGCGGGGCGTTCCCTGCCCGGACAGCAGCAACATGAGATAAGCGGTATGTAAGGCCAGCACCAGCATGCTGACGAGGTCTTCGAAGAAGAAAGACGGGGCAAAGAGGTATTGGCCGAAGACCCGTTTTTCCCAAATGGATCCTGTTACCATGATTGTGTAGAGAACCAGCGTTTTCAGGACGATCGACGCCGTTGCGATGTCATAACCCCGTCCGGTCGCGAGATAGGTCACGACCAGTCCGAGACTGACGAGAAAAACAGCGAACTGGATCGGGGCCAGAATGCCTTGAACCAGGGTCCAGGGTGTGGCGTCCCGCCTCCGGCGCTCCTCGGTCGTGTAGAGGGGGCGGCGCGGCGGCGGGGGAGGGGCATGCGGCGGCACCATCGATCCCACGGTGGCACTCCAGGGACAGCAGGAGAAATGCCCGATCAGGAAATCGGCAATCGAAAATCCGCCGTCTTCCACGATCCCGTCGCCCCCGTCCGATCCGTCCGGCCGGGATGGACGGGAACCGAAATAACGGCCTGGAAGGAGATCCTGGCCGACCTCCGGCCATTTCATCGCGGCGTTCCCCATCGCTTCCCTCCCCACGGCTAGCGGGTCTTCACGATGGTTGGAGCTTAATTCCTTACCTGGAGAGATGTCAATTTAACTTAACGTCTAGAAAAGATGACACATCAGAATCCGGGGCCCCAAAAACGCCAATCAGGCTCAATCCCCTGGAAGGGGTATGGAAATTTTTTGGATCGGAAAAACCATCGAATATGACAAAAGGCATATATCTGGTGTGGGGGGTGGGGAGCGGTGCGGTTTTCTCGAATACTCAATAAAATCTTTCATTTACAATGTATTGTCTTGGTGCATCAGGGGCGTTCGGGGCCCCGGTTGAGGGCGGTGATTCCCCGTGACGTGGTCCGGCCACCTTTCCACGACGCGTGCGCCTATCTCTTTTGTCGGGGTGTGTTGTGTCAGGTTTTATGTGCCTAATACGGTTGACGCTTTGCTGTGACGGTAAGTGTCAGGACGATCAAACAGAGATCGAAAAATGGCCCGCTGTTGTCGATCCGAGCCGGCAGGGGCGGAGAAATCCTCTTCTGCTGGAGGGAGCGTGAGCGAAACCCGGCTCACCAAGACGTTGTCCTGCACCCTGCTGTCTTCCGTGATCGAACGGGAGATCATCCCTCGCCTGTTCGACGGCCATCCCGGCGCCAGCGCTGACGCGGATACCACAGGGGAACACCATCAGGGCGTTCCGCAAGACGATGAGCGCCCCTGCGGAGCCGCGGCGGCCTTGGCCGTGGATCCGGACGAGATGGTTCGCCTGATCCTTGCGGGGCATGGAACGCCCCGGCTGCTTGATCCGTTGTTGAGGCTGCTCGACCAGGGGATCGGGCTGTCACGCATCTATCTCGACATCCTGACGCCGGTCGCCCGGCGGATCGGCGAGCTGTGGCAGCAGGATCGTTGCAGCATGCTGGAAGTCACCCTCTCTCTTTCGCGCCTGCATTGCATTCTGCTGGAGATCGGCCGGCACAATGGCGGAATGCCGGCGCAGGTCTTTGGAAAGCCGAGAATTTTTCTGGCCCCCGTCCCCGGGGAACAGCATACGTTCGGGCTGCTGATGGTGCAGGAGTTTTTCTTGCAGGCCGGGTGGGGGCTGGACAGCCGCTACGACGCATCATTGCCAACGATAATTAAACACATAAGTACTAAAAAATTCGATATTGTCGGTTTTTCCATTAGTGGTCCGGATCTGTTTGAGACTTTACAAAACCTGATCCATCTGGTCCGGAAGCATTCCCTCCATCGTAATTTGAGTATCATTGTCGGTGGGGGCCTCTTCAAAGATCAGCCTGAATTCGCATCTAGAGTGAGTGGGGCCACGGTCGTCGGTGAAGGGGTTAATGCCGTGGAAGCGGCTGAAAATCTGATTTATACTGACGACAGGAGAAGGGTGGCCAGACAACCCGTATGAAGGATGACATGGGACCGGGCGAAGAAATCCAGGGAGAACAGAAACCAGAGCTCCTGCTTCCCGGTGACGCCATTGGAGACCTGGATGCTGACAGCGCGGCGCGCCTGGTTTCGGCCGTGGGCGATGTTGTCCTTGTCGTTGACCGGGGCGGGGTGATTTCCGCGGCCTCCGTGTCCGCGCCGGACCTGCCGCAGGATGAATTCCAGGAGATCGTCGGGCGCCGCTGGATCGACACCGTCAGTGTGGACGGCCGGGTCAAGGTGGCCGAAATCCTCACCGAAGCGCGCGATGCCTCGAATTTTCGCTGGCGCGAAATCAACCAGCAACTGGTGGGCGGCGCTTTGCCGTTGCGATATGCCGGCGTCGCCGCCGGCCTTGGCGGCCGGATCATCGTCATCGGGCGCGATCTGCGCGCTGAACATGCCTTGCAGCAGCGGGTCCTTCAGGCCCAGCAGGCGATGGAGCGTGACTATCTCCGTCTCCGGCAGGCGGAATCGCGGTACCGGGTTCTGTTCCAGATCGCATCCGAGGCCGTGCTGATCGTCGATCCCTCCAATCGCAAGGTGGTCGACGCCAATCCGGCGGCCGGCAACATGCTTGGTGTCGATTTCCGTGCGCTGGGCGGGCAATCGGTCCTGAAGCTGTTCCATCCCGAGTACCGGGATGCCGTCACGGCCCTGCTGAACGATCAGAATTCCTCCCCCCGGAGCGACCCTTTGCCCGTCCGTCTCGCCGACGGAAGGGACGGCTTCAGGGCGGTTGCCTCGCTGTTCCGGCAGGATGGCGCCGTCTATGGCGTTCTCAGCCTCAGTTCGACGCGGACAGAGGCGCCGGCGGCCGACGATGATTCGAAGCGCCAGCTCCTCCAGGTGCTCAATCGCGTGCCCGATGCCTTTGTCGTGACGGACGAGCAGCTCAATATCGCCGACGTCAATCTGGCCTTTCTCGAACTGCTGCAACTTGCCAGTGCCGAGGCCGCCAAGGGACAGCCGTTGTCGCGGTTCCTCGGCCGTCCGGGTGTCGATCTCAGGGTTCTCGTGCGTAATCTGCGCGACCATGGTGAGGTCCGCAATTTCGGGACCGTCGTGACCACGGTCTATGGTGAACAGGCCGAGGTGGAATTGTCCGCCGTGTCGGTTCGCGCCGGTCTGGAGGCCTGTCACGGCTTTGTGATCCGGCCGGCGCGCCGGATCTCTCCGGTCCCGTCCTCCGAGGTGGAACAGCTTCCCCGCAGCGCCGCAGAGCTGACCCGGCTGGTGGGGCGCAGCTCATTGCGTGAGATCGTGACGGAGACAACCGATGTCATCGAACGGATGTGCATCCGGACAGCCCTCGATCTGACCGGGAACAATCGTGCCGCCGCGGCGGAGATGCTGGGCCTGAGCCGCCAAAGCCTTTATTCAAAGTTGAGCCGGTTCGGTTTCGGCAGCTCCGAAGCCGAGGCCTCGCTCGATAGCTGATTCCCCCGTTCTGCCGGACGGTCCGGAACATCCGCTCCGGTTCCGTCGCCTGACCATGGTGCGCCGGCACTCTGTCGGCTCCCGGGCGCCGGATACCCGACCGGGAGCTGTGCCAATCGAGTGTCAAACATAATTGACATGTTTTGACTGTCAACTTAAGCTGTCAGTCATGGCCCGCTCGAACGTCTTCCCGTCCTCGCAGATGTTCCCCGCTGTCGGTTCCGTCCTGGAACTGGTGAAGCCGGTGACCTGGTTCGCCCCGATGTGGGCCTTTCTCTGCGGTGCGGTTTCATCCCGCGATGCGATGTCCTTCCCGGGAGGCATCCTGGCCCATGGCTGGATGGTGCTGGCCGGTCTCGTTCTGGCCGGCCCGCTGGTCTGCGGGACGAGCCAGGCCGTCAATGACTGGTTCGACCGGCATGTGGATGCCATCAACGAACCCGGGCGTCCGATTCCCTCGGGCCGGATTCCCGGGCGCTGGGGCTTCGTCATCGCCATCGCCGGGACGGTCTTGTCGCTTCTGTATTCCTGGATGCTGGGGCCGACCGTTGCCCTGGCCGCTCTGGCCGGTCTGGCTCTGGCCTGGGCCTACAGCGCCCCTCCCGCACGACTGAAAAAAAGCGGCTGGTGGGGGCCGGCGGCCGTGGCCCTGTCCTATGAGGGGCTCTCGTGGTTTACCGGTGCCGCCGTCGTGGCGGGCGGCTGTCCCGACGGGCGCAGCATCCTTCTGGCGGTGCTTTACAGCGTCGGGGCGCACGGCATCATGACCCTGAACGATTTCAAGGCGATCGAGGGGGATCGCCTGATGGGACTCCGGTCGTTGCCCGTCCTCCTCGGGCCCGATCGCGCGGCCCGCTTCGCCTGCTGCGTCATGACCGTGCCCCAAATTCTCGTCGCCGGAGTCCTGGTCCTTTCGGGCCGGCCCTGGTTCGCTTTGTCCATCGGGGGACTGATCATCGTCCAATGCGGTCTGATGGCGCGCCTGATGAAGGATCCCAGGCGTTTCGCGCCCTGGTACAACGCCACCGGAACCACGCTTTACGTCCTGGGGATGCTGGTTTCGGCCGTTGCGGTCCGCTCGCTGCCCGGAGGGATGTCATGAACGGAAAATGGCTGGGCTGGTCGGGCATTGTCCGGCTGGGGCTGGTTCAAACGGCGATCGGCGCGATCACGGTCCTGACCACCGTCACGTTGAACCGGATCATGGTGGTCGAACTGGCATTGCCCGCCGCCCTGCCGGCCGCGCTGATCGCCTGGCATTATTTTGTCCAGTTGACGAGACCTGGCTGGGGGCACCGATCCGACCAGGGAGGACGTCGCAGCGGCTGGATTATCGTCGGGATGGGGATGCTGTCGCTTGGTGCCCTGCTGGCGGTGGACGCGACGATCTCCATGCCGTCGTCGCCCGGCTGGGCGACCCTGCTGGGGGTCGTCGCTTATGCCATGATCGGCGGAGGCGTGTCAGCGGGAGGGACCTCTCTTCTGGCGCTTCTGTCCAAGGGGGTGGCCCCGGATCGCAGGCCGGCCGCCGCGGCGATCGCCTGGGTGATGATGATTGCGGGGATTGTCGTCACGGCGGGCGTGGCCGGGCAGTTGCTCGATCCTTTTTCGCCCCAGCGTCTGATGTTCGTCGCGACCGGGACCGTCGCCACCGGCTTTTCCCTGGTGCTGCTGGCATTGCGGGGAGTCGAGGCGCGCATCGGGGAGCCCGCGACGTCCGATATCCGGGACCGGCAGGCGGGGCGGGTTGGCTTTCTGGCCATCCTGTCGCAGACCTGGCGCGAGCCGCTGGCCCGCCGGTTCACGATTTTCGTGTTCGTCTCGATGCTGGCTTACAGCGCGCAGGAACTGATTCTGGAACCCTTCGCCGGTCTGGTCTTCGGCATGTCCCTGGGGCGGTCGACACAGTTGGCCGGGGTCCAGCATGCCGGCGTGCTGGCCGGAATGGTTCTGGCGGGCCTGGCGGGAAGCGCCCTGAAGGGGGACCGGACCCTCTTCATGCGCCGGGGCGCCATGGCCGGCTGTGTCGTTTCGGCACTGGCGCTGGCGGCCCTCGGGACCGCGGGGTTTTTCCGCTGGCCTTTGACGCCGCTGGTGTTCGCGCTGGGGGCGGCGAATGGAGGATTCGCCGTGTCGGCCCTGGGACTGATGATGTCCTTCGCCGGACGCGGACGGTCCTCGCGGGAGGGGATCCGGGTCGGTGTCTGGGGGGCGGCGCAGGCCGCGGCATTCGGTCTCGGCGGATTCTCGGGCGCCATGGCGCTGTCGGTCATGCGCCAGTGGCTGGGAACCGGACCTTTGGCTTTCGCGATCGTTTTCGCCGCTGAAGGCCTCTGTTTCCTGCTGGCGGCGGTTCTGGTTCTGCGACTGGATCATGCGGACGAGGGGGCGTCGCCGTCCGCGATCCCGGGAGGCGCGCTGAGAGACACTCTTTGAGGGCGGGACGTTTTCAGTCGGCGTCACGGTCTCCACTGGTTTCTCCGGATCATGTCTCGACGAGGCGGACTCCAGGAGACGTGTCCCGCGCGTCCCTTGCGTGGCCGCGGTTTCAATGACCGCTGGAGCAACCCGCGTCGGAGTTGACGCCGGTTGCTCCAAGACGGTTCGTGACGCTCTTTGCGACGGGAGGCTTCCTGAAATGACCCTGGATCCGGTTTTCGACGTCGTCGTCGTCGGAGGAGGGCCGGCCGGGGCGACCGCCGCCCTCGAACTGGCCCGGCAGGGCCATCACGTCGCCCTGCTGGATCGTGGAGGACGGGTCAAGCCCTGCGGCGGAGCCGTGCCGCCCTGTCTGTTGCCCGACTTCGACGTTCCCCAGGATCTTCTGGCGGCACGAATCCGGGCGGCGAGGATCATGTCGCCTTCCGGCCGGATGGTGGACATGCCGATCGACGGCGGCTTCGTGGGGATGGTGGATCGCGCCCGGTTCGATCCCTGGTTGCGGCGCCGGGCGGAGGCGGTCGGCGTGGTCTCCTGTCCCGGTCGTTTTCTCAGGATCGATCGTGACGGCCAGACACTGCCCCGTGTTGTCTACCGGTCGGCCTATGCCGCCGGCGTCGAGCCGGAGCTGGGGCTTCGCGCCCTGGCGGTGATCGGTGCCGACGGGGCCCTGTCGCAGGTTGCCAGGCAGGAGATACCGGGGCGAGGTCCCCAGAAAGTGGTGTTCGCCTATCATGAGATCCTCCGCAGTCCGCTGGATGGCGTTGCCGGCTACGACGGATCCCGCTGCGACATCGTTTATGACGGCGAGGTTTCACCGGATTTCTACGGCTGGATCTTTCCCCACGGCGCCACCCTCAGCATCGGCGTCGGCAGTGCCCGCAAGGGATTCGGGCTGCGCCGGTCGGTGGCGGCGTTGCGCCGGCGCTCCGGGCTTGCCGACTGCACCCTCCTTCGGGAAGAGGGCGCCCCCATTCCGGCCCATCCGCTGAAGGTCTGGGATAATGGAAAGGATGTCGTTCTGGCCGGCGATGCGGCCGGGGTGGTCGCCCCGGCCTCGGGCGAGGGCATCTTCTATGCGATGACGGGAGGCCGGCTGGCCGCCGAGGCGGTCCACGCGTTCCTGGAATCCGGCGATCCGCGCGCCCTCGGCCAGGCCCGCCGGCGTTTCATGAAGACCCACGGGCTGGTGTTCCGGATCCTGGGGGCCATGCAATATTTCTGGTACGGCAGCGACGCGCGGCGGGAACGGTTTGTCGCCATGTGCGCCGATCCGGACGTGCAGCGTCTGACTTGGGAGGCCTATATGAATAAGCGTCTGAGCCGGACCCGGCCGGGGGCGCATCTTCGGATCCTTGTCCAGGATATAGCCCATTTGCTGGGATTCCAGAGGACATGAGGAAATCGGCGGCGCCGGCCGCGGGCGCCACCATCGTCGCGGCGGGCGGAGCCGTCGCGGTGGCGATGGCGGGCGGACTGCTGACCGATACCGGAACCTGGTATCAAAGCCTGCGGACGCCGGCCTGGAAGCCTCCGGACGCCGCCTTTCCCGCCATCTGGATGGCGGTGTTTCTGTTGACCGCCATCGCCGGGGTTCTGGCCTGGCGTCGGCCGGCGGGGCCGTCGAGACGGCTTTGGAGCCACCGCCAGTCGGTGCTCATCCTGTTTTTGTTCAACGGCCTGCTTAACATCCTCTGGAGCCTGATGTTTTTTCAGATCCGGCGGCCGGATCTTGCCCTGGTTGAGGGGATGGGGCTCTGGCTGTCGATTCTGGCGTTGATCGTCGTGATCCGTCGCCGTTCGCCCTGGGCCGGCGTGCTCCTGCTGCCCTATCTGGCCTGGGTTTCGCTTGCCTGTCGCCTGAATTACGACGTCGTCCTGCTGAACGGACCGTTCGGCTGACCGGGATCCGGCCATGAAAAAGCGGCCCCGTCAACGCTGACGGGGCCGCTGTCAAGGGTCCGGGAGGTCTCCCTTTCCGTCACTTCACCGGCAGGCCGGGGGCGACATAGGGATCGGGGAAGGCGTAGTGGTGCAGGACCGCCCAATCGCGCCACTGGTCGACGACGGTTCCTGTCAGCAGGATGCCGATGCCGCCGGTCAACGGAGTGAGGATCGCGAACCACCAGGCCCAGCGGTGGATCGATTCCATTGTCGCGTTGAAACCCATCGTCCAGCGCCAGAACAACGCTGCGCGTTCAGACGCGGTACCCCGGTCGGAAATCTGGTCCAGTTCCCGTTCGCCGCCATAGCGTGTGACCGCCAGAATCGTCGCCCCATGCATCGCGAACAACAGGGCCGATCCATACAGGAAGGCGATCGAGAGGCAGTGGAACGGGTTGTAAAACAGATTGCCGTGCATCAGCGAAAAGTTGTTCGTCCAGTCGAGATGCGGAAAGATCCCGAACGGAACCGCTTCGCTCCAGCTTCCCACCATGACCGGGCGGATGAAACCCAGCACAAGATAGAGCCAGATTGCCGAGGCGAAAGCCCAGGCGACATGAGTGCCCAGTCCCAACTCACGGGCCCGCCGGTAGGTCCTCAACCACCATAACAGCATGGAGGCGGTCAGGAAGAACCCGGCGATCAGCCACCAGCCGCCCTCCTGAAGCGGCGGCATGACGGACAGCCCATATTTCGGTGCGGGCGGATTGAGCGACAGCCAGGGCAGATGGACGATGAACTTGACCGGATCCCACCCGACGGAGGCCCACATATTAAGACCGATGATCTCGATGGCGATGAAACCGAAGATCAGGGAAATAACCCCCAGATTACCAAGATAGACCGGGCCGATCTGCGCCGCTCCGATCTTGCCAAGCCAGTAGGACAGGAAGGGTTTCCCGATCCGCCTGTAGCTGCCGGATCGAAGGGGGACGCCGTCCTCGGTGCCGGCGTTGACCTGGATCTGTGTGAAGATGTTCTGATAACCAGCCATGACGCGTCCCTCCTCACATTCCGGGGCCCGGATAGGGCGATGGCGTGCCCGTGCCGGGTTCGACCAGATGCCAGAGCGGCAGCCACCACTGGTCCCAGGCCTCGGTCCAGTAGGGACCCGCGATGACGATGCAGACGATGCTGAAGACCACCGCGGACAAGGCGAGGAACAGTCCCAGGCGGTGAACGCCGAGCGGACCGATCGAATAGCCCAGAAGATCGCGGAAGAAGGTGTCCTCATGCGCGGACGTCTTCATCTCTTCGCCACGGCCGGGATTGGAGGCCGACAGGATCACCGACCCGTGCAACGCCAGGAACATGGTGGTGGTGAAGAAGAAGGTGATGGCGATCATGTGGGCGGGATTGTAGTGAAAGTTCCCGAATTCGTATCCCGTTGTCGATACCCAGTCGAGGTGGCTGAAAATCCCGTAGGGGAAGCCGTGGGCCCAGGCCCCCAGCAGGACCGGACGGATTACGACCAGCGCAAAATAGGCGAAGATCGCTACTCCGAAGGCGATGGGCACATGATAGCCCATTCCCAGTTTCCGGCAGATTTCCACCTCGCGCAGCGCCCAGGAAATGAACGCTCCCAGGGCGCAGACCGTGATGATCTGCCAAAGGCCGCCCAGCTTGAGCGGCGCCATGCTCAATCCATAGGACACATCGGGCGGATTGATCGTGATCAGGAAGGGATTCCAGACGCCTTGCAGGGCGGCTCCATAAAGGATCAGGGCCGTCCCGAGCGCGGAGAACATCGCCGCCGTTACGCCAAAAAAGCCGACGTAGAACGGCCCCATCCAGTAGTCGAAGAGGTCGCCCCCGATGAGTGTGCCTCCTCGGACCCGATATTTTTTTTCGAAACTCAGCAGTGCCATTTTCTTATCCCCCGGCCGGCTGGCGATGTTGCCATCTACCCATCCCTGGTTAGGGTGCGGCAGACCGGTCGAAGGGAGTGGGACCGGTCTGCCGCGGGTCGCGGGGGGGGGGGGGGGGGGGGGGGGGGG
>WASQ01000065.1:0-145496 GCA_009712185.1 Telmatospirillum sp. | reverse complement strand
ACGGGCTTCCGACCTACGATAAGACGACGTCGCTGACGGTGGTCAGGGCTCCGGGCTTGACGGCCTTCCCGCCCTCGATCCAGTTGAAGCGGCTCGTGCTCAACAGGATGAAGTGGATGAGAAGCGCCAGGGTGAACAGGAATACGCCCAGGGCCACCAGAACGCGGCGCGGGTCGAATAATGTCCAGAGTCTCCACATGTCACGGTGCTCCTATCCGAAAAGACTGGTGGTCAGGAGCTGGGCGGTATGCACGCCCGACTCGAGCGCCGAATAGCCGTTGGGTCCGGGAATCCAGGGACGCCACATCCACACCAGCAGATGTGCGACGGCGGCAATCAGGGTGAATACCGCGAAGCTGGAAACGAAGATGCTGTGGAATTCCTTGGCTTCTGCCTCTGTGAGACCCGAAAGGGTCCCGCTGTGTTCATCTCTGCTAACCATTCTTCACCTCCAAAGTGGGGCTTCCATCGCCGCGGCAACAAGCCCCGGCCATATCGACAGTCCGGTTCTCCGGCCTGCCGACTGTTTGGCCGGAGAACAACCGGCCAAACCCGTCGCGTGGCGTTTGCGGCCATCCGCTTACGCCACGTTTTCCCGTACCATCACCCGCGCCCGCTCCAGATGGTCGCTGGTGACAAGATCCTCGCTGCTTTCCCGCGCCAGCCGTTCAGCGGTGTCGCGCAGCCGTTTCGCCGTCGAGATCCGCACCAGGAGCGGCTCCTGGGCGATCAATTGGTCGAGCGTCTTCCTCGCCTCGGTGCTCCAGGGCGTCTCGCGATGGAGCCGCGAAGGCGTCGGATCGGCGCGGTCGAGCTGGGTCGCGAGGGGGAGAATGTTGAACAGGGCCTCGAACAGGGCATTGCAGATTTCCTGCAGAAGCCAGGTGGCTCCGGCATAGCCCATCACCGGCGTTCCGGTATGACGGCGCACGATGGTGCCCGGGAACGAGGCCGGCACGAAGACCGAGCGCGCGCCCGTTTCGGCCAGATAAATCCGCTCGTTGATACTGCCGAACAGGACCAGTGGCGGCTTTTCGGCAATCGCCCGCCGGACCGCCTCATTGTCGGGCTTGGTGCCGGCGGTTCTCGCAAAGGAAAAGGTGCAGGGAAGGCCGATGTCCTCTTCCAGGAATTTGCGGATGCCGCGCGCATAGGTTTCCGTCGCGACGACGGCGAAGCTCGCAGTGGCGAAAAAATCCTGGGTGACGGATCGCCAGAGATCCCAGATCGGCTTGATGGTCGTGTGTTTCTCGCGCTCGATGAACGGCTCCGCGTCGAGGCCGGTGAGCTCCGCCAGACGACGCAGAAAGGCGGTCGTGGCATGCAAGCCGATCGGGGCCTGAAGATAGGGGCGGCCCAGCATCTCGCAAAGCTGGCGGCCGAACTCGCGGTATAGGCAGACATTGACCTCGGCATCGATCAAGCCGCCGATATCCGCGAGTTCGCTTCCCAGCGGGAAGACCATGTTGATCTCGCAGCCGATCCCTTCGATCAGCCGGATGATCTCGGCCAGATCGGAGGGCATGTTGAACATGCCGTAGATCGGACCGATGATATTGACGCGCGGGCGTTGCCCCTCCGCCCGTGGCCGGGGCGACGCAATTCTGTCCGGACCGAAGCGGCACCACAGCCACAGAAGCGCCCGGTCGGCGCTCTGCCACTGGTCCTCGTCGATGGTGCGCGGCAGGAACCGGTGGATCCGGTCGTCTCCGGCGGTAACGCCACCGCCGATCATTTCGGCGATCGACCCGGTGACGATCACCGCCGGCAAGGAGGGGTCCAGCGAGGCGAGCGCCTGCTGCAAAGCCCGTTCGGTTCCGGTCTTGCCGAGTTCGTCCTCGCCGAGGCCGGTCACGACGATCGGAAGTTCGCGCGGGGGCAGGGCATCGGTGTAATGCAGCACGGATGTGACCGGCAGGGCCTCGCAGCCGACCGGGCCGTCGATGACGACCTGGAGCCCCTTGAGCGCGGCGAAGGTATAGACCGCGCCCCAATATCCGCCCGCCCGGTCATGGTCGATGATCAGCATCCTGTCGCCTCCCCGGCGATCCCGGAGACGTCCCGGCATCCGGTCCGGACGCGGCCCCGTCGGGGGGGGGCCGGGGCGATCGGCCAGATTCCTCCGGTCGGCCCCTCTCCGACGCCGGCGAAGAAGTCCTCCATCCGCTGGAATCGCGCCTGGCCGGCCAGGGCGGTGTTGACGATCCCGGACAGGGAGGCAACGCCGGGCAGTCCCATCAGGGGCCTCGCGGAGATCAGATTGGTGAAATAAAGGGCCGGGATCGCGCGGCTTTTGGCATGCTGCACAAGAGCCGGCGTGCCGATGACGAGATCCGGGGACAACTGGTCGACGGCGTCGATATCCTGTTCCAATGTGGTCCGGAAGCGGACGGCCACCCCCTCGGCTTCCAGCCAGTCCCGGTCGGAGTCTGACCAGAGGGTGCCGGGACAGGCCGTGCCGACATAGGGAACGTCCGCCCCGCATTCGATCAGCAGGCGGGCGACCAGAAGTTCCGAACCTTCGTAACCCGAGAGAACGATCCGGCCCCTGACCGGGTTGTCCGCCAGGGCCGTCTTCAAGGCCGGCAGAATGGCGTTTTTGGCGCGATCGGTCACGGCGCGACCAAGGCCGTGGGCGGCTCCGATGCCGTCGAGCCAGGACGCGGTGGCGGCCCGGCCGACCGGCGCGGACCCGACAGCCAGCCGGCCCGCCATCTCGAACTGATCGGCGCAAAGGCCATAGAACGGATGCAGGACAGCGGCAACCGGACAGTCGAGGGCGCCATAGAGTTCGCGCCAGTCGCGTGTCGGGACGGCGGGACCGGCGTTCAGTCCCATCGGCTCCAGCAGGGCGCCGATCGTCATCGGGTCCAGCGGAAACATTTCGCCCAGCAGAGCCACCGCCGGTTTGTCGCCCCGCGTCGGCGGCGGCGCCACCCGGCCCCGTTCCGCTTCCGCCCGGGCATAGGCGAGCATGGCGGCGGCCAGCACGTCCTTCGCCTCCGCGTGGGTCGGGACGCCGAAGCCCGGAATGTCGGTGCCGATGATCCGTACGCCGCTGACCTCCCGCGGCAGCAGATGCAGCGGGACGCCGGACGCCGCGGGAATGCAGAGATTGATCACGACAATGGTGTCGTACCGCGCCGGATCGGCCAGCCGCATGACCGCGGCGCGGATGTCCTCGAACAGACGGCCGGTGACAAGGGATTCCGAACCGAAGGGGACGTATCCCACCGACCGGCGGGCGCCATAAAAGTGGGAGATGAAGGTCAGACCGTAAACGCAACAGGCGGATCCGACCAGAACCACAGCCGTTCGCCGCATGCGCAGCCCGGTCCGCAGGGAGCCGAAAGCGGGGCACAGGCTCTGAGGCTGCCCGTGGACGGCGTGGCCGGCCGGCCGATGGTGATCACACCGCGGAGTGTCGTTACCGGGCACGATCGGGGTGTCCTCTAAAAGCCCGGTGGCAGGTTCAGGGCTCGTCATAGAGCACCTCCAGCGATGGTCTGACGACGGTGACGCCTCCCCGCATATCCTCCTGTGTGGCCGGATCCAGCGTGACATCCCGCCCCGTCTGGTCATCGGAAAACAGTCCCAGAAGCCCGTCATGGGTCATCGGTCTCGGACGGACCGGCGGGGCCTTGGCGATGGCGCCGGCCAGGGTCTCGAACAACGGCGCCCACCGGTCGCCGGGATGGCTGACGATCTGATATTTCGCCGACCGGCGGCGGATATCCTCGTCCGCCGGGATCGCGGCCAGGACCTCGATGCCCACGGCATCCGCGAAGGCCCGGGCCTCTCCGGTGCCGTCGTCCTTGTTGATGATCATGCCGGCGACACCGACGTTTCCCCCCAGCGCACGGAAGTAGTCGACGGCGGAGCAGACATTGTTCGCGACATAGATGGATTGCAGGTCATTCGACCCCACCACGATCACCTTTTGGCAAAGATCGCGGGCGATCGGCAGCCCGAATCCGCCGCAGACGACATCCCCCAGAAAATCGAGCAGGACGAAATCGAAGCCCCAGTCCCGGAATCCCAACTGATCGAGGAGTTCGAAACCGTGAATGATGCCTCGTCCCCCGCAGCCGCGGCCGACCTCGGGGCCGCCCAGCTCCATGGCGAACACGCCGAAGCGTTTGAAACAGACATCCTCGATGCGGATGTCCCCGCCGGCCTGCTTTTTGCGATGGGAGGTCCCGATGAGGGTCGGGCAGGACCGGCCGCCGAACAGCAACGAGGTCGTGTCGCTTTTGGGGTCGCAGCCGATCAGCAGGACCCGCTTGCCCTGGCCCGCCAGCATCACAGACAGGTTGGACAGGGCGAAGCTTTTGCCGATGCCGCCTTTGCCGTAGATCGCAATGATCTGGGGCTTCGGGGACGCCGCCGGGGATGCCGCGGCACGCTCTTCGATCGGTCTGCCCTGACCTGCCATGGCGATGGTCATGCGCAGTTCCTCCAATCCAGGATCATTTTGAGACAGGACGGATCACCGAAGGCGGTCCGGTAGGCCTCTCCCGCATCGGTCGCGTCCCGCCGGTGGGTGATCAGTGTGTCGAGCTTCAGGCGGCCCTTGGCGATGGCGGCGATGGTCTCGTTCAGGTCATGGCGGGTCCATTCGGCGGCGACCCGGATACGGGCTTCCTTCTGGAAGGACGGGGGATAGGCGAAACTGAGCGGACGGTCATAGAATCCGCACAGCACCACCTCACCCGCCCGCGTCAGGCGCCCGATCAGCTCATCAAGGACGGCGGAATCCCCGCTCGCCTCATAGATGGCGCGGTAGTCGCGCCGGTCGTCGTCTTCGGGATCGATGACGGAATAGTCCGGGGTGCAGTTCCGGCGGTCGGGATTGCGCTCCCAGACGGTCGGCGGCGCGAAACCGGCCGCGATCGTCCATCTGGCAAGAAGCCGCCCCAGGACCCCATGGCCGACGATCAGATCGGGCGGCAGGCCCCCCTTCATGCAATGGCGGGCCGTCGCCGCCAGGGCGATCAGGACTCCCTGCTCCGGGACCGGGGTATCGATGGCGACGGCCCTCGCACTGGGAACCACCAGCCGTCTGGCGGCGCCGCCGAACAATCCTCGGGCGTCCTTGAAGCAGGACGCTCCGGGGACGAAAACATAGTCGCCGATACGTGTCCGGGCGGCGGGACCGGCATCAACGATCCGGCCGACCGACTCATAGCCCGGCACCAGCGGATACCCCATGCCCGGGAAGGATGGCATGCGGCCGGTCCACAAAAGGCGCTCGGTGCCGCTGCTGATCCCGCTCCACTCGATATCGACCGCGACGTCCTCCGGCCCCAAGGGGGTCAGCGCCACTTCGCGAAGCGACAGACTTTGCGGGCTTTCCATGACCACTGCGACGGTATAGCTGTCCGACATGATTTTCGTCACCCCGCCTTCCCCACCGAAGGCTCTGGATTTCCGGACCGTCGGCGGGACGGAACGTCCGACCCGCCGACAGGGGCCCGCCGAACCGGAAGACGGACGGAAGAGCCTTGAAAAGGTGCTCCCCGCCGGCATGTGTCTGATTTTGCGGTTCTCTCCTGAATGTCCATCTCAAGTGTAAGGATAAAATGACACATTCACATGTCAATAAAAAATTACATATCCGGACGGTTTGTCCCGTTTGACGGGTATGCCGCCGGCCTGAACGGCCTCAGGCGGCCCGGTGGGCCAGATGTTTCGGGACGAGCCGCAAGGCCTGGAGCCTGACGAGGTCCTTCAGCTCCCTCTCGCCACGACAGGGGGGAATTGACAGCACAGCGGAGTCCACGAGTGATTCCAGGCACCGCACCGCGCCATCAAGACCCAGCCGGGCGACGGTGTTGGGGCGGCCCAGGGCGATGTCGCGCCCCACCGGCTTGTCACAATCGTCGCCCGTCGCCACAGCGTCGAGGAGGTCGTCGGCCACCTGATAGGCCTCTCCCAGCCGCAGTCCCAGTTCGGTCCAGCGATCCGGGTCGGCTCCGCCTGCGATGGCACCGGCTTTGACGGCCGCGACAAAAAGGGCCCCGGTCTTGCACCGGCGATACAGTTCCGGCGGCGGGTCGGGCTCGCTTTCCCAAGCCTGTCCCGCGGCGATGCCGCCAGGCGCGCCGACCCCCTTTGCGATCACCGTCAGCAAGACGCCGAGCCTGGACGGGAGTCTGGCCGGTGCCTGGGCCAGAGTCTCGAAGGCAAGGACGATCAGGGCGTCGCCTGCCAGAAGTGCCACCGGAACCCCGAACAGGGCCTGTACGGACGGACGGCCACGTCTGATCGCCGCATCGTCGAAGCAGGGGAGATCGTCATGGACCAGCGAGGCGCAATGAAGAAGTTCCACCGCCGCCGCGGCGGCCACCGCCAGTTCGGGATCCGAATCCTGGCAGGCGGCTGCCACAGCCAGGGTCAGTCGCGGCCGCACCCTGGCTCCTCCGGGAAACACCGCATGACGCATCGCCGCCGCCAGCAGAGGCGGAGCCTGATCAGCGGTGGCCCGCTGGATGGCCTGCGTCAGAGTTGCCTCGATACGCTCGCCTGTTTCCATGGCGTTCCCCCTGTTGCGAATGACGAGAGATCTCGAGTGTCCCGTTTTAGTGTCTAGTTTTTATGTCACATTTTAGTGTCTAAATTGATTTACACATGCTAACACGAGGGGAGGTTTCGTCAATCGCCTTTCTGGACGGGAGAACCGATGGAAAGGGACCCTATCCTGATTGTCGGCGCGGGTATCGGGGGGCTGGCCTGTGCCATAGACCTGGCTGGTCAGGGGCTCCCGGTGATCGTCATCGAGCGAGCCGCGGGGCCGGGCGGGAAGATGCGGGAATGCCAGGTGGGGGCAAGGCGGATTGACTCGGGCCCCACCGTTCTGACGATGCGATGGGTGTTTGACGATCTGTTCTGTTCCGCCGGATCCGATCTCGACCATCATGTGACGCTGCATCCCCTTGACGTCCTGGCCCGCCATTTCTGGGAGGACGGGAGGCGGTTTGATCTTCTGGCCGATCTGGGCGCGGCGGCCGATGCGGTCGGGCGGTTCGCCGGCATGCAGGAGGCGGCGCGTTTCCTGTCTTTCTGTATCCAGTCCCGGTCCGTCTACCAGACGTTGAAGGGGCCGTTCCTGACCGCCGCCCGCGCCGGGCCTGTCGCGCTTGCTCGGCGCATCGGCGTGACGCGTCTCGGCCGGCTGGCCGGGCTGCGTCCCTGCGAAAGCCTGTGGAACGCGCTTTGCGCGCAGTTCCAGGATCCGCGTCTGCGACAGCTTTTCGGACGCTATGCCACCTATTGCGGATCGTCGCCCTTCAGAGCGCCGGCGACCCTGATGTTGATCGCCCATGTCGAGAGAGAGGGCGTCTGGATCGTCGAAGGCGGCATGCAGCGGCTGGCAGACGCGTTGGAGCGTCTGGGGCGAACCCTGGGTGTCGGATTCCGTTATGACGCCGAGGTGTCGGAGATTGTGGTCGAAGGAGGGCGCGCGGCCGCGGTACGGATGGTCTCGGGCGAGCGGATCGCCGCGCGCGCGATCGTCGTCAATGCGGACGCCGCCGCCCTGGTGGCGGGATGTTTCGGCGAGCCGGTCCGGGCCGCGGCTCCCGTCGACGTGACACGCCACCGCTCCTTGTCCGCGATCACCTGGGCAAGGGTCGCGCGTCCCTGCGGAGTCCCGCTGACCCGGCACAATGTGTTTTTTTCCGGCGACTATGCGGCTGAATTCAATGATCTGTTCGGACACCGGCGAGTGCCCGGGGATCCTACGGTCTACCTCTGTGCGCAGGATCGCCCGGGGCGGGCGCCGGGTCAGGGAGAACGGCTGCTGCTTCTGATCAACGCGCCGGCCACGGGAGATCGGGACGGCGGGGACGGCAGCCAGACGTTCAATGAGGAGGAGATGTCCCGATGCGGGGACCGCGTGCGGACGATGCTGGGCCGGTGCGGCCTTCAGTTGGAGGGGGACCCGCGGGAGATGGTGGTGACGACCCCGCGGGATTTCCACCGGATGTTCCCGGCGACCGGGGGGGCGCTCTACGGCCGGACGACACATGGATGGCGGGCGTCGTTCCAGAGGCCGGGAGCGCAAACACCGGTGCCCGGGCTTTACCTGGCCGGCGGCAGCACCCATCCGGGAGCGGGGGTGCCGATGGCGGCCTTGTCCGGACGGCTGGCCGCCGGGCATCTGATCGAGGACCTGGTTTCGACGCGGACGTTCCGCAAGGAGGCTATCGCTGGTGGTATGTGGACGGGATGAGCGACGACCGGACACAGGCCATCACCCTCATCGCCTTCGTCGGCAGTTGCTTTTCGCCTTACTATGCCTGGTCCGGACGGGAGGATCCGCTCAATCACTGCTGCGTCAATGTCGCCCTCTATGGAAGGGGGGGGCGACGTTGGGCCATGACCGAGCGGGGGCGGGGCGATCTGGAGCGGTCCCCCGACGGTCTGAGAATCGGCCCCAGCGCGCTCCACTGGCATGGGGACACCCTGGTCATTCAGATCGATGAGCGGGCGGCGCCGCTGCCCCGGCGCATCGCGGGCGTCGTCCGGCTGACACCTCAGATCCAGCCGGCAAGACGCTATCAGCTCGACGGCGCAGGTGGCCATGGCTGGCAACCGATCGCTCCCCGCGCGCACAT
The DNA here is from genome assembly GCA_009712185.1 of Telmatospirillum sp. Taxonomy (GTDB): domain Bacteria; phylum Pseudomonadota; class Alphaproteobacteria; order Rhodospirillales; family Magnetospirillaceae; genus Telmatospirillum. Next base: position 136,878 of record WASQ01000065.1, on the reverse strand, counting down.
CGAGGTCTCCCTGCGCCATCCATCCCTGACCTGGGCGGGAGAGGGTTATCTCGACAGCAATTTCGGCAGGGAGCCGCTGGAAAAGGGATTCTCCGGCTGGTCCTGGTCCCGCGCCCGTCACGGTGACGGAGCCCTGGTGCTCTACGATACCGAGGGGAGGGAGGGGGGCCGCACCTGTCTCTCCCTGCGGTTCGACGCCAACGGCGCCGTCCGGTCCCTCGTTCCTCCTCCCGCCGTTCCCCTTCCCCGAACCCTCTGGAGGCTGTCCAGAGTCGCGCGCGCCGATCCGGCATCACAGGCACGGGTTCTGAAGACCCTGGAAGACACGCCCTTTTATGCCCGCTCACTGGTGGACACGACTCTTTATGGACTGCCGGTTCTGGCCTTTCACGAAAGCCTCTCGCTTCGGCGGTTCCGGTCTCCCCTGGTCCGCGTCCTGCTGCCGTTCCGGATGCCCCGTGCGCTCAATGGCGCCGTCCTTTGAGGGGGCCGTCTGCGGCGGTTTGCCGCCCCCGGCGAGGGCGCAGACCCATTTCAAAAGGTCGCGTGCACGCGACAGTGCGCAAACGGAAAAAATCCGCTTTTTCAATGCTCGAACGCCGCTCGGGCGTAAGGGCGCTGAGGCGGCCCGTCGGGGTCAACCGGGTTGTCGCTGGCGCGCCTCCAGGGCGGCGAACAGCTCCGCGACCCAAAGGACACGGCGGGCGAACGGTCCCAGAGGCGGGATCGCGGGGCCTGCCGCCGGTGGAGCATGCCGGACCGCCTCGACCAGGAAGGCGGCCTCCGGCAGTCCGCGACCGGAGAGGGGGCGCCGTGCCGTGGTCACCGCATCCTTGACGGCCTGTGCCATCAACGCCAGCTTGCGCGACCCCGGGACGCGGGCCCGGTCCGAGACGGAATCGGCTTCACGGTTCAGAACCTCCAATCCGATCTCCCGGTAAAGGTGGCGGGCGGCGAAAATCGCCGGCCGGCAACGCCGGGGCAGATGGGCGATGGCGGCGCCGCTGGCGCCATAAAGCCCTTCGGCGGTCTCGATCAGGCGTGTCACCGTCGCCCTCACGGCGGGGGTCGCTTTCGGATCGGCGAGCCATGCATCGGGATCCTGTCCCGCTTCCCGCAGCCACGCGCGGGGCAGGTATAACCGGCCGGCGCGGGCGTCCTCGCCCACGTCGCGCGCGATGTTGGTGAGCTGCATGGCGATGCCGAGATTGCAGGCGCGACTGACAACGGCGGCATCCCGGATCCCCATCAGGACGCACATCATGGCGCCGACCGATCCGGCGACGCGCGCGGCATAGGCATAGAGGTCCGTGATGCCATCGCATCGGACGCCCTCGACATCCCAGGCCAGCCCTTCGATCAACGCCTCGGGCAGGGCGCGGGGCATGCCGAAGCGGAGGATCATATCGGCGAAGGCGCGGTCGATGGGGTGCCCCGCGGGCGTTCCGGCATAGGCCTGGTCCAGCCGGTGGCGGAGATGGGCGATGGCGCGTTGCCCTCCATCTCCCAGATCGACGAGGTCGTCGGAGAACCGGCAGAACGCGTACAACGCGTAGGCGGCCTCGCGCACCGGGGCGGGCAACAGGATTGAGGCGGCGTAGAAAGACCGCGAACCCACCCGGATCCGGCTCCGGCAGTGAGTCCTGTCGGCGGCGCCGGCGAACCTGCCGTCAGCAGAGCGCATGGGCGTGCGGTACCACGGTGTCGAGAATTCGGGCGGAGGACAGGACGCCCGGGACTCCTGCGCCTGGATGGGTCCCGGCGCCAACGAGAAAAAGACCGTCGACATCTTCGCTCCTGTTGTGAGGGCGGAACCAGGCGCTCTGCGTCAGGACGGGCTCCAGGCCGAAAGCGGCCCCCTTGACCGAGAGCAGCCGGTCCTCGAAATCCTTCGGCGTGAAGACCCGCGAGGTCACGATGTGGTCCCCGAGGCCGGGCAGCAGGGTGCGTGAAAGGCGCTCCTCGATGGACCGCCGATAGGATTCCGCCCGGCTTTCCCAGTCGATTCCGGCGTCCAGATGAGGGACCGGGGACAGGACATAGAAGGTGTCGCAGCCCGGCGGCGCCAGGGACGGGTCCGACGCGGTCGGATGATGAAGATAGAGACTGAAATCCGGAGCCAGGATCTTGCGGGTGAAAATATCGCGGGTGAGTTCCCGGTAGCGGGGACCCAGAATGATGGAATGATGGGGGACGTCGGGATATCGCGTCCGCGTTCCGAAATACCAGATGAACAGGCTCATGGAATAGCGGGACCGCTCCAACCGGCGATCGTTCCATCGCCGCCGGTGCGTCCCGGCCAGAAGATTTTTATAAGTCCAGGCCGCGTCCGCGTTCGACACCACGACGTCGGCGGCCAGGATGTCGCCCGATGTCAGGCGGACGCCCGTGGCGCGGCCGTTCGCGACCTGGATTTCGGCGACATCGGCCCCGCAGCGGACGGCGCCTCCCTGGCCTTCGATCAGGCGGATCATTCCGCGGACCAGCGCACCCGTTCCTCCGACCGCGAAATGAACGCCCAGATGCCGTTCCAGGTAGGAAATCAGGCAATAGACGGATGTCGTGGAGAACGGATTGCCCCCAACGAACAGGGGATGAAAGCTGAGGGCGAAACGCAGGTGCGGATGGCGGACATGGCGCGCGACGGTGGAATAAACGCTGCGCAGGCCGCCCAGTCTCACTATGTCCGGAACCACGCGGATCATGTCGGTCAGCCGGTCGAACGGTACCGACGACAGTCCCTTGAACCCGACTTCGAAGATGTCCCGGCTGTGGGCCATGAAGCGGTCATAGCCGTCGAGATCGCCGGGGGAAACGCGGGCGACCTCGCCCCGCATCGCGTCGCTGTCGGCCAGACAGTCGATGTGTCCGCCATTGTCGAACAGGATGCGGTAGAATCGGTCGAGCGGCCTCAGATCGATGTCGTCGGACAGGCGCCGGCCGCACAGGCTCCACAGCTCCTCGAACAGGAAGGGTGCCGTGACGATGGTCGGGCCGGCGTCGAACACGAAGCCGTCCTGATGGAACACGGCGGCCCGCCCTCCGGGGCTGGATTGTCGTTCGAGAACGGTGGTCCTGTATCCGCGTGCCCCAAGCCGGATCGCCGCGGCCAGACCGCCGAACCCGCTGCCGATCACGACAGCATGCCGTTCCTTTTCACAGGTCATGGGTTGTGATCACCCTTCATGATGTTTCTCGCGGGGCTCGCCCGCATTGCCGCCGCCGCAGGCGGCGACGATGATGTCCGCCAGGGTTCCGGGCGCCTCCTCATGCGCCAGATGTCCGAGGCCGGGAACCGGGACGAGGGTCGACACCGGGCAGCGCGCCCTGGCATTGCTGGCGGCTTCGGGAGGAACCGCATGGTCGTTTTCCGGCGCCACCAGGGTCAGCGGGACGGACAGACGCGGCAGTTCCCATTGAAACGGTCCCAGGTCCCAGCAGGCCATCTGACTGAGCGCGGCGGAGACGTGTCGCGCGGTGGCAAGCAGGCGCACATAAAGATCGAGGCCCCTATCGTCGAGCGTGGACCCCGTTTGCGCGATGACCCGGGCCACCCGGGCATGATCGGAGGCGCGCCATGCCAGCAGGGATGCGGCCAGCGGATTGAGGAACAGCAGACGGGCCAGCGCAGGAAAAATCACGCCTTCCAGTCCGGAAAAGGGTTTCAGTGCGCCGCTCAGGCTGATCAGGGCGCGTGGGGCGAGGGTTCCGTCGATGGTCATCCGGATGGCGATCGCGGCGCCGGCGGAGTGACCGGCCACCAGCTCCGGCCGGATGTCGAGAGCGCCGAGCAGCGCCGCCACGGCGGCGGCCATGCGCGGCAGGGACAAATTCTGATGGGGGTAAAGATCGGTGAACCCGTGTCCGGGAAGATCGGGGGCGATCACGGTGAAATGGCGGGCCAGCAGCGGGGCCAGATCCCGCCAGGAATGGGTGGCAGCGCCGGTGCCGTGAAGCAGAAGCAGCGGCGGGCCATTTCCCAGAATCTGAACATGCCAGGTGAGCCCGTCGGCGGCGACGAACCGGCTGGCCTCGCGGTTGGGCCAGTCGGCTCCGTCACGGTTCCAGTCGACGGCCCAGGTCATCGGTCGCCGGCCGGGGACGCGGCCCGCTGCGACAGTGCGGCTCTTTGGGACATCGCCGTCAGGGCGACGTCGCGGACCCGTTCCGCGTCGACATAGGGCAGGGCGACATAACGCGCGGCCATGGCCTCGGCCAGAAGGCGTCCTTCCGCGCGGGGGCGTGGCGCGGTGTCGATGAAAATGGCGTCGACACGGTTACGGGCCACATGCCGCGCCGCCTCCATGGCATCTTCCTGGGCGCCCGGCCGCCGGGCGACACCATCGCGGCTGATGTTGGCCCGTCCGTCCGTCAACAGCATGATCAACGGGTCCTTTCCCCTGGCCCGCTCCGCCAGGGCGGTCAGAACGGCCAGATCGATTCCCGCGGCAAGCGGTGTCCCCCCGCCCCCGGGCAGCTTGGCGAGCAACGACCGGGCGCGCGGCAGCGACCGCGTCGGTGGAAGAAGAAGATCCGCGGTCTGCCCCCGGAAAACCACAAGCGCCACGGCGGTCCGGGAGACATAAGCCTGTGCCAGGACCAGCTCGACAGCGCCTTTGGCTTCCGCCAGACGGTGAAACGCCGTGGATCCGGAGGCGTCGACGCAGAAGACGATGGTCGATTCGCGTCGCCGGACCAGCCTTTGGATCCGGAAGTCGGTCCGGTGGAACAGGATCCGGTCGTCCGGGACATCGCCTCCTGCCCGTCGTCGTTCCGACCGGCGCAATGCCTGCCAGGGCGCGGCGGCGCGGATGGTGTCCACCAGGGCGAGCCGGGCGCCGGACCGGGGCGTTCCCATGCGGGTGCCGGCCGGTCTGCCGCCCGTGGGCACGGTCCCGACCGATCCGCCACCGCTTTGTCTGGACGGATGGCGGAGAGAGGAGTCTCCCGTCACGCGGTTGACGAGGCCCTCCGGGCGCGCGGCCCTCGCGGCGGCGAGCAGGATTTCCGCCCACTCCGCCGTCGGCGGCGGCTCCGGCGGGCCGGCATTGTCCGGGGGCGGCGTGTCCGGCCGGTGATCCTCCGGCGTTTGCGGATCGGCGTCGGGCTCGGGCTCTGGCATGTCTTCGGGGATCATCCGCGCCCGTGGAGCCAGAACCAGCCGGACGGCGAGCCGGGCGTCCTCGATGGTGACGGCGTCCCGGCCGGCCAGGGCGGCGGCGGCGGCGGCGGCCCGCAGAGCCAGCAGCGGTGCCGTGACCGGTCCGATGCCGAGAGACGCGCCGGTTATGACCAGAGCCTCGATCACCTCGGCGGCGGGGGGAGGCTGGACCGCGAGGCGGGCGCGCGCAGCCTCCAGCGCCGACCTGTCGGGAAGTGGGGCCGGAAGGCGCCGCAGGCTGAGGCCCCCCAATCCGATCAGAAAGGCGCACCGGTCCAGGAGGGAGGGCGCCATGGCCTCATCGGGGCCGGCGCTCTCATCGAAGGCGACGATGCCGATGCGGGCGGGGAGGCGTTCGGCCAGTCCCTCGCGTTCGAGCGCCACCTCCTGGCGGTCCAGGACCGTGGCGATCCGGGCTGCGGTGCCGGACGACAGGCGTTCCGCCATGGGGATGACCACGATGCCCCCGTCGGCCTCGGCCAGCACGCCCTTTTGCAGGACAGGCCGGCCGGTCGCCAGGGTCGCCGTCAGATCGATCGAACCGATCAGCCGGTCGTCGGCGGTCGCGGCCGGTAACCGGCGGACCGGACGATCCGGGGGCAGAAGCTGTTCCAGGTGACGGAACCATCGATCGCGAACCGGGCCGGGGCCATCGCTGACCACCAGGCCGCGAAGTCCGACGGGATCGACGGCGAATAGCGCGGCCGCCGCCAGGGCATCCTGCCAGCGGTCGGCGTCCCGGGCGTCCTGGCCGATCCCGTCGCCGGCACTCTCCGGCGGCTGGACCGGTCGTTCAGGCGACAAGACGGGACTGGTCATGCGTCCATGACCTCCGCCATGGCCCGTTCGATGCGCACCACCGATCCCGTCTCGTCCAGAGGGTCGCGCCTCAGGCGATGACGCAGCGCCATCGGCGCCACGCGGCGGATGTGGCGGTCGTCGACGCGCGGGACGTTCTCCAGGGCCGCGGCGGCCCGCGCCGCGCGCATCAGGGTCAGCTCGCCGCGCAGGCCGTCGGCTCCGGTGGCGACGCACAGGCGCGACATCGCCTCCAGCCCGGCGTCGTCGACCTCGACGGTTTCCAGCCTCTCCCGGGCGCGGACGATCAATTCCCGGATCTCCTGGTTGCGCGGTCCCCAATGGGCCAGGAAGGTCTGGGGATCCCGTTCGAAGGCGTCGCAGCGGCGCAGAATTTCGATCCGTTCGGCAAGATCGGACGGCGTCCGGACCTCGACGGACAACCCGAATCTATCCAGCAACTGCGGGCGCAATTCACCTTCTTCGGGATTGCCGCTGCCGACAAGGACAAAGCGCGCCGGATGTTTCACGCTCAACCCCTCGCGCTCGACGATGTTCTCTCCCGACGCGGCGGCGTCCAGCAACAGATCGACCAGATGGTCCTCCAGCAGATTGACCTCGTCGATATAAAGAAAGCCGCGATGAGCGCGGGCCAGCAGCCCGGGTTCAAATCCTTTTTCGCCCCGCGTCAGCGCCCGTTCGATGTCCAGGGCGCCGACCACCCGGTCCTCGGTCGCGCCCAACGGCAGGTCCACCACCGGAACCGCGCCCGTGTCGACGTCATGGCAGTGGCTGCGCGCCTCCTCGTCGCAACTCTGGCCGCAATTGCCGGCCGCTGCGGGGGGATAGTTGAACCGGCATCCCGAGACGACCTGCATCGGCGGCAGCAGGGCGGCCAGGGACCTGACGGCGGTCGATTTGCCGGTTCCCCGGTCGCCGAACACCATGACACCGCCGATCGTGCGGTCGATCGCCACAAGCAGAAGCGCCAGTTTCATATCGTCCTGGCCGACGATGGCGGCAAAGGGAAACGGAATTTTCATGGCTGTCGCACCGTATCGGAAAGGTGACCATGACATCGCCGGCCCCGGTGGACCCGGGCGGCCGGCCCGGGGCGGACGCCCCGGAACGGTTCAAGAATGAGGCGAAGCGGCTCTGTATGTCAATTTAATTGGACATCAAAATAATTGGACAGTAGCCTGGGGGCCATCGCTGGACGCTCTGTCATGTTGCCCGTTGAACGCGTCTCCCCCAAATCCGGGGGCTTCGGTCCTCAACGGTTGGCGGGAGGTGATAAGGTGCGCATCCTTCTCATTCATCCGAACTATCATTCTGGCGGCGCCGAGATTGCCGGCAATTGGCCGCCGAGCTGGGCGGCTTATCTCGCCGGTTCCTTGAGAAACGCCGGATATACCGACGTTCGTTTCGTCGATGCCATGACGAACAACCTTTCCGACGATCAGGTGCGGGACATACTGGCCCGCGAGATGCCTGATGTTGTCGGCCTGACCGCAATCACACCGTCGATCTATAAGGCGGAGCGGTTGCTACAGATCGCCAAGGAGGAGAATCCCGATGTGGTGACCCTTCTCGGCGGCATCCACGCAACCTTCATGTTCCAGCAGGTCCTGGCCGAGGCCCCCTGGATTGACGCCATCGTGCGGGGCGAGGGAGAGGAAATCCTGATCGACGTGATCCGGACGATCGATGATGGTCAATGGCCGTCCGGCCGGCGCGACATCCGGGGCATCGCCTATCGCGACGAGGAGACCCATCAGATCGTCGCCACCGAGGCAGCGCCCACCATCAAGGATGTGGACCAGATCGATCCGGACTGGAGCATCCTCGAATGGGAAAAATACACCTACATTCCGCTGAACCGGCGGGTCGCGATTCCCAACATGGCCCGGGGGTGCCCCTTCACCTGTTCCTTCTGTTCACAGTGGAAATTCTGGCGCGATTACCGGATTCGCGATCCTAAGAAGGTCGTGGATGAAATCGAGATGCTTTATCGCCGGTATGACGTCCGTTTTTTCATTCTGGCCGACGAGGAACCGACGATCAATCGCAAGAAGTTCGTCCAATTCTGCGAGGAATTGATTGCGCGGGGATTGCCGGAGCATGTGCAATGGGGGATCAATACCCGCGTCACCGATATCCTGCGCGATGAAGAAATCCTGCCCTTTTACCGCAAGGCCGGGTTGATCCATGTGTCGCTGGGCACCGAGGCGGCGGCGCAGCTGAAACTGGACCGCTTCAACAAGGAGACCAAGGTCGCCGATAACAAGCGGGCCGTGCAACTGCTGCTGGAGGCCGGAATCGTCGTCGAGGCCCAGTTCATCGTCGGTCTCGAAAACGAAACCGCCGAGACGCTGGAGGAAACCTATCAGATGGCCGAGGACTGGAAGCCGGATCTGGCCAACTGGTCGATGTATACGCCCTGGCCGTTCAGTGACCTGTTCCAGGAAATTCGCGACAAGGTCGAAATCTATGATTTCGAGAAATACAACTTCGTGACGCCGATCATCAAACCCCAGGCCCTGGACCGGGGAGAACTCCTTGACCGCGTGATGAGCAATTACCGCCGCTTCTATATGAAGAAGGCGCTCTTTTCCTATCCCTGGTCGGGAACGGGAGCAAGGCGCCGCTATCTCCTCGGGTGTCTCTGGGCGTTCATGAAAGCGGGATTCGAGCGCAAGTTCTACAATCTCGGCAATATCGGATATTGGGGGCCGCAGACGAAACGGACGGTGAATTTCCATTTCGACCAGTCACGGACCATGGATGTCGCCGCAGCCGACTGGGAGGCCCGGGCGGACCGGTCCCGCAAGGCTGTCGGCCGCTTGGCCGCGGCCAAGGCCTGCGGAGGCGGGACCGGTCAGATGGAGGAGGGCGTCGAAAGCGGCAGCGCGGACAGGGCGGCCGCCATCGCCAAGGCATGCGGCGGATCCACCCAGCAGATGGGGGACGTCGATGCGGTCGGCTCCAACGCCGCCCAGTGAGCGGGGAAGGACGGGGGACGCGAAGGCCGGTCAGGGACCGGCCACCGCCGGCCGGGTCGGTCCCAATGCCGTGATCCAGGTGATCGCGGCATTGGAGCGGACCGGGCTGGCGTCCGTGTCGCCGGAAATTTTTCTGCGCGCAGGGGTCAGCCAATGGCTGGCCCGGCCCCCGGCAGAGATGATCGACGAGACCGGGGCGGCCGGCCTGCATTACGCGGTCAGGACTGTTCTTTCCCCCGACCAGGCCGCCGGGGTGCTCACTCTTGCGGGAACGCTCACGGCCGACTACCTGTTAGCCAACCGTATCCCCAGGCTGGCGAGGACAATTCTTGGGATGATGCCTTCTCCACTTGCTGCCCGCCGTCTGGTCCGCGCCATTGACGACCACGCCTGGACCTTTGCCGGATCCGGCTATTTCCGTGGGCTCTCGGGAAATCCGACGATCGTCGAGATCCTGGGGAATCCGTTGTGCGCAAGGGACCGGGACGCGGATCTCCAGTCCGCGGCGCCGGACCGGACGGAGGGAGTCTGCTTCTGGCACGCGGCGGTCTTCCAACGCCTGTTTGCGGTTCTGGTGTCCCCGTCCGTCAGGGTCCGTGAGGTCACCTGCGAGGCCCGGGGCGGGGCCTGCTGCCGGTTCGAAATCGTCTGGAGCTGATCGCGATGCTCCGGTCTTCCATTCCGTCCGCGACGTCCGCCGGGTCCCTCCTGCGATTACTGGCCGTCATCGTTGTGTGTCTGGCCGTCGGGGGGATTGCCGGCGCGGTGACCGTGCCCGAGGTGCGGGGGTGGTATCAGACCATTGCGAAACCCGCCTTCACGCCACCGGACCGGGTCTTCGGACCCGTTTGGAGCACGCTTTACCCGATGATGGCGCTCGCCGGCTGGCTGGCGTGGCGGCGCGACCGCTTCGCGTGGTCGAGTGCCTCGCTCAGGCTTTTCCTGCTTCAACTGGCCCTGAATTTCGGGTGGAGCTTTCTGTTCTTCTCCTATCACTGGCTGCTCGCCGCCTCCATCGAGGTGTCGCTCCTGTGGGGGGCGATTCTGATGACGGTCCTGGAGTTCCGGAGGCGCGATTCCCGGGCGGCGATCCTCATGCTGCCCTATCTTCTTTGGGTCAGCCTCGCCACCGCGCTCACCTGGACCATCTGGTCGATGAACGTCTGAGACCGGCCGGTGCTAAGGGCTCATCATCGCCCTTTGGCCGGCCCGCCCCGGTCCCCGGAAGAGAGCCTGAACCGCGGATCCCGCGAAAAGGCAGAAGCCCGGCAGTAAAATGGCGCCGGCCGCCGTCATACCGGCGCCTGCCGGTCCCGGGCCGGCGGTATGACCCGTCTCAGAGAAGGTTATTGAAAATGACGAGAGCCATGGTGACGACCCTGACGATGACGATCCGGATGTGCGGCGTCGCCGCCTTTTGCCTCGGGCTGGCCCAGTGGATGCAAACCGGGATCCCCCTTCAATTCCATGCCGCGGTCGGCTGCATCGTCGTCCTGGCCCTTCTGGGGCTTGGCCTGCTGGCCCGGGGGCGGGGCGGGTGGCTCTCTCCGTTGGCCGTGCTCTGGGCGCTGTGCATCCCTCTGACCGGCGCTATGGTCATGATCCTGCCGGTCCAGTTCCAGATGGAGGAGTTGCAACCCGTCCTGCGGGTTCTGCATATGTCCTGTGCCGTCGGGGGGATCGCCGTCGGGGAGCTGTTGTCCCGGCGCGCCCGCCAGGGGGAAAACCCCGGATGAGCAAGGCCTGAGGCCAAAGCCGCCGATGAGAGGAACGCATCGCCGGCTGGCCGGCCCGCCCCATCATTCCCCTGGGGGCGGTTGCCTGACCCCGCCTGTGCCAAGGCCGGAGCGGTCGCCATGACGGACGGACCGACGCCGCCCGGGCGGCGGGCAGCGGGTCTAAGGCTGCCCCTGTTCCCGGCGGACCAGTTCGTAAAGCGCCACCGCTGCCGCATTGCTGACATTCAGGCTTTCCACCAGATCGCTCTGGGGCAGCTTCACCAGATAGTCGCAATGTTCGCGGGTCAGGCGGCGCAAACCCTCGCCCTCGCTGCCCAGAACCAGAACGATCCGCCCGGTCAATCCGGCGGCAGCCAGGGTGACCGGCGCGTCCCCCGCCAGACCGGCGATCCAGAACCCCTTCTCCTTCAGCTCGTCGAGCGCCCGCACCAGATTCGTGACCCGCACCAGCGGCAGGCGTTCAAGCGCTCCCGATGCGGATTTGGCTAACGTTCCGGTTTCGTCGGGGGCGTGCCGGTCGGGCACCACGAGACCCAGGGCGCCGAAGGCCGCCGCGGAGCGGAGGACCGCGCCGACGTTATGCGGGTCCGTCACCTGATCCAGACACACGATGACCGCGGTGTCCCGACCTTCGGCCGCCCGGGCCAGATCGAGCAGGTCAAGGGCCGGAAGGGGATCCGCCGCCAGCGCAATCCCCTGATGCACCGCCCCATCGGGCAGCAGGCCGTCGAGATCGGCCCGGTCAACCACTTCCGGTTGTGGTATCCGGGCCGTCCGGCCGATCGTCTGGATGGTGTCGCCGTGGGTCCGCAGCGCCTCGGCGGTGAGGATCAGACGGCGCGCCTTTCGCGCGGGATTGGCGAGGGCCGCCAGCACCGGGTGGGCGCCCCACAGCCAGAGCCCGCCGCCGGCCCCGGTACCGCCGCCTTTTCCGGCCCGGGGCTGGGACCGCCTCTCGGGGCCGTTGTGGCGTCCTCCCTCTGCGGAAGGTCGGGACCGTTGGGCGTCGGAAGCCCGGGGAGCGGCAGGCGGTCGGGATCTATTCATTCATGGCCTCTTGTCGGTTGAATAACATGGTACGTCCTTTTGGCGGCGAAAGGGCGATCATCCACAGGAGAATTTTTAGATCTTCTCTTTTCGGATTGACAATAGCATCCAAATCCTCTTAGTTCCGTTCTCCCGTCGCACCGGCTAACCGAGGCGGCAGTGGAGGGGTGGCCGAGCGGTCAATGGCAGCAGACTGTAAATCTGCCGACGAATGTCTACGTTGGTTCAAATCCAACCCCCTCCACCATCCTTCCTTGTCGGGCTATCCGGTTCGACAAGCCGAATTCGGCGGGTGTAGCTCAATGGTAGAGCCCCAGCCTTCCAAGCTGGTTGTGTGGGTTCGATTCCCATCACCCGCTCCATCGACGAGTTTTTGTTTGGCCGTATAGAACGAGACGGATTTGACAAATGGCGAAGGCAAAGTTTGAGCGGACGAAGCCGCACTGCAACGTCGGCACCATCGGCCACGTGGACCATGGCAAGACCTCGCTGCCCGCGGCGATCACCAAGGTTCTGGCTGAGCCCGGCGGCGCCACCTTCACGGCGTACGACCAGATTGACAAGGCGCCGGAAGAGAAGGCGCGCGGCATCACGATCTCGACCGCCCATGTGGAGTACGAGACCGAGAACCGCCATTACGCGCATGTCGACTGCCCCGGCCACGCCGACTATGTGAAGAACATGATCACCGGCGCGGCGCAGATGGACGGCGCGATCCTGGTCGTCTCGGCGGCCGACGGCCCGATGCCGCAGACCCGCGAGCACATCCTGCTGGCGCGTCAGGTCGGTGTCCCGGCGCTGGTCGTGTTCATGAACAAGGTCGACATGGTCGACGATCCGGAGCTGCTGGAGCTGGTGGAGCTTGAGGTCCGCGAGCTTCTGTCCTCCTACGACTTCCCCGGCGACGACATTCCGATCGTCAAGGGCTCGGCGCTGTGTGCGCTGGAAGACCGCGATCCGAAGCTGGGCCGCGATGCGATCCTGGAGCTGATGCGGGAAGTCGACCGTTACATTCCGCAGCCGGAGCGTCCGAAGGACAAGGCGTTCCTGATGCCGATCGAAGACGTGTTCTCGATCTCGGGCCGTGGCACCGTTGTGACCGGCCGTGTCGAGCGCGGCGTCGTGAAGGTGGGCGAGGAAGTCGAGATCGTCGGCATCAAGCCGACGGTGAAGACCACCGTGACCGGCGTCGAGATGTTCCGCAAGCTGCTGGACCAGGGCGAGGCCGGTGACAACATCGGCGCGCTGCTGCGCGGCACGAAGCGTGAGGATGTGGAGCGCGGCCAGGTTCTGGCGGCTCCGGGTTCGATCACGCCGCATACGAAGTTCAAGGCGGAGGCCTATGTGCTGACGAAGGAAGAGGGTGGTCGTCACACTCCGTTCTTCAGCAACTATCGTCCGCAGTTCTACTTCCGGACCACCGACGTGACCGGCACCATCGAGCTGCCGGAAGGCACCGAGATGGTGATGCCGGGCGACAATGTGTCGATGACCGTGTCGCTGATCGCTCCGATCGCCATGGACGAAGGCCTGCGCTTCGCGATCCGCGAAGGTGGTCGTACCGTCGGCGCCGGCGTGGTTGCGTCGATCATCGAGTAAGTATATAACGCGTGGCCGCGCTTCTCCCTCTGGAGGGGCGCGGCCATTCGGGCCCACTCACCGCCGCCGCTCCGCAAAGAGTTGGCGGCGTGCGGGTCTAGGAGTGTAGCTCAACTGGTAGAGCACCGGTCTCCAAAACCGGGGGTTGGGGGTTCGAGCCCCTCCACTCCTGCCACCCGTGGCGAAGCCCGGGGCGATGAACTGACGAAGCCGCGCAGGTAAACGAGTAGTTATGGCAAAGATCAACCCAGGTCTGTTTCTCCGCCAGGTCCGGCAGGAAGTTGCCAAGGTGACTTGGCCGTCGCGCAAGGAAACGACCATTTCCACCGGAATGGTTTTCCTGATGGTGGTGCTTGCCTCCGTCTTTTTCCTGCTTGTTGATCAATTTTTCGCCTGGGCGGTCAAACTGATTTTCGGGCTGGGAGCGTGACCATGGCCCACCGCTGGTATGTTATTCACGTTTATTCGGGATTCGAGAAGAAGGTCGCCCAGTCGGTTCGCGAGCAGGCCGAGCAGAAAGGTCTGGCGGAACGATTTGACCAGATTCTGGTCCCGGTCGAGGAGGTCGTCGAGGTCCGTCGCGGCGCCAAGGTCAACACCGAGAGGAAGTTCTTCCCCGGTTATGTCCTGGTGAAGATGGACCTGAACGATGAGTCCTGGCACCTCGTGAAGAATACGCCGAAAGTGACCGGTTTCCTGGGTGGCAAGGGCCGCCCGACGCCGATCACCGACGCCGAAGCCGAACGCATCATGAAGCAGGTGCAGGAAGGTATCGAGCGTCCGAAACCGTCGATCACCTTTGAGGTGGGCGAGCAGGTGCGCGTGTCTGACGGTCCCTTCACCTCCTTCAACGGCCTGGTCGAGGAAGTCGACGAGGAAAAGGCGCGGCTCAAGGTGGCTGTGTCGATCTTCGGGCGCTCCACTCCGGTCGAGTTGGAATACTCGCAGGTCGAGAAGCTGTAAGACATTCGGCGATCAGCCGGCGATTCCCGGAATGGGGCGCCGGTGTTCGCCGTTTTGCCACCGACGCACACCGGGGTGTGGGTGGCGCAAAGGGCGGGAGGCCGGCCATGGCCGCACCGCCAACCCGGATGACATGAACCGAGGTAAAAATGGCAAAGAAAATCGTCGGCTTTATCAAGCTGCAAGTGCCGGCAGGCAAGGCCAATCCTTCGCCGCCGATCGGTCCCGCGCTCGGCCAGCGCGGCCTTAACATCATGGAATTCTGCAAGGCGTTCAATGCCCAGACCCAGGGACTTGAGCCCGGGATGCCGATTCCGGTGGTGATCACGGCCTATGCCGACCGCACCTTCTCCTTCATCACCAAGACCCCGCCGGTGACCTACTTCCTCAAGAAGGCGGCCAACCTGCAGAAGGGATCCCAGACCCCCGGCAAGGGCACTGTGGGCAAGGTGACGATGACGCAGATCCGCGAGATCGCCGAGAAGAAGATGCAGGACCTGAACGCGAACGACGTCGAGGCGGCTTCCGCCATGCTCGTCGGTTCCGCCCGGTCCATGGGCCTTCAGGTTGTGGAGTAAGACGATGTCGCAAGGTAAGCGCCTGAAGAACGCCTATGCCGGGATCGACCGGACCAGGTTCTATCCGATCTCCGAGGCCGTGAAGATCATCAAGACCGGTGCCGTCGCCAAGTTCGACGAGACCATCGAGATCGCCTTGAACCTCGGCATCGACCCGCGTCACGCCGACCAGATGGTTCGCGGCGTCGTCGATCTGCCGAACGGCACGGGCAAGACCGTGCGTGTTGCCGTCTTCGCCAAGGGCGCCAAGGCCGATGAGGCCAAGGCCGCCGGAGCCGACCTGGTCGGCGCCGAGGATCTGGCTGAGGAAGTGCAGGCCGGCAAGATGGATTTCGACCGCTGCATCGCCACTCCGGACATGATGGGTCTGGTCGGCCGGCTCGGTAAGGTGCTGGGCCCGCGCGGCCTGATGCCGAACCCGAAGCTTGGCACCGTGACCCAGAACGTCGGCGAGGCCGTGAAGGCCGCCAAGGGCGGGCAGGTCCAGTTCCGCGCCGAGAAGGCCGGTATCGTGCACGCCGGTGTCGGCAAGGCCAGCTTCACCGAGGATGCCCTGGTCGCCAACATCAAGGCGTTTGTCGACGCCATCAACAAGGCGAAGCCGGCGGGTGCCAAGGGCACCTATCTGGAAAAGGTTTCGATCAGCTCCACCATGGGCGCGGGCGTCAAGCTCGATCTCGCGACCCTGGCCTGATGTGACCTGAACCCGGTCCGGGCTCCTTCGAGAGCCGGACCGGGCTTTTGACGAGTTTCCCGTCCCGCTTCGGCGGTCCGGGAGAACACCCTGTCCAAGACTGCAGGTGCGCCGGGAGACCGGAGCTTGAAGGGAAACCGCCCGCACAGACAGAGTTTGATACCGTTTCCTGACGTCCTCCCGCAGGGAGAACCCCGGGTACGGCTTGAATTCTGGGACAGGCCAACCGGTTCCACACCGGTGGACGGGTCTGACCCGTCCGGCGACTGTGGGACCAAGGCGAAGTTGCCGTTCGGCGTTTGCCGGCCGGCACTTTTACGGAGACCAACGTGGACCGCAAAGAAAAATCTGAGCTGGTCGCAGCGTTGCACGAAAAGTTCGTCGAGGCCGGTGTGGTCGTCGTCACCCATAACAACGGGTTGACTGTCGCCGAAATCACCGCGCTGCGTCGGAAAGTTCGGGCTGCTGGTGCCAGCTTCAAGGTGACGAAGAACCGGCTCACGCGTCTCGCCCTGGCGGGCACGAACTTCGAAGGCATTGGCAATCTGTTCACCGGTCCTACGGCTATCGCCTATTCCAAGGATCCGGTGGCGGCCGCCAAAGCTGTCGCGGAGTTCGCGAAGAGCAACGACAAGCTTGTCATCCTGGGCGGTGCGCTCGGGACCAACGTTCTGGGTGTGGAAGGCGTTCAGGCGCTGGCCACTCTCCCGTCGCTGGACGAGCTGCGCGGAAAGCTCCTGGGTATGATCCAGACCCCCGCCACGCGTATTGCCGGCGTGCTTCAGGCCCCGGGCGGACAAATCGCCCGTGTTCTGGCCGCCAAAGCGAAAAAGGACGAGGCTGCGTAAAGCCCTCTACACAATCCCGGAAACAAGTCTTATCTGGAGTAAGTTACTATGGCTGATCTCGCCAAATTGGTTGACGACCTGTCCGCTCTGACCGTCCTTGAGGCGGCTGAGCTTTCCAAGCTGCTCGAAGAGAAGTGGGGCGTCTCCGCCGCCGCTCCGGTCGCGGTCGCCGCGGTTGCCGGTGCCGCCGCCGCCGCCGCTCCCGCCGAGGAGAAGACCGAGTTCGACGTGATCCTCGCCGACGCCGGCGACAAGAAGATCAACGTCATCAAGGAAGTCCGCGCCATCACCGGTCTCGGCCTGAAGGAGGCCAAGGATCTGGTCGAGGCCGCTCCGAAGCCGGTCAAGGAAGGCGTCAACAAGGACGAAGCCGAGAAGATCAAGAAGGTTCTTGAAGAGGCCGGTGCAAAGGTCGAGGTTAAGTAAGATCGCCCTAGGGCGTCTTTGGCAGGGGTCGGGAAGTGGCGGACGCGGATGCGCCGCCGCAGCCCGGCCTTATGCTGCTTGTTCATTGGTTTGTTCGCCGCCTTTTTTTCAGGTGGCCTGGGCGGCTCTGCCCGCCCTGATTGGATTTGACAGTTTTGTCCGGTTCCCCTCACCCCGGGGGACCGGGGCCCGCCTTCCCAGGGACGTCCCGGCAGCGCTCCGCTGCCCGGATCCGTCGGCGCGGAAGGGCCGGGCAGGATATCGCGGGACTCTAACCGACGAGTTTACGAGGAGCGGCAATGGCTAAATCCTATACGGGACGGAAGCGTGTCCGTAAGAACTTCGGGCGCATTCCTTCGGTCGCACCGATGCCCAACCTGATCGAGGTGCAGAAAAGCTCCTACGATCACTTTTTGCAGATGGATACGGCCCCGGAGCAGCGTGCCAGTGTCGGCTTGCAGGAGGTCTTCAAGTCCGTTTTCCCGATCAAGGATTTTTCCGAGCGTGGGACGCTGGAGTTCGTCAAGTACGAACTCGAACAGCCGAAATATGACGTCGAGGAGTGCCAGCAGCGCGGCATGACCTTTGCCGCGCCCCTCAAGGTCACGCTTCGCCTGGTGGTCTGGGACGTCGACGAGGACACCGGCGCCCGCTCGATCCGCGACATCAAGGAACAGGACGTCTACATGGGCGACATGCCCCTGATGACGGCCAACGGCACCTTCGTCATCAATGGCACCGAGCGCGTCATCGTTTCCCAGATGCACCGCAGCCCGGGCGTCTTCTTCGACCATGACAAGGGCAAGACCCACTCGTCGGGCAAATATCTCTTCGCCGCCCGGGTCATCCCCTATCGCGGGTCCTGGCTGGACTTCGAGTTCGACGCCAAGGATCTGGTCTATGTGCGTATCGACCGCCGCCGCAAGCTGCCGGTCAGTACGCTGCTCTATGCCCTCGATTCCGAACATACCGAGAAACTGCGCGCCGAGGCCGGGAACAAGCCGCTCGACCATAGCCTGGTGCGCGGCATGTCCGCCGAGGAGATCCTCAACTATTTCTACGGCACCACGGTCTATTCTTTCGGTGCCCAGGGGTGGCGGACGGCGTTCGATCCGGAACGGATGAAGGGCACCAAGCTCACCTATGACCTGATCGACGCGCAGTCCGGCAAGGTGGTCGCCGAGGCCGGGACCAAGATGACCCCTCGCACCGCCCGCAAGCTGAAGGAATCGGGCGTCGCGGAGATCGTGGTCGCCGCCGACGAGCTGGTCGGCAGCTATGTCGCCCAGGATCTGATCAACGAACAGTCGGGCGAGATCTTCTGCGAGGCCGGCGAAGAGGTCACGCAGACCCTGCTGTCCGATCTCGAGAAGTCGGGAATCGTCGACCTGCCCCTGCTGGCGATCGACCATATCAATGTCGGCCCTTACATCCGCAATACCGTCGCCGTCGACAAGAATACCTCCCGCGAGGAGGCCCTGATCGACATTTACCGCGTGATGCGCCCGGGCGAGCCGCCGACCCTGGAGACCGCCGAGGCTCTGTTCAACGGTCTGTTCTTCGATTCCGAACGCTACGACCTGTCGGCCGTCGGCCGCGTCAAGATGAACTCCCGCCTGGGATTCCAGGACGTTCCGGACAACATCCGCACGTTGCGCAAGGCCGACATTCTGGGCGTCATCAAGGTCCTGACCGAACTGAAGGACGGCCGGGGCGAGATCGACGACATCGACCATCTGGGCAACCGCCGCGTCCGCTCGGTGGGCGAGCTGATGGAGAACCAGTACCGCCTGGGCCTGCTGCGCATGGAGCGCGCCATCCGTGAGCGCATGTCCTCGGTCGACATCGACACCGTGATGCCGCACGATCTGATCAACGCGAAGCCGGCGGCCGCCGCCGTGCGCGAGTTCTTCGGATCGTCGCAGCTGTCGCAGTTCATGGACCAGACCAACCCGCTGTCCGAGATCACCCACAAGCGCCGCCTGTCGGCCCTCGGGCCTGGCGGTCTGACCCGCGAACGCGCCGGGTTCGAGGTCCGCGACGTGCATCCGACCCACTACGGCCGCATCTGCCCGATCGAGACGCCGGAAGGTCCGAACATCGGCCTGATCAACTCGCTCGCGACCTTCGCCCGGGTCAACCAGTACGGCTTCATCGAAAGCCCCTATCGCCGGGTCGTGGACGGCAAGGTCACCGACGAGGTGCTCTATCTGTCCGCCATGGAGGAGGGGCGCTATACAGTGGCCCAGGCGAATGCGCCGCTCGATGAGAACGGCCACTTCGTCGAGGATCTGGTGAGTTGCCGCAGCGGCAGTGATTTCGTGCTGGTGCCGCCCTCCGAGATCAACTTCATCGACGTGTCGCCCAAGCAGCTCGTGTCGGTGGCCGCGGCGCTCATTCCGTTCCTCGAGAACGACGACGCCAACCGCGCTCTGATGGGATCGAACATGCAGCGTCAGGCGGTTCCGCTGATCCGCGCCGAGGCCCCGCTGGTGGGCACCGGCATGGAACAGGCGGTGGCCCGCGATTCGGGCGCGGCGATCGCCGCGCGCCGGACCGGCGTGATCGACCAGGTGGACGCCACCCGCATCGTCATCCGCGCCACCGAGGAAACCTCGGCCTCGGCGTCGGGCGTCGACATCTACAACCTGCTGAAGTTTCAGCGGTCGAACCAGAACACCTGCATCACCCAGCGTCCTCTGGTGAAGGTGGGCGACCATGTGTCGCAGGGCGACATCATTGCCGACGGCCCCAGCACCCAGATGGGCGAGCTGGCGCTCGGCCGCAATGTGCTCGTGGCCTTCATGCCCTGGAACGGCTACAACTTCGAGGACTCCATCCTCATTTCCGAGCGCATCGTGCGCGATGACGTGTTCACCTCGATCCATATCGAGGAGTTCGAGGTCATGGCCCGCGATACCAAGCTGGGTCAGGAGGAGATCACCCGCGACATTCCGAACGTCGGTGAGGAGGCCCTGAAGAACCTCGACGAGGCCGGCATCGTTTATATCGGTGCCGAGGTGAAGCCGGGCGATATCCTGGTCGGCAAGGTTACGCCGAAGGGCGAAAGCCCGATGACCCCGGAAGAGAAGCTGCTCCGGGCGATCTTCGGCGAGAAGGCCTCCGACGTCCGCGACACCTCGCTCCGGCTGCCGCCGGGCGTGGCCGGCACGGTGGTGGAGGTCCGGGTGTTCTCCCGCCGGGGCGTCGAGAAGGACGAGCGCGCTCTGGCCATCGAGCGGGCCGAGATCGAACGTCTCGCCAAGGACCGCGATGACGAGCGCGTCATTCTGGAGCGGTCGTTCTACGCCCGCCTCAAGGGACTGTTGCTGGGACAGGTTCTGGTCAACGGGCCGAAAGGCGTGAAGGCCGGCGTCACCATCGCCGACGAGCTGCTGGCCGGCTGGCATCAAAGCCAGTGGCGGTCCATCGCCGTCGAGAACGATCAGGTGATGAGCGACATCGAGGCCCTGAAGCGGTCGTTCGACGAGGGCGTCGACCGCCTGCAGAAGCGCTTCGAGGACAAGGTCGAGAAGTTGCAGCGCGGCGACGAGCTGCCGCCCGGCGTGATGAAGATGGTCAAGGTGTTCGTCGCGGTGAAGCGCAAGCTGCAACCGGGCGACAAGATGGCCGGCCGTCACGGCAACAAGGGCGTCATCTCCCGCATCATGCCGATCGAGGACATGCCCTATCTGGAGAACGGCCAGGCCGTCGATCTGGTGCTGAACCCGCTCGGCGTGCCTTCGCGCATGAATGTCGGACAGATTCTCGAAACCCATCTCGGCTGGGCGTCCGCCAACCTTGGCCGCCAGATCGGCGATATGCTGGACAAGGTCAAGCATCAGCTCTCCTCGATCGACGGCCTGAAGGAAAAGCTGAAGGACATCTATGGTCCCCGGCACTGGGCGGAGGATATCTCCGACATGACCGACGCCGAGATCAAGGAACTGAGCGAGAATCTGCGTCCGGGCGTGCCGATGGCGACCCCGGTGTTCGACGGCGCCCGCGAGGCGGATATCGTCGACATGCTGGGCAAGGCCGGACTGGCGTCGTCGGGCCAGGTCACTCTGGTCGACGGACGGACCGGCGAACCCTTCGACCGGCAGGTGACGGTTGGCTACATCTACATGCTGAAGCTGCACCATCTGGTCGACGACAAGATCCATGCCCGGTCCATCGGTCCCTACTCGCTCGTCACCCAGCAGCCGCTGGGCGGCAAGGCGCAGTTCGGCGGACAACGGTTCGGCGAAATGGAGGTGTGGGCCCTCGAAGCTTACGGTGCCGCCTACACCCTGCAGGAGATGCTGACGGTGAAGTCGGACGACGTGTCCGGCCGTACCAAGGTCTATGAGGCGATCGTCCGCGGCGACGACACCTTCGAGGCCGGTATTCCCGAAAGCTTCAACGTGCTCGTCAAGGAACTGCGGTCGCTGGGGCTCAATGTCGAACTGAACCAGCGCAACTACTGAGAAACCAGGTGAAAGGGGAGGGCCGCAGGCGGCCCTCCCGGCCTTCCCTCAAGGCCCGAGCGGGAGAGTTAAGCTCATGAACGAACTGATGAAGATCTTCGGTCAAGCCAGCGGCACCCAGAGCTTCGACCAGATGCAAATCTCCATCGCCAGCCCGGAACGGATCCGCTCCTGGTCTTATGGCGAGATCAAGAAGCCGGAGACGATCAACTACCGGACTTTCAAGCCGGAGCGCGACGGTCTGTTCTGCGCCCGCATCTTTGGCCCGATCAAGGATTACGAGTGCTTGTGCGGCAAGTACAAGCGCATGAAATACCGCGGCATCATCTGCGAAAAGTGCGGCGTCGAAGTGACGCTCGCCAAGGTCCGCCGCGAGCGCATGGGCCATATCGAGCTGGCCTCGCCGGTGGCGCATATCTGGTTCCTGAAGTCGCTGCCGAGCCGCATCGGTCTTCTGATCGATATGACTTTGAAGGATCTCGAGCGGATCCTTTACTTCGAGAATTATGTGGTCACCGAACCCGGCCTGACCCCCTTGAAGCTGCATGAGCTGCTGACCGAGGAGCAGTATCAAAGAGCGGTCGAGGAATATGGCGAGGACAGCTTCTCCGCCGGGATCGGCGCCGAGGCGATCCGCATCATGCTTCAGGCGATCGATCTCAATACCGAGAACGAGAAGCTGAAGACGGAGCTCAAGGAGACCACCTCGGAAGCCAAGCGCAAGAAGCTGGTGAAGCGTCTGAAGCTGGTGGAGGCCTTCCTCGAGTCCAACTCGCGGCCGGAATGGATGATCCTCGAGGTCATTCCCGTCATTCCGCCGGAACTGCGCCCGCTGGTTCCGCTGGACGGCGGCCGCTTCGCGACCTCTGACCTGAACGACCTCTATCGCCGCGTCATCAACCGGAACAACCGCCTGAAGCGGCTGATCGAACTGCGGGCGCCCGAGATCATCGTGCGCAACGAGAAGCGCATGCTGCAGGAGGCGGTCGACGCCCTGTTCGACAACGGCCGTCGCGGCCGCGCCATCACGGGGGCCAACAAGCGTCCGCTGAAGTCGCTGTCCGACATGCTGAAGGGCAAGCAGGGCCGGTTCCGTCAGAACCTGCTCGGCAAGCGCGTCGACTATTCCGGCCGTTCGGTGATCACCGGCGGGCCGGAACTGAAGCTGCATCAATGTGGCCTGCCGAAGAAGATGGCGCTGGAGCTGTTCAAGCCCTTCGTCTATTCGAAGCTGGAACTCTACGGCATGGCCACCACCATCAAGGCCGCGAAGCGGATGGTGGAGAAGGAGCGTCCCGAGGTGTGGGACATCCTGGAGGAGGTCATCCGCGAGCATCCGGTGATGCTGAACCGCGCGCCGACGCTGCACCGCCTGGGCATCCAGGCGTTCGAGCCGACCCTGATCGAGGGCAAGGCCATCCAGCTTCATCCGCTGGTCTGCACCGCCTTCAACGCCGACTTCGACGGCGACCAGATGGCCGTGCATGTGCCCCTGTCGCTGGAGGCGCAGCTCGAAGCCCGCGTGCTGATGATGTCGACCAACAACATCCTCTCGCCCGCCAACGGCAAGCCGATCATCGTGCCGAGCCAGGACATCGTGCTCGGTATCTACTACATCACCATGGAGCGGCCCGGCGAGAAGGGCGAGGGCATGACCTTCTCGAACGTCGGCGAGATCCAGCAGGCGCTCGACGCCAAGGCCGTCAGCCTGCACGCCAAGGTCAAATGCCGCTACAACACGGTCGATGAGAACAACAACCCGATCGTCGTGCGGGTGGAGACCACCGCCGGCCGCATGCTGTTGTCCGAGGTGTTGCCGCGCAATCCCAAGGTGCCGTTCTCGCTGATCAACCGTCTGCTGACCAAGAAGGACATCCAGAACGTCATCGATATCGTCTACCGCCATTGCGGTCAGAAGGAGACGGTGATTTTCGCCGACCGGATCATGGGCCTGGGCTACGCCCACGCCTGCCGCGCCGGCATCTCCTTCGGCAAGGACGACCTGGTGATCCCGGCCTCCAAGGAAAAGATGGTGGCCGAGACCGAGACCCAGGTGAAGGAATATGAGCAGCAGTACCAGGACGGCCTGATCACCCAGGGCGAAAAGTACAACAAGGTGGTCGACGCCTGGTCGAAGTGCACCGACGACGTGGCCGAGGCCATGATGAAGGAGATCAGCAAGCTGGAGGCCGGCAAGCCGATCAACTCCGTCTATATGATGGCCCATTCCGGCGCCCGTGGTTCGGCCGCCCAGATGAAGCAGCTCGCAGGGATGCGCGGCCTGATGGCCAAGCCTTCGGGCGAAATTATCGAGACGCCGATCATCTCGAACTTCAAGGAAGGCCTCACCGTGCTGGAGTACTTCAACTCCACCCACGGCGCCCGCAAGGGCCTGGCCGATACCGCGCTCAAGACCGCGAACTCGGGTTATCTGACCCGCCGTCTGGTCGACGTGGCGCAGGACGCCATCATCGTCGAAGAGGATTGCGGAACCACCCGCGGGCTGACCGTGTCCCCCGTCATGGATGGCGGCGAGGTCATCGCCAGCCTGGGCGAGCGGATCCTCGGCCGGACGGCGTCCCGTCCGGTGGTGCATCCGGCGACCGGCGAGACCATCTGCGAGGCCGGCGATCTGATCGACGAGAGCCTTGTGGAGGCCATCGAGGCGGCCGGTATCGAGCAGGTGGGCATCCGGTCGGTGCTGACCTGTGAGGCCGAGACCGGGATCTGCGCCGCCTGCTACGGCCGTGATCTGGCCCGTGGCACCCGCGTCAACAGCGGCGAAGCGGTGGGCGTCATTGCCGCCCAGTCGATCGGCGAACCGGGAACGCAGCTCACCATGCGGACGTTCCACATCGGCGGCGCGGCACAGCGTGGTGCCGAGCAGTCGAGCATCGAATCGGCGGTCGAGGCCAAGGTTCAGATCCTCAACCGTCAGGTCGTCATCAACTCGGCCGGTCAGACCGTCGTCATGTCGCGCAATTGCGAAATGGTGCTGATCGACAGCAACGGCCGTGAAAAAGCCCGCCACCGCGTCCCCTACGGCGCCCGGCTGCTGCCCGACGACGGTCAGGCGGTCGGCAAGGGGGCGAAGCTGGCGGAGTGGGATCCCTACACCCTGCCGATCCTGACGGAACGCGAAGGTGTGGCCCACTATGTCGACCTGGTCGAGGGCCTGTCGGTCCGCGAGGTGCTGGACGAGGCGACCGGCATCACCAGCAAGGTGGTGGTCGACTGGAAACAGCAGCCGCGCGGCGCTGAACTGCGTCCGCGGATCACGCTGCGCGACGAGCGGGGCGAGGTCATTCAGCTCACCAACGGCCTTGAGGCCCGCTATTTCATGTCGGTGGACGCCATTCTGTCCGTCGAGAACGGGCAGAAGGTCAACGCCGGCGACGTGCTGGCCCGCATCCCGCGCGAGTCGTCGAAGACGCGTGACATCACCGGCGGTCTGCCGCGTGTCGCGGAGCTGTTCGAGGCCCGCAAGCCCAAGGATCACGCGATCATTTCCGATATCGACGGCCGCGTGGAATTCGGCAAGGACTACAAGTCCAAGCGCCGGATCCTGGTGGTGCCCGAGGATGGCGATCCGATCGAGTATCTGATCCCGAAAGGCAAGCATATCTCGGTGCAGGAAGGCGACTATGTCCGCAAGGGCGATCCGCTGATGGACGGCAATCCGGTGCCCCACGACATCCTGAAGGTTCTGGGGGTCGAGGCGCTGGCGAACTATCTGATCAACGAGATCCAGGAGGTCTATCGTCTCCAGGGCGTGAAGATCAACGACAAGCACATCGAGGTGATCGTCCGTCAGATGCTGCAGAAGGTCGAGATCACCGATCCCGGCGACACCACCTTCCTGGTCGGCGAGCAGATCGACCGCCACGACTTCGAGTCCGAGAATCAGAAGGCTATCCGCGAAAATGGCCGTCCGGCCGCCGGGACTCCGGTGTTGCAGGGCATCACCAAGGCCAGCCTGCAAACGCACTCCTTCATTTCGGCGGCGTCGTTCCAGGAAACCACCCGCGTTCTGACCGAGGCCTCCGTCTCGGGCAAGATCGACAGCCTGGTCGGCCTGAAGGAAAATGTGATCGTCGGCCGTCTGATCCCCGCCGGTACCGGCGCGGTGATGAACCGGTTGAAAGAAATCGCGGCCAAGCGGGATCGTGAGTTGCAGCCGGCTCCTGTGCCGGAAGCGGTTCCCGCGATCACCAGCCCCGAGGTGCCGACGCCTCCGGCCGAGTGATCCTGACGACCTGAGGTCGAAAAAGCAGAAAAGCCCTCGCCGATGGCGAGGGCTTTTCCTTGCGTCCGGAGGGGGCGGATGGCCAATTTGCCGGATGCCAGGAAATATGCGGGGTTGAGCGACTGTCGATATAATAACATTGCGTTACGCAGTCGTTTTGTGGATAGTTTGTTATTATGGTTATCTACTCGCAAAAATGTTATTGCGAGTCGTGGGGCTGAGTCGGATTCGCTTGACGGCCTGTTCGGCCATCCCTATTATCCGGCCCTCTCGAAGAGCTGGTGGTAGGTGAGCAGCCTAGACGCTGCTTCTTCGAACTCTCGAACCACATTCGAAACGCCGGACGGGTCGGCGTAAGACACCCGAACCAAGCCCCGGAGACCTTGGGCTCCGTAGGGTGTTTTTTACTGTTGCGCCTGTTGTGGCAAAGGAAACGATGTATGCCGACGATTAACCAGTTGATCCGCAAGCCGCGCGAGCCAGAGGTGGCACGTAATAAGGTGCCGGCTCTCCAGGCCTGTCCGCAAAAGCGTGGCGTTTGTACCCGCGTTTATACGACCACCCCGAAGAAGCCAAACTCGGCGTTGCGTAAGGTGGCCCGCGTGCGCCTGACCAACGGGTTCGAAGTCACCAGCTACATTCCGGGCGAGGGGCACAACCTGCAGGAACACTCGGTGGTCATGATCCGCGGCGGCCGTGTGAAGGATCTTCCCGGCGTCCGCTACCACATCATCCGCGGCACCCTCGATACCCAGGGTGTGAAAGATCGTCGTCAACGCCGTTCGAAGTACGGCGCCAAGCGTCCGAAGTGAGGATAACCGACCATGTCTCGTCGTCACGCCGCTGAAAAGCGCGAAGTGCTGCCCGACGCCAAGTTTGGCGACATCGTGCTCACCAAATTCATGAACTGCCTGATGCTCGACGGCAAGAAATCGGCCGCCGAGGCGATCGTTTATGGTGCCCTCGATCGCGTTCAGCAGAAATCCGGGCAGGAAGCCCTGGGCGTGTTCCATACCGCCCTCGACAATGTCAAGCCCGCCCTTGAGGTCCGGTCCCGCCGCGTCGGCGGCGCCACCTATCAGGTGCCGGTCGAGGTCCGCGCCGATCGCCGTCAGGCGCTGGCGATCCGCTGGCTGATCGACAATGCCCGCAAGCGCGGTGAGACCACGATGGTCGACCGGCTGTCGGGCGAGCTTCTGGACGCCGCCAACAACCGCGGTGCCGCCGTCAAGAAGCGTGAAGATACTCATCGTATGGCAGAGGCCAACAAGGCCTTCTCCCATTACCGCTGGTAATCACTCCAGGTTTCGGGAAGCAAAATGGCACGCCAAACACCCCTCGATCGTTACCGTAACATCGGCATCATGGCGCACATCGATGCCGGTAAGACGACCACGACCGAGCGCATCCTCTACTACACCGGCAAGTCCTACAAAATCGGCGAGGTGCACGAAGGCACCGCGACGATGGATTGGATGGAGCAGGAGCAGGAGCGCGGCATCACGATCACATCGGCCGCCACCACGGCGTTCTGGCGTGACCATCGCGTTAACATCATCGACACGCCCGGCCACGTCGATTTCACCATCGAAGTGGAACGCAGCCTGCGCGTTCTCGACGGCGCCGTCACGGTGTTCGACTCGGTGGCCGGCGTTGAGCCCCAGTCCGAGACGGTGTGGCGCCAGGCCGACAAATATGGCGTGCCGCGCATCTGCTTCGTGAACAAGATGGACCGCATCGGCGCCAACTTCTATCGCTGCGTGGACATGATCAAGGACCGCCTCGGGGCGCGTCCGCTGGTCATGCATCTGCCGATCGGCGAGGAGTCGGAATATGCCGGCCTCGTCGACCTGCTGCGCAACGTCGCGGTGATCTGGAAGGACGAGAGCCTGGGCGCCGAGTTCGAGGACCAGCCTATTCCGGCCGACCTCGTCGAAAAGGCCGCCCAGTATCGCCACGAGCTGATCGAGGCGGCGGTTGAGATGGACGACGCCGCCATGGAGGCCTACCTCGAAGGCAACGAGCCGGACATCGAAACCCTGAAGCGCTGCATCCGCAAGGGCACCATCAGCATGTCCTTCGTGCCGGTGCTGTGCGGCTCGGCGTTCAAGAACAAGGGCGTGCAGCCGCTCCTGGACGCCGTGGTGGACTATCTGCCGGCTCCGGTCGACATTCCGGCCATCAAGGGCATCAAGGCGGGGACCGAGGTCGAGATCTCGAAGCACTCCACGGACGATGAGCCGTTCGCCGGTCTCGCCTTCAAGATCATGAACGACCCCTTCGTGGGGTCCCTCACCTTCGTGCGCATCTACTCCGGCATCGTCGAGGCCGGCTCCTATGTGCAGAACACGGTGAAGGACAAGCGCGAGCGTGTCGGCCGTATGCTCCTGATGCACGCCAACTCCCGCGAGGAGATCAAAGAGGCGCGCGCCGGTGACATCGTGGCCTTCGCCGGCCTCAAGGACACCACCACGGGCGATACCCTGTGTTCCTCCGACGATCTCGTCATCCTGGAGCGCATGGAGTTCCCCGAGCCGGTGATCGAGGTGGCGGTGGAGCCGAAGACCAAGGCCGACCAGGAAAAGATGGGCATGGCGCTGGCGCGTCTGGCGGCCGAGGACCCGTCCTTCCGTGTAACCTCCGACGTCGAATCCGGTCAGACCGTGATCAAGGGGATGGGCGAGCTCCATCTCGAGATCATCGTCGACCGCATGAAGCGCGAGTTCAAGGTCGAGGCCAACGTCGGCGCCCCGCAGGTCGCCTACCGCGAGACCATCTCGAAGACCTACGAGTGCGATTACACCCACAAGAAGCAGACCGGTGGCTCGGGCCAGTTCGCCCGCGTCAAGATCCGCTTCGAGCCGAACGAGGCTGGTGGCGGCTTCACCTTCACCAACGCGGTCGTCGGCGGCACGGTTCCGAAGGAATATGTGCCGGGCGTCGAAAAGGGTCTGCGGTCCGCCATGGAAAGCGGCGTGCTCGCCGGCTTCCCGATGGTCGACTTCAAGGCAACTCTCTATGACGGCGCCTACCACGACGTCGACTCGAGCGTGCTCGCCTTCGAAATCGCGTCCCGCGCGGCTTTCCGCGAAGGCATTGCCAAGGCCGGTCCGAAGCTCCTGGAGCCGATGATGCGGGTCGAGGTGGTGACGCCGGAAGAGTACATGGGTGACGTGATCGGCGATCTGAACAGCCGTCGCGGCCAGGTCAATGGCATGGACAGCCGGGGCAACGCCCGGGTGATCACCGCCATGGTGCCGCTCGCGAACATGTTCGGTTATGTGAACACGCTGCGCTCCATGAGCCAGGGGCGTGCCCAATACACGATGCACTTCGATCATTATTCCGAAGTGCCGGCAAACGTGTCCGAAGAAATCCGCGCCAAACTGGCCGGCTGATCTTATTGGATAAGCAAGACGGAGTGGATGACAAATGGCCAAGGCAAAGTTTGAGCGGACGAAGCCGCACTGCAACGTCGGCACCATCGGCCACGTGGACCATGGCAAGACCTCGCTGCCCGCGGCGATCACCAAGGTTCTGGCTGAGCCCGGCGGCGCCACCTTCACGGCGTACGACCAGATTGACAAGGCGCCGGAAGAGAAGGCGCGCGGCATCACGATCTCGACCGCCCATGTGGAGTACGAGACCGAGAACCGCCATTACGCGCATGTCGACTGCCCCGGCCACGCCGACTATGTGAAGAACATGATCACCGGCGCGGCGCAGATGGACGGCGCGATCCTGGTCGTCTCGGCGGCCGACGGCCCGATGCCGCAGACCCGCGAGCACATCCTGCTGGCGCGTCAGGTCGGTGTCCCGGCGCTGGTCGTGTTCATGAACAAGGTCGACATGGTCGACGATCCGGAGCTGCTGGAGCTGGTGGAGCTTGAGGTCCGCGAGCTTCTGTCCTCCTACGACTTCCCCGGCGACGACATTCCGATCGTCAAGGGCTCGGCGCTGTGTGCGCTGGAAGACCGCGATCCGAAGCTGGGCCGCGATGCGATCCTGGAGCTGATGCGGGAAGTCGACCGTTACATTCCGCAGCCGGAGCGTCCGAAGGACAAGGCGTTCCTGATGCCGATCGAAGACGTGTTCTCGATCTCGGGCCGTGGCACCGTTGTGACCGGCCGTGTCGAGCGCGGCGTCGTGAAGGTGGGCGAGGAAGTCGAGATCGTCGGCATCAAGCCGACGGTGAAGACCACCGTGACCGGCGTCGAGATGTTCCGCAAGCTGCTGGACCAGGGCGAGGCCGGTGACAACATCGGCGCGCTGCTGCGCGGCACGAAGCGTGAGGATGTGGAGCGCGGCCAGGTTCTGGCGGCTCCGGGTTCGATCACGCCGCATACGAAGTTCAAGGCGGAGGCCTATGTGCTGACGAAGGAAGAGGGTGGTCGTCACACTCCGTTCTTCAGCAACTATCGTCCGCAGTTCTACTTCCGGACCACCGACGTGACCGGCACCATCGAGCTGCCGGAAGGCACCGAGATGGTGATGCCGGGCGACAATGTGTCGATGACCGTGTCGCTGATCGCTCCGATCGCAATGGACGAAGGTCTGCGCTTCGCTATCCGCGAAGGTGGCAGAACTGTCGGCGCCGGCGTGGTCGCGTCGATTATTGAGTGATTTTCGTTTCGAGTAATGGCATAAACCCCGGCTCCGTCCTCTCGCGAGGGCGGAGCCGGAGGATGAACTGGACGAGAATATGGACAGTCAAAACATTCGCATCCGCTTGAAGGCGTTCGATCATCGCGTGCTGGATCAGTCCACCCGCGAGATCGTCAACACCGCCAAGCGCACGGGTGCGCAGGTGCGCGGGCCGATCCCTCTGCCCACGCTGATCGAGAAGTTCACGGTGAACCGTTCCCCGCACATCGACAAGAAGTCCCGGGAACAGTTTGAAATTCGTACGCATAAGCGGCTCCTGGATATCGTCGATCCGACGCCCCAGACCGTTGATGCGCTGATGAAGCTGGATCTCGCCGCCGGCGTCGATGTCGAGATCAAGTTGTAAGGAATAGACGATGCGATCCGGTCTCATCGCCCAGAAGGTCGGCATGACAAGGATCTTCACCGAGGACGGCACCCATGTGCCGGTCACCGTGTTGAAGGTTGACACCGTGAAGGTGGTCTCGACCCGCTCTGAGGAAAAGGACGGCTACAGCGCCGTTCAGCTCGGCTTTGGCCTGGCCAAGGTCAAGAATGTCAATAAGGCTCAGCGCGGCCAGTTCGCCGCCGCCAAGGTGGAGCCGTCGAAAAAGGTTGTCGAGTTCCGCGTCACGCCCGATGCCATGCTCGAGGTCGGCACTGAGTTGTCGGTCGCCCATTTCGTCCCGGGCCAGTATGTGGACGTGACCGGCACCACCATTGGTAAGGGCTTCGCCGGCGGCATGAAGCGCCACAACTTCCGTGGCCTCGAAGCGTCGCACGGCGTGTCGGTGTCGCACCGCTCGCACGGTTCGACCGGTCAGCGCCAGGACCCCGGCAAGGTCTTCAAGGGTAAGAAGATGGCCGGGCACATGGGCGACGTCCAGGTGACCACGCAGAGCCTGACGGTTGTCTCCACCGACGAGACCCGCGGCCTCATCCTCGTCAAAGGCGCCATTCCCGGTTCGCAAGGCGGATGGGTTCTGGTGCGCGACGCGGTGAAGAAGAAGCTCCCCGAGGGCGTTCCGTTCCCGGCCGGGGTGAAGAAGGCAAGCACCGAGCCTGCCCAGCCCGCCAGCGACGCCGCTGCCGCCGAAGAGCAGAAGGACTGAGCGCGATGAAGATCGACGTCGTTAATCTCGAAGCCAAGAACGTGGGCTCTATTGAGCTCGCGGACGAGGTTTTCGGAGTCCCGGTGCGCCGGGACATCCTGGCCCGCATGGTGAACTATCAGCTCGCCAAGCGTCGCGCGGGAACCCACAAGGCCAAGCAGATCGGAGAAGTCTCCGGCACCACCAAGAAGCCCTATGCCCAGAAGGGCACGGGTCGCGCCCGTCAGGGCAGCCTGCGCAGCGCGCAGTTCCGTGGCGGCGGGGTGATCTTCGGGCCTGTGGTGCGTTCCCACGCCCATGACCTGACCAAGAAGGTCCGCACGCTCGCTCTGAAGGTCGCCCTGTCCTCGAAGGCCGCCGACGGCAAGCTGGTGGTTCTCGACAAGGCTGTTGCCGAAACTCCGAAGACCAAGGCTCTGGCGCAGGTTCTGGCGAACCTGAAGCTGTCGGACGCCCTGTTCATCGACGGGACGGAGCTGAATGTGAATTTCGCTCTGGCCTCTCGCAACCTTCCCTTCATTGACGTGCTGCCCAGCCAGGGCGCCAACGTCTACGACATCCTTCGTCGTGACACTCTGGTGTTGACGCGGGACGCCGTCCAGGCGCTGGAGGAGCGACTGAAATGAAAACGGCTCAGATCAGCAAGGCCCGCGCCTACGACATCGTGCGTACGCCGGTGATCACTGAAAAGGCCACGCTCGCCTCTGAACACAATCAGGTCACCTTCCGGGTGCCGCTCGACGCCTCCAAGGGCGAAATCGCTGCGGCGGTCGAGGCCGTGTTCAATGTCAAGGTGAAGGCCGTCAACACCCTGCGTCAGCTCGGCAAGACCAAGCGGTTCCGTGGTTTCGTCGGCAAGCGCAGCGACTACAAGAAAGCGATCGTATCCCTGGCCGAAGGCCAGTCGATCGACGTGACGACGGGGGTCTGACGCTATGTCGCTCAAGAGTTTCAAGCCGACGACGCCCGGCCAGCGACAGCTGGTCATCGTCGATCGTTCCGATCTTTGGAAGGGCAAGCCTGAGAAGTCGTTGACCGAGGGCCTTCGGTCCCAGGGCGGGCGCAACAGCGCCGGCCGGGTCACCGTCCGGTTCCGTGGTGGCGGGCATAAGCGCCGCTACCGTCTGGTGGACTTCAAGCGCAACAAGTTCGATGTTCCCGCCACCGTCGAGCGGATCGAGTACGATCCCAACCGGTCGGCGTTCATCGCCCTGGTGCGTTATGAGGACGGCCAGCTCTCCTACATCCTGGCGCCGCAGCGGCTTGCCGTTGGCGATCAGGTGGTCTCTGGCGCGAAAGCCGATATCAAGCCCGGCAATGCGCTGCCGCTGAAGAACATCCCGGTCGGCACCATCGTCCACAATGTGGAGATGAAGGCCGGCAAGGGCGGGCAGCTTGCCCGCGCCGCCGGGACCTATGTGCAGCTCGTGGGCAAGGATCAGGGTTACGCCCAGCTCCGTCTCGCCTCGGGTGAGCTGCGCATGGTTCGCGGGGAATGCATCGCGACCATCGGCGCGGTGTCCAACCCCGACCAGCAGAACGTCAACCTCGGCAAGGCCGGGCGTTCCCGTTGGCTGGGCCGGCGTCCGCACGTTCGCGGCGTGGCGATGAACCCGGTCGATCACCCCCATGGTGGTGGTGAGGGTCGCACCTCCGGCGGCCGTCATCCGGTCACTCCCTGGGGCAAACCGACCAAGGGTAAGAAGACTCGGAACAACAAGAAGACGGATAAGCTGATCATGCGCCGTCGCCAGCAGACTAAGTAAAGGAGGGACGAGTGGCTCGTTCCGTTTGGAAAGGTCCCTTCGTCGACGGCTTCCTTCTCAAGAAGGCTGAGAAGGCGCGGTCGTCGGGGCGCAATGAAGTTATCAAGATCTGGTCGCGGCGTTCGACGATTCTTCCGCAGTTCGTCGGTCTGACTTTTGGCGTGCACAACGGCCAGAAGTACATTCCGGTGCTGGTCACGGAGAACATGGTCGGCCATAAGTTCGGCGAGTTCTCGCCGACCCGGACCTACTACGGCCATGCCGTGGACAAAAAGGCGAAGAGGAAGTAAGGCCATGGGCAAGAAAACTGCTCCGCGCGATCTGGCGGACACTGAGGCTCAGGCCTTCGCCGCCACCATCCGCACCAGCCCGCGGAAACTGAACCTGGTGGCTCAGTCCATCCGCGGCTTGAAGGCCGAGGCGGCCCTGGCCCAGCTCACCTTTTCCCGGCGCCGCATCGCGCAGGATGTGAAGAAGGTGCTGCAGTCGGCGATCGCCAACGCGGAAAACAACCATCAGCTCGACGTCGACAAGCTGGTCGTCGCCGAGGCGTTTGTCGGCAAGGCCATGGTGATGAAGCGCTTCAGCGCCCGTGCCCGCGGTCGCGTCGGTCACATCCAGAAGCCGTTCAGCAATCTGACGGTGATTGTCCGCGAACGCGAGGACAGCGTTGGCGAGGAGAAGGCGTAATGGGTCAGAAAGTCAATCCGATCGGGCTGCGCCTCGGCATCAACCGGACCTGGGATTCCCGGTGGTACGCCGACGACGATTACGCCAAGATGCTGCACGAGGACCTGAAGCTGCGCGACTATCTGCACGGAAAGCTGGCTCAGGCCGGCGTTTCGCGCGTCGTGATCGAGCGGCCGGCCAAGAAGGCCCGCGTGACGATCCACACCGCCCGTCCGGGCGTGGTGATCGGCAAGAAGGGCGCCGACATTGAGGTTCTGCGCAAGTCGCTGTCCAAGATGACCGGTAACGAGGTGCACCTCAACATCATCGAGATCCGCAAGCCGGAGCTCGATGCGCAGCTCGTCGCCGAGAACATCGCCCAGCAGTTGGAGCGCCGCGTGGCATTCCGTCGCGCCATGAAGCGGGCCGTTCAGTCGGCGATGCGTCTTGGCGCCCAGGGCATCCGGATCAACTGCTCCGGCCGTCTCGGCGGCGCCGAGATCGCCCGCATGGAATGGTACCGTGAAGGCCGTGTGCCGCTTCACACCCTGCGCGCCGACGTCGACTACGGCGTGGCGACCGCGAAGACCACTTACGGCACCTGCGGTGTCAAGGTGTGGGTGTTCAAGGGCGAGATCATGGCCCATGACCCGATGGCCCAGGACAAGCGCGCCCTTGAGGCCCAACCCGCGCCGACCCGCGAAGGCGCTGGGCGCTAACATAAGATTGGACGTGACCGGAAATGCTTAGTCCGAAACGCACCAAATTCCGCAAGGCGCACAAGGGCCGTATCCACGGCCTGGCGAAGGGCGGATTTGAATTGAACTTCGGCGCCTTCGGCCTCAAGGCCCTCGAGCCGGAGCGCCTGACGGCGCGCCAGATCGAGGCGGCCCGCCGTGCGCTGACCCGCCATATGAAGCGTCAGGGACGCGTGTGGATCCGGATTTTCCCGGACCTGCCCGTGTCGACCAAGCCCGCCGAAGTCCGTATGGGCTCCGGTAAGGGTGCGCCGGAATACTGGACCGCGCGCGTGGCGCCGGGCCGCATCCTCTTCGAGGTTGACGGCGTGGCTGAAGATATCGCGCGTCAGGGCTTTGCCCTGGCAGCCGCGAAGCTGCCGATCAAGACCAAGTTCGTGCAGCGCCTGGCTGGGGAGGCTTGATGATGACGACTGCCGCCGATCTTCGTGCGAAGACTGCCGACCAGTTGAACGAACAGCTTCTCGAGCTGAAAAAAGAACAGTTCAACCTGCGTTTCCAGAAGGCCTCGGGCCAGCTGGAGAATACTGCCCGGGTGCGTCAGGTGCGCCGCGACATCGCGGCCATTCGGACGATTCTCGGGGAAAAGTCCCGCGCCGCGGTGTAAGAGGAGAGTAACGATGCCTAAGCGCATTCTGCAGGGCGTGGTGGTCTCCGACGCCATGGACAAGACCATTGTGGTCCGTGTCGAGCGTCGCGTGATGCACCCCGTTTATAAAAAATTCATCCGGCGGTCAAAAAAGTACTCCGCTCATGATGAGACCAACAGCTATAAGGTCGGCGACGTCGTGCGCATTCAGGAATGCCGCCCGATTTCGAAGAACAAGAGCTGGACGGTAATCTCCGACGAAGCGGCCCAGGCGTAAGCTCCGGGCCGTAAAGTCAACGAAAGGAAGAACATATGATCCAGATGCAAACCAACCTGGACGTCGCCGATAATTCGGGTGCCCGCCGGGTGCAGTGCATCAAGGTCCTTGGCGGCTCACACCGTACCATCGCCAATGTGGGCGATGTGATCGTCGTGTCGATCAAGGACGCGATCCCGAGGGGTCGCGTCAAGAAGGGCGACGTTCATCGTGCTGTGATCGTGCGCACCGCCAAGGAGATCCGTCGGCCCGATGGCTCCGCCATCCGGTTCGACCGCAACGCCGCCGTGCTGATCAACAAGCAGGGCGAGCCGATCGGCACCCGCATCTTTGGCCCGGTGACCCGTGAGCTCCGCGCGAAGAAGTACATGAAGATCATCTCCCTGGCGCCTGAGGTGTTGTGATGGCCGCGAAGGTGAAAAAGGGCGATCAGGTTGTCGTGATCGCCGGCAAGGACAAGGACAAGCAGGGCGAAGTTCTGAAGGTTCTGCCGCAGGAGAACAGGGTTGTGGTCCGGGGCGTCAATGTGCTGACCAAGCACACCAAGCCTTCCATGACCAGCCAGGGCGGTTTGGTCAAGCAGGAAGGCGCCATTCACGCGTCAAACGTTGCTCTGATCGACCCCAAGTCGGGCAAGGCCACCCGCGTCGGCTTCAAGACGCTTGAGGATGGCACCAAGGTCCGCGTCGCTCGCCGGTCCGGCGAGCAGATCGACCGGTAAGGGGAAGAGATCATGACTGCGCGTTTGCGTGATTTTTACGATTCCACGGTGCGAAAGGCCCTGCAGGATCAGTTCCACTACTCGAACCCGATGCAGGTCCCCTATCTCGAGAAGATCGTCATCAACATGGGCGTCGGCGAAGCCGCCCAGGATGCCAAGAAGATCGAAGGGGCCGTCACCGATCTGACCGCGATCTCGGGCCAGAAGCCGGTGGTGACGAGGGCGAAGAACTCGATCGCCGGATTCAAGCTTCGCGAGAATCAGGTTGTCGGCTGCAAGGTGACGTTGCGCAAGGACCGGATGTACGAGTTCCTTGACCGTCTGATCACCATTGCCCTGCCGCGTGTCCGTGACTTCCGGGGTGTGAACGGCAAGAGCTTCGACGGGCGCGGCAATTACGCGCTCGGCCTGAAGGAGCAGCTGGTGTTCCCCGAAATCAACTACGACCGCGTCGATCGCGTGCGTGGTATGGACATTGTGTTTGTGAC
This sequence comes from Telmatospirillum sp., assembly GCA_009712185.1. Lineage (GTDB taxonomy): Bacteria > Pseudomonadota > Alphaproteobacteria > Rhodospirillales > Magnetospirillaceae > Telmatospirillum. Next base: position 100,284 of record WASQ01000065.1, on the reverse strand, counting down.
GTCGGCCAAGTCGGACGAGGAGTGCAAGGCTCTCCTCAAGGCATTCCAGATGCCGTTCGTCGCTTAAGCCGGTTGGATAGAAAGTAAGGCAATGGCAAAAACAAGCTCCGTCGAGCGCAACAAGAAGCGCGAGAAGCTGGCCAAGCAGTACGCGAACCGCCGCGCTAAGCTGAAGGCCGTCGTTATGAATCAGTCCGTCACCCTCGAAGAGCGTTTCGAGGCGGCGTTGAAACTTGCGGAACTGCCGCGGAATTCGTCCGCGACCCGCATCCGCCTGCGGTGCGCCGTGACCGGCCGCCCGCGGGGTAATTACCGCAAGTTCAAGCTGTGCCGTATCCAGCTTCGGGAACTGGGCTCCAAGGGCCAGATCCCGGGCATGGTGAAGTCGAGCTGGTAGGAGACGCCGAAGATGATGACTGATCCCCTTGGGGATATGCTGACGCGCATCCGCAATGGTCAGCTTGCCCGTAAGAGCAGTGTGACCGCGCCAGCTTCCCGTCTCCGTGCCAATGTGCTCGAAGTTCTGAAGCGCGAAGGTTATATCCGTGGCTACAGCCAGGCCGAACAGCGGGCTGGCATTTCCGAGCTGACCATCGAGCTCAAGTACCACGAAGGTGCCCCCGTCATTCGCGAGATCTCGCGCGTGTCGAAGCCGGGCCGCCGTGTCTATTCGAGGATCAAGGACCTGCCGAAGGTCTCGAACGGATTGGGTATCTCGATCCTGTCGACTCCGCGTGGCGTGATGTCCGACGCCGAGGCCCGCGCCGCCAATGTCGGCGGCGAAGTCCTCTGCCGAGTGTTCTAGGAGCGCCGCTGAAATGTCGCGAGTCGGTAAATATCCGGTGGTGGTGCCTAACGGCGTCACCGTCTCGATCGCCGAGGGCGAGGTTTCCGTTAAGGGCAAGCTGGGCGTCTCCGCGCTCCGCGTGTCCGACGAAGTGGAGGCTTCCCTGGACGGCGATCATGTGTGGGTCAAGCCGCGGTCTGAGACCAAGCGCGCCCGCATGATGTGGGGAACCACCCGGGCCCTGATCAACAATATGGTCAAGGGCGTATCCGAGGGGTTCACCGTCAATCTCGAGATCAACGGCGTCGGCTACCGTGCCGCCGTTCAGGGCAAGACCCTGCAACTGCAGCTCGGCTTCTCGCATGACGTGAACTTCCCGATCCCTGAAGACGTGTCCATCAAGTGCGAGAAGCCCACCAGCATCTCGATCACCGGCAAGGACAGTCAGCGGGTTGGTCAGGTTGCCGCTGAGATCCGCGCGTACCGTGGCCCCGAGCCCTACAAGGGCAAGGGCGTCAAGTACGAGACCGAAACGATCCTCCGCAAGGAAGGCAAGAAGAAGTAGGGCCGCGCCATGTTGTCGCCGAAAGAACTTTTCCTGCGCCGTCAGCGGCGCAACCGTATCGCCCTTCGCAAGAAGGCCGGCGGGCGCCCGCGTCTGTCCGTCTTCCGTTCGTCGAAGCATATCTATGCTCAGATTATCGACGATGTGAAGGGAGCCACGCTGGCAGCCGCGTCTTCGCTTGAGACCGATCTCAAGTCCGAGTTGAAGACCGGTGCCGACACCGAGGCCGCTGCCCGGGTCGGCAAGCTGATCGCCGAACGCGCCGTCAAGGCCGGCATCACCGAGGTGGTGTTCGACCGTGGAGGCTACATTTATCATGGTCGGGTCAAGGCCCTGGCCGATGCCGCCCGCGAAGGCGGGCTGTCGTTCTAAAGGGGTCAGAGAGAATGGCACGTACACCGAACGCCGAGCGTGGCGAACGGCCGAGCCGCGGTGAACGCGGCGAGCGTTCCGAGAGGGGCCGGGGCCGGAATTCCGAGAACCAGAACCCGCGTGAGCGGGAAGAAAGCGATATCGTCGATAAGCTGGTGCATATCAACCGCGTCGCCAAGGTCGTGAAGGGCGGACGCCGTTTCGCTTTCGCCGCCCTGGTGGTTGTGGGCGACGAGAAGGGCCGCGTCGGTTACGGATCGGGCAAGGCCCGTGAGGTGCCCGAGGCGATCCGCAAGGCCACCGACCAGGCCAAGCGCAACATGATCCGCGTTGCGCTGCGCGAAGGGCGGACGCTGCATCACGACTCCCAGGGCCATTTCGGCGCCGGGCGGGTGGTGCTCCGGGCGGCCTCGGCGGGTACCGGCATCATTGCCGGCGGCCCGATGCGCGCCGTGTTCGAGACCATGGGGGTGCAGGACGTGGTGGCGAAGTGCGTCGGCACCTCGAACCCGCACAACATGATCAAGGCCACCTTCGACGCGCTGACCAATGTGTCGAGCCCGCGCGCCATTGCCGCCAAGCGCGGCAAGAAGGTCGGCGAGATCGTCAGCCGCCGTGACGGCGCGGCCGCCGTTGCCAAGGAGTGATGACCATGGCTAACAGCGCAAACGCCGCCGGCAAGAAGACCGTGAAGGTGACGCAGGTCGGGAGCCCGATCGGCCGTTCCGCCGATCAGGAGGCGACGCTTGTCGGGCTTGGGCTCAACAAGATGCATCGCACCCGCGAGCTTGAGGACACTCCCTCGGTCCGCGGCATGATCGCCAAGGTGCGCCACCTGCTGCGCGTCGACGAGGCGCAGTAAGGCAAGGCCGGGTCGCCCTCATCGCCCGCCGGACCCTTCGGACCGGCGGGCGTCCGCGCCCGAACGGCAAGGCCGGTGAGGGAGCGGGCGGGGCGAGGGCTTCAAGGATTGCAAGGCGGCCCGGGCCGCCGGAAGGAACGAGAAATGAAACTGAACGATCTTCGCGATAACGCTGGCGCCCGCAAGGCGCGCATGCGCGTCGGCCGCGGTATCGGCTCCGGCAAGGGCAAGACCTCCGGCCGGGGCGTCAAGGGCCAGACGTCGCGTACCGGCGTTGCCATCAACGGCTTCGAAGGCGGTCAGATGCCGATCTACCGGCGTCTGCCGAAGCGGGGCTTCAAGAACCTGTTCCGCCTGGATTTCGCCGAGGTCAACCTCGACCGTCTCCAGGCCGCTCTGACTGCCGGCAAACTGCCGGCCGGCGAGACCGTGACGGCGGCTACCCTGGTGGCGGCCGGCGTGATCTCCCAGGCCAAGGACGGCATCCGTCTTCTCGGCCGGGGCGAGCTGACCAGCAAGGTGACCATCGAGGTTGCCGGTGTCACTCCGGCGGCCCGCGCCGCCGTCGAGAAGGCCGGCGGTTCCGTCGTGGTTCTGGAGAAGAAGGCTCCGGCTGAGAAGCCGGCGGCCTGAGATCCCAGTTCAGACCGTCCGATGCCGGGCACCCGGCCCCAGGATCGGGGTCGGGTGCCGCGTCACCTGAGGGCGGTCCGTCCCGCTCGGCGGCCGGCCGGTCAGGGCGCGTCAGATCTTTTAACCATTAGGGTCCGGAGAACGGCATGGCATCCGCCGCCGAGCAGCTCGCAGCCAATCTGAATCTTGGCGTCTTCGCCAAGGCGACCGAGCTCAAGAAGCGTATTTGGTTCACTCTGGCCGCCTTGGTCGTCTACCGTCTGGGAACCTGGATTCCGGTCCCCGGCGTCGATCCCCATGTGCTGGCGGAGGTGTTCCAGCGGTCGGGCGGTGGCATCCTCGGGATGTTCGACATGTTCGCGGGCGGCGCCTTGCAGCGTATGACCGTGTTCGCGCTCAACATCATGCCTTACATCTCGGCGTCGATCATCATGCAGTTGATGACGACCGTCGTGCCCTCCCTCGAAGCCATGAAGAAAGAGGGGGAGCAGGGCCGCAAGAAGATCAACCAGTACACCCGGTACGCCACGGTCGTGATCGCCGCGGTTCAGGCCTACGGGATCGCCGTCGGTCTGGAAAGCATGAGCGGACGCGGTGGCTCCGCGGTGTTCGACCCGGGCCTGTTCTTCCGGTTCACCACCGTGGTGACACTGGTCGGCGGTACCATGTTCCTGATGTGGCTGGGCGAGCAGATCACCGCCCGCGGCGTCGGCAACGGGACGTCGTTGATCATTTTCGCCGGTATCGTCGCGAACCTGCCCCGCGCGATCGCCAGCACCCTGGAGATGGGCCGCACCGGTGCGCTGTCGGCGCCCGTGATCATTGCGCTGATCCTCATGGGCGTGGGCATCGTCGCGCTGATTGTCTATGTCGAGCGCGCGCAGCGGCGGATCGTGATCCAGTATCCGAAGCGTCAGGTCGGGAACCGGGTCTATGGCGGCGAGGCATCCCATCTGCCGCTGAAGCTGAATACCTCCGGTGTGATCCCGCCGATTTTCGCGAGCTCCATCCTGCTGATGCCGATCACGGCTGCCGGCTTCGCGTCGGGCAACGGGCCGGAATGGCTCGGTTATGTGACGGCGCTGCTGGGACGTGGTCAGCCGCTCTATCTTGCGCTCTATCTCGGTCTGATTGTGTTCTTCGCCTTCTTCTATACAGCTGTGGTCTTCAATCCAGTGGACACAGCCGACAATCTGAAGAAACATGGCGGTTTCATTCCGGGCATCCGGCCCGGTAAGAACACGTCGGACTATCTCGATTATGTCCTGACGCGCCTCACGGTGATCGGCGCGGTTTATCTGGCGGGACTGTCGATCCTGCCGGAAATTCTGATCAGCCGGTTCTCGGTGCCTTTCTACTTCGGCGGCACCAGCCTGCTGATCGTGGTGACGGTGACCATGGATACGGTGGCGCAGATTCAGTCCCATCTGTTGGCGCACCAATATGAAGGCTTGATCAAGAAGGCCAAACTGCGGGGAAGGCGAGGCTGAACATGCGACTGATCCTGTTAGGGCCGCCCGGCGGCGGCAAGGGAACGCAGGCGAAGAGGCTGCAGGACGACTACGGTCTGGTGCATCTGTCGACAGGCGATATGCTGCGGGCTGCGGTGGCGTCGGGCAGCGAGATCGGAAAGAAGGCCAAGGCCGTCATGGACGCCGGCAAGCTGGTGTCCGATGACATTGTGATCGGCATCATCGCCGACCGCATCGGGCAGCCGGACGCTGCCAAGGGGTTCATTCTCGACGGATTTCCGCGCACCGTTGCCCAGGCCGAGGCCTTGGACGTGATGCTGCGGGAGCGCGGGATCGGCATCGACGCCGCCATTGAGGTCCGGGTCCCGGACAATATGATCGTCGAGCGGATCACCGGCCGGTTCACCTGTGCCAAATGCGGCGCGGGCTACCATGACAAGTTTCAGCGTCCCAAGGTGGATGGAGTCTGCGACAGTTGCGGGGGGACGGAATTCTCCCGGCGCGCCGACGACAAGGCCGAGACCGTTCAGTCGCGGTTGGACGCTTATCACGCCCAGACGGCGCCCATCCTTCCGTTCTACGAAAAGAAGGGCGTCCTGAAAGTGATCGACGGCACGTTGCCGATCGCGGACGTGACGAAACGACTGAAAGAGATCGTCGAAGGTGCATCGGTCGGTTGACAGGGCAATGAATCGCCCTATAATCGCGCACCTTCGGATTCCCGGCTGCGAGCTGGGTGCTTTGTCTTGTTTGATTCGAGTTGTAAGGAGTAGGCAGCCTTGGCGCGTATCGCTGGCGTAAATATCCCGACTAATAAGCGGGTGCTGATCGCGCTGACCTATATTCACGGGATTGGCCGCGCCAAGGCGCAGCAGATCATCGAGAAGGTCGGCATTCCGGAGGCCAAAAGGGTCAACCAGCTTTCGGATGATGAAGTTCTTAAGATTCGCGAGTTGATCGACCGCGAATATCATGTGGAGGGTGACCTCCGTCGCGAAGTCGCGATGAATATCAAGCGGCTGATGGACCTTGGCTGCTATCGGGGCCTGCGGCATCGTCGCGGCCTGCCCGTGCGCGGCCAGCGCACCCACACCAACGCCCGCACCCGCAAGGGTCCGGCCAAGCCGATCGCCGGCAAGAAGAAGGTTACGAAGTAATATGGCCAAGGCAGCTGCTCAGCGTCCGCGCCGGCGCGAACGCAAGAACATCACCTCGGGTGTTGCGCATGTGAATGCGACCTTCAACAACACCATGATCACCATCACCGACGCGCAGGGCAACACCATCGCCTGGTCGTCGTCGGGCATGCAGGGGTTCAAGGGTTCGCGCAAGTCCACGCCCTACGCGGCGCAGGTTGCCGCCGAGGACGCCGGCCGCAAGGCCTCCGAGCATGGGATGCGGACCCTCGAGGTCGAGGTCAAGGGACCGGGTGCCGGTCGTGAATCGGCCCTGCGCGCCCTTCAGACCGTTGGTTTCGCGATCACGTCCATCCGCGACGTGACGCCGATCCCGCACAACGGTTGCCGCCCGCGCAAGCGTCGTCGCGTCTGAGGTCTATTGCGATTTCCCCAGGCACGCCGCCGATCCCATCGGATCGGCGGTAGTGTCGTTGCAGAGAACACGGCGGTTGTCTGCCGTTCTGAAGCCAAGAGGTCACGCTCGTGATTCAACGTAACTGGCAGGAACTGATCAAACCGAACAAGCTCAACATTGAGCCCGGTGCCGATCCGGCGCGCAGCGCCACGGTCGTGGCCGAGCCGCTGGAGCGCGGGTTCGGCCTTACTCTTGGCAACGCCCTGCGTCGGGTGCTGCTGTCGTCGCTGCAGGGTGCTGCGGTGACGGCCATCCACATCGACGGTGTGCTCCACGAGTTTTCGTCCATCCCGGGTGTCCGGGAGGACGTCACCGACATCATCCTCAATATCAAGACCCTGGGTCTCAGGATGCATGGCGAAGGGCCGAAGCGGATGACGCTGCGGGCCACCGGTCCCGGCGAAGTCACCGCCGGCATGATCGAGAGCGGCCATGACATCGACATCATGGATCCGGACCTCATCCTCTGCACGCTCGATGACGGCGCCACCCTGAACATGGAGCTGACGGTCGAAAGCGGAAAGGGCTATGTCCCGGCCTCGCAGAACCGTCCCGAGGATTCGCCGATCGCCCTGATCCCGATCGACGCGATTTTCTCTCCGGTCCGCAAGGTCGCCTACAAGGTCGAGAATACCCGCGTCGGACAGGTCACCGACTATGACAAGCTGTCGATGGTTGTCGAGACCAACGGGGCCGTGACGCCCGAGGACGCGGTGGCCCTGGCGGCCCGCATTCTTCAGGACCAGCTTCAGCTCTTCATCAACTTCGAGGAACCGCAGGCGGTGACCGAAGAGGAGAAGAAGGACGAGCTGCCCTTCAACAAGAATTTGTTGCGCAAGGTGGACGAGCTTGAGCTGTCGGTCCGCTCCGCCAACTGCCTCAAGAACGACAACATTATCTATATCGGCGATCTGGTTCAGAAGACCGAGGCGGAGATGCTGCGCACGCCGAATTTCGGCCGCAAGTCGCTCAACGAGATCAAGGAAGTGTTGTCCCAGATGGGGCTGCACCTCGGTATGGAAATTCCCAACTGGCCGCCGGAGAACATCGAAGAGCTGGCCAAGAAGCTGGAAGAGCCCTACTGAGCATTCCATCGGTCAAAGGCTCCGGCGGTGACGCCGGAGCCTCTGTCGTGACAGGCCGGGCCTTCGGGCCCGGCTTGGCGTTCCAGAGTGTTGTTATGTTCCCGCCGTACAGGCCCTCCGGGCGATGGCGGCGGGGTGTGTCATCGGTGTCGTGCGCGACACCCAGCCCAGAGGAGAGACTATCATGCGTCATGGTTTGAACGGTCGTAAGCTCAATCGCACCAGCTCGTCGCGCAAGGCGCTGTTTGCCAGCCTGGCCCACGCGCTGATCAAGCATGAGCAGATCAAGACCACCCTGCCGAAGGCCAAGGATCTGCGTCCGATCGCCGAGAAGCTCGTCACCCTGGGCAAGCGGGGCGATCTGCACGCCCGCCGCCAGGCTCTGGCGGTGCTGAAGGACGAGAAGATCGTCGGCAAGCTGTTCACCACCATCGCGGAGCGTTACAAGGCCCGCAACGGCGGTTACACCCGCGTTCTGAAGGCCGGTTTCCGCTACGGCGATTCCGCTCCGATGGCGATCATCGAGCTGGTGGACCGGGATCCGGCCGCCAAGGGTCTGGACAGCGGGCCGGTGCAGGTTGCCGCGGCCGAGGACGAGACCGCCGAATAAGCGGCCCTCTCCGCAGAAATCGTGTGGAAAAGGCAGCCCCGCAAGGGCTGCCTTTTCTCTTTTCCGCCATGCCCGTGGAATCCTTCGGCGATTTCATGTAAGCCGGAAACGCCCCGTCACCGGAAGGCGTCGTCAGGACCATCAGGGTGCGCGGGGCCCTGTCGCCCACAGCCGTCGAGATCGTCATGACCGTCACTCGCTTCCTCAAGGCATTTCTGCTTGGCGCAATGATCGCCGGTCCGGTGTCGGCTGAGACCGTTCCCCAGTCGCGGGAGCAGCTTCAGCTCAGTTTCGCTCCGGTCGTCCGTCAGGCGGCGCCCGCCGTGGTCAACATCTATACGCGCAAGGTTGTGCGGACGATGTCGCCGATGTTCGCCGATCCCTTTTTCCGGCAGTTCTTCGGCAATCAGATGGGGCTTCCGCAGGAACGGGTGCAGCGATCCCTGGGATCGGGGGTGATCGTGAAGGCGGACGGCACGGTGGTGACAAACAATCACGTGATCCGCGACTCCGATGAGATCACGGTCGTGCTGGCCGACCGGCGCGAGTTCGAGGCCACGGTGGTCGGCGCCGACGAAAGGACCGACCTCGCGGTGCTTAAGATCAGCACCGGAGACCAGAGCCTGCCGGTTCTTCCCCTGGGAGATTCCGATGCGATCGAGGTGGGTGACGTTGTCCTGGCGATCGGCAATCCGTTCGGCGTCGGTCAGACGGTGACCATGGGGATCGTCTCGGCACTGGCCCGCACGGCCGTGGGGGGGACCGACTACCGGTCGTTCATCCAGACCGATGCCGCCATCAATCCCGGAAATTCCGGTGGCGCGCTGGTTGATCTCCAGGGGCGTCTGGTGGGCGTCAACAGCGCCATCTTTTCCTCCGGACAGGGGGGCGGGTCGATCGGCATCGGTTTCGCGATCCCCTCGACGATGGTCAAAGCGGTTCTGTCCGGGATAACGACCGGTGGCAAGGCTGTCCGGCCCTGGCTCGGCGCGACCGGTCAGGCGGTGACGTCGGAGATGTTCCAGTCGCTTCAGCTTGCGCGTCCGGTCGGCGTCCTGGTGAACGGCGTCCAGGCCGGAAGTCCGGCGGAGCAGGCCGGGCTGAAGGTCGGAGACGTCATCGTCTCGGTCAACGGTCATGAGGTGGACGACCCGGAGGGCCTGCGCTTCCGGATTGCGACGCTGACGGTCGGGACCACCGCGCAGTTGACCGTGTCGCGGGGCGGGCAGGAACGGCAGGTCCAGGCCCGGCTCCAGCCTCCGCCGGAGAACCCGCCGCGGGACACGTCGGAGATCAACGGGCATAACCCGTTCTCGGGCGCGACGGTCGCCAATATGAACCCCGCTCTGGCGGAGGAGATGGGAGCCTCGTCCGGCGACGGCGGCGTGGTCATCACCCGGATCCGGCCGGGGACGATCGCCAACCGGCTGCAATTCCAGCCGGGCGACTTCATCGTCAAGATCAATGGCCGTCCGATCGGCTCGGTGAGCGAGTTGAAAGGCGTTCTGGCGGGGCAGGGGCGCGGCTGGGCAATGGCAATCCGGCGCGGAGGCGAGACCTTCACGCTGACGGTCGGCAATTAGGCCGGCGGAGCTGCGGCGCCCAGACCGCCCCGGGCGGGGCGTCACGGGACAGCCGGGAGGACGTGGTGATGGCAAGGGACAAGGCGGGAACGGGCAGCCTGTTCGAGGACAGGACACAGCGGCCGCTGGCCGACCGCCTGCGTCCTCAGCAACTGGACGAGGTGGTGGGGCAGGACCATCTGGTCGGTGGCGACGGCCCCCTGGCCCGCATGCTGGACCAGGGACGTCTGTCCTCAATCGTTCTCTGGGGGCCGCCGGGGTGCGGCAAGACCACCATCGCCCGTCTTCTGGCGCAGAAAACCGATCTGGCGTTCGAACCTCTGTCGGCGGTGTTTTCCGGCGTTGCCGATCTCAGGAAGGTTTTTGAGGAGGCCGGGCGGCGCCGTGCCGCGGGACAGGGTACTCTTCTGTTCGTCGATGAGATCCACCGGTTCAACCGGGCGCAGCAGGACGGGTTTTTGCCCTATGTCGAGGACGGAACCGTGGTCCTGGTGGGTGCCACGACGGAAAATCCGTCGTTCGAGCTGAATGCCGCATTGTTGTCGCGTGTCCAGGTCCTGGTGCTGCGGCGTCTGGACGACGAGGCGCTGGAAAAGCTTCTCCGCCGTGTCGAGGCGCTGACGGGCCGGCCGTTGCCCCTCGACGCGGAGGCGCGCGCGGCGCTGCGGGCCATGGCGGATGGGGACGGTCGCTATCTTCTCAATCTGGCTGAGCAGGTGTCGGCCCTGCCGCCCGACGCGACCCTCGATGCCACGGCCCTGGCGCGGCACGTCCAGAAACGTGCGCCGCTTTACGACAAGGCGCAGGAGGGGCATTACAATCTGATCAGCGCCCTGCACAAGTCGCTGCGCGGGTCGGATACCGACGCCGCGCTCTACTGGATGGCGCGCATGCTGGCCGGTGGGGAGGATCCGCTTTACATCGCGCGGCGTCTGACCCGTTTCGCCGTCGAGGATGTCGGCCTTGCCGATCCCCAGGCCGTTGTTCAGGCCCTGGCAGCCTGGGATGTCTATGAGCGCCTGGGGAGTCCGGAGGGAGAGCTTGCGCTGGCGCAGCTTGTGATCTATCTCGGGACCGCGCCGAAATCCAACGCGGTGTACCGGGCTTACGGCGCTGTCAAAAAAGCCGCCCGCGAGACCGGGTCCCTGATGCCGCCCATGCATATCCTGAACGCGCCCACCCGGATGATGAAGGAGATGGGTTATGGCGACGGCTATGTCTATGATCACGATACCGCCGATGGATTCTCCGGGCAGAACTATTTTCCCGAGGGCATGAGCCGGCGGACCTTTTACGAGCCGGTCGAGCGCGGCTTCGAGCGGGAAATCCGCAAGAGGCTCGACTATTGGAACAAATTGCGCCGCAGGGCCGCGGACGCCAACGAAGAGTGACGAGAATGGAGACCCCCACCAAGGCGGTGCAGACCCTGGCCGTGGCCGAGGATGAAGCCGACCTCCGCCTTGACCGCTGGTTCAAGCGGCATTTTCCTGAGGTGGGCCACGGCCTTCTCGAACGTCTGCTGCGGACCGGGCAGATCCGGGTCGCGGGAAAGCGTGCGAAGTCCAACCAGAGACTGGAGTCCGGACAATCGATCCGGGTTCCCCCTCTGGGCGATCCGGCGCCGGCCGGGGCGCGTCCGCAACCGGCCAGGTCTTCCTTTCGCGTTTCGGACGCCGATGCCCGCGCCCTGCTCGATGCCGTCCTTTACAAGGACGACGACGTCCTGGTTCTGAACAAGCCCGCCGGTCTTGCGGTGCAGGGCGGCACCAGCCTCGAACGGCATCTGGACGGAATGCTGGATGTCCTGACGCTGGGGGCGCCGGAACGCCCGCGGCTGGTCCATCGCCTGGACAAGGACACCAGCGGCGTCCTGCTGCTGGGCCGGTCCGCCACCGCGGCGGCCCGGCTGGCGGCGGCCTTCCGCAGCCGCGCCGCGCGGAAATGTTACTGGGCCCTCGTTGTCGGTGTGCCTCGCTATCCGGAGGGACGCATTGATGCGCCGCTCGCCAAGATGGCCGGGCGTCTTCCCGGCCACAAGGGCGGCGACAAGGGCGCGGTGGACGAGGAGGAGGGGCTGCACGCCGGCACCTACTACCGGATCGTCGACCGGGCTTTGAAAAAGGCGGCCTGGCTGGAGCTGGAACCCCGGACGGGACGGACCCATCAGTTGCGCGCCCATTGCGCGCTGCTCGGCAATCCCATTCAGGGCGACGGGAAATATGGGGGGCAGGAGGCCTATCTGGCCGGGCAGGGGGTCAGCCGCAAGCTGCATCTGCACGCGAGGGCCATCAAGGTTCCCCATCCGCGGGGAGGGCTCATCCATGTGATCGCGCCGCTGCCACCCCATATGGAAGCAAGTTTCGACTTTTTCGGGTTCGATCCGGCGTCAGCCGGCGAGCCGTTCGAAGCTTTTGCCGAGGAGGCGCCATGAGTGTCGAAGGGCGTGCCGAAATGCGCCGGGTGGTCGAGCGTCTGCTGACCGCCTTTCTGCGTGAAGTGGAGACGAAGGCCAGAAGCGCTCCGCTCGACATCAGGCTGCTGAACAGCAGCCGCCAGAGCTTTCTGTCCTCGCCCGAGTTAAACGGCCTCCTGACGGAGGCCCACCGGTTCCTTCTCGATGCCGCGGAGAAGGAGCTGATCCGGCAGAAACGCCGCGATCCCTTCAATCGCCTGCTGACCCATCCGCTGTCCGATCTGTTCAGCGAGGGGCGATTGTCGCGGGACATTCTGGCCTCCTATTTTTCCTTTCTCCATCTGGTGCTGGGCGACACCCGCGATGTTCTGGCGTCCCGGTGCGCCCATATTCTTGACGATCTCCGGGCACCCGACCCCCTGGTGTTCTCATGGGACAGCTTCTATGCGGATCCCCGCGCGAGGCAGGTGCTCTGGACCGTTCTGATCCGGATCGCGGAAAGCTTCCGCCGGTTCGAAATCCGGCGCGACTGGTTCATCGGTCTGATGCAAAACCGGCCCCAGGCGGTGAGCCTGGGCTCGCACTCCTTCATGCCCCGCCCTTCCGGCGCTCCGCCGGACGAAATCCTGCCCTTCGGGAGAGAGGAGTTCCTGTTGATGTTCAATGCCCTGTTCGCCGATATGCGCGATCCCTCCGCCGGGGAGGCGAGGGCGTTCGAACGGGACTTCGGCGTCGCGCCGGCCCGGGCTTTCGGCGCGCTGTTCGCGGCCCTGGACGAGGACGCGGCGCTGGATCGCTGACGGTTCCCGGCTCCGGCGGTGGGAAAAGAGCCCGGTCCGCGCGAGCGGGAGCCGGCGGCGGCGGCCGCTTCCCCGGGGGCGGTGACAGGGAGGGAAAAGCGGACTAAACTGCCCGCTTCCCAAACGACAAGGTTTTCATGACTGCCTCGTTGCGTCTCGCGGTCTTCGATGTCGACGGTACCCTGATCGACAGTCAGCACAACATCGTCGCCGCCATGACCCTGGCCTATCAGGCCAACGGTCTTCCTGTTCCCGGCCCCGACGCGATCCGCCATATCATCGGTCTTTCCCTGCCCGAAGCGGTGTCCACGCTGTCGCCGGAGCTGGAGCCCGAGCGCCATGGCGCGATCACCCAGGGATATAAGGACGCATTTTTCGCGCTGCGGTCCCGTCCCGGCCACACCGAACCTCTGTTCCCCGGGGTTCTGGCGTCCCTTGACCGCCTGGAGTCCGATGGCTGGCTTCTTGGCATCGCCACCGGAAAATCCCGGCGCGGACTGGATGCGATGCTGGAGCGTCATGGCCTGACGGGCCGCTTCGTGACGCGTCAGACCGCGGACGGCAATCCCGGAAAACCACATCCCGCGATGGTGCTGCGCGCGATGGACGAGGCCGGCGCGGAGCCGGGCGCCACCGTGATGATCGGCGACACCACCTACGACATGCAGATGGGGCGTGCCGCCGGGGCCTGTGCGGCCGGCGTCGCCTGGGGATATCATTCGACTGCCGATCTCTGGACCGCGGGCGCCCAGACGGTGGTGGAGACATGGCGGGGCATGGCCTCCGCCCTCTCCTCTTTGCTGGAGTAAGGCGATGCGCCTGGGAACCGTACTGAAACTTGCCTGTGTCGGCGCCTGCGCGTTGATCGTGGCCCTGATCGCCGTGGTCAAGTCGATCGATGTCAACACCTATCGCGGCGTCCTGGTCCAGGCGGCCAAGGCCGCAACCGGACGGGATCTGTCGATCCGGGGCAAGTTGTCGCTGAAACTGTCGCTCACCCCGGCGCTGATCGCCGAGGACATCACCCTTTCCAACGCGCCCTGGGGCGAACGTCCGGAGATGGCCCGGCTGCAACGGTTGCGGGCCGATATCGGCCTGCTTCCCCTGCTTCTGCGGGAGGTGAGGCTGAACCGGCTGCAATTGTCGGGCCTCGACGTGGTGCTTGAACGCAATGGCGCCGGTCAGACCAACTGGACCTTCGGTTCTTCCGCCTCCATCGCCCGGTCCGCCGCCGCCGTGGACGGCGCGGGAACTCCGACCACCTTCAAGATCGGTCAGGTCAGTATCGACCATGCCCAGATCGTCTATCGCGACGCTTTGGGTGGACGGACGGAGACGGTGACGATCGAGCAGCTCCGCGCCGCCGCGGATACGCTGTCGGCGCCGCTCGGGCGCCCGGGGCGGGGCGGCGGGGACGGGCAGCATGTCGAGGCCAGCGGCGTCCTGGGTCCGATCGGAAGCCTGGGGGTGCCGGGAAAACCCTATCCGATCAAACTGAAGGCCGTCCTGCCCGGTTTGGTTGCGACCGCCAACGGAACCGTGACCACGGACCGGGAAAAGGGGCCGGTTCTCGCTCTGCAGGTCACAGCCGATGCCACCGAAGTGGCGGAGGCCGCGAAGTTCGCCGGCTACGCCATTCCTCCTCTGGGGGCCGCCCGGATTGCGCTGGGCGTCACCGGACCGCTGTCGGCCCCCGGGCTTGTCAATATCGATGCGGTTCTCGGGCGGCGCGATCTGGTCGCCGTGACGGCCAAGGGCACTGTCAAGGCGCCGTTGACCGCCGAGGGCGTCGACCTTGTGATGTTCGCCGAGGGGGAGAATATCGCGGGCTTGAACCGCGGTCTCGATCTCGGCCTGCCTTCCATCGGACCGGTCAAGGGTTCGGCGCATCTCACCGACATCGAGGGTGGCTGGCGTCTTGGCGAGTTGAAGCTGGTGTTGGGGCGCAGCGATATCGCCGGCGACATTTCCTTGAGGCTGCGCGCCGGGCGTCCGTCGATGGAGGCCCGGCTCGTGTCCCAGCAGATCGATCTCGGCGAACTGGGGGGAGCCCGGTCCGAACCGGCGAAGGCCCGCAACGAGCAGAACCGCCTGTTTCCCGACGATCCGCTTCCTCTCACCCTCGTCGGGCTGGCCGACGCCGATCTGTCCTGGCGGATTGACCGTTTGCTGGGTGATGGATTGACCGCCCAGCAGGTCGATCTCGTCCTCTCGGACAAGGGGGGCAAACTGACCGTCACGCCAAAGGTTCAGTCCCTGGCCGGCGGCAAGGCGAGCGGCGCCCTGTCGGTCGATGCCACGGGAAAGACCGCCCATGTCACCCTGAACCTGGACGCCGAAAAGGTGATGGCGGGCGATCTGCTGAGGGGGCTCGGCCTGTCGCAAGGCGTCAAGGGGGGGCGCACCTCCCTTCACGCGGCCGTGCGGGGCAATGGCAACAGCGTCCGTTCCGTGCTGGCGCGCCTTAACGGCGACGTGACCGTCGTCACCGACAAGGCGACGCTGGACAACGCCTATGCCGACATGATCGCCCTCGATGTGCTGCGTCAGTTATCCCCCTGGACACAGCAGAAGAACACCGAGATGCAATGTCTGGTGAGCCGGTTCACGGTGGCCGACGGCATGGCCCACAGCGAGGCGTTGCTGTTCGATACCGATGTGATGACGGTGTCCGGTCAGGGAAGCATCAACCTTGCCAACGAGGTTCTTGACCTCACGGTGGCGCCCAGACCCAAAGACGCCAGTCTGATCAGTCTGGCGCTGCCGCTGGATGTGGGGGGGACGCTCACCCATCCGACTGTCACGCCGAATCGCGGGGCGATCGTCAAGGGCGTTGCCAGTGTCGCGGCCGGACTGGCGCTGGGGCCGGTGGGCGCCATTCTTCCGCTGATGTCCGCGGGGGCCGACGACTCCAACCCCTGCCTGGCTGCGATCAACCAGGCGAAGAAGCCGGCGCCGCCCGCCACCAAGAAGCCGGCGGGCAAGGGAGTGTTGAACGATATCGGACGGGCGGCCCGCGGCCTGCTCGGCGACTGACCCGGCGGGTCCCCGGCCACCGCGCCGCTCCGGCCCGCCAACTATTTGAATTGGGGTGGAAATCGGACAGATCAGTTCCTGAATCAGGAGCGGAGCCGGCGTCCGATGTTTAAGAAAAATCAGTGGCCCAGGCCTTGCGCGCCTGTGGTCCGGGGACGCCGGACCCACTGAGGATTTTTTCACATCCCTTCCCGCCCCGTCGCCGGTTGGTGTCGGCGCCTGGTGATGAGCCGGGCGATCGACCGGCCCGGATCCGGTTGACCGGCGGGGGCCTCCCGTCCATGGCGATCCGCAGGGCGGCCACCCAGCCGCCCGCTCCAACCGCGCCAGCCTCAAACCGTGCCGGTCCCAGCCGCCAGTCGCACTGGCCTGATCGGGACCGGGCGGTTCCATGCGGGTCGTTCGGCATATTGAATTTGTTCGTTCACATGTAATCATCACTGAAACGAGGTCTTGCGGCATGGCGACGATGAGGCGTTTTTATAAAGAGGTTTCCGTGAGGGAGGACGACGGACTGTTCGCAGTCCAGTTGGACGGACGATCGGTGAAAACGCCTTCGGGCGCCCCGCTTCGTTTGCCGTCACGGGCCCTGGCCGGCGCGATAGCCCGCGAATGGCATTCCCAGGACGAGGAGGTGCGTCCGGCCTCTATGCCGCTGACGCAATTAGCCAGTACGGTCCTCGACCGGTTCCCGGCCGCCCGTGCCGCCGTCGTAGACCATCTGATGGGGTATGCCGGCGCCGATCTTCTTTGTTACAGGGCGTCTGGACCGGCCGATCTCGTCCGCCGGCAGGAACAGATCTGGCAACCATTGATCGATTGGGTGGAGACCCTGATCGGCGCCCGGATGTCCGTCACGACCGGCGTTATCCCCGTTCCCCAGCCGGCGGACGCTCTGGACGCCCTCTGCCGGCGTCTCGATGGCCTTGACGACTGGCATCTGGCCGCCCTTCAGGTCGCGGTGACGGCGACCGGCTCGCTGATCCTGGGGCTCGCGCTGCTCGAACGGCGTCTGTCGGCCGAAGAAGCATTTGCCGCTTCACAATTGGATGAAACATACCAGAATGAGTTGTGGGGAGAAGACGCGGAGGCGGTGAAATCACGCACTGTTCGTCATAATGACATTACTTCTATTGGGGCTTTTTTGGAATTATCGGAAAGTTAATTTAATCGTTTCCGTCATTTTGGTTGCAAATCTCTGGATTGCCACGGCACTTGGTGTTATCTCCGGTGCCCTGACCTGTTAGAAGGGTTTTAAAAAAACCGAAACGGGGGAGTTCATGACCGAAATCGTCCGGCAGTTGCAAGCCAAGAGAAGTGCCGCGCGCGCCGGTGGCGGGGCCAAGCGCATCGAGTCCCAGCACCAGAAAGGCAAGCTGACCGCGCGTGAGCGCATCGAATTGCTGCTTGATGCCAATTCCTTTGAAGAGTGGGACATGTTCGTGGAGCATCGCTGCCACGATTTCGGCATGGACGCTCAGCAGATCCCCGGCGATGGCGTGGTGACCGGCTACGGCACCATCAATGGTCGTCTTGTCTTCGTTTTCAGCCAGGATTTTACCGTCTTCGGCGGCTCGCTGTCCGAGGCGCATGCCGAGAAGATCTGTAAGATCATGGACCAGGCTCTCAGGGTCGGGGCTCCGGTGATCGGCTTGAACGATTCCGGGGGGGCGCGGATCCAGGAAGGCGTCGCATCGCTTGCCGGCTATGCCGAGGTCTTCCAGCGCAATGTCATGGCGTCGGGCGTGGTTCCCCAGATATCGCTGATCATGGGACCTTGCGCGGGCGGCGCGGTCTATTCGCCGGCGATGACCGACTTCATCTTCATGGTGAAGGACAGTTCCTACATGTTCGTCACCGGTCCGGACGTCGTCAAGACCGTGACGCATGAGACCGTGACGTCGGAGGAACTGGGCGGCGCGATGACCCACACCTCGCGGTCCGGCGTGGCCGATCTTGCCTTCGAAAACGATGTCGAGGCCCTGTTGCAGTTGCGGCGCTTCATGGATTTCCTGCCCGCCAACAACCGGGAGAAGCCGCCGGTACGCCCCACATCGGACCCGGCGGAGCGGATCGAACTCAGTCTCGACACACTGATTCCGGAGAACGCCAACCGGCCCTACGATATGAAGGAACTGATCCTGAAAATCGTGGATGATGCGGATTTCTTCGAGGTGTCGCCGAATTTCGCGGGCAATATCCTGACCGGATTCGCCCGGATGGAGGGGCGTCCGGTCGGGATCGTCGCCAATCAGCCGATGGTCCTCGCGGGATGCCTTGATATTGATTCCAGCCGCAAGGCCGCCCGTTTCGTCCGATTCTGCGACTGCTTCAACATTCCCCTGATCACCTTCGTCGACGTGCCCGGTTTCCTCCCCGGGACCGCGCAGGAATATGGCGGCATCATCAAGCATGGCGCCAAGCTTCTCTATGCCTACGCGGAATGCACGGTTCCCAAGGTCACGGTCATCACCCGCAAGGCTTATGGCGGCGCCTATGACGTCATGAGTTCGAAGCATCTGCGTGGAGACGTGAATTTCGCCTGGCCGACCGCGGAGATCGCGGTCATGGGGCCGAAGGGCGCGGTGGAGATCATTTTCCGGACCGATATCGGCGACGCGCAAAAAATCGCCGAGCGGACCGAGGAGTATCGCCAGAAGTTCGCCAATCCCTTCGTCGCCGGACATCGCGGGTTCATCGATGACGTCATCCGGCCGCATACCACGCGCCAGCGGATCTGCCGGTCACTCGCGATGCTGCGTGACAAGAAGCTCGACAACCCATGGCGCAAGCACGGGAATATCCCTCTTTAAGAGGATCGGGCACGCGAACAAGAACAGCCCGCGGCCAGGCCTGCGAAGGCGTTCCGGACGACAGACCGGGACTGCATGAATGCAAAGCCGGCCGACGGGTCGTCGAAGAGCAGGGACATGAGGGGCGCCGCGGGACGGCGGGGACGGAAAGGTGGAGGCCGGCGGCCATCCTCCCGATCACCGCAAACGGCGGACTGTCCTGACCAAGAGGAGTCGGGGTCACAATGTTCAAGAAGATACTGATCGCGAACCGCGGGGAAATCGCCTGCCGCGTCATCAAGACGGCTCGGAAGATGGGGATTGCCACGGTTGCCGTGTATTCCGATGCCGATAAGGATGCGCTGCATGTGCAGATGGCCGACGAGGCCGTTCACATTGGCCCGGCGCCGTCGGCCCAGTCCTATCTGGTCATCGACCGGATCGTTGAGGCCTGCCGCAGGACGGGCGCGGAGGCGGTGCATCCCGGATACGGTTTTCTGTCCGAAAAGCGGGAGTTTCAGGAAGCTCTCGCCGCAGCCGGGATCGCTTTTATCGGTCCGGACGCCCACGCCATTTTCGCCATGGGCGACAAGATCGAATCGAAGAAGCTGGCCAAGGCGGCGGGTGTCAGTTCCGTTCCCGGTTTTCTGGGCGTGATCAAGGACGCCGACGAGGCGGTGTCGATCGCGCGCGAGATCGGTTATCCGGTGATGATCAAGGCGTCCGCGGGTGGTGGCGGCAAGGGGATGCGGCTGGCCCGCACCGACACCGAGGCCCGCGAGGGATTCGCCTCCGCGACCAACGAGGCGCGGTCGTCCTTTGCCGACGATCGCGTCTTCATCGAGAAATACATCGAGAATCCGCGGCATATCGAGATCCAGGTGCTGGGCGACAGCCACGGTCACGTGATCTATCTGGGCGAGCGCGAATGTTCGATCCAGCGCCGGCATCAGAAAGTGATCGAGGAGGCGCCCAGTCCCTTCCTGACCGCCGCCGTGCGCGCCGCCATGGGCGAGCAGGCGGTCGCCTTAGCCAAGGCCGTGAATTACAAGTCCGCCGGCACGGTGGAGTTCATCGTCGATACCGAGCGCAACTTCTATTTCCTTGAGATGAACACCCGTCTTCAGGTGGAGCATCCGGTGACGGAACTGGTGACCGGGCTCGATCTCGTGGAATGGATGATCCGGATCGCCGCGGGCGAGCAACTGACCCTGCGCCAGCAGGATGTCCGGATTCGCGGCTGGGCCCTGGAGGCCCGCGTTTACGCCGAGGATCCGTTCCGGAACTTCATGCCGTCGATCGGCCGCCTGACCCGCTATCTGCCGCCCGAGGAAAGCGCCAATGTCCGTGTGGACACGGGCGTGTACGAGGGGGGCGAGATCAGCATGTATTACGACCCGATGATCGCCAAGCTCTGCACCTTCGCCCCGGTGCGCGATCTGGCGATCAGTCATATGCGTCGCGCCCTGGACGAGTATTTCATTCGCGGTCTCAATCATAACATCCCGTTCCTCGCCGCGCTGATGGCCCATCCCCGTTTTGTCCGCGGCGACCTCACGACCAATTTCATCGCTGAGGAATATCCCGATGGCTTCCATGCCGAGGATCTTCCGGTCGAGGATCCCAGGCTGCTGGTCGGGGTCGCCGCCTTTATCCATCGCCGCCACGTCGAGCGTGAGGCGACATTGTCGGGGCAGATGCCCGGCCACGAGGTCAAGGTCGGCAGCGACTGGGTCGTGCGTTTCGGCGATCAGAACTATCCCTATACCATCCGGGATATCGAGGGCGGTTACGCCCTTGAGATGGGAGGGCCGACGGTGACGGTCCTGTCGGACTGGGAAATCGGTCAGCCCTTCTTCCGGGGCGTGGTCAACGACGACAACGACCATCAGGTCGTGGTCCAGATGGACCGCCATGGCATCGGTTACCGTCTCTTCCATGCCGGCAGCCGCGCCGATGTGGTCGTTCTCACACCCCGGGCGGCCGAACTGGCGGCCCTGATGCCGGTCAAAGCGCCGCCGGACATGTCGCGGTTCCTGCTGTCTCCGATGCCAGGGCTTCTGGTCTCGCTCGCGGTCGAAGAGGGCCAGGAGATCAAGGCCGGCGAAGTGCTGGCCGTGGTCGAGGCGATGAAAATGGAAAATATCCTTCGCGCGGAGCGTGACGGGACGGTTGCCTCCATTCACGCCCGGCCCGGAGAAAGCCTTTCGGTCGATCAGAAAATCGTGGAGTTCGCCTGATCCCGGCAGTCCGTCCTCCCCGGAGCGGGGTCCGCCATGGCCGCTGACGTCTGCCGTCATGTGGTCATCGAGGGGCATGTCCAGGGCGTCTGGTTCCGCGGCTGGACGATGGAGCGGGCCCGTGCCCTGGGGCTTGCCGGATGGGTGCGCAACCGCTCCGACGGTTCCGTCGAGGCTCTCTTTCTCGGAGAGGCAGCAGCCGTGGCCGCCATGGTGGCCGCCTGTCGGCGGGGGCCGCCGGCGGCCGTCGTGACGCGCCTGACGGAGGAAGCGGGCGTGCCGCCCGATCGCCCCGGATTCCGGTCCTTGCCGACGATGTGATGCCAACCGGCCAACCCCGGCTGGCCGTCCTGTCCCCGGGCTTGCGGGCGATCGGCGCGGATTGGGATCATGATCCCGGAAGGATGACCGTGCCATGGCGCGCGGAAGCATGATGATGAGGATGAAATGACCCCAGCCATCCGCTTCGCCGCGGGCCGAAGCCCCCGATTTTTGTGCTTTCTGATCGGCACGACGCTGAATGCGGCCGTCGTTCATTTCCTGCGGTTCGGGGTGTCCTGGCTTGCCATGCGGGAAACCGGATCCGCCGTATCGGCAGATTTCACACGCTTGTGACCGGCAACGGTCTGCTTGGCGCCAGTCTGATCGGTGCCGCCTTCGTGACGACGCCGGTCGCGTTGGCGGGCTGTTTCTCGGTGGGAGGGGCCGGTCTGGCCCGCTTCAACATAAACGCCAGTACTCTGCGTGCGGCCGCCACGCCTCCGGCGTTCCGGTCCCGGATGGCGGCGGGCGTGGCGTTTCTGTCGTCCAGCCTCAATCCGTTCGCCGCCCAGGGGATGGGGCTTATGGTCGACCGGATCGGTGCCACGAAAGGGGTGTTCCTCAGCGGGGCACTGATTCTGGCGGCGACCGTCCTGCTGCTGCGCAACAGGGACGCGAAAGCCCTGCTGATCCGGCCCAGCGAAGACATCGTCGGGGCCTATGCCTCCCTTTATCCACGGGCGTTCATCACAAGGGGCGCGGGGGCGGGAAGGCCGGCCGCCTGAACGGCGGCGAGGAGATCCGGAACCAACCGGTTCTGCCAGCCGGCGTGACTCCGACCGGCCGGACGCCATCGCGGAAGGGGGGACCCCGCGTTCACCGAACCGGCTGATCGCAGAGCCGGCCGGTCATCGCCGGGGTCGGCCCGAAAACCTCTTCGAATTCCGCCTTCAGGGCCATGTCCACCTCCGCCATCGTCGGGGTGTGTCCCAGGTCCCAGAGCGAGGTGACGCCGTGCTCGCGGATGCCGCAGGGCACGATGCCGTCAAAATGGGTGAGGTCGGGATCCACATTGAGGGCGACGCCGTGGAATGTGACCCATCTGCGCACGCGCACCCCGATGGCGGCGATCTTGTCTTCGCGTCCGTGACCCCGGTCGACCCAGATTCCGACCCGGCCGTCGCGGGTCCCGCCCTCGACGCCGAAATGAGCGATGGATCGGATCAGCCATTTCTCCAGCATGCAGATGTACCGGCGGATATCGGCGCCCCGCCGCTGGAGATTGAGCATGACGTAGGCGACGCGCTGGCCGGGGCCGTGGTAGGTGTACTGGCCGCCGCGGCCGGTCTGGTAGACGGGGAACCGGTCCGGCGTCAGAAGGTCGGCGGGCCTGGCCGACGTGCCGGCGGTGTAGAGCGGGGGGTGCTCCAGAAGCCAGACCAGCTCCCGAGCCTGGCCCGCGTGGATCGCCTGGACTCTGCTCTCCATGGTCGCGATGGCCGTCGGATAATCAACCGGTTTTTCGCTGATTTGCCATTCCACCGTATTTTCGGAGGATTTTTCGAACACAGCTCTTGCGCCTTTTCTCGGGGTTTGGTATTGAGGCCCACCTTACCGGCGAGCACGCCGGATAGCCACACAGAATGCGGTCGTGGCGGAACTGGTAGACGCGCAGCGTTGAGGTCGCTGTGGGGCAACCCGTGGAAGTTCGAGTCTTCTCGACCGCACCAACAAAAAGGGCCTCCCGGAATCCGGGGGGCCCTTTTTGTTCTGCCAAGTCGCTGGAACCGATGTCCGGAAGGACCAGCGCAGAATCCTGCAGATACGCTGGTTCCCCCCCCTCCCCGCGGTGCGTTGATCGGGAGGCGGCCGGCCGGCGAGCGGATGGCGAGCAAAGCCAAAAGGTTTCGCAGAAGCCTGGCTCAAGGCAGCATGCGCCCGGAGTCCAGATTTTTTAAAACTTTTGGTTTCTCCCCCGCGACGGCGTGATCTCTCATTCGACATGCATGGATTCAATCCATGCCGCCAGCGTGTCATCACACAATTACAACTATTAATGAAGTTGGCGGCAGGAACAAAACGAGTCCTGATTAAGGCATAATCCCCAGGAAACAGAGGAATTTATTGAGATTCAAAGGGCTCGTCCGGGATGGGGCGGCATTCTCCTTTGGTCGACACCAGTCATTATTATTGGTTGTGGCGATAAAAATCCCCTTAGGTTTTTTGTGAGATTCTCTCTTGACGCTCCCATCAATCTACAATAGGACTCTGTGCGAACGAGAATCAGTCGCATTTGATCGTTTCCCTGGCCGCTGTCAGGGGAGAACGGGGGAGATTTGTCGTGAGGCCGAAATCATTTTTTTTCCAAGCCGGTCGTCCGAGTTGCCGCAAAACAGTCCGTCTCGGCGGCGTCCTGTTTTCGGCAGCCGCCAGCCTTTGGGGCAGCCCGGTCATGGCGACGCCTCCCACCATCACGATTTCGGTCGACACCGACATGTCGCAGGCGACGAGGGGCGGGGGGGCTTTCGGTTTCCTCAATGGGATAGCGCGAAACCAATATATGTTGGGAGACATGTGGGGGTTACGGCCGTTTCTCAGCAAATACGGCATGTCCTTCACTCTGCAGGAAACCAGTGAAATCCTCGGCAACGTTTCCGGCGGGACCCGCAAGGGCTTCGAATACGATGGCTTGACCACCGCAACCCTGCAGATGGACACGGAGAGGGCGCTCGGTTGGCACGGCGGCACCTTTAACGCGAGCGCCCTGCAAATCCACGGCCGGAACCTCAGCGCCGACAACCTGGACTCCCTGCAAACCGCGAGCGGCATCGAGGCGGATCGGGCGACCCGCCTGTGGGAAGTCTGGTATCAGCAGAAATTCCTCGATGAAGACCGCATGGACGTGAAGATCGGCCAGCAAAGTCTCGACCAGGAATTCATGGTCAGTCAGAACGCGCTCCTCTTCGTCAATACCATGTTCGGATGGCCTATGCTGCCATCGGCCGACATGCCGGGCGGCGGTCCGGCCTATCCCCTGTCGGCCATGGGGCTCCGCCTGCGCGGAAAAATTTCAAACTCTGTCACCGTTCTGGCCGGTGTGTACAAGGGAAGCCCCTCCGTCGACAGTGGAGCCGCCGATTCGCAGATGGACAATGCGAACGGCCTGAATTTCCGCCTGACCGGCAAGCCGCTGGCGATCGCGGAAATCCAGTATGCCTACCCGTCACTCGGCACCACTCTTTATGCGGATCAACCGGAGCCCCTGGCGCGCAGCTATAAGCTGGGCATCTGGTACGACGGCCGGAATTTCGACGACAGGCGTTGGGACGATACCGGGCTCTCCCAGGCGAACCCGGCCACGTCCGGCAATCCGAAGCAGCATCGGGGCAATTACGCGATCTACGCCGTGGCTGATCAGATGATCTGGCAGCAGGCCAACGAATTGGACCGGACATTGAATGTCTTCGCCCGCGTCATGGGAACGCCGCTCACGGACCGCAACCTGGTCGATTTCAGCGCAAACCTGGGCCTCACGCTCCGCGAGCCATTCCTCAACCGCGATGATGACAGCTTTGGCGTCGGCATAGGCTATGTCCACGTCAGCGATCGCGTTGCCGCACTCGACAAGGACACCATCGCCTTCGCCCCCGGAACCTACAGGCCGGTGCGCGGCAGCGAAACCTTTGTCGAAGTCACCTACCAATATGCGTTGGCCCCCTGGTGGCAGCTCCAGCCGGACGTGCAGTACGTGTTCAATCCCGGGGCGGGAGTTGCCGATTCAACAAACCAGAAGGTGAAGAACGAGACCGTACTCGGGCTTCGCACCAACATCCTTTTCTGACGGAGAATTGACGATGGTCGGAACTGTCCGAAGCCGGTCGATTACGGCTATGGCTGCTTTGTCTGCCCTTACGGTGTCCTCGTTTCACGGTGTCCAGGCCGAGGAGAACAATAGTTACCTCGCGGCTCTTCATCGGCATGTCACCCTGACGTCGACCATCCCTGAGAATGGCGATCTCAACCCTTATGCGGTGTTCGTCGCCCCGGTCTCGGCGGGGAAAATCCAAAAAGACGACGTCATCGTCGACAACTTCAACAATATTTCCAACCTCCAGGGTACCGGCGGCACGATCGTTCTCTACACGCCGTCCACCAAAAAGACGTCGTTGTTCGCCAGCCTCCCGCAGAACCTCAAGCAATGCCCCGGCGGCGTTGGTCTCAGCACCGCCATGGTCATGCTGAAATCCGGCTGGGTGATTGTCGGCAGCGCGCCGTCCACCGATGGCACGATGAAGACCCGGGGCGATGGCTGTCTGCTGGTGCTTGATGCCAACGGACAGTTGGTCTCTGCGTGGAGCGGGCCAAATATCAACTATCCGTGGGGCAACATGGCCGTCATCGACAGCGGTGACAAAGCCACCTTGTTCATCAGCATGGCCGGATTCGATGTGCCCGGACCGGACGTTCTCGATCCCAAAACGGGTCGGCCGGTCGTCGTCAACAAGGCGACGGTTCTGCGCATGAATCTGCAGATTTCCGCAGGAAAGCCGCCGGTGGTGACCGACGAGACGGTCATTGGCGATGGCTTTGGTCAGGCAGCCGACAAGGACGTATTTCTGGTCGGACCGACCGGTGTGGTGTTGGGCCCGGATGATACCCTTTATGTGTCTGACGCCCTGGGCAACCGGATCGTCGCCATCGACCAGGCATCGACGCGGACCGCCAGCGCGGGAACCGGGCGCGACATCAGCAAGGATGGAAAGCTGAGGCGTCCGCTTGCTCTGGCGATGGCCCCGAACGGTAACCTGATCGCTCTGAATGCCAAAAATGGTCAGGCGGTCGAGATCGACCCCAACTCAGGCAAGCAGCTGGCGGCACAATGGATCGACGCCAATCCGGCACAGTCTCCGCCCGGCAACGGCGATCTGTTCGGTCTGGCCATGAAGCCCGATGGCAGCGGCTTCTACTACGTCGAGGATGACGTGAACACCCTGGTGGAGGCGGTGCCATGAAAAAGCGTTTTTCTGCCAATTCAGATATGTCTCGTCGTGATCTTCTGACCTCGGCCGTCAGTGTGGCGGCCGCTGCCGGCTTAAGCCTTGGTGCGGGCGAGGCGCGGGCAGAGGTTGCCGGTCCGGCCCTATCGAAACCTCAAGGAGAGACAGAGCCATTTTGGGGGGCGCACCAGGCCGGCATCGTCACCTTCCCCATTCAGCATCATACGCTGTTTGCCACGTTTGACCTGACCACCACCAAACGGAGCGACGTGGCGGATCTTTTACAGGCCTGGACGGCTGCGGCGGCAAGAATGACGGCGGGTGAGCCGGCTCAACCCCTGGGAAGCGGCCTGACACTGGCGGTCAAGCCGGCGGCCGCGGCCCCCGAGGATGACGGATATGCTCCCGACTTCAGCGCGATGTCCTCCGATTCGGGCGAGGCCATCGGCATGTCTCCTTCCCGCCTGACTCTGAATTTCGGTTTCGGTGCGGACCTGTTTGTCAAAGATGGCAAGGACCGCTACGGGCTCGCCTCGCGTCGACCGGCCGCCTTTGTCGACCTGCCGAAATTTGTCGGAGACCAGATGATCGAGGCGCGCACCGGCGGCGATCTCTCCGTGCAGGCGTGTGCCGAGGACCCGCAGGTGGCTTTCCACGCCGTGCGCCAACTGGCCCGCATCGCGGAAGGCGTGGCCCGGTTTCGCTGGATGCAAAGCGGTTTCCGGCCGACCACGGGTGAGCGCCACCTGTTGGGGTTTTCCAACGGCAAGGGCAATCCGCCCATGACTGACGCGAAGCTCATGGACAAGGTGATCTGGGTCGGTGACGAAGGGCCGGACTGGATGCGGGGGGGCACCTATCTGGTGGTGCGGCGCATCCGCTTCGCCATCGAGCATTGGGACCATATGCCGACCGAGTATCAGGAAAAAGCCATCGGCGAAGTCAAATATTCCCATGGTAAAGCCAATGCCGACGGTCGGGAGGAAAGCCCCCCCGAGGACGATGGCGAGTCCAGTCATCTGCGCATCGTCACGCCCGACGCGTTTACCATGGTTCGACGCTCCTATTCCTACAATAACGGTCTCAGTTTTGTGAGCGAGCGTTGGCCGCCGTGGCGTCAGGGCATCGAATACGATGCCGGCATGCTTTTCATCTGTTACCAGCGCGACCCGCGAACCGGCTTCATCAATATGTACGATAAGATGGCCAAGTATGACGCCAAGCTAAACCAGTTCTGGACCCACGAGGGAAGCGGCCTGTTCGCCTGCCCGGGGGGCGCCAGGGACGGCGAGTTCGTCGGGCAAAGATTATTCAGAACCGCCTGAGTTCGGAGCGATGTTCATGAATTGTGAAAGTAAAGATATGCTGGCGCCAGCGATGACTGTGTCCCGGCGGCGGACAGGGCAGGGCGATGTCATTTCTCTGGATCGTCAGGGGGTGCGGGAAAATTTTCTGTTCGCTCGCCCCCGCGATGCGGACGATTTGTCCATTTTCGATAATTTTTCCGCGGAGAGCGGCGACGTCGTCGCCCAGATGGTCTTCGGTGGATGCCGTTTCCATGATCCGGCTCAAGCTCGCATGGGGGGAGCGGGGTGGCCGATGATGTGGCTTCAAGGCGACGTGAGCCCCGGTACCCGGATAAACGGTATGCAGGCGTTCGCTCTTGAAGGACAGCCGGGCGGGCGGGTCGAACTCGGTGGAAGGACTGTCGGGAGCACATGGGCGGACGACGATGCCGATTATTGTCTGCTTGCCGGAGTCCTTCCCTCAGATCTCGCCGTTAGCGGCGGGGCGCAGACGCAAAATTGCTTTGAACAAATCGAGGCCGCACTGGCTAAGGCCGGCATGGACTTCTCGCATGTGGTCCGAACCTGGCTTTATCTGGACGGTCTCCTGTCCTGGTACGATGAGTTCAACGTGGCCCGGACCGCCTTTTTCGAGAAGCGCGGCGTTTTTAACCGGCTTGTCCCCGCCAGCACGGGAATCGGCGCGATCAATCCGTTTGGTGCGGCGCTGACCGCGGGCGCCCTGGCTATACGGCCGCGTCACGGAGGAGTTGATATCCGCGAGGTGGGTTCGCCGCTGCAATGTCCGGCCACCGCATACCGCAGTTCGTTCAGCCGCGCCGTCGAGGTCGTCTATCCCGACCGCCGTCTGTTGCTCGTTTCCGGCACCGCCAGCATTGCTCCGGATGGGGCGAGCGAGCATCGGGACGACGTCGTCAAGCAGATCCTGCTGACGCTCGACGTGGTCGAAGCCATCCTTCGTTCGCGTGATATGGACTGGGGGCAGACCGTCCGTGCCATCGGTTACTTCCGTGATCTCGATGCCGTTCCGATCTTCGAGGACTGCTGCCGCCAGCGGGGACTGCCCGAACTGCCGCTGACATCCGCGCATGCCGCCGTATGTCGAGACGATCTGCTGTTCGAAATCGAACTGGATGCGATATCCCCATATCCGTAAGTGACCGGTCTGTCTTGTCGCCGTCGGCGCCATTCCCGGGCTGATGCGGATCGCCCGTGATATCGGGCTTGCGGACCTGTTGATAAATGACCTGATCGACAGGCCCTTAAAGCCCCTGGCGGCGTTTGAACCCTCCGGAGCGGAAGCGTCCCGGGAAACTCAGGGGCCGGCAGCGATGACGTCGCGAAAGGCCGTGTATCCTTACATTGTCTGGAGAAAGCGTGGGCAAACCATGAATGCGCGGTTTCTTCTTCTCTCGGCGGCGCTGATGGTCGCGAGCCCGGCTCAGGCCACCGTCTACCTGACCGTCGAACAGGCGCAGCAGTTGATGTTCCCCGGGGGCAGTTTCCAACCGGATTTCCGCTCCATCAGCGACGAACAGGCAGCCTCTATCGAACGCAGGTGCGGTGTCGCGACCAAGGGGCGTCAGCTCAAGGTTTGGCGGGTCTCGGGCGGTGGGTGGTTCATGGTCGACGAGGTCATCGGCGATCATGATTTCATTCCTTTTGCCGTGGCGCTTGATGACCGCGGCGCCGTGAAGTCCGTCGAGATCCTGGAATACAGCGAATATGTCGGTGGCGATGTGAGAAATCCCAAGTGGCTGGCGCAATTCATCGGGAAGCAGGATGGGACGCCCATGGTGTTGGACAAGGACATCCAGAATATCTCCGGTGCGACTCTGTCCTCCCAGCATGTGACGGACGGCGTTCGTCGTCTCCTCGCCGCTTATGCAATCCTTCTCGCGCACCGTTGAACGCTGCCGTCCGCTTCTCGGCACGTTTGTCCGCATCCGGGTGGAAGGGCTGGCGCCTGATCGCGCCCATGCGGCGATCGACGCCGCCTTGGATACGATCACGACCATCCATCGGCTGATGAGTTTTCGTGACGCCGGCAGCGATGTCTCGCGGCTCAATCGGGTGGCCTGTCGCGAACCGGTTTCCGTCGATCAGCATACTCTGGAGGTCTTGATGCGAGCGGCCGGGTTTTCCCGCATAAGTGACGGACGCTTCGACGTAACCGTGGCACCGGAATTGGTGGCGCGTGGTCTATTGCCGGCTCCGGAGGGCGCGCCCATGCCGGATGCGAAGGCTGATTGGCGCGACATTGTCTTCCTGGAAAACGGAAAGATCGGTTTTCATAAGCCGCTGTGGATCGATCTCGGAGGGATCGCCAAGGGCTATGCTGTGGATTGCGCCATCGCGGCTCTGCGGGCCTTCTCTCCGACGAAGGCGAGCGTCAATGCCGGCGGCGATTTGCGTGTGGCGGGAGAGGGATACGAACGTATCCGGCTTTTACCGGATGGCCGCGACGATAAGCTGGCCGCGGTCGCCGATGTCGAGAATGGCAGCGTCGCCAGTTCCTGCGGCCGGATGTCCCGGAAAGCGTCCGGGACCGGCGGCCCGCACGTCGGTCCACACCGGGACGGCCCCGCCGGTGCCTGGCAATTCGTTTCCGTAATGGCGCCGCACTGCGCGGACGCCGATGCCCTGACCAAGGTCGTCATGGCGATGGGGGAGGAAAGCGCCCCGATCCTGTCCATCTATGCCGCCGGCGCCCTGACCTGTGACCAACGGTTCGGCTGGCGTGGAATAGGGAGCTTTCCGTGATGCGCGGGGTGTCGATCCCCCCGCAAGATCCGGCTCGCCCGCGGCCGTCGCTGCGGTTGACGTCTTATTGCGTCGGGCTCGGACTTTGGCTAACCGGCGTCTTGTGGCTCGTCTTTCATTCCTTCCTGCAACGACAGACCGATTTCGGCCTGCATCCTCATCCCTTTGAATTCTGGTGGCGCGCCGCCCATGGGCTTTTCGGCTTCATCTCTCTCTGGGCAGCGGGATTTTTCTGGGGGACGCATATTCTGGGAGCCTGGAAATCGGGCCATCATCGCGCGACCGGATCTGTCCTGTTCGGGCTGCTCGTCTGGCTGAGTGGAACCGGCTATCTCCTCTACTACCTGGGAAGCGAACGGTTGCTGACCACCGTCGCACTCCTGCATTGGAGTGTCGGACTCCTCCTTCCCATTCCATTCCTGATCCATCGGTTCGCGGCGGGCGTGGTCAGGCCGGTCAATCAGCGGTGAAACGCCGGTCGGCATTCGTCAGGAGTTTCGCCGTCCGGCGCGGGAGGGCTGGTGGAATCGCATTTTGGACCCCCCTGTCGGGTGGTATGCCCGAGGCCTCTCTCCGGTACGGAAAAAAAAGGCGGCGACGCTTTCCTTGCCGGCTTGCGCGCCCCATATGCGGGGAATGACGCGCATCCCTCCCCCCGTGACGATCCCCGATCGGCTCATCGACGATGTTGAGGAACATATCATCCGTGACGAGCGGCGCTGGACCGGCGTGGTCCGGGATGGCGGCGGCGTCTCGCGGCCGCTGCTGATCCTCGAGATCGCCGGGGAACTGGTCGCGGTGCGCAACCGATGTCCACACCGGGACATTTCTCTGTTGCGGGGGCGGCTCGACGCGGACCGGTGCATTCTTGAATGCCCAAGTCACGGGTGGGAGCTGCCGGTCGGCGGCGCGGACTTGAGGGGGGCGCCGGTCGTCGAACGGGACGGCCGGCTCTATCTGACGGCCCGCGTCTGGACAGGGCCGGGAACGGGCGGGACAGGGGGCGTCAGGGGCTGACGGTGTGCAGCGCCTGCGCGATGCCGTCGATGATGAACTGGACCGCGAGGGCGGCCAGAATGATGCCGAGAATACGGCTGACCACGTTGCTGCCCGTCACACCCAGGATCTTATAGACCCGTCCGGCGGCCAGCAGGCAAAGCAGCACCATCACCAGCACCAGGATGAGAATGGCGAGCACACCCATCATATGGGCCGGCTGGCTGGTCTCGCGGCCGATCAGCAGCACCACGGTGGTCATCGTGCCGGGGCCGGCGATCAGCGGGAAGGCGATGGGGAAAACAGAGATGTCCTCGCGGTGTTCCGCCTCGTCGTCCTCGTCACGGGTAACGCGGGCGGGGCGTGCGAACACCATTTCGATCGCCAGCAGAAGCAGCATCAGTCCGCCGGCAATCCGGAAGGCCGGCATGCCGATTCCCAGGGCTTGCAGCAGGCCTTCGCCCAGAAAGGCGAAAACGATCAGAATGGCGCCGGCCAGCAGAGTTGCCTTGCGCGCCATGCGGTTCCGTTCCGAGGGCAGCGCGTTGGGCGTCATCACCGCGAAAACGGCGGCGCAACCCACGGGATCGATGACCACGAAAAACGTGACGAAATTATAGAACAGGGTCTCCATGCGGGCGCACTATAAGGGAGGCCCCGGCCCAACGCCACCCGGAGATTGCGGCCTCCGGGGCGCGTCATGGCTGTCAGGGGATGAAAGGGGTCCCGGGCCGGGAAGGCTCCGGGGTCAGGCGCGGCGCAACAGATAATAGCTGTACTGGAACCGGTCGCCCCACCGGTCGAACATCGAGATCTCTGTTTCGGCCTGCTGGATGCGCCGTTCGGCGGCGGCGTCCAGTCCGCCCTCCTTGCGGTACCGGACGATCCGGCGGGCCAGAGGTTCGAAATACTCCTTGCGCCACAGCGACCGGGGCAGGCTGTAGCTGTCGTCGATCCGCAATCCTGCCCGTTTCGCGATGGCATGGACATTGGCCGTGTCGGTCATCCCGGGATAGATCCGCTGCCAGAAGCCCGCAGCTTCAGCCGGGGGATCGGGCAGGATCCAGCCGCAGGCGCCGACCACCATCACGCCGCGCGGACGAAGCAGGGGTTCCCACAATCCGAGGGCCTTTTCCAGGCCGACGCGGTGGACGCCGCATTCGCTCCAGATCAGGTCGAAACTGCCCGGCGCGTCCGGAAGCGCGGCGATGGATCCCAGCCGGGGCTGGATCAGGGCGGAAACCCCGGCGGCGGCGGCGGCTTCCACGGTCTGGTCGATGGCCGCCTGGTCGTCGTCAAGAGCAATGACCGGGGCTTTGAAATGGGCAGCAAGCGTAATGGTCTGATAGCCCCGTCCGCATCCCAGATCGATGATCGCAGGCGGTGTTCTCAAGGGCGGCAGCAATCGGATGATATCACGCGTGCAGCCGTCGACGCTTCCGCCGGGTCGGGGCAGGTCCTGAAAAATCGTGCACGTGGCCGGATCGAGCGGCATCGTCGGCTCCTCTGTTGATGCTGCTGCCTGCATCACGAGGTAACGCGAATTCCCCTTCGGCGCCTGCGCCGATTCTCCGGGGCAGCCATGCTGCCGCTGCACTTGAACAAAATACCCCGCCCGGCCTCAGGATCGACGGTCCTCGTACAACTCGTTCAGAGCGGAGCCATATTTCTTTACGATAACATGTCTCCGGATTTTCAACGTGGGGGTGCTCATTTCATTGTTGACCGTGAACATTTCGTCGGTCAGCAGGAAACGCCGGATCTTCTCGATCGGGGACAGGTTGCGGTTGACCCGGTCGATGGCGTCGGCGATGTGGCGGCGGAAAGCGCTATCCGTCACCAGGACCGACAGATCCGCCGGCTTGCCGTTTTTCGCGGCCCAGGACACCGCCTGATCGGCGTCGGGGACCAGAAGCGCGACGAGGTGGGGTCTCCGGTCGCCATAAACCATGGCCTGGGCGATCTCGTTTTGCAGGGTCAGCAGTCCCTCGACCCGTTGCGGCGAGATATTGTCGCCTCCTGAATTGACGATGATGTCCTTCTTGCGGTCGGTGATCTGAATATAGCCGTCCTCGTCGATCCGCCCGATGTCGCCCGTGTGGAGCCAGCCATCGCGGATGGTCTCGCGGGTCGTGTCGGGGTCGTCCCAGTAACCGGACATGATCAGTTCGCCGCGCACGAGGATTTCTCCGTCCTCGGCGATCCGCACCTCCACCCCGGGAAGAGCCGGGCCGACGCTTTGCAGCTTGACCTTTCCCGGCAGGTTGCAACTGATCACCGGTGCCGCCTCCGTCTGGCCATAGCCCTGAAGAATCGGCACCTTGAGGGCGGTGAAGAACAGCCCCACCTCGAAATTGAGGGGCGCGCCACCCGAGACCATGGCTTTCAGCCGGCCGCCGAAACGTCCGGCGACTTTGCGCCGGACCAGGATGTCGACCACGACGTCGATCATCCGGTCGAGAAGGGTCAGCTTTTCCGGGGTCTGATAGCGCTTCGAGCCGATCGCCACGGCCTTGCGGAACAGTGCCGGTTTGATCCGGCCGCTGCGTTCGATCCCTTTCAGGATGCGCGTGCGCATCAGCTCATAAAGGCGGGGGACCGCCGTCATGATGGTGGGGTGTACCTCCATCATATTGGCGGCGAGCTGCTCGATGCTTTCGGCGTAATAGATCTGCGCCCCGATCGAGATCGGGAAGAACTGGCCGGCGGTGTGCTCGTAGGAATGCGACAGCGGCAGGAAGGACAGGAACACTTCCTCGCCCAGACCGATCATGGCGATGATGTCATGGGCGCCTTTGCAATTGCACAGGATCGCCCCATGGCTGAGGACGACGCCCTTCGGGGCGCCCCCGGTGCCGGAGGTGTAGATGACGCAGGCCGGGTCCGACCGTTTGATCGAGCCCAGAAGATCCGGCACGCTGTCGGCATGGGCGGCGCCAAGCGCCATCACATCATCCCAGGCGCGGAATTCAATGCCGGGATTCTGTGACAGTCCCAGCATATCCATCGCGATGATGACCGGTGCCCGGTTACAGGACAGCGCGGCCGCGATCACGCGATCCGCCAGGGCGCGGGTCGAGACGATGACGAAACGCGCCCGCGAATTGTTCAGCAGATGCAGATGATCGGCAACGGTGTTGGTGGTGTAGGCGGGGACGCAGACGGCGCCCGCCGCCATCGTGGCGATATCGGCGATCAGCCATTCCGGCCGGTTTTCCGAGACCAGGATGATGCGGTCACCCCGTTCCACCCCCATCGCCTGCAGACCGCGGGCCAGAAGATTGGCTCTGCCGGCCGTTTCCGCCCAGCTCAGCGATGTCCACGTCTTATTGACTTTTCTCCACAAGAAAGGCCGGTCTCCGAATTTTCCGGCCTGATCGAAAAACATGCCCGGCAGACTGGTCGCCGAGGCATAGTCGATCGCCCCCATCCCCTGGTCCATTCCCTCTTTCATCCCCACTTTTGTAACGCCCCGCCCGAAGCCTTTACGCTATGCTCCCCTCCCGGCCAAGGGGCTGGAGGAAAGCTGGCGCCCTTTTTATACCACTAGTGCTTTTTTCATAACCATCTGGTGATCCCGTGCAAGGAGTATTCGCATGAGCCAAGGGTCTGACCTGTCGTCGCAGTCCGGACGGAAGGACGATCTCGGAACGATGCCCGAATGGGATCTGACCGACCTCTACCCGGCGCCCGATTGCCCCGAACTGGCGGCGGACCTCGACCGT
Source organism: Telmatospirillum sp. (assembly GCA_009712185.1). Taxonomy (GTDB): domain Bacteria; phylum Pseudomonadota; class Alphaproteobacteria; order Rhodospirillales; family Magnetospirillaceae; genus Telmatospirillum. The sequence goes on along the minus strand of WASQ01000065.1, from coordinate 65,392 downwards.
CTGGACGCCGGGGCCACCCGGTTCCAGGAGACGTTCCAGGGGCGCCTCGCGGAGCTGTCCGGCGAGGACCTGGGGGGCGCGGTCGCCGACTATGAACGGCTTGGCGAAATCATGGGACGCATTCTCAGCTACGCCCAGCTCCGCTACGCCGGCAATATTTCCGATGCCGAGCGCGGGCGGTTCCAGCAGAGCATGCATGAGCGGATCACCGCGATTTCGTCGAAGACGCTGTTTTTTACCCTTGAGATCAATCGCCTGGACGAGCCGGTGCTGGCAGAGAAGCTGTCGGCGCCGCCGCTGGCCCGGTACGCCCCCTGGATCAGGGATCTCCGGATGTTCCGGGACCATCAGCTTTCCGACGAGATGGAACGGCTTCTGCACGAAAAGGAGGTGGTCGGGCGGTCGTCCTGGATCCGCCTGTTCGAGGAGACGATGGCCGAGCTGCGTTTCCCGGTGGAGGGCAAGTCCCTGACCTCAGCCGAAACGCTGCATCTGATGTCGGACAAGGATCCGGCCCTGCGCCGGGCGGCCGCCAAGGCCTTCGGTCAGGTTCTGGGGAGCAACGTCCGCGTTTTCTCGCTGATCACCAATACCCTGGTGAAGGATCAGGAGATCGAGGATGGCTGGCGCCGCTATCCGCGCCCCGACTCGTCCCGAAATCTGTCCAATCAGGTGGATGACGTGGTGGTCGACGCCCTGGTGGCAGCGGTCAGGCAGTCCTACGGCCGCCTGTCGCACCGCTATTACGCTCTGAAGGCGCGATGGTTCGGCGTCGAGGCCCTGGATTATTGGGATCGCAATGCCCCCCTGCCGGAAGATGGCGACCGCACCTTCACCTGGGAGCAGGCCCGGACGGTGGTCCTGGACGCCTACCATGCGTTTTCACCGGAAATGGCGGCGGTGGGCGCCCGTTTCTTTGAGAACCCCTGGATCGCCGCTCCGGCGCGGCCGGGAAAGGCGCCGGGCGCCTTCGCCCATCCGACGGTGCCCTCCGTGCACCCCTATCTTCTGCTCAATTTTCTGGGAAAGACCCGGGATGTGATGACCCTGGCCCACGAACTGGGGCATGGCGTGCATCAGGTCCTGGCGGCGGCGCAGGGACCACTTCTCGCCGACACACCGCTGACCCTTGCCGAAACGGCCTCGGTTTTCGGAGAAATGCTGACATTCAGGGCCCTGCTGGCGGCCGAGACGACCCCGGAACGGCGCCGCGTCATGCTGGCCTCGAAGGTCGAGGACATGCTGAATACCGTCGTCCGGCAGACCGCCTTCTACGACTTCGAACGCCGGGTTCATCAGGCCCGCCGTCAGGGAGAACTGTCGGAGGAGGACATCGGCGCGATCTGGATGGAGGTTCAGCGCGAAAGCCTGGGGCCGGCGTTGAGGTTCGACGAGGAATACCGGTTCTACTGGTCCTATATCCCGCACTTTATTCATTCGCCGTTCTATGTCTACGCCTATGCCTTCGGGGACTGCCTCGTCAATTCCCTCTACGACGTTTATCGGAGCGGCGCCGAGGGATTCCAGACGAAATATCTGGAGATGCTGAAAGCGGGCGGGACGCTCCGTCATCGGGAACTGCTCGCCCCCTTCGGGCTTGATGCCGGCGATCCCGTATTCTGGCAGCGCGGCCTGACGGTCGTGGCAGGGTTCATCGACGAGCTGGAGGCTCTGTCGGGCGTATGACCTTCGGCCAATTGGCAGGACGAGTGTTGCCAAAAAAGAAACTGTGAGCTACAACACTCCCCGTCGGAGGCAAGTGCTGCCGCCGACGGGGACGGTTTCCATGGCGTGGCATCGGCGGAATGGTTTGTCGCCGGCCGCAGGTCGCAAAAGGGGGGATCGGCAGTGGATTGGAATGACGGTCACGCGCTTGGCCGGGCGTTACGCGACGCCTATCCCTCCGGCAACTATGTCACGGTGTCCGACGCGGAGCTGATCGATCTCGTCACCGCCTTGCCGGGGTTCGGCAAAACGGCGGTCCCGCCCGACGCCGCCACGCTGATGGCGGTCAGGCTTGCCTGGGTCGCGGCGGCGGAGGGCGAGGACGACACCAGCCCTTACGAAGGCGGCGCCTGACCCCGGAGCCCGTCCCCCGGATTGGCATCCGGCCGTCCGGGTCTGCGACAGAACCGATCCGTGTGTCCGGCCGTGGAGCCGGGAGCCGCCCGAATGCGGCGGAACAGCTTGCGTCCAGCATGTCTGGAATGGCGAGACGGGGGCGTTTGCGCCCGACGGATCCGATTTTTCGCAGGCCTCCGGCGCCCGGTGAGCGGGGGTTCGCGAAATGGCGTCTATTGAACGGGACCAGCCGGGGATCTACTGGCAATCGCTGATGGGAAACAACGGTGACGGAATCGGCGGAAACTGCCACCGCTACGACGTCGTCACCGGGGCACGGCCGGACGGGCAGCATGGCTGGTTCCTGGTCGACTATGGCGTCAAATTCGGCGCCGGCCGGAAGGGATATGCCGCGGAATTCGCGTCGCCGGAAGGGCTGCTGGTCCATCCGGGGGAGGGGGGCGGGCCCGAGGCCCTGCTTCTCACCCACGCGCATGAGGACCATCTGGGGGCGGTGCGCCACCTTCTCCCCCTGGGATATCGTTGTCCCCCGGTCTATGCCCGCGCCTTTACCGCCGCCATGTTGAACAAGTCGCTGGCCGATGCCGGGGTGGAGAAGAACCGCTGGCCGGAAATCCGGATCGCAAGGACCGGGGAGACGGTCGAGATCGCCGGCGCCCGCGTGTCCTTCGTCGCCATGGATCATATGCCGGGGGCGACGGCGCTTCATATTGCCAGCGACCAGGCATCCGTTTTCCATACCGGGGATTACCGCTTCGACGCCACCTTGCCGCTGGGCCCCCGTGCCGACCCGGCGGTGTTGCGGGCGATTGGTCAGGCGGGGCTCGACATGGTGGTGTCGGACTCCACTGCGGCGCCGGTAACGGACGCCCCCGTGACCGAAGCGGAGATCGCCCATGCCCTGGAACGGATCGTCGCCGACAACGCCGGGCGTCCGGTCATCGCCGGTATCCTGGGATCCCAACTGGACCGTCTGGTGTCCCTCGGCCGCGCCGCGAAGGCGAACGATCGCGCCCTGGTCCTGTCCGGGCGCAGCCTGGTCGCCAATGCCGCCGTGGCGCAGGCGGGGGGAATCGATATCGAGGCCGCGGCGGGAACCCCCCTTCTGACGCCCCGGCAGGCGGCGGAACTGCCGGCGGAGAAGGTTCTTGTGGTGACCACCGGGGCATTCGCCCAGCCGAATTCGGGATTGGGCCGGGCGTCGCGCAACCAGCCCGGCGCCCTGTCCATCACGCCCGATACGACGGTGGTCATCGCCCAGCGCGAGATTCCGCCGGTCCGCGAGGCTCAGGCGGCGATGGTGGCCAGACTGGAAGCCCGCGGCGCAACGGTCGTGACCGCTGAACGGGCGGTGGCGGCGGGGTATGGCCCCATCCATCAATCCGGCCACGCGGTGGAGCGCGATTGCCGCCTGTTGTACACCCTGCTGCGCCCCCGCATGCTGGCGGCGCCCGTGCATGGCAATGCCGCGCAGATCACCGCCAACGGCCGGCTGGCGCGGTCTGTCGGCGTCCCGGTTCTGGCGCTCGACCGGAATGGCGCGGTCGTTCGCGTCGCGCCCGACGGCGCCCGTGTGATCGGCGTCCAGCCGCCCGAACGGATCGGCGCCCGCGAACGGACGGATGTGGTCCGGCAATTGCCGAAAGCATCGCCCGGACAGGGGCGCGATTCCCATTTCCCGGTCCCTGTTTTCAGTTACGACCGTCTTGATGATGCCGGTGCGGTCGTTCTCCGGTCGGGGCTGGAGACGGCTCAGGGAGCGACGCGGCCGAAACGGCCGGACGCGTCCGCGGCCCCCCGGGTGGCGGTTCATCATACCGCCGCCGGACGGGAGGGATCCCGGTCACGATGACCCGCCCATGGTCTGCTCCGGCCCTGGGCATCCTGGGCCGCGGGCTCGGTCTGTCCGGCATCTGCGTAGCCTGGTTGATCCTGGCCGGCGGCGCGGGATGGGGGGTGCTGGACGGACGCTACGGCTTCGACGCCCTGTCGCCGTCGGATTGGGGTGTGCTGATCCGGGGGTATGAGGCGGGGGCGACGATCCCCTTCGACTTCGTGCTGCTGGTAGCGACCTGGATCCTGGTCGCCCTGGCCGGCGTCGCCGGTCTGACGATCCGGCGCGCGGAGGTCATGGCCCTTGTCCTGTCGGGACGGTCCGGGGCGATGGTGGCGGCGGGAATGGACGCGGTGCGCCGCATCCGGCGCGGCGTCCAGTCCCCAGCCGGCAGGAGGCGTGGCGGGACGGCCGGGCGGACGCGCGTCCCGGGCAGAGCCCGGAGCCCCGGCGGACCCGCGACCGTGGTCAGACGGCTCTTGGCCGCTTTGTCCCGGTCCGCTATCCGTTTCCGGAAGGCGCGGGCCGTCGCGACGATGAGACCGTGCGATCCGATCGTGGACCAGCCCCGGAATGCCCCGCCCCGGAATGTCTTTCCGGAGCCGGTGTCATCCCCGGCTTCGGGTCCCGCGGCGGCGGAGGACCGCCGCCCGGCGATCTCCGGAGACGGCCTTCAGCGGGACCGGGGCGAGGTCAGGTCCGACGTCACGGTCTCCGGGGATCCCGACCGGCCCGGACAGATGCGGCCGGCGGTCGGGTCCACGGCGACGGAGGCGGTCGCAGCGAGGGACGCGGAGGACGGGGGCGGGACGAGGTCCGGTGGCACGGAGACCGGCGGGGCGGGGACGGACAGGACGGCGGCGACGGGCGATGCGCTGGCATGGCTGGGCCGAGTCCTGACATTGTCCGAGGTCTGGATCGAGCCGGCGCCGCCCTGGTTGTCGGAGGCGTTGCGCGACGAACTGGCTTGCTGGCCGGCCGACGGTTGGTCTCTGCTGACGATGGCGGGTGACGCCGGGGCCCGGGCCGTCGCCATTGCCCGCAGTGTCGGTCCGGTTCCCGAGATCCCGCCGATGCCATCGTCCGCCGGGGACGATGCGTCCGCCTCCCCCGGCACGGGGGAGGCGGACGGTGGAGAGAATCCGTTGCCGGCGGAGGGCGCGGAGATTCCGGACGGGCCGCTTTCCGGGCCAGCGGTGGAGCCGCCCCCCGGGTTGACTCTCTCCGCCTCCTGGCTGACGGGATTGCTCGACAATTACGCGGCCTGGGAGGAGGCGTCGCTGGATGGCGATGCCGGTGCCGCCATCGCCATCGGGGCGGACTGGCGCCGGCTGGAACAACAGACCCTGGATCAGATCCGTCGGGCGATGCGGGGCATGGTGGCGGAGGACTGGCGGAGTCTGGACCGGTTCCCGGATCTGGCCCGACGGGTTCGCATTCTGTCCGACCGGGTGGGAGAGCGGTTGCGGGCCTCGTCGGATCGGTCCCCGGGTGGCGCCGACCGGCCCGGAACGCCGCCCATGGCCGGCGGCGGGCCCTCTCCCTCTCTCTCTCCCTCTCTCTCTTCCTCTCCCGTTCCGGTCTCTCCCGACATCCCCTCCGCCAGCGTTCCTGGTCCCGGTCCCGATCCCGTTGCTCCGCCGGAGGCCGCCGGTCCTGGTCTTCCGCCCGGTCCGCCTCCGCCCGGTCCGCCTCCGCCCGGTCCGCCTCCGCCCGGTCCGCCTCCACCCGGTCCGCCTTCACCCTGTCCGCCTCCACCCGCTTCGACGGGCGCCGGTCTTGCCGCCATCGTTGCGTCCGCCGGCTGGCAATGGAATGCCGGCCGCCCGGCCGGACCGGACCTCCTGATCCGCAAGGGCGAGGCCCGCATCCTGCTGTGTCCCCTTTCTTTGCCGTCGGGGATCTGGCATGCGGGCACCGATCTGTTCGAGGACTGGGTGTCGTCGGACGGAGTCCGGATGACCTCGCCGTGCCGTGCGGCGTGGCGGCGCTTGTCTCTGCTGCGCGCCCTGTCGGCCGGACGGGGACCGATGGCGGCGGTCGTGGTCCTGGCGGAGGGGCGGTTGCTCCGCCAGCAGGGGGCGATGGACCAGGATCCCGGCCTGACAGGCGGACGTCCGGTTCATCTGGTCCGCCGGGATGCGGCGGAGGACGGGATCGACGGTCTCGCCGGATGGCTGACCCGGAGAGCCGGCAGGCGGCCGGACGCCGCCCGGATAACGGCCGACGCTCCGGTCATGTGAGGTCCGGTCGGCGGGGACCGGGGCTGGACGTCACTCGATGGACCGGTCCCGTCCGATCACGATGATGCGGCCGACCCGCCGTGCCGCCATGATCGCCACCCGCCGGTCCCCCTCTCCCCGTCCAGCGGCAATCCGTCCGGCGGCCGTCCGTTCGGCGACAGTTCGTCCGGTTGGGAGCCTCGGGGAGGCGGGGCGCTGGCAGTCCTCCATCACTTGCGGAACCATTCCGGGCGCCGTCGCGGCCAGATGGCGGGCGACCTGGCACAGATAGAGGCGCTGTGCGGCGGGGTCGGAAGCATGGTAGTGGGCGACGGCGCTCGACAGGTTGCCGTAGCGCCGGCGAAGGCCGTCGAGGAAGGACGCGGCGTACCAGACATTGTATTTCGGATGCAATGCCCACTCGGGATCGTTGAAGCTTTCGAGATGATAGGTCATGTGGATCTGCATGCATCCGACGGCCACATCCCGCCTCGGGCGGCCATCGGGCAGTCGCAACAGGGCGGCGGCCTCCTGGTAGGACGGGGCCATTACCGGCTGCCCTCCGACGTTCAGCGCCCAGGGGTACGGAGATCCGTTCCTGCCACTTTCGGTCAAGGCAATGGCGAGCAGGAGACCCGGGGGAAGCCCGTAAAACCGTTCCGCCGCAGGGATGAAGGGAAGGCAGCCGTCCGCCCAGCCGGGGCCGCCGGCCCAGGCCGGCGGGGCGGGGAAAAAGGACAGCCATGCCCCGAGCCCGGCAGCGAGCATTCCGGTGGCGGCCGTTCCGGCGGGACTTCCCCGCCATGGCGGGTGCCGGTGGGGGCGTCTGGTGGCGGCCGTGTCGGCCGGCGATGTCTTCAAGCCGTTCATGTGACAATTGTATCCAAAACGGAAATTTCCGTCTAGCGGCGTCAGCGTGACAGGGGTATCTTCCGGGGAGCGGGACTCCCATCCGGGACGGCCCGCCTCGCCAGGAGACGGAGGGGCGCGCGATGTCAGCCAGGGATTATTTGACGATTGTCGGTCGCGACGACGACACCGGTGAGGCAACGGTCGTCGTTGTCGCCTACGACCCGGTCGTCGGCGATCCCCATATGACGGCCCTGCGTCATACCGCGGAAATGTCCGACCATGGCGAATTCGAGGTCGTGGCCGTTTTCCGCGGCCAGTGCGATCTGCTGGTCACGCAGCAGTCTTTGCGATTGTTCGCAAGCAGGATTCTCAGGCAATGACGCCGGAGGCGGGGGGGCGGCCCGGGTCCGGATGTGCGGAATCCGGACGTTCGGAGTCCGGATGTTCGGGGATGGACGCGCCCGATTCCCCCCGGTCCTCCGGCCGGGTGCCGTTACCCGGGTTTCCCGGCGGGGCCCGGGCGCAATGGGCGGTGCTGTCCGCCCTGGTCTGCCTCGTCGGTTGGGATGCGTTCGCGCGGCACGGCGCCTGGTTTTCCGGACGGACCTGGCATGCGCTGTTGTGGATTGTGGCGGGGGCCGGCTTTCTCTGCGCCGCCTTCGCCGCCTGGAAGGCCCGGCGATGACGGCCGGCGGGCGGTTCGGCCGCCGCCTTCCGTCCGTGGCGATCACCGGCCTCGTTTTCTGGCTTGCCGGAACGGCGCCGGCCATGGCGGGCGACGTCCTCGAATGGGCGAACAGCCTGATCGCTGGATGCTGGTCCTGTGACATTCTGGGCACCATCATTTCCATCGGACTGCGCTTCGCCGGGCAGGCGTTCGACACACTGGCCGGTCCGACCGCGACCCTGCTCGGGCTGTTGATGGCGCTCTGGATTCTGTTTTTCGCGGCCGGTCTGTTTCTGCCCTTCGGGCCGGAAGGGGGTGTCGGCGCCCTTTGGAACAAGGGGGCGAAGCGTCTTTTTCAGTTCGCGCTGGTCCTGGCCTGTCTGCAAAGCGGACAGGCGGTCTGGGGGTATGTCTTCATTCCGGTCATGTCCGCGGGGATGGGGTTTTCGAAGGCCGTGGTCACCCTGACTGATCCCTATGAGACCGGGAATGGCACCTCGGAGACGGGGCCGGGCGGCGGTTCCACGGCGGCGGCCTGCCGGGACAGCGGGGCCGTGCCCGGGGACAATCCCGATGGCGCCATTGCGATCATGGCTCAGATGAACTGCCCGCTGGCGACCATCCAGAGCCAGTTCGGCAAGGGCATGCTGATCGGCGTGGCCCAGGTGCAGGGCGCCCCCCGCGGCAACGATTGGGCCATGATGATCTGCGTCATCATCAGCGGTCTGGTCCTGATCGCCGTTTACTTTTTCGGGCTGGTGATGTTCCCGATCTTCCTGCTGGATGTGGTGATGCGGCTTGTCATTGTGACCGCCCTGTCCCCGGTGGCCCTCGCGGCATGGCTGTTCGAACCGACCCGTCGTCTGGCGCACAAGGCCCTGTGGCAGGTCGCGCATGCCGCCCTGACGCTGGTTTTTGTGTCCATCATCGGCGGCCTGGGCAAGGCGGCGCTGGCCTATGTGTTTTCGCATCTCAGCCTGAACGGCGTTCCGGCCAGGGTCGAGGACTGGAGCACCCTGATCCGCATGCTGGAGGATCAGCATACCCGGGATGGAACGCCCTTTTATATCGATCTCACCACCATGGCGTTCTATCAGTTGCTCGGGATCGGGGTGATCCTGATCTATATGCTGCGACAGGCCGGCCATATGGCGTCGGAGTTCACAGGGTCCGGCGGCGGTGACTTTTCCGGCATTCGCGACGGCGTGGCGGCCTTGGCGGGCGGGGCGGTGTCCCTCGGCGGATATGCCCTCGGACGGCTTTCCGGCGGTGGCGGCCGTAGCGACGGAGGCGGAACGGGCGGCGGAGGTTCTGGCGGCGGCGGGGGGAGCGGTGCCGGCGGGGCGGAGGCGTCTTCAGGCCGCGGCGGATCCCCGGCCGGAGAGAGAGCGGCCCGCGTGGCCGGAAATTCCACCGCCGACGGGCGTGGTCGGTGATGCCCGGAAACGGAGGGTGGCCCGGCGCGCTGCGGGGACGGGCGATCCCTCCGGCCGTGTCGGGGGGCCTTCTGGCCTGCGCTGGGCCGGGCGTGGCGTTTGCGTCAGAGCCGGCATCGGTCGTCGCAAGGCTTCGCGACCGGTTATCGGGCGCCTGCTGGGCCTGCGATACGCTGGAGCAGGTCGGTGGGCAGGGGCTTGATATGGCACAGGCCCTGTTCGACCGGACAGGCGACGCGCTGGCCGCCGTTCTTGGGGTGTTTATGGGGCTGTGGTTGCTGCTGCTCTCCGCCCGGATGCTGCTGCCCTTCGGACCGGCGTCGTCCGGTCTCGGCAATCAGGGCGCCCGCAAGCTTGCCGCTTTCGCGATCGTTCTGGGCTTTCTCCAAAGCCGGGGCGCCGTGTGGGACTATCTGCTGACGCCGATTGTGGGGGCCGGTGCTGAGGTGGCGGGGCAACTGGTTCTTCTGGCAAAGCCCGGACTCTGCGCCGTCGGCGGGGGAGATGGTTATGACCTCCGCTTGGCATTGACCGCCATGCGGTGCCCGCTGACGGCGCTTCAGGAGGTTTTTTCCCGGGGCATTCTGACGGGAATCGCCATGGTTTCCGGAGCCGGCTGGCACGGCTGGCTCGATTTTCTGCGCATCTGGACCTGGAGCGGCCGGCTTTTGCAGATCCTGTCCGGTCTCCTTCTTGCCCTGGTCCACTTTATCGGCTTCCTCTCCTTTCCTCTGTTCTTCGTGGACGCATTGATGCGCACGGTGATCATTGCCACCCTGTCGCCGCTCTGTCTCGCGGCCAGCCTGTTCGGGCCGGTTCGCCAGATCGTCTCGGGCGCGCTGGCCGGACTCGCGCGGGCCGCCATGACAGTGGTTTGCGGCGCCATTGCGGCCGGTCTGGCGGTGGCCGTCATGGACGGGATCGGACCTGGAGGCGACGGAGGATCGGCCGCCCGGCCGCATACCGGTCTTGTCGACGCGCTGGAGGACGGTCGTCTGTCCCTGACCTTGACCGACAGCGGCTACTGGATGCTCCTCGGGGCGGGAGTCTTCACGATATGTCTTGTACGGTCGGCGACCCGGATCGCCGGGGCGCTGGTGGGGCCGTCGATGTCTCCCTTCAGCGGCAGTACCGGGGGGCTGGCGACGCTGGCCGGAGGGGCCGCAGGTTTCTTCGGCCTGACGGTGGATCGGCTGATCCCGGGGCATCGGGGCGGCCGGGGCCGGCGGAACGAACGCCGGAGGTCGCGGAGGTCGGGCGCTGCGTGGCGGAAAGAAAAGGTGGCGAGACTGGCGACGTTCGTCTCCGGGGGGCCGCCGCCGCCATCCGAAACCGGGACGGCGCCCTGAGGCGGGCGGCCTCCACAAGGTCCGGGAAAAACCGGCTCCGGTGATCCAACCCCGACGCCTGAGTCCCCAAGCGGTCTCACGTTCCGGGATGGGGGGCCGGTGGACAGACGACCAGTTCCTTGCCCGCCTCGCGCAGGCGGATGAGATATTCGGCGGGCGGATCCCGGTCCGTCACCAGCGTGTCGATCTCCTCCATCCGGCAATAGGTGCACAGCGACAGAACACCGAACTTGGCGGCATCGGCCAGCAGAACCCTCCGCTGACTGCGGGCCATCGCCATCTTCTTGAGATCGGTTTCGGCGACGAAGGAGTTGGTGATGGAAAAGTCGCGCGCGATGCCGGCCGTGGCCATAAAGGCGCGATTGATGTTGTATCCCGCAAGAACGCTGACCGCCGAAGCGCCCGCGAAGGAGTCGAGGTCACGGTTGAGGATGCCGGAAATGGTGATCACCATAATATTGCGGAACGGATAGGCGCGCCGGATCACCTCGAGATTGTTGGTGATGATGGTGATGTTGGAGCGGTCCTGAAGATAGTCGGGCATATACATGGTGGTACTGCCCGAATCGATGAAGATGATGTCATTGTCGGACACCAGTTGCGCCGCGCGCTCCGCGATGCGGCGTTTGGCGGCTGCGTTGGCGACATAGCGTTCCTCGAAGGGGCGCTGCTGGGCCGCCGGCTGGGCGGTGAGAACGCCGTATGATTTCCGGATGTCGCCATCGGCGATGATCTCTTCCAGGTCACGGCGGAGCGTGCTTTTGGAAATCTGGAATTTTTCGCAGATCTGTTCGAGGGTCACGGTGCGGCTGGCGACGATATAGGCCTTGATGCTCTGAATTCTTGTTTGTTTCACGGCGTTATGTCCGATTCCTGAAGGCGCCTGTCTCCCTCCTCTCCTAGCAAATTCGGAGGGCGCTTGTGAACATTTTTCATCCATTTCAACTCTCATCGATCGAAATATGAACATATCTGCGTCAAAATCGTAAATGTTGCCTGTGAATTATCTTGTTTGCTCGAATTTTTCTAAACAATAGGAGCTTATAAGCTCAAAATGAGCATATTTGCTCCAAAATATGGTGCAAAAATGCTTGCCTCATGACCGTTTTCCGCCTATATACGATGTCCAGGTCCCCCGGTGCCCAGGCGGTCTGCGCCCGGCCGGAGGGGGCGGGGAGTCGATGCAGCATGCCTTCCGGCGCGTTCCTTGTTCCTCTCTCCGGTCTACCTGCCGCCGGCGGCCTATCCGGCCTGCCGGCGGTCCTTTCGATCGGAGGGACCCGATGCTCGTCACGCTGACCGAGGCCATGGCGCCTCTTCCGGACCGCCGTCAGGCGCTGGCCGCTTTCAATGTGTTTGGCTATGAGGACGCTGCCGCAATCATCGCCGCCGCCGAGGAGCTGGATGTTCCGGTGGCCCTGATGGCCAACAAGCTGGCGCTCTCTCACATGCCCGTCGCCGTGATCGGCGCGCTGCTCTGCGAAATGGCGCGCAGAGCCCGCGTGCCGGTCGTAGTGCATCTCGATCACGCCACTGACTTCGTCACCGTTATGCAGGCGGTCACGGCGGGATTCACCTCGGTCATGTTCGACGGATCGCAACTGCCCCTCGCCCAGAATATCGCGCAGACGCGGGAGGTCTGCCGGGCCGCGCATGCCTGCGGGGTCAGCGTCGAGGCCGAGGTGGGGTCGGTCGGCTATGCGGATGGCACCGCCGCCCATGCCGAGCGCACGACGCCGGAAATCGCCGCGGCTTTCGAGGCGGAGACCGCTCCAGACGCTCTCGCCATTTCGGTGGGCACCGTTCATCGCATGACCGAAGGGGTGGCCCGGATCGATTTCGCCCTGATGGACAAGGTGGTGGCGACGCTGCGCACGCCCGCCGTCATTCACGGCGCCTCCGGCGTTTCTGACGAGGATCTCCATCGCCTGGTTGTCCATGGTGCGCGCAAGATCAACATCGGCACGGCGCTCAGGGTGGCATTCGGCCGCGTCCTGCGCGCCGAGATGGAAGCCCATCCGGGCGAGTTCGACCGGCTGAAATTCTATGGCCCCTGCATGCGGGCGGTCACGGCGATGGCACGGGAAAAGATCCTGGCCATGAACGCCGGCTAGCGTGCCTGGACCGGGACAAAACGATAATCCGGAGGTTCGTCATGGCATATCTGACTTTCGACCCGGCGCGACCGTTCGACGTGATCCCCCTGGGACGGGCGGCGATCGACCTCAACCCGGTGGACATCCCGGCGCCTTTGCAGGATTGCCACACCTTCAAGAAATATCTCGGCGGTTCTCCGGCCAATATCGCCGTCGGGCTCGCCCGCCTGGGCAAAAAGGTCGGATTCATCGGGAAGGTTTCGGCTGACGCGTTCGGTCAGTTCATCCGCGACTTCTTCACCCGCGACGGGATCGACATCTCCCATGTCACCGATGCGCCGGCGGGACACTCGCTCGGGCTCACCTTCACCGAGATCCTGGGGCCCGGCCAAAGCTCGATCCTGATGTATCGCACGCTGGCAGCCGACCTCCAACTCGACGTGGAGGACATCGATGTCGCCTATATCGCCGCCGCCAAGGTGCTGGTGATCTCCGGTACCGCGCTGGCCGCCAGCCCCTCGCGCGAGGCGGCGCTGAAGGCGATGGCGCTGGCGCGCAAGGTCGGCACCACGATCGTCTTCGACATCGATTACCGCTCCTACACCTGGAAGAATTCCGACGAAATCGCCCTCTATTATTCGTTGGCGGCGCGCAACAGCCAGATGGTGCTGGGCTCGCGCGAGGAATACGACCTGATGGAACGCCTGATGGTCGACGCGCCGTCGTCCGACGCTGAAACCGCCGGCCGCTGGCTTGGCGCCGGCAACCGGATCGTTGTCATCAAGCATGGCAAAGAGGGGTCGACCGCCTATACCGCCGATGGGCAGAATTTCCGTATCAAGCCATTTCCGGTGAACGCCACCAAGGGATTCGGCGGCGGCGATGGCTATGCCTCGGCATTGCTCTATGGCCTGCTGGAGGGCTGGACCATCCTGGACGCCCTGGAGTTCGGTTCGGCCAGCGCCTCGATGCTGGTGGCGGCGCACAGTTGCGCCGACGCCATGCCGTCCGTGGATGCCATCCAATCCTTCATCAAAGCGGAAAAGGCCAGATACGGCGATTCCGTCGCCCGCGGGTGACGTCCGCTTCCCTATTCGTGATTGAGGAGATCCGCATGAGCCCTTCGTCCACACGCTATTTTGCCGTCGAATCCTCCGAGCCGGCCGATCCGATCAGCGGGCAGGTGCCTAAAAAACTGCGCTACGGCGTCGGCGGCACGTGGAAGGCCTCGGCCACCGCGACATACATGCCCTGTTACGACCCGTCCACCGGTGCCGTGATCGCGCTGGCGCCGCAATGCACCGAGGCCGAGGTCGCGGAAACCATCGCCGCGGCCGAGGCGGCCTTTCCCGCCTGGCGCGACACCCCGGTGGGGGTGCGCGCGCAGGTGCTGTTCCGTATGAAGGGGCTCCTCGAGCAGCATCTCGACGAACTGACCCATCTCTGCGCCCTGGAAAACGGCAAGACCTGGGACGAGGCGAAGGGCGACATCCTCAAAGTGATCGAAGTCGTCGAATACGCCAGCGGGGCGCAGCATCTGATGAAGGGCGAAAGCCTGATGAACGTTTCGCGCGGCTACGACACCGTGCGCTACAACGAGCCCATGGGAGTGTTCGCCGGCATCGCGCCCTGGAACTTCCCCGCCATGATTCCGCAGGGCTGGATGGCCCCGATCTGTCTTGTCACCGGTAATTGCATGGTGCTGAAAGCGGCGAGCTACGCGCCGCAATGCGCGATGCGCATCACCGAGCTGTGGCAGGAGGCCGGCCTGCCCGATGGTGTGCTGAACATCATCACCACGTCGCGCAATGAGGCGGAAATCTTCCTGCGCCATCCGGCGATCAAGGGGGTCACCTTCGTCGGCTCCACCAAGGTGGGCAAGCATGTCTACGGAACCGCCGCCGGTAACGGCAAGCGGGTGCAGGCCCTGTGCGAGGCGAAGAACCACGCCCTGGTCCTTCGCGACGCGGTGATCGACGCAACCGCGGCGCGCATCATCAATTCGTTCTGCGGCTGCGCCGGCGAACGTTGCATGGCGCTGGCGGCGATCGTGGTGGAGAACGCGATTGCCGATGACCTGGTCGCCCGGATCAGGGACCTGGCGGGCAAGCTGACGCTCGGCAAGGCCTATGACAAGGAAACCAGCCTCGGGCCGGTGGTCAATGCCGGGCACCGCGCCTTCGTCACCAGATGGATCGACACCGCCGTGGCCGAGGGCGCGACCCTGGTGCTGGACGGCCGCAATCCGAAGCTGCCGGCCGGCTGCGAGCAGGGATTCTTCGTCGGCCCGACCATCCTTGACCGGGTGACGCCGGAGATGACCTGCGGCCAGGAGGAAATCTTCGGGCCCGTGCTGTGCGTGAAGCGCGTGGACTCGTTCGAAGAAGGACTCGCGGTGATGAACGCCAACAGATTCGCGAACGGGTCCGTGATCTTCACCGAAAGCGGGCATTTCGCGCGCGAATTTGCCCGGCGTACCGACGGCGGCATGGTGGGGGTCAATGTGGGCATTCCCGTTCCGGTCGGAGTGTTCGGCTTCACGGGGCACAAGCAGTCGTTTTTCGGCGACCTGCACTGCATCGGCCGCGACGGCTTCATCTTCTACACCGAAACCAAGAACGTCACGACCACCTGGCTTTCGCGTGTCGAGCATCCCACCCGTGTGAGCACCTGGGATGGAACCATGACGCGCGGCTGACCCCGCCCCGGGCGACGGGCGACGGGGAAAGCCCGCCGCCCGCCGGAATCGAAAACGGCGCAGAGAGCCCAGTGCGATTTTTACCCCGGACCGGCGGGACACGCCGGTCGGAGGCGGGCCGGGTTCCCCGCGTCTTCACTGATAAGGAAAGAGCGACCTCATGAGCGATCCGGACGCACTCGATCTTGTCGTGATCGGTCCCTCTTCGGTGGCCTTCTGCGGCCAGCAGATCGGCTGTGGCATCGAGGAGACGGACAGTTTCCGCATGGCTGTCGGACCGGGGGCGGCAGCCGTTGCCATCGGTCTCGCCCGTCTGGGCCTCACGGTGGGCGTGATCACCGAGGTTGGCGACGACCCCTTCGGCCGCTTTCTTCGCCGCTGTCTGGCTTGCGAAGGGGTGGAGGCCACCAGCCTGCGTGTTGCGCCGGAGCGGGCGACGACGCTCAGCGTGCACGGTGCCAGGGGGGAGGATCGGTCGGGAACAGCGCTTTCGGGCGTCTGCGATGGATGCGGCGCCATGGATGGAAGCTGGGCCGACGGGATCGGGGCCGACGGCGCCTGGATCGACAGGCTTTGGGCACCCCGGGCGAGGGCCGTCCTGCTGACCGGAACGCCGGCCGCCGGCCCGTGGTCGGTCGCGGCGCTGAGGCAGGCCATCGCGCCGATGCGCGATCAGGGCGGACGGGTCATCCTTGATCTTGCGTCCCTGCTCAATCCGTCGGACGGAGTTCGTGCGGGCCCGGACAGGGACCCGTTCGCCTCCGCCGCGTCCATCCTTCCCGAGTGCGATCTCCTGTTCGCGGGTGGTTCGCCGGCCCTGCCGGGCACCCTTCGTAGCCTGGCGCCCCGCGCCCTTCGTAGTTTGGCGCCCCGCGCGACCGTGGCCTGCTGGCACGCCGCGGACGGATGCCGTGCCGTGGCGGGGGAGGGCGCGGATGGAGCCGGCGGAGAGGTCCGGGGCAGGACCTTCGCGGTCGAACGCTGCAATCCGTCCGCCGGTTACGCCGCCGCCATGGCCGGGTTCCTCCGCGGCTGGCTGCGCGGAGACAGTCTCGCGACCTGCGCGACCGACGCCAATGCCTGCGCCGCGCTCGCCACGTCGCGGCCGGCGGGCGCCGGAGCCAGTCCCCTGGTGGCCGAACTCGATACCCTGGCGTCCGGGCGGGCGCTTCCCTGCCAGCCGCGTCTTGATCCCATTCTGACCGACCTTCATCGGACTGGCCTCCGGCGTCAGCCGCCGTCCCGCCTTCTGGCCCTGGCCTGCGATCACCGGATGCAGCTTGAGCGGATCGCCGACATGGCGGGCGCGCCTCGCGCGCGCATCTCCGATTTCAAGCTGCTGGCCGTCTCGGCGGCGGCGCAGGTGGCTGCCGGCCGGCCCGGATTCGGCATGTTCCTCGACGGACGATACGGCCTTGCGGCCTTGCACGCGGCTGCCGTCGCGGGCTTGTGGATCGCCCGGCCGGTGGAGCGTACCGGGTCGCGTCCCCTGGAGTTCGAGGGCGGTGCCGACGGAACGGCGGATGGCAGTCTGGGGGCGCAACTCGTGGAATGGCCTCTGCATCAGGTCGTGAAAGCCCTCTGCTTTTATCATCCGGACGACAGTGACGCGCTGAAGGCCAGACAACTCCGGGAACTGCTGCGGGCGCAGGACGCCTGTCGCCGTCTCGGCCGGGATCTGCTGATCGAGATCATCGCGGGCAAGCATGGAGCGCTGTCCGACGGCACCGCGGCGGGCGTCCTGCAAACCCTCTACGGCGAAGGTGTGAAGCCCGACTGGTGGAAGCTGGAGCCTCAGCCGTCCTCCAGGGCGTGGGACAGGATCGGCGACGTCATCGGTCGGAGCGATCCGCATTGCCAGGGTGTGTTGATGTTGGGGCTTGACGCTCCGCTGAGGCAACTGGAGACGGCCTTCGCCGCGGTGTCGACACCCTGGGTCCGCGGATTCGCGATCGGACGCAGCATCTTTTCGGCGCCGGCGCAGGACTGGCTGAGCGGAGCCATCGACGACGAACAGGCCGTCGCGGTCATGGCGGAGCGTTTTGCTGAGCTGGTTGCCCATTGGGAACGGTGTCGCGGGGCTTCGCAAGCCGGTGGTGAAGAAAGCGGTTCATCGTGAAATGAAAAAGTGAAAATACCATCCCGACGACATGTCGGGGGGACTCTGGAAATGCCAAAGAAACAGGATTGAGTCGTCATGACGATATCATCGACAGTGGGGCTGGACTCCCGTTTGGCTAATCCTCCATCCGAGGAAGTCATTTCACTACTCTTCAAGAAGGTGTTGCCGATTATTATCCTCGGTTACATCATGAATTTCATCGACCGCACGAATATCAGCATGGTCAAGAGCGATTTGCAGATCAATCTTGGCATTGATGCGGCCGCCTATGGCCTCGGCTCTGGCCTGTTTTTCGTGAGCTACGCTTTTTTCCAGGTCCCCAGCAATCTCATCATGCACCGCATCGGCGCCCGCCGGACGCTGGGCGTGCTGATGGCCGCGTGGGGCCTTCTTTCAATGGGCACCGCCATTATCCGCAACGCCAACGATTTCTATGTCATGCGCCTTCTGCTGGGGCTGGTGGAATCGGGTTTCTATCCGGGCGTGCTCTATTATCTGACCCGCTTTTTCCCGCATGCCCAGCGGGCGCGGGCGAACGCCATCTTCCTGATGGGCGCGGCCATCGCCAATATCATCGGTAATCCGCTTGCCGGTCTTCTGGTCGGAATGGACGGGCTGGCTGGTCTTCCGGGATGGAAATGGCTTTTTCTTATGGAGGGACTTCCGTCCATCCTGCTGGCGCTGGCCATTTTCAAACTCCTGCCGGATCGTCCGACCATGGCGAAATGGCTTCCCGCCGATGCCGCCCGGGCCCTGGAGGCGTTCATCGAGCAGGAGGACCGGGCGGGGTCGGCGTTCGCCGGCAATAGCGGCTGGCGTGATGCCATGCGCGATCCGCAGATCTTCCTCAGCGCCGCGACGCTGTTCACCGTGGTCGTCGGCACCTATGGTCTCGGCTATTTCCTGCCCACCATCATCAAGAGTTACAGCGCCAGCCTGACGACCGTTCAGGTCGGCCTGATCGCCGCCATCCCCTATGTCTTTGGCGGCCTGTCGCTCTGGCTGGTTCCTCGGTTCGTGAAACCCGAAAGGACCAAGGCCTGGATGATGGGGCTGATCGCCCTGGTGACCGTCGGGCTGGTGACGGCGCTGGTGTCGGAGGCCCGGCTCGCAGGGGCCGTTGCCCCGGTTGTCAGCGTGTTCGGTTATTGCATCGCTTATGCCGGAACCCAGACGAGCCAGCCGCTGATCGTCTCCAATCTGTCGTCCCGGCTGTCCGGGGCGGCGCTGGCCGGCGGGCTCGCCATCGTCAATATGCTGGGCCAGCTTGGCGGGTTCGTCGGGCCCTACATCGTCGGCTTCGTCGAGGGGAAGACGGGCGTGCCCTCGTCCGGCCTCTGGGGTGTCGCGGTGATCACCACGCTGGGGGTTCTGCTGGCCGCCTCGATGAAGGTGCGGATCGTGGTGAAGACGGATGGGACGTCGAAGCCGGCCTGACCGTCCGTCCGGTCCCCCCCTTCCCGAAAAGGCGGAGGGGGGACCGGCGCGGTCTTCCCACCGAAAACCAGACGCGACCTGTTCTTCGAAAACAATGACCGACAGCGCGACCGGCCCCCGCCGGACAACTCTAGAAAAACAGACGCTGTTGTCAGGGATGGAAAGGTGATCCAAATGGACGTGACTGACGCGAACGGTCCCGGCATCACTGCAAGCGGGACCAATATGCGGGTGCGGGGCGCCGTGTCGGCGCTGATCGGCACCATGCTCGAATACTTCGATTTCCAGATTTACGGCCTTGCCGCCGCGCTTGTCTTCGGCAAGCTGTTTTTCTCCGACGCAACGCCGGCGGTCGGGCTGCTGCTCAGTTTCGCGAGCTATGCCACGGGCTTCCTCGCCCGTCCGGTCGGCGCCCTGTTCTTCGGCTGGATGGGCGACCGCTATGGCCGCAAACCGGTGCTGATCATCACCATCGCCCTGATGGGGATTTCGACCACGCTGACCGGCTGTCTGCCGACCTACGATCAGATCGGCCTCTGGGCTCCCGTTCTTCTGGTCTGTCTGCGCCTCGGCCAGGGGTTCGGCGCCGGTGCCGAACTGGCGGGGGCGGCAGTCCTGCTGTCCGAGTTCGCAACCGCGCGCAATCGCGGGCTGATGGGATCGATCGCCGCGTTGGGAACCAATCTGGGCACATTGCTGGCGGCGGGCTTCTGGGCGGTGCTGGCGCTGATGCCGAGCGAAGCTCTCCTGAGCTGGGGATGGCGCATCCCGTTCCTCGGCAGCATCGTGGTCCTGGTCGGCGCGTTGATCATCCGCAGTCATCTTTCGGAAACGCCTGTGTTCTCCGAGACCATGCTGGCGGAGCCGAAGGAGCGTCGCCGGCCGGTGGGCGAGCTGATGAAGAGCGGCGGCCGTCCCTTCTTCGTCGGACTGGGCCTCAGGATCGGCGAAAGCGGAACCTCCTATCTGATCCAGGCTTTCCTGATCGGTTATGTGGTGAGCGGGCTGGGCCTTGCCCGCAGCGTCGGGACGACGGCGCTGCTCGTCGCCTCCTTCCTGGGATTCGCGAGCGTTCCCTTCGCCGGCTGGCTGTCGGATCGGGTCGGGCGCCGTCTGGTTTACCGCCTGAGCAGCGGCTTCCTCGTGCTGTTCGCCTTTCCGGCCTGGGCCCTGGTGCACAGCGGAAACCCGATCGCCATCGGCGTCGTCGTGGTCCTGACCATGAATCTCGGAATCCTGTGCCTGTTCGCGGTGCAGAGCTCCTATCTGTCGGAGCTGTTCGGCAGCCGCTACCGCTACACCGGCCTGTCGCTGTCGAAAGAGATCGGCGCCATCCTCTCGGGCGGGCTGGCGCCAACGGTGGCGTCCGCCCTGCTGATCTGGTTCAACCAGGAATGGTGGCCTATTGCCGCCTATCAGGTCGTCCTGGCCGGGATCTCGTTCGGAACCACCTTCCTCGCCCCCGAAACCAAGGGACGCGACCTCATGCTGCCAGAGAACGCCCTGTGACGGGCACCCCCTGTTGATAGCCCGGGCCGGCGTTATCGCCGGCCAGGGCGTCGCGCCGCGATGGCCGCCCCCCGGTGCCGGACCATCCCGCACGGCGCGATTTTTCCCAAGGAGCGTTACCGATGAAAGCTCTCGTCATTCGTCCGCCGCACGATCTCGCCGTCGAGGAGGTGCCAAGCGATCCCCTCGGCCCGGCGCAGCTTCGCGTTCATATCCGGGCCGGCGGCATCTGCGGCTCCGATCTGCATTATTACCAGCACGGGGGGTTTGGCACCGTGCGGGTCAAGGAGCCGATGGTGCTGGGTCATGAGGTCTCGGGCACCGTCGTCGAGGTCGGCGGCGCGGTCACCGGTTTCCATACGGGGGACCGGATCGCCATCAGTCCAAGCCGTCCCTGCGGGCAATGCCGCTATTGCCTTGCCGGCATGCCGAACCAGTGCCTCGCCATGCGTTTCTATGGCAGCGCCGCGCCGACGCCGCATGTGAACGGCGCCTTTCGCCAGGAAATCGTCGTCGAGGCCTGGCAGGCGCACAAGGTGGGCGACCGGATCAGCGATGCCGAGGCGGCGATGGCCGAACCGCTGTCGGTGGCCCTGCACGCTGTCCGCCGCGCCGGGCAGATCCTGGGGAACCGGGTGCTCGTCACCGGCAGCGGACCGATCGGCGTACTGATCGTCATGGCGGCGAGGCGCGCCGGAGCCGCGGAGATCGTCGCCACCGACATCGCCGACGAGGCGCTGGCTGTGGCCGGTCAGGCGGGAGCCGACCGCGTCATCAACACAGGGAGCGACCCGGCGGCGCTGGCGGCTTTTGGTGCCGACAAGGGCAGCTTCGATGTGATGTTCGAGGCCAGCGGCTCGCAAAAGGCCCTGGCGGGAGGGATCGACGCGGTTCGGCCAAGGGGCGTCATCATGCAGGTGGGCAACAGCGGCGCGGAGATGACGCTGCCGGTCAATGTCGTCACCGCGAAGGAGCTCGATCTTCGGGGATCCTATCGTTTCCATGAGGAATTCGCACAGGCCCTGACCTTCCTGAACAGCCGTCTGATCGACGTTCGCCCGCTGATCACCGCCAGCTATCCCTTCACCGAATTCCGGGAGGCCTTCGCCCTTGCCGGCGACCGCAGCCGGGCCATGAAGGTCCAGCTCACCTTCTCGTGAGGGGGCGACGGAGAACGTCCCCGGACATTGCCCGGGGGCCTCCTTGATCCCGTCATCCGCGGATTCCCGTCCGCCCCATGCCGGGCGGACGGGCGGGAGTGCCTGGTCCACTCCCGGCTCCGGCGGAAATCCGTCATCGGTCATCCCGGACACCAGACGGACGGTGGTCGCGATCCATGGCGCCTCTCCAAATGTGGACAGGTGCGCGGAACCCTGTGTCCCCTTGCCCCAAGCTCCGCAATTGCCGGACAGGGGGAAGCCGGTGTACGCTGCCCGGGAAGCAGGAGGACCACAGCATGCACTCCATCGTCCGATCGATTGTCATTGCTCTTCCTCTGGCGGTTTTGTCCGCCGGATCGGCATCCGCCTTCAGCATCGTCGGTGACGACGATGCCAAATCGGCCGACGGCCAGCGACTGACGGGCGACACCAACAGGACCGAGACCAGCGCGGACGGATCCACCAGGACCATGCGTCTTGGCAATGGCACCTCGTTGACCTATGGGATGCAGCGCCGCGCCGGCTTCGCCTGGGGGGCGCCGTCATCCGGGTTGCAGACGGACCGCGACATGACATCACCCTATGCCCCGTCCAATCCGGCGTCAGGACGCTGACGGAAGGGGCGGGAGAGCTGGCATCTGGGGGGCGTCGGCGTGGTTTCGGCATGCCTCGGTATGGTTCCCGAAAAAGTGGTTCCCGAACGCGGATTCCTCCCAATGGGGCGTTGACATGAGGGTAGGCGTTGCGTATGTTCGCCGCCTCCGGAGCGGCGCCGGCACTCCACGCCTTGGGGTGTTTTGTCTCTCCCAGACTCTTAAGGAACGAGGGCAATGAAAGTTCGCAATTCCCTGAAGTCGGCCAAGCTGCGCGACAAGAACTGCCGGGTGGTCCGTCGGAAGGGCCGCGTCTATGTGATCAACAAGACGAACCCGCGCTTCAAAGCCCGCCAGGGCTGACGCTGTCTCAAGCGTCGCGCGTGTCCGCGCGGCCCTGATCGTTTCTGGCAGACTTCCAAGCAAAGGGCCGCATGTCAATGCGGTCCTTTGCTTTTTCGCCGCGCGTCCGCCCCTGCCCTCAGGTCTCCTCCACCACCGCGACACGCAGAATGTTGGTCGTGCCCTGGGTCCCGAATGGAACACCGGCGGTAATCACGATCTGGTCCTGCCATTTGGCGAAGCCCGATTCCTCCGCCATGCGGATGGCAACCGCGACCATTTCACCGAAACTGTGAACTTCGGGAGTGACGACTCCGTTGCTTCCCCAGACCAGGGCCATCTGCCGGGCGACCGTGACGTCGCAGGTCAGACAGAGAATGGGCACGTCCGGGCGTTCCCGGGCGGCTCTCAGGGTGGTTGAGCCCGACGAGGTATAGGTGACGATGACACCCACCGCCAGCGTCTGGGCGACCTGCCGGGCGGCGGCGCTGATGGCGTCGCGGGTGGTGCCGGTGGGCGACGGTCGTGAGGCGTCCCGGATCGTCCGGTATTCCTGGTCGGCTTCGACCCGGTCGATGATCCGGTCCATGATGGTGACGCTTTCCAGCGGATAATCGCCGGACGCCGTTTCCGCAGACAACATGACCGCATCGGCGCCATCATAGATCGCGGTGGCGACGTCGGAGGCCTCGGCCCGTGTCGGAGCCGGCGCATGGATCATCGAATCCAACATCTGGGTCGCGACCACCACCGGCTTTCCGGCTTCGCGCGTGGCACGCAAAATCCGCTTCTGGAGAATGGGGACGGTCTCCGGCGGGCATTCGACGCCGAGATCGCCGCGCGCCACCATGATGCCGTCGGACAGCGCGATGATCGCTTCCAGATGATCGATGGCGGCGGGCTTCTCCAGCTTGCTCATGATGCGGACCCGGTTGCCGGACAGCCGGCGAAGCTCCTCGACATCCTCCGGCCGCTGCACGAAGGACAGCGCCAGCCAATCCACGCCAAGTTCCAGGGCGAAGGCGAGATCGGCGCGGTCCTTGTCGGTCAGCGGAGAGATCGGCAGCACCACGCCGGGAACATTCAGCCCCTTGTGGTCGGAAAGATCTCCTCCGGTGATGACCTGGGTGTCTGCGAAGTCCGCACCGTGGGCCTTGACCCGAAGGCGGATGCGGCCGTCATCGAGCAGAAGATCGGCGTCTTCCCGGATCGCCGCGAAGATCTCCGGGTGCGGAAGCTGGACCCGGGATGCCGTCCCCGGCGCGGGGTCCAGATCCAGCCGGAAGGTCTCTCCGGCGGTCAGGTGGATGCGGCCGTCCACAAAACGCGCAACACGCAGCTTCGGCCCCTGGAGATCGGCCAGAATCCCGATGGGCCGGACGTGGCGTTCCTCGATGCGCCGGATCATATCGAAGCGCGCGCGCTGTTCTTCGTGGGTTCCATGGCTGAAATTGAGCCGGAAGGCGTCGGCTCCGGCTTTGAACAGGGCCTCGATCGCGTCCGGTGTCGAACTTGCCGGCCCAAGGGTGGCGAGAATTTTGGCTTTGCGGCTTCGTTTCATGGGATCTCCCGTTGGTTCTATGTCGTCCGGCCGGTCGGGCTGGCGACGATGCCTTCCATCATATTGGGTTGCGCGATGGTTCCGGCCAGCCGGCGGATCACCCCATTGTCATTCCCCGAGAGGGATCGGATCCCGGGGCGGCATGGTGGTCGAAGAGCGGTCCGTGGCAGGAGGGAGGTACGGGGGCGGGGGGGCAGCCCTGGCGCCGGATGGCCTCAAGAAGGGCGGACCGGGCGCTGGCCAGATGAATTCGGGCCGCCTCGATGCTCGCCCGGAGATCGCGTCTGCGCAGAGCTTCGATATAGGCGAGATGTTCCCTTATGGCGACGCTGTTGGCTTCCGGCGTTTCAGACGCGTTCCACAGATGGTGGAGGTAGAAGACGATACTCATGGTGACGTGGAACTGGTCCATGAAACGGTTGCCCGACGTGCTGTAGACCAGACGGTGGAACCGTTCGTCCAGTTCCGAAAAGTCGGTGGTGGGACGGGCGGGCTCCGCCAGCACCGCCCGATGCTGACGTTCGATCTCAGCCAGTTTCCGCCAGGCCGGATGCTCCGCCGGCAGGGTGCAGAAATTGCGGGTCGAGCGAAGCTCGAACAGATCCCGGACATCGCACAGCTCCTCGGCGACGGCGCTGTTGAATCCCAGAAAGATCCAGTCGTTGTTCGGCTGGCGGCGAAGCAGTCCGATTTGCGTGAGCTTCTGCAGATAATCCCGGAGCGCCGTCGGCGGAACATCGAATTCGCGGGCCAGATCATGGCTGTTGATCCGTTTGCCGCCAGCGCCGGCGTTGGACAGAACCCATTCCATGAACCGCCGGGCGACGACGGTGATCCCGGGATCCGGCCACGGGTTGGGGAAGTAGTCGGCATCGACCGGATGGCGCAGAATAGTCTTGCGGCGCCCGGACAGGCCGACGATGGACGATGCCGCGAGCCGCCCCAGGATGGCGCGGACGGTCGTACGGCTGACGCCCAGAAGATCCGACAGGTGAACCTCGGATCCCAGATCGTCGCCGATGGAACGGGTTTCGATCACACGTAAACAAGCGTTGAAGGCTCTTTTGAAAATTGCGTTCGTTTTCATACGAGCCCCTTGCCGTCAGAGACCGGATGTCCGGCTATTCCATGCGACCGGGGTTTAGGCTAGGAAGTGTCGACGATCCTGGCAAGCGATATTCGAAGATAAAAATAAACGTAATAAGAGAGTGTGGCGAATTAATCCCAATGGACCGTCCTTCGTCCCCGAAGCTCTCTTCATTCCGAAAGCCCCCGCATTGGCACCGCGATGCGCCAAAGTCCCGATTACGTTGCGGATGCCTGTCCGCCCGGGCGGAGCGTCTGTTGAAAGATGACGTGACCAACAGGCGTTCAAGCCCGAGCGGCGCCTGAGCCCGGTATCCGCGGAGCGGAACCGGGCCATGGATAGCAAGGACTTGGAGCGACTTTGTCGCGATAAGCCCCAGAGCCCGAGCGGCGCCTGAGCCCGGTATCCGCGGAGCGGAACCGGGCCATGGATAGCAAGGACTTGGAGCGACTTTGTCGCGACAAGCCCCAGAGCCCGAGCGGCGCCTGAGCCCGGTATCCGCGGAGCGGAACCGGCCCATGGATAGCAAGGACTTGGAGCGACTTTGTCGCGACAAGCCCCAGAGCCCGAGCGGCGCCTGAGCCCGGTATCCGCGGAGCGGAACCGGCCCATGGATAGCAAGGACTTGGAGCGACTTTGTCGCGACAAGCCCTTGGATCAGTCGGTGACCACCGGCGGATCGAGATCGAGATCCCAGTCCGGCTGCGGTTCTTCGATGGTGGCCGCCAGCTTTTCCAGCATGACCACATGCTCGGCCTCTTCGGCCGCGAACTCCGCCGCCAGGCGCCGGACCTCGGGGTCCGGAGAGTTGCGGGCGACATCCGCGTAATACTGGTGGCCCCTGCGTTCGTTCTGCAGGGCAAGATGAACGCAGTGATAGGGCGTCATCAGATAGTGGGTTCGTTCGACGGGCGCCGATTCCGGTCCCTCGGCCGACTGCCACTGGTATTCCCAGGGCTTCAGCTTTGGCAACTCCACATCCTTGGCCGTCTCCTGGACGTCCGCCAGATGCAGCCGGGAGTAATGGGCCTGTTTGCGAAACATGGCGGCCACCTTGGGGTTGTTATGAACCTCCATGGCATCGGCCAGTTCGTCATAACGGTCCGCCGCCTCGGATTCGAGGGCGACGGAATGAGCCAGGAACAGCGCGACGTCGCTCATGACACAAATTTCCTTTCGATGTCGGCAAGGGTCGCCTTGGCGGCGCGTGCGGGCATGAAGGCGGGACGGTTTCCGGCGAACAGAACGCCGGTGGTGAAACCGTCATCGGATGCCAGACGATGCATGGCCTCCGTCATGGATTGTGCTGGTTGCTCCCCCGATGCATGGACGGCGTTGCGCCACTCCCGTTCCTCGGGACGATAGGTGATGCAGGGACTCAAGATCTGGATGAAGGAGAACCCGGGGTGCCGGACGCCCTCAACGATCAGGCGCGAGACCTCGGCCGGATTACCGGCGAATCCGCGGGCGATGAAGTTCGCGCCGGCGGCAAGCGCCAGGCGGACGGGTTCCACCGGGGAGATCCCGGTTCCCTCGGGTGTCAGCTTGCTGTTGCACCAGTCGGGGGAGGTGGTGGGAGAGGCCTGTCCCTTGGTCATGCCATAGACCTCGTTGTCCATGATGACGTAGGTCATGTCCACATTGCGCCGGCAGGCGTGGAGGAAATGGTTCCCGCCGATCGACAAGCCATCGCCGTCGCCACCGGCCACGATTACCGTCAGGTCCGGCCGGGCCAGTTTTACGCCGGCCGCGATCGCGAGGGCGCGGCCATGGACGCCATGGAACCCGTACACATTGGTGTAGGCCGGAATGCGGGACGAACAGCCGATACCCGAGATGAAGGCGATCTGCTCACGCGGGACGTCCAGCTCCGCAAGAGCCTTGGTCATGGCGGAGAGGACGGCGTAGTCGCCACAGCCCGGGCACCAGATCGGCTTGACGTCGGACTTGAAATCCTGGGCGGAGAGAGCTGTTTGCACGGTCATCACGGTTACTCCCAAGCGGCCAGACGGGTGAGGATCTCACCCGGACGGATGGGCAACGGCCCAGGGCGGTTGAACACGGACACCTCGGCCGGAAGAGTGTAATGGCCGCGGAGGAATTTGGCGAACTGTTGCGAGTGGGTCTGTTCCACCACCAGGACCCGGCCAACTCCCGCCAATGCCTGTTCCATCTTGCCCGGCAATGCCGGCAGGATCAGGCGCAGCGAGATCAGTTTCACTTTCTGGCCGCGCGCGCGGGCCCGCGCCAGAGCCTCGCGGACCGGCCCGGTGACGGATCCCCAGGTGATCACCGCGATATCGCCATCACCCTCGATATCGGCCCAGTTGTCGCCGTAATCGAAGCTGTCGAGTTTTCTGGACCGCTTGTCGAGCTGGGCCAGATGGTCGCCGGCCTGCGACGACGGCGTGCCCTTTTCATTGTGTTCGAGGCCGTCGGCGACATAGTTGCTGCCCGGCGTGCCCGGGATCGCCATCGGCGAGATGCCGCTGTCGGTCAGGGCGTAGCGCCGGTATTGGCCGTCACCGGCAGGCGCGACGAGGCGGCTGGCCACGTAGGGACTGTCGGCGGGTTTGTCGATGATGACCCGGGACTGTCCCATCGCCTGATCCGACAGGACGATGGCCGGCGTCTGCAGCGCCTCCGCCAGATAGACGCTCCACTGCGTCGCCGACAGGCAGTCGGTGGCGGAATTGGGGGCGACCACCAGATGGGGGGCGTCTCCATGCAGGCCGAACGCCGCGATATTGAGGTCCGACTGCTCCGACTTGGTCGGGATTCCTGTCGAGGGGCCGCCGCGCATCACATCGATCACCACCAGCGGCGTTTCGGAGGCGACCGCCAGTCCGAGAGACTCGATCATCAGGGAGAGGCCGGGGCCCGACGTCGCGGTCAGCGACGGCAGGCCGGCGAAACTGCCGCCGATCACCATATTGATCGAGGCCAGTTCGTCCTCCGCCTGAACCAGGGTTCCCCCGGTCTTTTCCAGCGCGGGGGCCATCCATTCCAGGATTTCCGTTGCCGGGGTGATCGGATAGGCGGCGACGAATTTGATGCCGCCCTTCAAAGCCCCCAGTCCGGCCGCCTCGTTTCCGCTGATATTCCAGCGCTGACCGTCATGGGGCGCGGCCTCTGGCAGTTTGGGCAGGGCCGGAAGCGTTGCGGCCGCCCGGGCGCCCGCACGCACAGCCTCGGTGCTGGCGGCGAGCGCCTCCTCGCCTTTGCGGCCAAGCTGAACGGTGAGGACCGCGATCAGGGAGTCGATCGGAAGGCCGATCAGCGCCGCGACGGCGCCGAGGCCGACCATATTGGCCCGCGCTCCCGGGATGGTTCCTGCCAGCGCCTTCAGAGGCAGTTCCGCGACGCGGGCGCCGTGACGGGCCACCGCTTCGGGAATGTCCCCCTGTTCCGGATCGGCGAGGATCAGGCTGTCGCGCGACAGCGGCAATTCCGCCGCGAAGCGGGTGATGTTGCCCCAGTCGAAGGCGACCAGCAGATCGTAATGATCATCCAGCGACGAGATCGGCACCGAGGAGATCCGGACCAGCGCGGCGGCCTCGCCGCCCCGGATCTGCGGGCCCATGGAACGCGTCATCAAACCGAAGAACCCCGCCTTGGAAGCCGAATCCAGAAGGATCTGCCCCGCGGTCATGGCTCCCGCACCGCCGCTGCCGGTCAGTGCGACTGAAACAGAATAGGTCGCCATTTCACCTCTCTTGACGTGTGTCCTCTGACGTAGGTCCCCGTGTCAGCGGCGGCTTTCCCGCCATTGTCGGGGGTTCTGAAAAATGTGGGGTTTGGAAAATGACATGTTTGCGGTGCAAAAACAAACGCGCCCACAATTGTGCGGGGTAAACGCCGCATCCGCACGCGGAGTGGGGAAACGGCGCGGCCCGCTGAGGCGGGGCGGGGAAGAGGGGGAAATCGTCGGCGGGCAAAAGGGCCGACACCCCGGCAACACCGGGGTCCGGGATCGCGCCGCCGGGGCGGCGAAGATCCCTAGGGGCGGAATGAGGCGCCCCGTCCGATCAAGAGAAGGCCTTGAAGGCGATGATCGTGAAGGTGTCCTTGACGCCGGGCAGGGTCTGGATCGTTTCCGTCACGAAGTGGCCGATGTCCTCGCCTTCGTCCAGGTAGCATTTGAACAACAGGTCATATTGCCCGGATACGGAATAGACCTCGGAGATCTTCTCCGTTTCGACGGCAAGGTCGGCCACCTCATAGGCCCGTCCAAGCTCTGTCTTGATCTGCACGAAGATGGTCTGCATCGCAGTCCCTTTTCTGGCCGGGGCCGGTACGGCCGGGGGGCTCGTCCCAGTCACAAGACGGGCCGCCCGGACATCCTCCTTTCGTCAGGCGTCCTGATCCTCGTCAGGGGGCAGGGCCGGGGCTTGATCCGCGGTCTTCGGCTTGGCCTGGGCGCGGCGGCGTGCCGGCTTGGCCTTGGCCGGCGCGTCGCCCGCCGACCCGCCCGTCGCCGTGTCCTCCGCTGCCGCCGCCTTCCTGGACGGAGACCGCTTCGTTGGGGCCTTTTTAGCCACCGCTTTTTTCGTCACAGCCTTTTTTGCCGGGGCTTTTTTGGGGGCCGGCTCGCCGGTCACATCGGCCGCCGGTTCCGGCTGCACGGCGGTATCAGCCGTCATGGCGGACGCTTTGGTCTTTCCTGCCGTCGACTTTTTCGCTGCCGTCGTCGTCTTCGCTGGAGCCTTCCTGGCGGCCGTCCTGCCGGTGGCCGGGCTCTTCGTCCGGCGCGGCGCCTTCGCCGGAGGTGTCACCGGGGCTTCATCCGTGGTTCCCGCCGCGGCGCCCGTTGCGTTTTCCTTGGCTGCGTCTTCGGCAATGACCTCCGGCGCGGCGATGTCTTCCCGCGGGACGTCCTGTCCGGAGACCGGCAGAACGGACGGTTCCGCCGGATGGTGCGCGTCGGCCGGCACAACCGGCTGACCGTCGGTCCGGACCGGCGTTTCCACGGCCGCCGCCCCGGTTGCCGCCTTACGCTTGCGTGACGGCTTGCGAGCCTTTTCCGGCTCGGCCGCTTTCGACGCCGTTTCCGGTGCGGTGTCCTTGGTCGCCGCCTCGCCGTTTCCGGCGGCGGCCTTCCGGGACCTCGAGGTCTTGCGGCCCTTGGCGGCGGCGTCGCCGGTCGCGCCGGCCTGGATCGGTTCCATCGTGGCCGGCGCCAGATCCTCGTCGCCCGTGTCGCTGACCTCAGCCTTGTCCGACGGAAGAGGCAGGGGGACGGCCCGCGTCATAAAATCGGGAATGGCGTCACCGAACCCGATCACATTGTCGGGCTGGGTCATTTCGCCGATCTCAGGATCGTCGCGATAGCGGCGGCCACGGTCGCGGTAGCGATCGTTCCGGTCTCCCCGCATGGCGTCACGGCCGCTGCGGGCGCTGTCGGAACGCTGGGACGGGTCCTTCTGACGCCGCACCTCTTCGCGCCGGCCCTCCTCGCGGGACGGGGTCTGGACTTCGGCTGCGCCGACCTCCACGACCGGCGTCTCGGCCTTGCGATGGGGTTTGCGATCGCGGGATTTGCCGCGGCTGTCGCGGCCCTTGCCGCCGCGACGGCGTCCGTCCGATTCCATATCAAGTTCCATTTCGGGAAGGCCGTTGATGGACATCCTGGGGATATCCTGGCCGGTCAGTTGGACGATGGCGGCAACCGCTTTTCCGTCGTCCGGGGTGGCAATGGTGAAGGCGCGGCCTTTTTTCCCGGCGCGCCCGGTGCGACCGATCCGGTGGATATAATCCTCGGAATGGTGGGGAACGTCGAAATTGAAGACATGGGACAGATCGGAGATATCGATGCCGCGCGCCGCGACGTCCGAGCACACCATGACGCGGGAGTCGCCGGCCTTGAAACGCTCCAGCGTCTCGGTCCGGGCGGACTGCACCATGTCGCCGTGAAGATGCACAGCGTCGAAGCCGTGTTTGCTGAGCGACCGGTAGAGAATGTCGACGTCGCGCTTGCGGTTGCAGAAGATCAGCGCATTGCGCACATCCTCCTTGCGGAGGAGATGGCGCAGGGCTTCCCGCTTGTCCAGTTCGTCGCAGACCACCAGGAACTGTTCCACTGTGGTGGCGGCCGACGATTGCGGCGAGACGGAGATTTCCTTCGGGTTCATCAGGAAGGCATCGGCCAGCCGGCGGATCTCCGGGGCCATGGTCGCCGAGAAGAACAGCGTCTGGCGCATTTTCGGCAACAGCGACACGATCCGCTCGACGTCGGGAATGAATCCCATGTCCAGCATCCGGTCGGCTTCGTCGATCACCAGGACCTTAACGTCGTTCAGAAGGATGCGTCCGCGGTCGAACAGGTCAAGCAGCCGTCCGGGCGTCGCGATCAGGACGTCGACACCGCGGTCGAGCAGCTTTTCCTGGTCGACGAAGCTTTCCCCGCCGATGAGCTTCGCCATCGTGAGGCGATGATATTTGCCGTAGATCTCAAAATTATCGGCGGCCTGCGAGGCCAGTTCCCGGGTCGGCGCCAGAATAAGCGACCGTGGGCGACCCCCCCTGGGGCCGCGGGGCGCGCCGCGGGCATCCGCGCCTTGGCGCGGCTGCCCGCCAGGATCTCGATCATCGGCAGTGTGAAACCGGCTGTCTTGCCGGTTCCGGTCTGCGCGACGCCGAGAACGTCACGTCCCATCAGGATGACGGGAATGGCCTGTTCCTGGATCGGCGTCGGACGCTGATATCCTGCCTCCTCCACGGCCTTGAGGATTTCGGGGCCTAGGCCAAGATCGGCAAACGTCATGGGGCTTTTTGTCCGGGTGGAACCGTGGCGTCCACGGAATCGTTAAAATCAACACCAAGCTGATGTGCAGCGGGATAATAGTGTCTCGCGCTCCGCTGTCAAACATATGGTTGGATATTTAACAGCATCCGCCGCGACTTGCATCACCGGTCGATCGTGGAGGCACCGATTTCCGCGAATTCCGGCGCCTCCGGCTTGGTTCCCCCGCTGCCTTGGATTAGGGTGTCCGGGAATGGAAAACCGAACCGGACCGGGTCCGGCAACGTCAGGAACCAGAAACCATGTTGATGCGTGCGGAACAATCGAGCCTTTTGATCGTCGATGTCCAGGAACGTCTGGCGCCCGTGATGTCGGATCCCCGCAGAGTGATTGCCGGATGCGCCCTTTTGATGCGGGCGGCGTCGCGTCTCGATGTGCCGGTGGTGGTCAGCGAACAGTATCCGAAGGGAATCGGGCCCACCGTCTTCGACCTCAGGGAATGGATCCCCGCCGATGGCGCCGTTGCCAAG
Source organism: Telmatospirillum sp. (assembly GCA_009712185.1). Classification (GTDB taxonomy): domain Bacteria; phylum Pseudomonadota; class Alphaproteobacteria; order Rhodospirillales; family Magnetospirillaceae; genus Telmatospirillum. The sequence goes on along the minus strand of WASQ01000065.1, from coordinate 33,073 downwards.
CTGGCCTTTTCCTGTGCCGACGAACCGGCCGTGATGGAGCGGATTGCCGCCCCGGCCCGTCCCCAGGTGGTCATGGCCGGCATCGAGGCTCATATCTGCGTGCTCCAGACGGCCCTGGGGCTGAAGGAGCGGGGGTATGAGGTGTTCGTCGCCGCCGACGCGTCGGCGTCGCGCCGGACCGAGAACGAGACGGCGGCCTGGGACCGTCTGCGCAGCGCCGGCATCGCCACGGTCACGACCGAGATGGTGGTGTTCGAGTGGTTGCGCCGGGCCGGGACGCCGGCATTCAAGGATCTGGTCGCCCTGGTGAAATGAGATAGGGGTGAAATGAGATGGGAATGACCCGGAGCCCTCTTGTCTTCTGTCCCGGACTTCTGAATGACGGGGCGCTTTGGCGCCACCAGATCGAGTCCCTTGCCGATGTGGCCGCGCCGTCGGTGGCCGATCTCACCGTCGCCGACACGGTCGAGGAGCTGGCGCGCTCCGTCCTCGACCAGGCGCCATCGGAATTCGCATTGGCGGCGTTGTCCATGGGCGGCTATGTCGCCTTTGAGATTCTGCGGCAGGCGCCCGGACGGGTGAGGCGGCTCGCCCTGTTCGATACCCGGGCGCGGCTCGATCCGCCCGAATCGCGGCAACGCCGCCTCGATATGATCGACATCGCCCGCCGGGGTGGATTTTCGAAGCTGCCGCCCCAGATGCTGGCCGGGCTTCTGCATCCCGATCATGTCGCGGATCCCCGGATGGTCGAGACGGTGCTCGGGATGGCCGGGCGCATCGGCGCCGAGGCCTTCATCCGCCAGCAGACGGCCATCCTCGGCCGTCCCGACAGCCTGCCGACCCTTCCCGGTCTCCGTCTGCCGACGCTGGTGGCCGGGGGGCGTCAGGACGGCATCACGCCGCCGGACATCCTCGCCGAGATCGCGGACGGAATTCCGGGCGCGAAGCTGGTGATCATCGAGGAGGCGGGGCATCTTGCGCCGATCGAACAGCCGCAGGCGGTCAGCGCGCTGCTTCGCTGCTGGCTTCAGTTCTGATGCCGGCCAATCCGGCCCTGTCGTCCGCCGGGAGGGACCCGCCGGCCCGGTTCAGCGTTCCGGCTTGACGCCGAAGACGCAATAATTGATGTCAAGGCCGGGGCACGCCTCCCAGGTTCCCCGCAGCGGAACATAGCGGATGCCTTCGAAGGCCCTGGGGGCGATTCCCGACCGCCGGAGGCCGGCGGCGAATTCCGAGGGGCGGATGAATTTCCGCCAGTCATGCGTGCCGCGCGGGACCCACCTCAGAATATATTCGGCCCCGACGACCGCCAGCGCCAGCGACTGGGGCGTGCGGTTCAGCGTGGCGCCGACGAAGGCGCCGCCCGGTTTCAGCCGGTCGGCCACGGCGACCAGGAACGCGGCCGGGTCGGGAACATGCTCGATCACCTCCATGCAGGTGACGACGTCGAAACGCTCCTCAAGGGATTCGGCCAGCGCGCAGCGATAGTCGATCGAAAGACCGGCCTGCTCCGCGTGCAGGCGGGCGACGGAAATATTGCGCTCACCCGCGTCGATGCCGGTGACGGCGAATCCGAGGCGGGACATCGGCTCTGACAACAGGCCGCCGCCGCAGCCGACATCGAGCAGCGACAATCCCTCGAAGGGGCGGACCTGGCGGTCCCGGCGTCCGAAATGGTCGAGGAGGTTTTCGCGCGCGAAGGCGAGCCTTGGAATATTGAGCTGATGAAGCGGCTTGAAGTCACCCGAGGAATCCCACCACTGATCCGCCATCGCCTGGAAATGCGCGATCTCGGATGCTGACACGGTCGGGGACTGGGCAGTGACGGACATCGGTCGCTCCGTTATTTTTTAAGCGGTCTTCCAAGGGGGGGCGTCTTGCGTCGATTATCGTAGTTAGAGTATGTATACCCGCCTTCCCTCAGCAGGCAACTTGGCTATCTGCGGATTTTTTTCAAGGAAATAGACGATGGCGCGCATCGTGATGAAGTTCGGCGGCACGTCGGTCGGCGACTGTGACCGCATCAAAAACGTGGCGCGACGCGTGAAGGCCGAAGTCGATCGCGGCAATGAGGTGGCGGTGGTCGTGTCGGCGATGTCGGGCGTCACCAACCAGCTCGTGGATTATTGCAAGCAGATCGCGCCGCTTCATGACGCGCGCGAATATGATGTGGTGGTTTCCACCGGTGAGCAGGTGACCATCGGTCTGCTGGCGATGGCGTTGCAGGAGCTGGGCGTTCCCGCGCGGTCCTGGACCGGCTGGCAGATTCCGATCGAGACCGACGATGCCCATGGCAAGGCCCGGATCGAGGGGATCGCGGTCGAGGGACTGGAACGCGCGATGAAGGACGGTCAGGTGGCTGTGGTCGCCGGTTTCCAGGGAATCGGCCCGGAAAACCGGATCACCACCCTCGGCCGCGGCGGCTCCGACACCAGCGCGGTGGCTCTGGCGGCGGCCCTGAAGGCCGATCGCTGCGACATTTACACCGACGTCGACGGCGTTTACACCACCGATCCCCGGATCGTTGCCAAGGCCCGGAAGCTCGATAAGATCACCTATGAGGAAATGCTTGAGCTGGCCTCGCTTGGCGCCAAAGTGCTGCAGACCCGCTCCGTCGAAATGGCGATGAAGTATCGCGTGCGGGTGCAGGTGCTGTCGAGCTTCGTCGATGCCCCCGGAACCCTGGTTTGTGATGAGGACGAAATCGTGGAAAAGGAACTGGTGAGCGGCATCGCCTATAGCCGCGACGAGGCCAAGATCACTCTGGTCAAGGTCGATGACCGCCCGGGTGTGGCGGCGGCGATTTTCGGACCGCTGACGGACGCGAACATCAACGTCGACATGATCGTTCAGAATGTGTCCGAGGACGGAACCCATACCGATCTGACCTTCACGGTCGCCAAGTCCGACCTTGATCGCGCGGTCAAGGTCCTGAGCGAGAAAACGGACCTTAAATATGACCGTCTCGTTCCCGACAGCACCGTGGTCAAAATCTCTGTTATCGGAATGGGGATGCGCAGCCATGCGGGCGTTGCGCAGAAAATGTTCAAGACCTTGGCTGACAAATCGATCAATATCCTTTTGATTTCCACTTCCGAGATCAAGGTCAGCGTCCTGATCGCCGACGAATATGCTGAGCTGGCGTTGAGGGCCCTTCATTCGGCCTATGGTCTCGACACGAAGTAAACCCCCGGTCGGGGGTGGAAAGCGGGACGATTGAGGGAGTAGCGATGTGATGAGTTCGGCCAGGATACGTCTGGACCGGTTGTGGCAGCGTGGCCGGGACTTCCTGGGGACCGAGGTGGCCATTATGGGTGGCGCCATGTCCTGGGTCTCGGAACGCCATCTGGTGTCGGCGATTTCCAATGCGGGCGGATTCGGTGTGCTGGCCTGCGGGTCGATGACGCCCGAATTGCTGGCGGCGGAGATCGCGGCCACCCAGGCGCTGACCGCCAAGCCCTTTGGCGTCAATCTGATCACCATGCATCCCGATCTTGCGGAACTGATCGAGGTCTGCGGGCGCTACGGGGTCAGCCATGTGGTGCTGGCCGGCGGCCTCCCCCAGGCGGGGTCGATCACCAGGATCAAGGAACTGGGCGCCAAGGTGCTGTGCTTCGCGCCGACGGCGGCCTTCGCGAAGAAGCTGGTGCGCGCCGGTGCCGGCGCCATCGTCATCGAAGGCACCGAGGCCGGCGGACATATCGGGCCGGTGTCGACGAGCGTTCTGGCCCAGGAAATCCTGCCGGCGGTGCGCGATGTGCCGGTGTTCGTGGCCGGTGGCATCGGCCGGGGCGAGGCGATCGTCTCCTATCTTGAGATGGGGGCGTCCGGCGTGCAGCTCGGGACCCGGTTCGTCTGCGCCACCGAATGCGTCGCCCATCCGAAGTTCAAGCAGGCTTTCATCCGCGCCCAGGCGCGCGACGCGGTGCCGTCCGTGCAGGTGGATCCCGGTTTCCCGGTGATTCCGGTGCGTTCGCTCGTCAACACGGCGTCGCGCCGGTTCATCGAGTTCCAGCACGAGGTCATCGGCCGTTTCCGCCAGGGCGAGATCGATCAGAAGTCCGCTCAGCTCGAAATTGAACATTACTGGGCCGGCGCCCTGCGCAAGGCGGTGATCGAGGGCGACGTCGAGAACGGATCCCTGATGGCCGGACAAAGCGTCGGCATGGTCGCGCGGGAGGAGCCGACGACCGAGATCATCGGCGAACTGATCGAACAAGCCGTCCAGGCCCTGGCGGCACGGGAACCGGCCGAGGCGATCCTCTGATGCTGCCGAGCGCCAGCACGATCTCGCGACGACTGCTGGGGCGGCTCCGTGACGTGATGGCGGGCGGCGGAACCGCCCAGGATCGTCTCGACAAAGTCGTCAAGCTCATCGCCGCCGATATGGTGGCGGAGGTCTGCTCCTGCTATGTGATGCGGGCCGGCGAGGTGCTGGAGCTTTTTGCCACCGAGGGTCTGCTGAAAAGCGCGGTGCATGAGACCCGGCTCAGGGTCGGCGAGGGCCTGGTCGGCATCATTGCCGCCCATGCCCGGCCGCTGGCGCTGGCCGCCGCCCAGCCCCATCCCCATTTCGCTTATCGCCCCGAGACGGGCGAGGAGGTCTTCCACTCCCTGGTCGGTGTGCCAATCATCCGGGGGGGGAGGGTGATCGGCGTTCTGGTCGTGCAGAACAAAAGCCAGCGCCAATACACCGAGGAAGAGGTCGAGACCCTGGAGACGGTGGCCATGGTGCTGGCCGAACTGGTCTCTTCGGGCGAATTGATCAACCGGGACGAACTGGCCCCGGTCGACGGCAATGCCGTGTTGCCGGCCCGCATGGAGGGCGTGCGCCTGACCAGCGGCATCGGCATCGGCATGGCCGTGATGCATCAGCAGCGCGTGGTGGTTCAGAAACTGGTCGCCGAGGACCCCGAGGTGGAGCTGGCGCGTCTCAAGGACGGCCTCAACCGGATGCGCCATTCCCTGGACAGGATGTTCGAGGCGCAGGATCTGGCGTTCGGCGGCGAACATCGCGATGTTCTCGAAACCTACCGGATGTTCGCGGAGGATGCCGGCTGGCGCGCGCGTATCGCGGAGGCGATCCAGTCGGGCCTGACCGCCGAGGCGGCGGTGCAGAAGGTTCATGAGGACACGCGGGTCCGCATGGGACAGGTGAGCGATCCTTATCTGAGGGAACGCCTGCATGACCTTGAGGACATTTCGAACCGCCTGCTGCACCATCTTGTACGCGGAGCCGAGGCCGGCTCGTCGCTGGAGACGGAACTTCCCGAGGACGCCGTCCTGATCTGCCGCACCATGGGGCCGACGGAGCTTCTGGACTATGACCGCCGCAATCTGCGCGGGCTGGTTCTGGAGGATGGCTCGCCCACCATGCATGTGGCCATCCTGGCGCGCGCGCTCGATATTCCCGTGGTCGGACGGGTCAAGGACGCCCTGGCCCGGATCGAGGCCATGGACCCCGTCGTGGTCGACGCCGACAACGGTCAGGTGTTCGTGCGGCCGTCCGACGATATCGTCGACGCCTTCTCCGCCAATGTGGAAGCCCGCGCGGTCAAGCTGGCGACCTATGCGGCGATGCGCGACCTGCCGGCGGTCACCCGGTGCGGCGCGCCGGTGCGCCTGATGCTGAACGCCGGCCTGCTTGCCGACGTGCCCCAGCTCGATGCGACGGGCGCCGACGGGATCGGCCTCTATCGCACCGAAATGCCCTTCATGTCGCGGTCGCATCTGCCCGACGTGCATGCGCAGACCCTGCTCTATTCGAAGATTCTGGATGCGGCGGAGGATCGTCCGGTCGTGTTCCGGACGCTTGATGTCGGGTCGGACAAGCTGTTGCCCTACTGGAACAGTGCCGACGAGGACAATCCCGCGATGGGGTGGCGATCGATCCGGATCACCCTCGACCGGCCCGCGGTGTTGCGCCATCAGCTTCGGGCGCTGGTGGCCGCGGCCTCGGGGCGGGAACTGCATGTGATGTTCCCGATGGTCGCCGAAGTGGCCGAATTCATTGCGGCGCGGACGTTGCTCGACATGGAGCTGGCACGGCATCGCTCGGGCGGAGGCGAGGCCCCCTCGAAGGTCCGGGTCGGCACCATGCTGGAGGTTCCGGCGCTGGCCATGCAGCTTCCGGCATTGCTTCCCCGGGTGGATTTCATCTCTGTCGGCAGCAACGATCTGACCCAGTTTCTGTTCGCGGCGGATCGCGGCAATACCCGCATTTCGGACCGCTACGATGTGCTGTCGCCGCCGATGCTGAATTTTCTTCGCTGGATCACGACCTTATGCGGCAACGCCGGTGTCAGTCTGTCGCTGTGCGGTGAGATGGCGGGACGGCCGCTGGACGCGATGGCGCTGATCGGTCTCGGCATTCGAAATCTTTCCATGTCGGCGCCCTCGGTCGGTCCCGTCAAGGCGATGGTCCGCAGTCTGTCGCTGGAGCGGCTTGAGGACTATATGAATACTCTGTTCGATCTTCCGGACCATTCCGTCCGGGAAAAATTGCGGAGTTTCGCACTGGATCACGGCGTGCAACTTTAACATTCCGTCAGCCGCCGTTATTTTAGGTGCGCCCGCCCCCCGGGTTCCGCGCCGCAAGCCATTCCTCCTGGGATTCCGAGGCCTGTGGCGTTTGGGCGGGCGAGCTTAAGGAAAGTAAGGATCGTCAATCGTGGTAGCTGAAAACGAGGACTTGAGCGCGACCCCGCTGGTTGTCGGGAAGTTGGGGGGGGTCGGCGCGCTCCTGCGCGAAACCAGAGTGCAGCGCGGGCAGGACGTCGGGACCGTGGCAACGGCCCTTCGTATCCGTCAGTCCTATCTCGAGGCGATCGAGGACGGGCGGTTTTCCGATCTGCCCGGTTCGACCTACGCCGTCGGTTTCATTCGCGGATATGCCGAGTTCCTTGGTCTCGACAGCAAGGAGATCATTCGTCGGTTCCATCAGGAAAACGGGGAATTCAATGGCCGGGCGGAACTGGTGTTTCCCTCCGCCGTCTCCGAGGGAAGCATTCCGACCGGCGCGTTGCTGGGTCTTGCGGTGCTGGCTGCGGCTGTCGCCTATGGCGGCTGGTATTGGTATCAGTCGCGCAACGCCTCGGTGGCGACGACCGTGTCGCCGCTGCCGGAACGTCTCGCGTCCCTGATCAACCGTCCCGTCGGCAGCGGCTCCGAACTGGTGCCGGTCGTTCAGCAGGGGGACGCCGGCAAGGTCAATGAGATCCCGCAGCCTCCCGCAGCCGCGACCTCGTCCACTCCCGCCGTGCCGACCGTGGTCCCGGCCGGGTCGTCCCAGGCCCCGGCCTCCCAGACGCCGTCGACCGCATCCTCTGCCGCCCAGGGCGGACCTCCGCGCGAGGATGTCGTTCCTCCGTCGGAGGATGACGGCAGCGCCTCTGCTCCTGCGGCTTCCGACAATCAATCCGTCGCCGACGCGAAGGCGCCCGTACTGGGGGGCGCGGAAGGCCGTCAGCCGGACGGGAAGGCGCCGGATGTCAAGGGGCGTGACGCAAAGAATCGCGATGCCCGGGCCGCCCGGCCGGCGGAGCCGCCGGGTGACGCCGCCGTGACGCCCGATGCGGCGAACGGGGCTTGGGCCGTCGCGCCCGCAACGACCGGCGATCAGCCCGGCAAAGCCAAGGGGCGCGGGCGCACAGGCCAGACCGAGATGGCGCGTGGTGCGGCCGTGGCGCCCGCCGACGGCGCGGCGGCACCGGCGACGTCCGGTCCGTCCACCACCTCCTCCTCTCCCACCACCTCCGGTCAACCGTCCTCTTCCCAGGCATCCGGCGCTCCGTCGTCGCAGCCCGGCCCCGGGTCCACCGGCTCTCCTGCTGGATCCGATGCCGCCGAGGGCGCCGCCGGCGCGGGCGGGCGCGTCATGATGACCGCCAAGGAGGATTGCTGGATCCAGATTCGCGACGCCCATGGCAAGGTGGTTCAGAAGCGCCTTCTGAGAAAGGGCGAAAGCTACGCGGTACCGCGCCGGTCCGGCCTGACCATGACCGTGGGCAATGCCGGAGCCCTGGCGGTCCAGGTCGACGGGAAGCCGATTCCCTCCCTGGGCGGGATCGGCATGGTCCGTCGCGACCTGTCGCTTGACGCGGACCGGCTGGCCAACGGGACCGAATCGCCCGCTCCGGCGGATCCGTCGGCGACCCCGGCGACCCCGGCGACCCCGGCGACCGACACCGCGCCGTCCCCGTCATCGCCTGGCGCGGCAGCACCCGCCGGCGGACAATGACTCTCTGCCGCCGGTTGCCGCGGGGTGGGGCGCGAACCGGCCGGATGGACTTTTGGCAGCCCCGGCGGCGCCGCGCCGGATCCTGGCCGGCGGACGGCGGCGTTCCAGAGGTCTGCGCGGCGGGCATGGCGCCGTCCGGCCTCAGGCGGCTTTGTTCGGTCGACGATTTGCGTTATAACCCCTTCCCCGATTCCTGATAGGTGAGATGGCCATGAGCGTTAGGCCCTACCGTGAAATTCATCGCCGGATGAGCCGGCAGATTTTTGTCGGAAACGTCCCGGTGGGGGGCGGCGCGCCGATCGCTGTCCAGTCCATGACGAACACTCTCACCAGTGACGTGGCGGCCACCGTGGCCCAGATCAAGCGGCTGGAGGAGGCTGGCGCGGATATCGTCCGTGTTTCCTGCCCGGATCAGGACTCGACGGCGGCCCTGAAGGACATTATCCGCCAGGTTCAGGTGCCGATCGTCGCGGACATCCATTTCCACTACAAGCGTGCCATCGAGGCCGCCGAGGCGGGCGCCGCCTGCCTGCGCATCAATCCCGGCAATATCGGTTCCGCCGACCGGGTGCGCGACGTCGTGAAGGCGGCGAAGGACCATGGCTGTTCCATGCGCATCGGCGTCAACGCCGGCAGCCTGGAAAAGGAACTGCTGGAACGTTACGGCGAACCCTGTCCCGAGGCGATGGTGGAGAGCGGGCTCAACCATGCCCGCATTCTCGAAGACAACGACTTCTTCAATTTCAAGATCAGCGTCAAGGCGTCCGACGTGTTCCTGGCGGTGGCGGCCTATCACGCGCTGGCCGAGGCCTGCGACTATCCCCTGCATCTCGGCATCACCGAGGCGGGCGGGTTGCGGGGCGGAACCGTCAAGTCGGCGATCGGCATCGGATCCCTGCTGTGGGCCGGCGTGGGCGACACCATCCGCGTGTCCCTGTCCGCCGATCCGGTCGAGGAGATCAAGGTCGGCTTCGAGATCCTGAAGTCTCTCGGCCTGCGCAATCGCGGCGTCCGTATCGTATCCTGCCCGTCCTGCGCCCGTCAGGGCTATGACGTGGTCAGCACGGTGGCGACGCTGGAAGAGCGGCTGGCCCATATCACGACCCCCTTGACCCTGTCGATCATCGGTTGCGTGGTCAATGGCCCGGGCGAGGCCCGTGAGACCGATCTCGGCATCACCGGCGGCGGTGGCGGCAGCCATATGGTCTATGTGGCCGGCAATCCGGACCACAAGGTGGACAGCGCCGCCATGATCGACCACATCGTCGATCTGGTCGAAAAGAAGGCCGCCGCCCTGGAGGCGGAAAAGGTCAAACTTTCAGCTGAATGAGAGACGTGCCGAAGTGACAGCCCTGCAACCGGTGCGCGGCACCCACGATCTGTTGCCCGACGAGGCGGCGCGTCATCGTCTGGTCGAGGAAATCGCTTTCGATATCGCCCGCCGCTACGGCTTCGGCGAGATCATGACGCCGATTTTCGAATTCACCGAGGTGTTCTCGCGCAATCTGGGCGAGACCACGGACGTGGTTTCGAAGGAGATGTATACGTTCCAGGACCGGTCGGGTGAAAGTCTGACCCTGCGTCCGGAAGGAACGGCGGGCGTCGCGCGCGCCTTCATTTCGGAGGGGATGTCCCAGAATCTGCCGTTGAAGCTGTTCTATCGCGGTCCGATGTTCCGCTATGAACGGCCGCAGAAGGGCCGTCAGCGGCAGTTCCATCAGCTTGGCGTGGAACTGCTGGGGGTCGAAAGCCCCCAGGCCGACGTCGAGGTGATCGCGCTTGCCGCGCATATCCTGCAGGAACTGGGGCTGAAGCACGACATCCAGCTTGAACTCAACAGCCTGGGCGATGCGGCGTCGCGGGCGGCCTACCGGGATGCGCTGGTGGCGTTCCTGATGGCGCGCAAGGACCGCCTGTCGAAGGACAGCCTGGACCGTCTGGACCGCAACCCGTTGCGCGTTCTCGACTCGAAGGACGAGGGGGATCGCGAGGTGGTGGCCGATGCCCCCCTGATGGCCGATTATCTGAACGAGGCGTCGCGAACCTTCTTCACCCAGGTTTGCGACGGGCTGTCGGCGGTCGGAATCGCGGTGGTGCACAATCCGCATCTCGTCCGCGGGCTTGATTATTACTGCCATACGGCGTTCGAATTCACGACCACGGCGCTTGGCGCTCAGGGGACCGTGCTGGCCGGCGGCCGCTATGACGGCCTGATCGGGCAGATGGGCGGCCCCGCCACGCCGGGAATCGGCTGGGCCGCCGGTATCGAGCGGCTGTCCATGCTGGCCGACGTCGCACCGGAGGCATCCCGCCCGCTGGTGGTCATTCCCATGGGCGACCAGACCGCGGCCCTGGCCCTGACGCAACGGCTGCGCCAGGACGGTTTCCGGGTGGATCTCGGGTTCTCCGGAAATATGAAGAAACGCATGGCGCGGGCCAACAAGCTTCAGGCCCGGGCCGCCGTCATCCTGGGCGAGGAGGAATGGGGACGCCAGGCCGTCGTGGTCCGCGACCTCGATACCGGTTCGCAGGAGGAGGTTCCCCTGGTCGCGCTGGAGGACCGGTTGGCCCGGTTCCGTTAAGGATATGGTCGAGGGCCTTTCCACGCTGCGCCCGGTCGTCGTCGGCGCCAACCATCGATCCAGTTCGCTGGCGTTGAGGGATGCCCTGTTCGTCGACGACGCGTCGCAGCCGGACTTCCTGGAAAGGCTTCGGGGCGCCGGACTGATGCAGGCGGTCGCGCTGTCGACCTGCGACCGGGTCGAGGTTCTCGCCATGCATCCCGATCCCCGGGAAGCGGAGACCGTGGTGACGAAGGCCTTCGCCGATCGCGGCGGGGTCAGTGTCGATGGTCTGGCGGGGGAGCTGTACGCGCTGGCCGATGCCGCCGCCGTGCGTCACTGTTTCGCGGTGACATCGTCGCTGGACAGTCTGGTGATCGGCGAGCCCCATGTCCTGGGACAGGTGAAGGCCTGCCACCGGCTGGCCCGCGACGCCGGGCTGTGCGGCGCGGAGATGGAGGCGCTTCTCGCCGCGGCCTACGGCGCCGCCAAGCGTGTGCGCAATGAGACCGAGGTGGCAGAGCGGCCAGTGTCGATCGCGTCAGCCGCCGTGCAATTCGCCCGCGACCTCCATGGCGATCTGTCCGAATGCACCGCCCTGCTGGTGGGAGCCGGGGAAATGGGGGCCCTGGTTGCGGAAAGCGTCCTTGCCGCCGGCGTGCGGCGCATGGTGGTGACGGCGCCCAGGGCGACCCGGGCGGAGTCCATGGCAGAGAGCCTGAATTGCCATGTCGGCGCTTTCGAGGATCTGCCGCAACTTCTGGCCGAAGCCGACGTGGTCGTGAGCTCGGTTTCCGGACGGCAGGCGATCCTGGGAGCCGAGCAGGTTCATCAGGCGTTGCGCAAGCGGCGCAAGAAGCCGATTTTCCTGGTGGATGTCGGTATCCCGGGCGACATCGATCCCGCGGTCAACCGCGTGGATGGCGCCTTCCTCTACGATCTGAATGATCTCGAACGTCTCGCCATGGAGGGCAGGGCGTCCCGGCAGGCGGCGGCGCGCGATGCCTGGTCGATCATTGATGCCGAGGTGGCGAGTTTCACCAAGGGGCGGGCCGCCCGGACCGCGGTGCCGGCAATCGTGTCCCTGCGCGGCCATTTCGAGCATGTGCGCGAAGAGGTGATGGCGGAGGCGGGGGACGATGCCGAAAAGGCCACCCGCCTGTTGATCGGGCGCCTGTTGCATGACCCGACCGAGGCGATGAAGGACATCGCGGCGGGCGGAGATCAGACACGGGCCGACTGGATCGCGGCCGAGCATCTGCTGCGCCGGCTGTTCCAGTTGCACGAACGGTAGCCCGCCCCGGGGGGAATCGGGCCGGCAACGCCATCTTGCCGGAGGCCGGTGGCGTGCCCGCTGACCGGGCCGCCGCGCCGCTGTGATGTTTCTTGAAGCAGAGTGACCATGAATCTCGATCTGACCCTGGACCGGGTGCTTGCCCGTCATGCCGAACTGTCCGCGATGCTGGCCGGCGAAGCCGGCACGACCGATTCCCAGAGCTTCGTACGCATGTCGAAGGAGCTGGCGGAACTGGATCCGGTCGTGGCTGGAATCAAGGCGCTGCGGCAGGTCCAGGCCGAGATGGAGGACGCCCAGTCGCTGAAGGACGATCCGGACGCCGACGCCGATATGAAAGCCCTGGCCGAAGAGGAGTTTTACGCCCTGAAGGAGCGGCTGCCCTCTCTGGAACGCGCGGTCCAGGTGTCGCTGCTGCCGAAGGACGAGGCTGACGAGAAAAACGCCATCCTGGAGGTCCGGGCCGGGACCGGCGGGGAGGAGGCGGCCCTGTTCGCGGCCGAACTGTTCCGCATGTATGAGCGTTATGCGGCGTTGCGCGGCTGGCGGTTCGAGCTTCTGGGCGGCAATGACACCGGTCTGGGCGGTGTCAAAGAGGCCACGGCCAGCATCAGCGGCCGGGGGGTGTTTGCGCGCCTGAAATTCGAATCGGGCGTGCATCGCGTCCAGCGTGTTCCCCAGACCGAGGCGGGGGGGCGGATCCATACCTCCGCGGCGACCGTGGCGGTGCTGCCGGAAGCGGAAGAGGTGGACATAGAGATCGATGAGAAGGACCTCCGCGTCGATGTCTTCCGGTCCCAGGGTTCGGGCGGCCAGAGCGTCAACACGACCGATTCGGCTGTCCGCATCACCCATCTGCCGACAAATACGGTCGTTCAGTGCCAGGACGAGAAATCCCAGCACAAGAACAAGGCGCAGGCCATGAAAGTGTTGCGCGCCCGCCTTTACGAGGCGGAACGCGCCGCCCGCGACGCCGAACGGTCCGCCGACCGCAAGGGGCAGGTCGGATCCGGCGACCGGTCGGAGCGGATCCGGACCTACAACTTCCCGCAGGGCCGGGTGACCGACCACCGGATCAATCTCACGCTCCACAAGATCGACAAGGTGATGGAGGGCGAAGCCCTCGACGAGCTGGTGGAGGCCCTGATCGCCGCCGATCAGGCCGCCCGCCTTGCGGAAATGGAATGACCGGCGTCCGGACCCTGGGCGAGGTTCTGGTCCGGCTGACCGGTCAGCTTCGCGACGCCGGGATTCCCTCCGCCAGGCTCGATGCCCGGCTGCTGCTGGCGCATGGCCTGTCGATCTCGACAACGGCGGTGTTCAGTCACCCCGAGCGGGTCCTGGACGACGCTGAGCTGGACCGGGTGACCGGTTTGGCCCGACGCCGCGCCGCGCGGGAACCGGTCTCGCACATCCTGGGCCGGCGGGAATTCTGGAGTTTGTCCTTCCGGGTGACGGCCGACACCCTCGATCCGCGTCCCGATACTGAAACCCTGGTGGAGGCGGTGCTGGACCGGATTCCTGACCGCGACCGTCCGTTGCGCCTGCTGGACCTCGGCACCGGGACCGGATGCATTCTGCTGGCGCTTCTGTCCGAGCTGCCGCGGGCATCCGGACTGGGGATCGATCGCAGTCCGGCGGCCCTGGAGGTGGCGGCGGGGAATGCCGATGCGCTGGGGCTGGCCGGCCGGGCCCGGTTCCAGACCGGCGACTGGGGCCGGGGGCTGGAACCGGACTTCGACATCATCGTGTCCAATCCCCCCTACATTCCCGATGGCGACATCGACGGACTGGAAGCAGAGGTGGCGCGGTTCGAACCCCGTTCGGCCCTGGCCGGCGGGACCGACGGGTTGGATTGCTATCGGGCGCTCGCTCCGGATCTTGCCAGGCTTCTGGTCCGGGGCGGTACCGCGGCCTTGGAGGTCGGGGCGGGGCAGTCCCGGGATGTCGGAGAGATCCTGTCCGGCGCGGGATTGGGGATTTTTGCGATCCGCCGGGACCTTGCCGGAGTGGAGCGTTGTGTGGTCGCGGTCAGACTTTAGATAGAGAAACGATCAAATGTCCGGGAAACGAAAAAAATGTGTTGGAATATCGAAACTTCCCGACTACTTTTGGGTCCGCGCGCGACAGACGAACGAGGCTGCGTCGAGGTTTTTCACTCCGCCCCTCTGAGGTCGCCGTCATCCCACTTCGTCGCCATTTCAGCGCCTGCGGAATTTGGCCGGCAAGACCAGCATTGAAGGGTCTGATTCGATCAACTCTGTGCATGTAGGTACCATGAAACCAGGACAAAGCGGCCAGAACGGCAAACAACGTTCGAGAGGCCGAAGCATTAGTGGTGGCGGGAAGAAACATATCTCGTCACGGAATCAAACCTATGACAGCAACGGCCCTGATGTGCGCATTCGAGGAAATGCTCACCAGGTGCTGGAGAAATATCTTGCGATGGCGCGGGATGCGTCCTCGCAGGGGGACCGTATTGCGGCGGAAAACTATTACCAGCACGCCGAACATTATTTCCGTCTGATCAATAATCAGAATCAGGCGGCGGGCCGGCAGCCGTTGAGGGCCGTTCCCACTCCCGCCGACGATCAACCGCTGGAAGGCGGCGAGATCGAGGGCGAGGAGACTGAGGCTGTTGCCGAGGAAGAGTCCGAAGGCGGCGAGGAGCCGCAGGTCGAAACTCTGAACGCCTGATCCAGGCTGTTCGGGAAAGGCGGGGGAATCCTCCCTTGCCTCCCGGCGGCGCCGGTATCAGGATTGTGGCATGACGGCGGCCACGACCGGCGATGATCACAAGCATGTGAACTCCTCCTCCTCCGCCACGTCGGAGGCGGAACGCCGTACTCTTTTTGCGTTCGCCATAACGGCGCTTTTTATGGTGGTCGAGGCGGCCGGCGGTTATCTGTCCGGCTCTCTCGCGCTTTTGGCCGATGCCGCCCATATGCTGGCGGACGTCTTCTCACTGCTGTTGGCCTGGGCGGCCTTCCGGCTGGGGCGCCTTGCCCCCGATCCCCGGCGGTCCTACGGCTATCGCCGGTTCGAAGTCATTGCCGCCCTGATCAACGGGGCGACCGTCGTTCTTCTGTCCGTCGGAATCGTTTATGAGGCCGTTTGGCGTCTGATCGATCCGCGACCCGTCGACGCCTGGCCGATGCTGGTGGTGGCGGCGATCGGACTTGGGGCGAATATCGTGACCTGGCGGGTCCTGGGGCATTCCCATTCCCCTGGCGGCGGACATGTCCACGGGGCGCATGGTCACGATCACGATCACATCCACAGCCAGGGGTATCACCATGACGATGCTCCTGTCGATGGCCTGACAGCGGACGCCGGATCGGCGCAAAACCTCAATTTGCACGGCGCCATTCTGCATGTGCTGGGCGATCTTCTGGGATCGGCGGCCGCCATTGTGGCGGCGGTCGTCATTCTTCTGACCGGATGGCTGCCGGTCGATCCCATCCTGTCGATCGGCATTTCCGCACTGATCGCCTTCAGCGGCGTCCGCCTGATGGGGTCCTCGGGCCATATCCTGCTGGAGGGCAGTCCCGCGGGGTTCGATGCGGACCGTCTGGCGGCGCGGTTGAAGGCTGAGGTGCCGGGGCTGGTGGGGGTTCATCATCTCCATGCCTGGTCCGTCACCTCCGGCCATCCCATGCTGACCCTGCATGCGGTGGTCCGGCGGGACGTCGACCGCGACGAGGCGCTGGCGCGGATCAAGGATGTGCTGGAAGGGGACTTCGGTCTGGCCCATTCGGTCGTTCAGATCGAGGGCGACATCTGCGGCGACGAGGGATGCAGCTGATCATCCCCGGGCCCCTCCGTCAGGCCCGTCGTCCGCGGCTGGCATTTTCCCAGCGCTGGACCCGGAACAGATTGCCGTGGGGCAGGGATTTGAAGACACGGATGTCGGTCGACGGCTTTCCGAACAGATAACCCTGCACGAAGTCGCATCCGCATTCGCGGCAGAAATTGAACCGTTCGGGGGTATCGATCATTTCGGCGATCGTCTTGACCCCGAGACGGCGGCAAAGCTCGGTCAGGGCGGTGAGGAAGGCGCGCCCCTTTTCCGCCTTTTCGGCATTGCGGATGGCGCTGCCATCCAGCTTCACCACATCCACCTCCAGGCTGCTGAGATATTGGAAGGAGGCGGCGCCGGCCCCGAAGTCGTCGAGCGAGACCTCATAACCTTCTTTGCGCAGGGACTGGATGAAGCTGTTGGCCGTGGACAGATCGGACATCCGGGAAGACTCGGTGATCTCGAACAGCAACCGTCCCCTGGTCCACACATTGTTGCGGAGCAGTTCGTGCAATTGCTCGACATAGGCGGGGACGCCGACCGAATGCCCGGAAACATTGACGGCCACGCGGGTCTGCGCCTCCTCGCCGATGGCCGACAACAGACCGATGACCTTTCTCGCCATGGCGAGGTCGAACAGGTGAATCATTCCCGTTTCCTCGGCAAAGCAGATCGTCTGATAGGGCGACGCTTCCGGGCCCGCATTGTGGAAACGGCACAGGGCCTCGTAATGATGGATGTCGCCCGAGGTGATATCGATGATCGGTTGAAGCGCCGCGCTGAAGCGCCCGTTCGCGATCATGGTCCGGAATTCGTTGACCTCCTTGGCGGCGGTTTCGCAGATCGACGCCATATTGGTCGATAACGACCGGATGTTGAAATTGGTTCCCTGACGGTCGCGAAACCGCGCCATCATATAAAGCAGCCCGTTCGCCAGATCCTCTTCCGCGATTGAATCCGTCTTCTGATCGAGAACCACGGTCGCGGTCTCCCCCATGAGCCCCGAGCCGCGGGGATCGATCGACCGCGGCATGCTTTCGATATGATCGATGGCTCCCGTCAGGTCGCTCTCGGAGTCATGCAGGACCGAATAATGGCCGTCCGAGACCTCGGCCACCGTGTCTCCCGCCACGGATCCCGCCCTCAGCGTATCGCCCACCTTCTGGCGCAGCCGTTCCTGTCCCTCGGGGTCCAGGGAACGGCAGATCTGCCCCAGTCCGGGCAGGGCCACCAGCGTCAGGCTGGTTCCGGCGCCGGCCGCCTTCAGGCGCTTGATCCGTTCGGTGGCGAGCTGGCTGAAGACCCGCGTGCGGTAAAGTCCATGCGCGGTTCTGCCGTCCCCGTCCATGGCGCCGTCCCAGGCCTGACGACGCATCGCCAGGAAGAAATTGCTGCCCGCTCCGTCGATGCAGTACCCGGTCACCGACATGTTGAACAGCCCGCCATCCGGTCTTTTGAGACGGATTCCGTCATTGCTGACCCGTCCGAAGCGCAGGGCATATTTCAGCATCTGACTGAAAAGCGGAACGTCGCCCGGGGCGACGAAATCATAAATCGACCGGCCGGTCAGGCTGTCCGCGGCCGCGCCGATGTAGGCATCGGTCGGCCCGGCCGCGAAGACGATATCGAAGCAGGGGTCGACCTCGAACAGGAGGTCGGCCCAGCAGAACGAAAAGGCGACGAAGCGGTCCTTGTCCCGCTTGAATTGAGGCGCATTGGTCGGCAATGGCGTCTCCTTCGATCGGTCGACCTCAGTATCTTTATATTTTTTTTGGCACTTTTCAACGGATAATGATTAACCGCGTATGACAATCCGTGAGTAATCATTCGAAAATATGATTTTGCCTGCTGGTGAGACTTTGGCCCATTGAGTGTATTGGACTTTTGTATTTTAAAGTACAAATGGTGGACTTGGCGCGGCGGAAGGGGCGGTGGCGTGTGGTTTACTTGCGCGACGTCCTCTCCGGTCCATATAAATTGCATCCCCGAGGAATTCATCGGCGGCCTCCGAGAGGAGCCGGCGGATTTCGTCATGAAAGAGGAATGAGAGTCATGGAATTCGAAAAGTTCACCGAGCGCTCCAAAGGATTCGTCCAGGCGGCGCATTCCCTGGCATTGCGCAGTGATCACCAGCGACTGACACCGGAACATCTGCTGAAGGTCCTCCTGGATGACCGGGAGGGACTGGCCGCCAACCTGATCCGGTCCGCCGGAGGCGATCCGGCCAAGGCCCTGCGTGAGGTCGAGGCGGCCCTGGGACGCATTCCCCGGGTGGAGGGCGCCGGTGCCGGCCATGTCTATGAGGATCCCGCCACGGCCAGGCTTTTCGACCAGGCGCGCCAGATCGCGGAAAAGTCAGGCGATTCCTTCGTGACGGTGGAGCGGTTGCTGCTCGCGATCTCCATGGCGGCGGGAACGCCGGCGGCAAAGGCGCTGGCGGCGGCGGGCGTGACCGCGCAGGCGCTCAACAAGGCCATCTCGGACATCCGCAAGGGGCGGACCGCCAACAGCGCCACCGCCGAGGAAGGCTATGACGCCCTTAAGAAATATGCCCGGGACCTGACCCAGGTTGCGCGCGATGGCAAGCTCGATCCGGTGATCGGGCGTGACGAGGAAATCCGCCGGACCATTCAGGTCCTGTCGCGCAGGACCAAGAACAATCCGGTTCTGATCGGAGAGCCCGGGGTGGGCAAGACCGCGATCGTCGAGGGGCTGGCGCTGCGCATCGTCAATGGCGACGTCCCGGAAAGTCTGAAGGACAAACGCCTCCTGAGCCTCGACCTGGGCGCCCTGGTGGCCGGTGCGAAATTCCGCGGAGAATTCGAGGAACGCCTGAAGGCCGTGCTGAGCGAGGTCACCGCGGCCGCCGGCGAAGTCATCCTGTTCATCGACGAGATGCATACGTTGGTCGGCGCGGGCGCCGCCGAAGGGTCGATGGACGCCTCCAATCTGCTGAAACCGGCGTTGGCCCGGGGAGAGCTTCATTGCGTCGGCGCCACCACGCTGGCTGAATATCGCAAGCATGTTGAGAAGGACGCCGCCCTGGCGCGCCGCTTCCAGCCCGTCTTCGTGAGCGAGCCGACCGTCGAGGACACCATCTCGATCCTGCGCGGTATCAAGGAGAAGTACGAGCTGCACCACGGCGTCAGGATCGGCGACGCCGCGCTGGTGGCGGCCGCCACGCTGTCGAACCGCTACATCACGGACCGCTTCCTGCCCGACAAGGCGATCGATCTGGTGGACGAGGCCGCCAGCCGTCTTCGTATGGAGGTGGATTCCAAACCGGAGGATCTCGATGAACTGGACCGCCGGATCGTGCAGCTCAAGATCGAGCGCGAGGCCCTGAAAAAGGAACCCGATCCCGCGTCGCAGGACCGGCTGGCCCGGCTGCAGGAGGATCTGGCCGAGCTTGAAGGCCAGTCTGCCGAGATGACCGCCCGCTGGCGAGCCGAGAAGGACGGGCTGGCCCAGGCCACCAAAATCAAGGAACGCCTGGATCAGGCGCGGTCCGAGGTCGAGATCGCGCAGCGCGAAGGACAGTATGAGCGGGCGGGCGAACTGCTCTACGGAGTGATTCCCGATCTTGAGCGGCGTCTGTCCCAGGCCGATGGCCGTGACGGCAATCAACTTCTGAACGAGGCGGTCACGGAGGAGACCATTGCCGGGGTGGTGTCGCGCTGGACCGGCATCCCGGTCGACAAGATGCTGGAGGGCGAACGGGCCAAGCTTCTGCATATGGAGGACGGTCTGCGCCGTCGCGTGATCGGCCAGGATGAGGCGGTGATTGCCGTCTCCAACGCGGTCCGGCGTGCGCGGGCCGGGCTTCAGGATCCCAATCGTCCGATCGGCAGCTTCCTGTTCCTGGGGCCGCCCGGCGTCGGCAAGACGGAGCTGCCCAAGGCGCTGGCGGAGTTCCTGTTCGACGACGAGCAGGCGATGATCCGGATCGACATGTCGGAATATATGGAGAAACACTCCGTGGCCCGCCTGATCGGCGCGCCCCCCGGTTATGTCGGCTATGAGGAGGGGGGCGCCCTGACCGAGGCGGTTCGCCGCCGTCCCTACCAGGTGATCCTGTTCGACGAAGTCGAGAAGGCGCATCCCGACGTCTTCAATGTGCTGCTCCAGGTTCTGGATGACGGTCGTCTGACCGACGGTCAGGGCCGGACCGTCGACTTCCGCAACACCGTCATCGTGTTGACCTCCAACCTGGGGGCCGAGGTTCTGGCGGCGCAGGAGGACGGAACCGAGACCGACGCGGTGCGCGATCAGGTCATGGAGTATGTGCGGGCCGCCTTCCGCCCGGAATTCCTGAACCGGCTCGACGAAATCCTGCTGTTCCGCCGGCTGTCGCGCGCGCAGATGGATGCGATCGTCGATATCCAGCTTGCAAGGCTTGGCAAACTGCTGACCGATCGCAAGATCGACCTCAGCCTTGATCCGGCGGCGCGGGAATGGCTGGCGGGCGCCGGTTATGATCCGGTCTATGGCGCACGGCCCCTGAAGCGCGTGATTCAGCGCGCGTTGCAGAACCCGCTGGCCTCCCAGTTGCTGGAGGGGCGGATTCAGGACGGTCAGACCGTGATGATCGGCGCCGACGACAAGGGACTGATCGTCAACGGCCAGCCGGTCGGACGCGTGACCTTGTGAGGCCGGACGGCCAGGGCGGGTCGGTCCGGTCAGAAGGTGACGATGAGGCCACTGCGGAACACCCGCCCGGCATTGATGATCTGTGCCACGGTTCCCGAGGTCCTGCCGATGGTGGAATAGTAGGCGTCGCCGCCCAGGAGATTGGCGGCGGCGGCGCTGACCTCCACCGACGGGGACAATCTGTAGCGGATGGTGACGTCCAGGCTGTCCGAGGGATGAACCCATTTATTGAGTGCGCTGCCGTTCATGGCCGTGCCGAAATAGCCGCTGCCCCATTCACCATATTGTTCGACATAGGCGCCGCTGTAGCGCCATGAGAGACAGGCCATCAGGCCGTCCCGCTCCAGAAACAGCGACAGATTGGCGAGCATCCCGGGTGTGCCCTGCATCGGATTGGTCCGCCCCAGGAGGGGATCGTTGAGATGGGCGGCGCTGTTTTGCAATGTGATGTTGCCGGCGATGCCGAGCCCGTCGAACGGCGGCGGGGCCCAGACGGCCGTCTGGCTGGCGGCCAGTTCGACCCCGAGGACCCGGGCGCTGCCACCGTTTTCCGGCCGCGAGATGCTGAGGCTGCCCAGATTGGTGGTGGTTCCGGTGAGGTAGGAATCGCCGCTGTTGTAGAGGTAGTGGCTCATCTGTTTCAGATATCCTGCGACGGACAGATGTCCGCCCTTGGGGCCGCGCCATTCCGCCGCCAGATCGAAATTGGTCGCTTCGACCGGACGCAGATGGGGATTGCCTTCGGCGATGGTGACGCCGCCATCCGGACTGACGGAGGTCTGGGTGCCGCCACCCAGTTGAAAGAAGGCGGGGCGGGCGTAACTGGTCCAGATCCCGGCCCTGAGCAGGAGATCCTCCGTCGGCCGGGCGTTGATGAACAGACTGGGTAGCAACTCGTCATAGGCCGTATGAGATGTTCCCCAGTGATGCCGCAAGGGGTCGGGCGCCCCGGCGTCCCAGAAGCGGGTTCCGATGGTGCTGCTCTCGAACCGGACACCCGGCAGGATCTCCAGTGCTCCGATCCGCAGGCCGGCCATGGCATAGCCGGCCGCCACCGTCTCCGTGCCATCCATGCTGTTGCCGTTCTCCTCGTCCGGGGATAACGCCGGACGACGGGCAAGCGCGGCGGCCAGAAGCCGGTCGCCGTCGAGGAGCGGAACCGGAAAGGAATAGCGGCCCGGGATCACCGCGGGCAGCGTCCGTGTGATCACCGGCGCCCCGGACAGGGTCACGTCGGCCAGCGTCTGGCCCCGGGCGAACAGGGGAACATTCCAGTCCCGGTCGCTGATCGCCCGGCGCGAGGCCACATATTTTCCGCCGAAGCGCACCCGGTCGAGAATGCCGGCGTTCGTCTCCACCGTGACGTCGAACCGCGCGCCGCCCTTGCGCTGGGTGCTTTCCATGCTGTTGAGTTCGCCCTGGTTGTGGACCCGGTAGGATGACGGGTCGGCGATCATCGCCCGCTGTGCCGCCGTCAGGGCCGGAACCGGATAGCGGCCGGACCAGGAGAGGGTGAGCGGGGTGCCCAGCGCGCCGATATAGGTCGTGTTGTCCGACGGATTTTCGATCCCCCAGCTTGTTTCGATGTGGTCGGGCTTGGAATTCTGGCCGTAGCTGAAAAAAGCACTGTAATCGGCGGTCACAGATCCCTGACGTGACGTTCCGCCGACCGTCTGGGTTACCAGTTCCGCAAGCTCCGGATTGGTCTCGAACCAGTAATGAAGCTGGGCGTCCGTCGTCTCATGCAGGACCTGACCGCCGGGCAGGGGCGTGGCGCTGACAAGTCCCCGGCTTTGCAAGCCGATCTGGTAAATGTTCTGGCGTGTCGAGGCGTAACCGTAGGTTCCCCGCCAATAGGCGCTGTTGTTGTCTCCCCGCCAGTCGAGGGAGGCGTTTCCGCCGTAGCGTTCGATGGTGCCGGTGGTGAACTGCGGGTTGACTGCGCCCAGAACGAGATTGGACCCGGGGGAAAGTCCCTGCGCGCTGTTGCCCCGGCCGTCGGACAGCCGGTATCCGAAGTCGCCGGATTGCCAGTCCAGCTCGCTGGTGGTGAAGTTCCGCTGGTCGTAATAGCCCGTCAGATAAATCCCGACGGCCGGTCCCGGGCGTTGCGACGTCTCCACCTGGACGCCGCCACCCCCCGCATCCAGGTGGTAATCGAGGGCACGATCGGCAATCTGCCCCTGGGTGGTGATGCGCGTGAAGGGTCGGTCGCTGTCGAAGGCGGTCGGTGTCCGGAAATCGATGGTTCCACCAATCGCGTCCCCATCCATGTCGGCACCCGAGGTTTTGCGGACGACGATGCCGGACAATCCCTGGGGCGGCATCAGCGACAGGCTCATCTGGCGGCTGTAGGGCATGCTTTGCGCGGCGTTGACTCCATTGATCAGGGTGACGTTGTACTCGGAGTCCATCCC
Source organism: Telmatospirillum sp. (assembly GCA_009712185.1). Classification (GTDB taxonomy): domain Bacteria; phylum Pseudomonadota; class Alphaproteobacteria; order Rhodospirillales; family Magnetospirillaceae; genus Telmatospirillum. Next base: position 10,113 of record WASQ01000065.1, on the reverse strand, counting down.
GCGGATACTGACGAACCCCCCCTGGCCGCGCGCCGCGGTATCGCCCCCGCCCAGATAATGATCGAGCGTCGTCAGCGCGACACCGCTGCCGGGAAGCCGGGCCAGCGCTTCGGCCACGGTGCCGTCGGGCGCGCGCGCGATATCGCCTGGCGTCAGCAGGACCGCCGGTCCGGTCTCGTTCCAGGCGAACCGGGCCGCCGGATCGGGAAAGCGGTCGGCAAAAATCTCCAGGGACTGGATTTCATGGAGCGGACCCGGCGGGGGCTCGGCCGGAGCCGGGGCGTCGGCCCGCGCATGTCTGTCGGCAAGGGGAAAGACTGAGATGGCGCCGTTCGGGAGAAGGCGGAAGCCGAGGCCGGTCCCCTTCAGAATCTGTGTCAGGGCGTCCTCGATTGCGGCCCCCTCACGGCTGCCGCCGGTCGTCCGGCCCCGCACCTCATCACTGATGACCAGAAGATTACGGCCGCTGTCCAGGGCAAGCCGGCGAAGGGCATCGGCCAGGTCGCCGGCTGGCACCGGGTGAAGAGGGGAGGTCTCCGCCGCCAGGAGGGGAACCGGGCATGTCAGAAATATTGCAGTGAAAATCGCCGGAACCGGCCTGATGGTGCTTTTGCGACGGTGGTCCTGCTTTTGTCGCCTCTTTCGCATCAGGTCCCGGTTGGCGGGTCAGCGCATCATGGGATGTGGCCGTCCGGCGCCGGCAGGCCCTCGACCAGGACCTTGTCGTGCGATGTCTTGATGATCCTGACCGGATTGAGGCTTGCCAGGGTCTCAAGAAAGCCGAACAGATCGTTGCTGTGATAGACGCCGCTGACCTTGAGCGCCCTGAGCTCGGCGGGCTTGACGGAAACCGTCACGGGCGCATAACGCTGGAATTCGGTCAGGGCGTCGCCCAGCGGCGTCCGGTCGAACATCAGATTGCCGTTGATCCAGGCGGTTTCCCGGATGCCGTCGCTTTTCTCGATATCGACTTTGCCGCCGGCGCCGACGATGGCCCGGCTGCCCGGTTCCAGCTTGGCAAGCGACGCCCGGCTGACGGGATCGCGCAGTTCGATTCCGCCATTGACCAGATAGGTCTCCGTGCGGCCCTCTTCCGTCCGCACCAGAAAATGGGTTCCGGTGACACGGATGCGGACAGTCCCGGTATCGACATGGAACGGGCTCCAGAACCGGTGCGACACCGTGAATTCCGCCTCGCCCTTTTCCAGCGTCGCGAAACGGTCGGAGAGGTCGGTGGTGACGGCGACCCGGCTGTCGGTATTCAGCCGGATCCGGCTGCCGTCGGGCAGCGTGACAAGGCGCGTCTCGCCGACGGCGGTCTCGATGATCTCGGTTTCCCGGAAGGGGTGGAGGAAGACGATGACGGCAAGCGCCACCGAGATTGCCGCGGCCGCCGCGACGCGCAGACGCGTGGTGCCGCGAAATTCGAACAACAGCGCCATCAGGTCCCGGCGCGGCTTTCTCGCCGCCTGGGCCGCCGCCAGGCGGCCGCTTTTGCGCCATTCAGCCTCGACGGCGTTGATCGCCTTCACATGCGCGGTATCGGCATCCAGCCACTGCTTCAGCGCTTTCCGGTCCCGCCAGGACAGGCTGCCTCCGGTTATTCTGGACATCCATTCCGAGGCTTCCCGCAAAGCCCTGTCATCATTTTCCTCAAAGGACATCGTCGTCAAAAATTCCCAGCGTGGCGCGCCAGCTCATAAAGCGCGCGCTCGATATGTCGGCCAACGGCGACGGTGCTGATCTCCAGCCTTCGCGCGATCTCCTTATGCGCATATCCTTCGACGCGCGCCATCAAAAAGGCATTGCGGCAGTCCGGATCCAGCCGTTCCAGGATGCGCCAGACCTCTCTCAGCTCCTCGCGCTGGGCGGTCTGCATCTCGGGCGTGACCGCCTGGGGGTCCGCGGTCTCGGCAAGGTCGTCGTCGATCGGAACATGGTGGCCGCGCTGCCGCACCGCATCCCGGCGATGCCGGTCCACCATGACGCTGTTGGCGACGCAAAGCAGGGCGGAGCGCCAGCTTTCGATTCCGGGGCGGCGGGCGTTCAGCGCCAGAAGCCGGGCATAGACTTCGCTGACGCAGTCCTCGGCGTCTTCGCGCGGCAGTTTGTGGCGTGTGAAAAACCCCTTCAGCAGGCCGTAATAGGTTGAAAAGGCGTCGGCCATCGCGGCCCGGTCTCCGGACATTGTGTTTTCGGTCGGGGGAGGCGGGGCGGGCACGCTCATGTTCTCTACCTGATTGCAACCCATGAGCCGGGGCGCCGCCGGCCGGATGTTCGGACGCTCGGACGCTCGTCTTCGCGACCCGCACCATAAAAGGGGGGCGCGCTTCGGTGGTGTGAAAGATTCATGGCGTCGGCGGGGATAAGGTGTCCTGGCGGACTGTTTTTATTCGTAAAGGTTGCGCGCGGCAGTTTCTTCGGGAAAGTTTCGTGACAGTCCGGAATCCCGTCGGCGCCTGCGTCTTTCCCTGCAGACAGCAACTGCAAGGACCAGACGATGTTACGCAATCAGTTGACCCTGGTGACGTTGGCCGTGGCCTCGGCGGGGATGGTGGGAGGTCTTGCCCAGGCGGCTCCGGTCGAGGAGATCGTGGTGCAAAGCGATCGCGATCGCCGGGCGGCGACGGAGGAAATGGCGTCGGACAATGCCGTCAGCGTCCTGACCGGCGAGGATCTGGCCCGCAATCCCGACAACAATGTCGCCGAGGCCTTGAGCCGGATCCCGGGCATCAATGTCATGAACCTGGGATCCCAGACGCAGAATTCGGTGTCTATCGACAGCGCGGGCCGGGGCGTCGGCAATTACACTTCGATCCGCGGCATGAACGGCGAATACAACATCAATCAGATCAACGGGATCGACGTCGCCCAGGGACAGCCCTATTCCCGTGCCGTCGAACTCAGCCTGCTGCCGCCTTACGGGCTCGACCATATCGTCGTCAACAAGTCGATGACCGCGGATCTCGACGGCGACGCCATCGGCGGCATCGTCGACTTCCGCATGCCGACGGCCTTCGATTTCGACAAGCCGGTGCACGCGTCCGTCTCGGCGGGGGCCGGCCTCGAAAGTCGCGCGCTCGACTACGGGCGTAACGGGCTGGGCGGCAAGATCGCCGGCGAGATGGCGGCGAAGCTGGGCGACCGCCAGCAACTGGGGGTCTATGTCGGCGCCTACTACGACCGCCGCGATTTTTCCAACAGCGAGGCCGGGGGCATCTATCCCGCCCAGACCAACGGCATGTGGACATGGCGGCGGTCGGATGCCGCGGGCAACAATCCGGCGGGCATGGACCCATTGTCCAATCTGCTGTTGACGGGGCTCAACGTCGGTTACACCACCGGATTCACCGAACGCTACGGGACCAGCGCCTCCGTCGACTGGCATCCCGATACCGACACCACCCTGTTCAGCCGTCTGACCTGGGCGCGGGCCTACACCCAGCAGAACAGCTATCAAAGCCAGATCTATGGCGACAACATCGGCACCGGCGTCAAGGGCGGAACCGCGCTCGGCAACAGCGGGCTGTTCCAGCCGTCGATCGGGGGCGTTCAGCCACGGTTCTGGTACGAGACCAATCCGGAAATCGCGGAGCTCGGCACGTATCAACTGGGCGCGTCGAAGAAGCTGGGGCGCTGGACCGTGGATCCGTCGCTGTTTTTCAGCTGGGGATCGAACGACCGCCCCAATCACATGGAGATTTCCGCCCGTAATGGGGAAACCTTCGACGCCATTCCCTATTCCGGATCGCAACTGTTCGGCTATTCCGGCGATTTCGCCCATCCGTTGCTGACGCCCGCGCAGATCGCTGGTCCCGTGGCGGATATCGGCAACTATGGAGCCCGCCGCGCCGGCGAACTGAGCGAGGAGTTCTCCAGTCAGGTGAAGGGCGGCGCGCGCGTCGACCTGACCTATGACGCCCATGCCGGGTGGCTGGACCATGTGCGCTTCGGCGCCAAATACCAGGACAGCTTCCGCCAGCACACCTATCGGGACTGGACAACCGACAAGCTCTACAGTTCGGCGGCCGACGATCCCAGCCTGGCCTCCCTCGGGTTCCTCAGCGGGTCGGTGTCGTCAATCTATCCCGGACAGTACAACTGGCGGATTCCCACCATCGACCAGAGCGCGCTGTTCGGCTTCTTCAACCGGCATCTGGCCGCCCAGCCCTGGGCGTTCGACACCTGCGACGGAATCGCCGTCAACAACTGGAACTGCAACACCCAGAAGGCGACCGAGGCCGTCTCCGCCGCCTATGTCATGGCGGATCTGGTTTTCGGCTCCGTGACCGTGATCCCCGGTCTGCGGTTCGAACACACCGATATCAACAACACCTTCTGGGTGATCCCGCAGGACCAGTCCGGTCACGATATCGCCGGGCATTGGGGGAAGAACTCCGTCACCTATGACCTGCCGCTGCCCAGCGTCCAGGTCAACTGGCGCCCGGATCCGGACACCGTCTACCGCGCCAGCGTCTCGCAAAGCTATACCCGGCCGGCGTTCTTCCAGTTGGGCGGCGGAGAGACCGTCAGCCACAATGCGGACGGGACCGACAGCGTGACGCGGGGAAATCCCAGGCTGAAGGCGATCGAGGCGATCAACTATGACCTGTCGGGAAGCTGGGCCAACCATCATGGCGGCAGCGCCTCCGTCGGCGGATTCCTGAAGACTCTGACCCATTACATTTACGACAACAACAGCCAGAACAGTTTTGTCAACGCGGCGACCACGGTCACGGGATTGCAGCGGATCTCCGAACCCAGCAATGGCGGTTCGGGACATGTCTATGGCCTGGAACTGTCGGCACGGCAGAAATTTCAGGATCTTCCGGCGCCCTTCGACGGGTTCGGGCTGGCCGGCAACGTCACCTGGGAACATTCGGCGGTTCACCTGAACGCCCCTGGTCTGAACCCGGTGGAACGGATGCAAAATCAGCCGAACTGGATGGTCAATCTCCAGGCCTTCTATGAAAAGAACGGATTTTTTGCCGACGCCAGCTATCGCTATATCGGGTCCTATGTGACCCAGTATGGCGTCCTCAGTCAGTTGTCCGCGTTCGATGAATGGGTGCGGGCTTCGGATCAGGTCAACCTGCATGCGGGATTCGATACCGGGGTCGGCCTCAGGGTGGACGCCTCGGTCGAGAATCTGCTCAACGGGCACAGCTTCTTCGCCACTATCGGACGGAACAGCAAGACCGTGGCCGACATCGTCGATTCGGGGCGGTCCTTCGTCCTGACCGCCCGTTACAGCTACTGAGGCGACTGCGGACCAACCTCCCGGGCGGGATCCGGTCTCAGGATCGGACCCCGTCTCCCCTCATCCTCTCCTCCTTCTCCGGGGACACCATGCCACCTTTCCTGTTGCGAACGGGTTTTCTCCTCGCCGTCCTCTGGCTCGCCCTCTGGCCCGCCCTTGGCCCCGCGACGGTGCAGGCCGCCTCGCCCTCCCTGCCTCCGGTAGGGCATGTCTTTGTCATCATGCTGGAAAACAAGACCTATTCCGAGACTTTCGGTCCAGCCTCGCCCGCGCCCTATCTGTCGCGGGAGTTGCCGGCCAAAGGCGCCCTGCTGTCGCGTTTCTACGGCGTTGCGCATTTCAGCCTGCCCAACTATATCGCGCTGATCAGCGGCCAGGCCCCCAATCCCGACACCCAGGATGACTGCGAAACCTATACGGATTTCGTGACGACCGGATTGGGCGCGGACGGGCAGGTGATCGGACGAGGCTGTGTCTATCCGGCGTCGGTTCCCACCCTGGCGGATCAGCTTTCGGCGGCGGGCCGATCCTGGAAGGCCTATCTGGAGGACATGGGGAACGACCCGGCGCGCGAATCGCCCCGGTGTGGTCATCCTCCTTTGGGCGCCGCCGACCGGACCCAGGTGGCGGCGCCCAACGATCAATATGCGGCGCGCCACAACCCCTTCGTCTATTTCCATTCCATCATTGACGGGCCGGACTGCGCGGCGCGCGTGGTGGCCTTGCCAGCGCTGTCGGACGATCTTCGCAGCGCCGCCACAACCCCGGAATTCGTCTACATCGCCCCCAATCTCTGTCATGACGGACATGACGGGGGGCGGCCGGGCGTTCTGTGCGCGAATGGTGAGCCGGGGGGGCTGGCCTCGGCCGACGCATTCCTGCGTCTTTGGGTTCCCCGTATCCTGGCGGCGCCGGCGTTTCAAAAGGACGGCCTGCTGGTGATCACCTTCGACGAGGCGGATGTGCCCGAGATCGGCGATCCCGGAGCCGACGCGTCGGCCTGCTGCGGCGAGTTGCCGGGACCCAATGTGCAACCCGGTCAGATGATCGGCGGGGTCGCAAGCCGGGGACCTGGAATTGCCGGACCGGGCGGCGGCCGGATCGGGGCGGTGGTCCTGTCTCCGTTCGTCCGGCCTGGCACGCGGTCGAGCCAGCCTTACAATCACTATTCCCTGCTGCGCACCATTGAGGACCTGTTCGGCCTCGGCTACCTGGGCTACGCCGGTCGTCCCGACCTGCGCCCCTTCGGCTCGGACCTGTTCCGCAGCTCCGGACGTTGAGAGTTGCCCGTCCCCGGGGCCTGGTCCGGCGCCCCGGGGACGGATGTCTCCTCCGTCGACAGAAAGACCTTCAGTTTCTGCCCGGCCCGGCTTTTCCGGGATAACAGGGTTCCGATCGGCTCCCGCCATTCCTCCGCCAGTTCGCGGAAGGACCATCCCTCGATTTCCACGGCGATCCACACCGCCCGTTCCGCCGGAGGCAGCCGGGCCAGGGCGGAACTCAACCGGTCCCGCTCCTCGGCGATGGCGAACGCCAGCTCCGGGTCCGGGGCGGGATCGGCGATGCGATCCTCCTCCCCGTCCTGCGGCAGCTCTGTCAGGGTCTGGCTGTCCGGCTTCTGGCGGCGGCGGCGGAAAACGTCGACCACCGCATGGGCCAGGGCCTGATAGAGATAGGCGGTCAGGTCCTCGACCCTGGCGAGCAGATCCGCCCGTTCAAGCAGGCGGAGAACGACGTCCGAGACAATGTCTTCGGCCTGGCCGCCCCCGTCGCCGAACAGCCGCGCCTCGACGAAGCGCGTCAGGCGGCGCCGGTCTTGGTGCAGAAGCTCGGCCAGACGGCTCCGGTTGCGGGCGGCCGCGTCACCGCTCATTCGGCCCGCCGGCCGTCATCGCCTTTCTGCCGGCGGTTATAGGCCCTGAATGCGGCCTCTCCCTCGGTTTCCCACCACTCGGCATACTGTTCCGGGGTGGTCATGCCCGGCCGGTGACGGCCGAACCGTCGACGGCCGTGATATCCATGTCCGTGGGAGAAGCGGCCGGTCAGCAGCCGCGCCAGCACAAGAAGGCCGACCGCCTGCCAGAAGGTGATGACCGGCAGCGACGAGATTTCGGGAATGATGGCATTCCACAGCAGCATCGTCACAGAGCCGAACAGCAGGGCGAAACTGCCCACGACAAGCAGACCCATGATCGCACAGCCGGCGAAACGGGCCGGACGCGGCATGTTGGCCCAGCGTTCGCGGCCTCGGCAGTCATGAAACATGGACGTTCTCCTGGTCATTGGCCGCCATCATCGGAGGGCTGTCGCGAAACGCGGACTGCCGCGCCACGCCAAGGCCGAAATGGACATAAAGATCGGGGGATTCAGGCAACGGTATCCAATAGCAGGTTACCGGAGCGCCGAATTCAAGGGTGATGTCGCTGATCGGTCGTCTGTTGCGAAGGGCTTCGTCGGCCCGCGCCCATTGATATCCGGGAAGCTTTCCCGACGGGGCGAGACCCCGGAATTTTTCGCCTTCCCGCCCGCCCAGACGGCGGGCCGCCCGGTTCGCGGCGACAATCGTGCGATTGCGATGAATCAGCAATGCGGGCTCATCGAACATTTCCCACATCAGGTCGAACGCCTGGACGTAAGAACTTTCGGTCATGGTGTCGGTGTCCTCACAGCAAGTGGCCCGCCGCCCTGCGCCAGCCGTCCGGGCGGAACCGGCCGGTGGTCGGGGATGGGTGCCGGACCGGGTCCGGCGACTGATGCTGTGACGATGGAGGCGGGCGCCTTATTGCACTGCAGGACAAAAAAACAACCGGCGGCGATCCGCCGCTTCCGGAGCCTGTGGCTGCTGCGCCCTATAGTTTCTGCGTCTTATTGTTTTTGCTGGGCCGGTTCGGTGGCCTTGTTAAGGGCGACCTTGCTTGTCACCGGAGTTTGCGCCAGCAGAACACCCTGTTCCTTGATGGTCGCCTGGAACCGGGCCAGCTCCTTGCCGGCCAGCTTGTTGCCGGACTGGAACTTGATGCTCATCGGATTGACCTGTTCGTTGCGGACCAGCACCTCGTAATGGAGATGCGGACCGGTGGCGCGTCCCGTCGAGCCGGAAAAGGCGATGGTCTGCCCCTGATCAACGCGTTTGCCGACACGGATCCCCTGCGCAAAGCGGGACAGATGGGCATAGGCGGTCGAATGGGCGGCGTCGTGCTTGATCCGCACGTAATAGCCATAGGATCCGTTGGCACCGGCGAAGTCGATCGTCCCGGCGCCGGCCGCCATGACCGGGGTGCCGGTGGCCACGGCGAAATCGATCCCCTTGTGCATTTTGCTGAATCCCAGAATCGGATGCATGCGCATGCCGAAGCCGGAGCTGATGCGGGCGCCGTCGACCGGGGTGCGCAACAGCGCCTTTCTGACGCTTTCCCCTTTCGGATTATAGTAGTCGGCTGTCCCGGCGCTATCGACATAGCGATAGATGGGCATCGCCTCGCCGGACAGGATCAGATTGGCGTAAAGAATGTTGCCGTCCCGGACGACCTGCCCCTTCTTGTCGACAAACCGCTCGAACATGATTTCGAAGGCGTCGCCGGGCTGGAGATCGCGCTGAAAGTCGACGTCATAAGAGAAGGCGCGGATCATCTCGGCCAGGATCGGCGCGGGGACGCCCTGGGCCGTGGCTGTTTCGAACAGGCTTCCCTTGATGGTCCCGTTGAAATGGGCAAGCTGCCGGGTCACTTCCCGTTTGGTCTCGCTGGCGGAAAACCCGTCTCTGCCCCGCTTGGCGGAGACCTGCCGGCTGGCGTCGGGCTGCAGGACCACGGCATCGAAGGGCCCCGATCCGATCCCGTCGGAGGGACGGGCGAAAGTGACGGTCACCTCCTGCCCGACCTTCAAGGCACGGGGGTTGTAGACATCCCTCAGGGCGTCAATGGCCTTTGTCGCCTCCGTCCGGTCGACGCCGGCCTTCAGCAGCAGATCCAGAAGCGTATCGCCCTGTTCCGCCTCGACCACGGTCTGGATCGGATGGGCGGCCTGGGCCTCGATCTCGCTGTCGGCGCGGGGTGAGGTCAGAACGGGCTTGGGCGAGTCCGCTTCAAGGTCGGCGGGCGCGGGGGGTGGGGGAGGGGCTTCCGCTTCGGCCGGCGCGGTGGGTTTGTGACGCCAGCTTTGTCCGATGGAGAGGGCGGCGGCGCTGATCGCCACGACGGCTGTTGCCGCGAGGGCCCGGCCCGAAGTCGAACGCGGAAATCGCATACTCTATAACCTCCAAACACCCCATGCCGTCACCCGTCACGCTGGAACGGGTCGCCGGGGGTGGGGGAACCGTGGCCGCACGGACGGACCGGCGGGGGATTCTCTGCCGTGACCGGCAGCCGGCGAATCCCACCGGGCGTGTCATCGTTGCGGCCGGACAGATCCCCTGTCGAACCTCACGCCGCGATACGCGTGCGGACGCGGGAGTTTTTTTAAAATGGCGCGCGGATTGGCGCGCGACCGTCCCGTCGTCCGACGCGTGGTCCGGGCAGGGGCGAACCGGGTTCTTGACCAGACGATTCCAACCCTCTGTCCTCTCTCTCCGATCGGGAACGCTCGTTCCTTCATCGGCGGGAGCATTGCAAACCTCGCGACTCCTGACAAACCGGTTATCTCAGGCCGGCGTTCAAAAGGCAAGCCGGGGGGGCCTTCCGTGATCGTTTTTTGCGATTACGTTAATGTGCAACGTTGTCTTTTCCCGGCCTCCCCGGGACGCTCCGGTCCCCATCGGCAGGGGCTGAAACGTTTTTATGAAGAAAGTTTTCTGAAGGGTGTTGACAGGGTTGCCCCGGGGGCGTAGAAACCGGCCTCCCGCAACGAGGCGCCGC
>WASQ01000098.1 GCA_009712185.1 Telmatospirillum sp. | reverse complement strand
CCGCCGCCGTCCCCCTCCTACCCCCACCCCCGCCGCCGCGGGGGCGCCGGCCGTGGGAACCAGTCCGATCTCGCCCACGCCCTTGGCGCCGAACGGTCCTTCCGGCTCAGGGGCCTCGATCAGAATCACCTCCACACGCGGCATGTGGCGGGCACGCAGAGCGCCGATCGCCCGCAGACTGTGGGTCACGGGCATGCCGTCCTTGCAGGGAAGCTCCTCCGTCAGGGCGTAGCCCAGGCCCATATGCACGGCGCCTTCGATCTGGGCCTCGCATTGCTGGGGGTTGAGGGCGCGGCCGACGTCATGGGCGGCGACGACCCGGTCGAGCCGGCCCTCGTCATCAAGGATGACGACCTGACTGGCCCAGCCATAGGCGGTGTGAGTTTTGATCCGGCCGTTCCTGGTCTGGCCCGGGGCAGTGGTGTCGTCGATCCTGGTCTCGCCCTCATAAATCCGCCCGGTCAGCTCGCCGATCGACAGCCCCTTGTCCAGATCGGCCTTCAGCCGGTTCGCCGCATCGATCGCGGCGCGCCCCGCCAGCAGGGTTCCCCGCGATCCGGTTGTCTGGCCGCAGCCGACCTCGAAGCGGCTGTTGACCCGGGGGCGGAAAATAGCGGCCGGCAGACCCGTGACCTCGACCACGCATTGGACCAGGATGGTCATCAGGCCCTGGCCCATTTCGGTGAAACCATTGTAGAGACCGACGGTGCCGTCCTCCTCCACGACCAGCCGGCACCGGCCGAATTCGACGGCGCCATTACCGATACCGGAGTTCTTGACCGCGCAGGCAATGCCGACCGCCCGTCCGGCAGACCGGGCGGCCTGGTAGGCGTCCCTGACGGCCAGCAGGGTTCTTTCCAGCCCCACGGATTTTTCGAGAACCTGGCCGCTGGTGAAAATGTCGCCCACGCGGAGCGCATTGCGCCAGCGCATTTCCCAGCCGTCGATGCCGACTTTGCGCGCCAGCAGGTCAAGGCACCCTTCCATCGCGAAGCTGGTCTGGTTGACGCCGAACCCGCGCATGGCCCCGCAAGGCGGGTTGTTGGTGTAGACGGCGGTGGCTTCGATCGCCAGCGCCGGGACCCGGTAGGGTCCGCAGGCATGCCCGCCGGCCCGCTCCAGGACCTTGTCGCCCACCGAGGAGTAAGCCCCGGAATCGCCCAGAATGGCGATCCGGGCGGCGGTCAGGTGGCCCTCCGCATCACAGCCGACCCGGTAGGTCATCGTCATGGGATGACGCTTGGGGTGGAGCCGGACCGACTCCTCGCGCGACAGGGCCAGCTTGACGGGCTTTCCGGACAGGCGCGCCAGAACCGCCGTCTGCGCCTGGACCGTCATATCCTCCTTGCCGCCGAAGGCGCCGCCGTTCGGCATCAGCTCGACGAAAATCCGGTCCTCCGGCTCCCCCAGAACCTGGGCGACCTGCCGGCGGTCCTCGAAAATGCCCTGCCCCTGGCTGTAAAGATGCAGCCGCCCGTCAGGCAGGGGAATCACCACGCAGGCTTCCGGCTCCAGGAACAGATGCTCGATCCTTTGGGTCTGCCAGGTTCCCGAGACCACATGGGCGGACGCGGCCAGCGCCTGGTCCACGTCGCCCCTGACGATGGTGGTCCGGGACAGCAGATTGTCGTGACGGGGATTGACCTGCGGGGCGTCGGGTTCCTGGGCGCGCACAGGCGACAGAACCGGTTCCAGAACCTCGTATTCCACGTCGATCAGTTGGGCGGCCTTGCGGGCGGTCCGCCGATCGATCGCGGCGACCGCCGCCAGGACGTCGCCGACACAACGCACGTCCTCGCCTTCCGCGACAAAGCAGGGCCAGTCCTTGCGGATCTGCCCGACCCACCGGTCCCCGGGGACGTCCCGGGCCGTTGCCACCATGACGACGCCCGGCAGGGCCAGCGCCCTTCGGATGTCGATCCGTTTGACCCGCGCGCGGGCATGGGGCGAGAAGGTCAGTGCCCCGTGCAGCATTCCCGGAACATCCAGGTCGTTGACGAAAGGCCTGGTGCCCAGCACCAGATCGGCGCCCTGATACCGGGCAAGCCGGGCGCCGACCCCGCCCCCGGCGACGGGGACGGGAAGGGCGCCGCCCCGTTTGGCCGCATTGATCAATTGCACCGCGTCGATGATTTTCACATAGCCGGTACAGCGGCAGAGATGGCCGTCCAGCGCCCGGGCGATCTCGTCGCGGGTCAGCGGCCGGTTCTGGTCCGTGAGATGCTTGATCCGGAGAACAAGTCCGGGCGTGCAAAAGCCGCATTGCACGCCGGCGGCGGCCTGGAAGGCATCGGCATAAAGCTGGCGTTCCTCTTCCGCGACCCCCTCAAGCGTGGTGATGTCACGCCCCTCCACCTGTTCGATCCGGATCGAACAGGTGACGCGGGGACTGCCGTCGATCAGAGCCAGACAGCAGCCGCATTCCTTTTGCGGCGCGCAGCCGTCCTTCAGCGATTTCAGATGAAACCGCTCGCGCAGGACCTCAAGCAGCGACTGTCCGGGCGGTGCTTCGACCTCCCGGCTCTCGCCGTTCAACAGGAAATGGACGATTGTGCTGTCCGACATCAGGGGCCCCCATCGTTCACCATGCGATCGCGTCCGGCGCCAGGGTCAGGCCCCGAAGTCGCCAAAGGCGTCATGCAACTCTTCGCAACGGCGCAGCCGGCCTTGCGCCCGGTCCCCAAGTTCGGCCGCCACGCCGGAGCAAAGATAATTCAACAGACTGACCGCCGAGACATAGGAATCGAACGGACTGGCGCCGCGATTGAGGCAGCGGATCGTGACCTCGGCCCACTTGGAGAGTTCGCCAAGCGAGGGATCGCCGATCAGGACGACCGGCGCGCCCGCCTGCCAGGCCTCCTGGAGGATCCGGCCAAGCAGCGGCGGGCGCCGCCGGAACCCGAGAGCCAGGACAGCGTCATTTTTCGAAAGGCCGGCCAGTTCCTCGGCGACCGTCTGTCCGGGGACCGGCAGAAGATGGACGGCGGGGCGAATCTGGATCAGAAGTTCCCGCGCGTAGAGGGCCAGCGCATGGCTGTTGCGGAACCCGACCACCCAGACATTCGTGGCGCCGGCCAGCAGGCTGATGGCGCGACCGGCGATTTCGGGCGACAGCGTTCCCAGCGTGTGGCTGAGGCAGATCATGTCCTGTTCCAGGTGATGTCCGAGCGACCCCGCCTGTCCCAGCGTCATCGGCAACTCGGCCAGGGGCGAGCCGGTTCGCCATTGGGCCCGCGCCTGCTGGCGCATCTCCTGGAAATCTGAATAGCCCAGCCGTCGCACCAGCCGGGCGACGGTTGCCTTGGAAACGCCGGCGCGGGCCGCCAGTTCCGTGGCGGAATAGGCGGCGAGTTCGCTCCGGAGATCGAGAAGCACTTCGGCGATCCGGCGTTCCCCGGCCGGGAGATCGTCGTAGCGGTCGCGAATGGCCTGTTCCAGCGTCTCTTTCATGAGTCGATTAGAAACATACGTTTCATAGGGTGGCAATACGGAAATCCGTGTTTCATATAGACGTTGACGATTTCCAGAGGCGGTGATTTGGTTGAAGGCGACGACGACGGATCAACCGGAGGGACGATGGGCGCGACGAACGGAATGGACGGGATCACGGTCAATGGGGCGCGTCTGTCAGCCCGTCTGGCGGATCTGGCGGAGATCGGGGCCATCCCGGGTGGCGGCGTGAGCCGTCTCGCGCTGACCGACGGGGATCGGGCGGGGCGGGACAAAGTCGTCGGATGGATGCGGGATCTGGGGCTTGCGGTCTCGACCGACGCCATCGGTAATGTGGTGGGGGTTCGGGCCGGTACCGGGGATGGGCCTCCGGTGATGGCCGGCAGTCACATCGATACTGTCGCGACCGGTGGGCGTTATGATGGAAACCTGGGGGTCCTTGCCGGGCTGGAGGTCATCGCGACCCTGAACGATGCCGGGCTGAAAACCCGCCGGCCGCTCGCCGTGGCGTTCTTCACGAATGAGGAGGGAGCCCGGTTTCAACCGGACATGCTGGGAAGCCTGGTCTATGTCGGCGGCCTTTCCCTGGACAGTGCCCTCAACACACGGGCCATCGATGGCGCCCGCCTGGGCGACGAACTGATGCGGATCGGATATGCGGGCGATGCCCCGGTGGGCGCCCCGCAGATCCACGCCTATCTTGAACTGCATGTCGAGCAGGGCCCCGTCCTGGAAGAGGAGGGGATCGCCATTGGCGCCGTCGAGGGCGTTCAGGGAATCTCCTGGACCGAATTCGTGATCGAAGGCCAGTCCAATCATGCCGGGACCACGCCGATGCGGCTTCGCCGCGACGCCGGTCTGGTTGCCGGGCAGATCGCGGGTTTCGCGCGGCAACTGGCCGAAGAGGCCGGCGGGGATCAGGGGGCGACCGTGGGAGCCCTGACCCTGTCGCCCAATCTCGTCAATGTGGTGGCCGGCCGCGCGGTCATGACGGTCGACCTGCGCAACACCGACGAGGCGGTCCTGCAACAGGTGGAAGGGCGCCTGTTCGCCTTCGCCCGGGATGCCGCCGCCGCCGAGGGGGTCCGGCTGTCCCGGCGGACCCTGGCCCGGTTCGAGCCTGTGGCGTTTGACCGCCATCTTGTCGGTCGCGTCGCAGGGATCGCCCGCGACCTCGGCCTGTCGGTCCGGACGTTGCCAAGTGGCGCCGGACATGACGCGCAGATGCTGGCCCGGGTTTGTCCCGCCGCCATGATCTTCGTGCCCAGCGTCAAAGGCATCAGCCACAATGTTCAGGAATTCACCGCGCCGGAGGATATTACCGCCGGCGCCAACGTGCTGTTGCGACTGATGCTGGAACTGGCGGACCCGCGAGAGGACTCCGGCATTTGAGTCCCCCCTTGCGGGGCGCATCTGCCCGCCTCCGACGCGACAGCGGCGGAAATGCTTGCCGTCGGCTAAGCCCGGACACAGGCGCGGGGGGGGGCTTATGCCGCTGATTTCTTCATACGCTGGGGCGCCGCGCGGGCAGCAATGCCTGAGGGGCTGTTGATCAAAGGCAAAATCATCAGGCTCTGACGCGGCTGTTCGGCAGCCCTTCCTCTTCGCCGGCCGGCGTCGGGAGGACCGGAGGTTGGCAGGGTATAGCCCGGTTATATAAAACGATTTACGTTTTACGAACTATTTATTTGAAATTTTATCCAATTATGTAAACAATCGGTTTCGATAAAAACCATTCATAGAACATGGTTATGCGAAACGAAGACAGCGCCCCGGCCGAGGGATCCGGCGCCCCGGCGCCCGCACATGGGGGTGTCGCCGGTTCCGCAAGCGTGGCTTCCGGGCCCGCCAGTCTCCGTGCGGAGCGGGTGGCTGCCGCCTGGGAGGCGAAGCGCCGCAATGCCGGTGTCCGGCCTCTGACGGCCCGCGCGCCCGCCTGGTTGCGACTGGCGGCTGATGGTCGGGGGTTCGAGCTGATACCGGACCGCGTCGCCGTGGTCCGCCGGATTTTCGCGGAAAGCGGGCGGGGCATCGGTGCCAATGCCATTGCCCGTCAGTTGAATGACGATTCCGTGCCGCCATTCGGCAAAAGCAGCGGCTGGCAGGAGTCCTACGTCAAGAAGATCCTTGCCAATGAGGCGGTGACCGGGGTTTTGCAGCCCCATAGTTGCCGCGGCGGCCGCCGTCGGCCCGAGGGTCCGCCGATTGCCGGATATTATCCGGCGGTGATCGACGCGGATCAGTTCGCGCGGACGCGGGAATCGGTTCGCTCTCGGTTCGTGGGGGGCGGCGGGACGCGCCGCAAAACTTTCGCCAATCTGTTTGCCGGGCTGGCGTTTTGCTCGATTTGCGGTGGTCCGATCCGTCATTTCGACAAGGGCGGCCCGCGCCGGCAATGGCTGCAGTGCGATAATGCCCGTCGGCACGCCGGTTGCGACAATCTGTCCCGGTGGCCCTACAGCGCCCTTGAAGACGATATCATCGCTTTGTTCCGGGAGGGGGACATCGCGTGTCTGCCCGCGGATCTCGATCCCACGGCGACGGCGGGCCTGCCCGATGATCAGCGCCTCACGCTGCGGGAGGATCTTGTGCGCTGGCTCAATCTCCAGATCGACCGGATCACCTTTTTCCCCCTTGATATCGCCGCTCTGGTGCTGGCCGGACGCCGGGACATCCGTCTGGTCACGTTAAGATCGTCGCCGACGCGGGGTGAGCCGGGCAGGAACATTTTCTGCGCCTTGTGACGACAGGAACAATTTCTGCGCCTTGTGACGACAGGAACTGTCCCGCATTCTTTTGTCCGGCGGACAGCGGGGCAACGCCATTCGGGCCCGTCGCTTCCCGCAACCGGGTCATGGCGTCCGGTCGTCGGGATTACCGCTCCGCCGGCGGCGTTTCGGTGCCGGCGGGGGGGGGGCCGTGAACTGAAGCACGCGATGTTGCACCGCAGCGGGCATGGCGATGCGCAGCAGCCGGTCCCCTGGATGGCGGTATGCGTCAGCTTCGGCCTCAGTGATGGCCGCCGCCACGATCTGGTCGCGGCCCCCGACCGGACGCGCCACCAGAACCAGTTCGGGACGGGCGCCATTGGCTGCGGCCCGATACTCCTCAACATGCGCCGCCTCCAGTGAGATCCGGACGGTTTTGCCCGGCGGCAGGAAAAGGGACGGGCCGATTTCGCCGTCCTGCCCGTCGGGGACGGCGGACAGGGTCAGGGTGTCGGCGTGTGACGGCGCCGGCAATACGCCGCCATCCATCAGCAATTCAAGGCGGACCAGATCCTCCGGCGTGTTGACGTTGAGAAACGGATCCGGTCCGTTGTCCGGCCAACGCGCGTGGGCCACCCGGTAACGGGCGGTCAACAGTCCGACCTTGCGGAGGTTTTCGCCCGTGAGGGCCCGTCGCAGGGGTTCGGCCAGTGATACCGGCCACAGCCCGAGGACCGGATGGACGATATCGCCCCGGACGGCGCAGGCCAGATCCGCTTCTTGCTCGCGCTGCGCCTGTCGCAGACGATCGACGAAGTCGCTGGGCAAAAGGGGCGTGTCGGTGGCGACGCTGACCAGCCAGGATATGTCCGGGTGGTCTCGTTTCAGCCATTCAAGGCCGGTCAGAATGCCGGCCAGCGGGCCGGGCTGCCCGCCGACACTGTCGGCCTCCACCGG
Organism: Telmatospirillum sp.; assembly: GCA_009712185.1. GTDB lineage: Bacteria > Pseudomonadota > Alphaproteobacteria > Rhodospirillales > Magnetospirillaceae > Telmatospirillum. The sequence goes on along the minus strand of WASQ01000098.1, from coordinate 11,987 downwards.
CAGGCCTGTGGCGGAGAAACGGCGGAGATCGCCGTTGGCGTTGAGGAGGATGGGGCCGACCTGAGGACGGATCCGGCGGATCACGTGGTGGAGCAGGGACTGCCCCCCGGCGTGGAGCAGCATTTTGTCAATTCCGCCCATTCTGGTTGCCTGTCCACCGGCAAGCAGGACCGCCGCGACCGTCATCATCCCTCTCCCGCCCATATGCGGTCCGACCATAGCAGACCGGCCGGATTCTGCCGGATGTTCCGCGTTCCGGTCAATCATGGGAGGCGGTGGCCGGGGATGGGTGTCGCGTGATCTTCGAAAATCTATCTTGCATCACAAGGTACCTTGCGATATGTTCGCTACCACAAGGCGCAAATCATGCGCCTCTCTTTTGATCCGCTATACTTGCAATGCAAGGTAGCTTTTGATGCAAGAGACGGGATGAGCACTCAGCTAAAAAAGGGGACATTGGAAATGTGTGTTCTCGCGATTCTCGATCAGGCCGACGGCTATGCTTACGACATCGTCACCAAATTGGCCGGCGGGGTGGAGATGAGCGAAGGCACCATCTACCCGTTAATGAGGCGCCTGCAAAACGACGAACTGGTCACGACCTACCTGGCCGAGTCGGAACAGGGGCCGCCGCGGAAATATTATCGATTGACCGCGCAAGGGCGGCGTGAACTTCAAAAGTTGAAAGCGGAATGGCGGGCCTTCGTGGCCGATGTGGAAAAGATCCTGGGGGAAGACAATGAATAAGGCGGGTTTCATCGGTGCGCTGCGATCCCTTCTCAAGGATCTTCCGGCCGATCAAATTCAGGAGATCTGCGCCGATTACGAGGAATATTTTCGGGACGGGGAAGCCCGCGGGCGATCCGAGGAGGAAATCGCCCGGGGGCTGGGAGACCCGGCGAAGATCGCGAAGGAATTGCGTGCCGAAACACGGCTGCAGGAATGGCAGAAGAAAAAGAGCTTCGGAAATCTGGGGCGGGTTGTCGTCGGTCTGGCCGCCCTTGGCAGTCTCAACCTGTTTCTTGCCATTCCGTCCCTGGTGGTGATGCTGCTGCTGTCGGTCTCCTACATCGCGTCGGTCTCCATGATCATTGTCGGCCTTGTCGCGGCGGCAAGCTATCTGCCGGGGGTCAACAACGCCATCCATTTTGAGGCGGATCACGATAAGGGGCATTCGCTCCATATCATCAATGAGAAAGAAGGAAAAAAGGTCGAAATCACCCGGGATGGGAAGTCCGGAACGCATATCCATGTCGAGGACAAGAACGGCACCCGGGACATCGTGACCACCAACGACGATGACGACGGCGAGGACGATGAGGATGGCCGCCCTGCGGTCACGCTGAAGGCGGAGAACGATGGTGTCCTGCTATTAGGCGGCGGACTGGGGCTGCCAGACGAAATCGCGCGGGCTGTGGCGGCTGTCTGCGGACTGGGCGGCGGCATCTTGTGGCTGCTTGTCAATCTTTGGATTACCCGGCTGGTGGTGTGCGGATTCATCCGGTACGCCCGGCTCAACTACTCGATCCTGCGTGGAAAATGATGGTGCCGGGCGCGGTTTCCGGCCCCGATAACCGGTCGCGCCACCCATCGACCCAACCCAATGGACCCCTTGGAAAAGGTGGAGACATGATGATGACGAAGGGTGAATTTCAGATCGCCGAAGGCGGACAGGCATTCCATCCAGACCATGGCCATCCAGACCATGGCCATCCAGACCACGGCCATCCAGACAATGGCCGCCCAGACAATGGGCGTCCGTCCGCAGTGTCCCCGATCCCGGCACAGAAGACAGTGGCCCGGCGACCGGTTCCGAACCGGCCGGGATGGGCGCTGCTGATAACCGACGGTCCTGTCAGTCGCTCTCCGTCCGTCATGAAAAGCCGTGCCGGGTTGCGCCTGATTACCGTCCGGCCGCCGGCCGGCGGGGCGGGCGGCGAAGATCCCGATGGCGGGGCGATGTCCGCTGTCGGCCGTGCCGGTCGCGCCTGGGCGCGACGCTGGGAACGGCGGTGTCGGGACACGCAAATCACGGTTGCCCTGGCTTTTTCGGGGGTTCTGTGCCTTCTCGTGGGGCTGGGGTTCTCGTTTGGCGGCCTTACCGGCAGTGCCCTGCTGCGTGGCGTCCTGATCCATATCGGCTGATCCGGGCGCCGGGGGCGGAGAGGCCGGATCGCCGGGGCAGGGTCCCTTCCTTTTCCCGGCGCCTCTTTTGCCCGTCAGGTCTTGTGCAGGGCGGGGGCGACGATCCCATCGATGGGAATGCGGATCGTGAAAACCGCTCCCTCGCCCTCCTCGCCGCCGACCGCGATGGTGCCGCCATGCTTCGCCATCACGACATCACGGCAGATGGCGAGGCCCTGTCCCGTCCCCTTGCCGACAGGTTTGGTGGTGAAGAACAGATCAAAAACCCGCTCCCGGATGGCCTCCGGCACGCCGGATCCGGTATCGCTGATCTTGATTGTCGCCCAGTCCGCGTCATGCGTTGTTTCGACGGTGATCCGTCCCGGCAAGGGTTTGCCCGACGTTTCAATCGCCTGCGCCGCATTCATGATCAGGTTCAGAAAAACCTGATTCATTTCCCCGGGCAGGCACAGGACAGGCGGCAGATCGGGGGAGAATTTCCGTTCGACGGTGGCGACATGCTTCCAGCCGTTGTGGGAGACGGTCAGCGTGTTGTCGAGTGACTGATTGAGATCGGTCAGCGCTTTGGCCACGGTTCCCGGATGGGAAAAGTCTTTCATCGACAGGACGATACGGGCGATCTGGGCGACCCCGTCCAACGACTCCGTGACCGCCGAGGGCAATTCGCTTCGCAGAAAGGCAAGTTTCTCCGGTTGATCCTGGGTCTTGGCGTCGCCGGCGGCCAGCAGATCATCGATGCTGGCGCCGATGAACCGCAGATTGTCGCCGATATATTGGACCGGTGTGTTGATTTCGTGGGCGATGCCGGCGGCCAACTGGCCGACGCTGGCCATCCGGGATGCCTGAAGGGTCTCGCTTTGCGCGGTTTTGAGGGCGGTAATGCTGTCCTTCAAGGCCTCCTCGCTTTGTGTCCGCCGTTCGATTTCACGCGACAGGCGTTCTGTGCGTTGGGCAACCTGGATTTCGAGTTCCCGCTGGTGGTCGGCGATCCGGTTTTCATAGGCCCGCTGGGCGCTGACCTGGCGCAGGGTCAGCACGCCCGCGATCGTCAGAAACAGAACTCCGGCCAGCGCGATCATTCCCCACAACCACACTTCGTGGCGGAAATCGGCAAGCACATCCTGCTCGGCGAGGCCGACGGCAACGAACAGGGGATAGTTGCGGACACGCTTGTAGGCGATCAGGCGCCGGACGCCATCGACGCTCCCGCCATCACGCAGTGTGCCCCGGGGCGTCGCCCGTACCGCCTGGATCAGGGCGTCATTTCCCAACGGTTGGCCATAGGACGCTTTCTCCCGGATCGTCTGGGCGCGGATGATCCCGTCCAGCCCGGCCACCGTGACAAGGCCGTCCGTTCCAACGTCGATGGTGTGATAAAACCGGATCAGGTAGTCGGGCGGCAGCGACGCCACGATGATTCCGTCGAACTGGCCCGCGACGTCGGGGAGACGGCGTACGAACTGGATGGTCCAGCGGTTCGATACCCGTCCCAGCACGGGGACGCTGATGTACAGGTCGTCGGCGTCGCTTTCGCTGAAATGCCGGAAATGCGGACGATCGGCAATGGTGATCGGCTGGGAGATATCGAAGTTGCTTGAGATCATGGCGCCGGTCCGGTCGGCCACCGATACCTGAAGGGCGATGTTATTGAGGCCCGGGCGGACCTTGAGTCCCTGGCGCAACTGATCGGAATGGCGGACGAAGTCCTGTCCCCTGGCGGCCAGAAGCGTGTCGTCGAGCAAGCCGATCGACACGCTCAGATGTTCCTCGAAGGCGCTGGCGAGATTGGCCGCGTTTTTTTCAGCGGTCTCCAGGACCTCATTGCGATGGGCGATCAGATGCGCGCCGATCATCCCCAGCACCAGGAGGGTGATCGACGTCAACAGCAGCATAATCGTCATCTCAAGCGGCAGGCGTGGCCCGACGTTCCTGAACGGGCGGCCATTCTTGACAGGCGCGGATGACGGGGCTGAAGCGTCGGTCATCGGGGCGGCGGACTCTCCCTGTCTGCATACTCTATCATGCACCGCCCCGCGCGCAGGTCAAAGCCCCGTATGGGGATTGACACCGTAGGCGGGCCCGTACGGGCGCCGCGCGACATAGCGGCCATGTCCGGGATCGGCCCGAAGCTCCCCATCCGCCCACAGATGACGGCCCCGGGACAAGGTGTGGACGATGGATGCGCTGACCCGTCGGCCCTCCCAGATCGAGAAGTCCGTGTTCTGGATCTGGTCCGCCGCCCGGATGGTACGGCCGCGGGCCGGATCGAGGATGGCGATATCGGCGTCGGCACCCACCGCAAGGCATCCCTTGGCCGGCCAGAGATTGAAAATCCGGGCGGCATTGGCCGACGTCAGGGCAACGAACTGTTCGGGGGTGAGACGGCCGCTGGCCACGCCCAGTTCCCAAAGGATCTCCATTCTGTCGCCGACCCCGCCGCAGCCATTCGGGATCAGGGTGAAATCCTCCCGCCCCAGCCGCTTTTGCTCGCGGGTGAAACAGCAATGATCCGTGGCCGTGACCGAGAGAACGCCATCCTCGATCGCCCGCCACAGGGCCCGTTGGTGTTCCGCCGGCCGGAAAGGCGGGCTCATCACATGGCCCGCCGCCATATCGAAATCGGGAGAACCGTAGACGCGGTCATCGATGGAGAGAAAGCCGGGCAAGGTCTCCCCGAAGACGCGGGCTTTGCGGCTCTGCGCGCGGGCGATCGCATCGGCCGCTCCCGCCGTCGACACATGCACGATATAAAGCGGCACACCCGCGGCCTCCGCAAGCGCGATCGCCCGGACGGAGGCTTCCTCTTCGGCATAGGGCGGCCGCGACAGCACATGTCCCCGGGGTTCCAGAATACCCTTCGTCCGCAGCTTTTCCTGAAGAAATGCGATGATTTCGCCATTTTCGGCATGCATCTGGGCCAGAGCGCCGAGATCGCGGCATCGTTCGAATGCCGCCAGGATATCGGCATCCGGCAGCATCAGACCGCCTTTGTAGGCCAGGAAGAACTTGAAACTGGTGACACCCTCGTCGCGGACCAGCGTCGTCATTTGCCGTTCGAAAAGGTCGCCCCACCAGGATACGGTCATATGGAAACCGTAGTCGATGACCGATCGGGCGGCTTTTTCCCGCCAGGCGGCCAGCGCGTCGAGCGGCGGCTCGCCCCTGGCCGGGCCGACGAAGTCGAGAATGGTCGTGGTTCCGCCCGCGACCGCGGCCCGGGTTCCCGACAGAAAATCATCGGCCACCCGGGTTCCTGCCATCGGCAGCTCCAGATGTGTGTGCGGGTCTATCCCGCCGGGCATGACGAAACAGCCACCCGCATCGATCACCGTGGCCGCGGCCGGGATGTCGATGTCGGCGCCGATGGCGGCGATCCGCCCGTCGTGGCAGAGGATGTCGGCCCGCCGTCTTTCCTTGTCCGTGACGAGAATGCCGCCCCGGATTGCCGTGTCTCTGCTCATGGAAAGCCCGCCTTTGTTTCGGTTTCACCCTGTCGGCCGGTCAGCATTTCGCCTGGTTGACCGCCAGTCCCCCCTGCGACGTTTCCTTGTATTTTGCCTGCATGTCGGCGCCCGTCTGGCGCATGGTGTCGATGACGACGTCGAGAGGAACAATATGGCGCCCGGCGCCGGACAGGGACAGCCGGGCGGCGTTGATCGCCGGGCTGGCCGCGATGGCATTGCGTTCGATGCAGGGGACCTGGACCAGACCGCCGACCGGATCGCAGGTCAGCCCCAGATGGTGCTCCATCCCGATCTCGGCCGCGTTTTCCACCTGCTCGTTACTGCCGCCCAGCGCCGCCGCCAACCCGGCCGCAGCCATCGAACAGGCGACCCCGACTTCCCCCTGGCATCCCACCTCGGCCCCCGAGATCGACGCGTTTTCCTTGTAAAGACTGCCGATCGCCGTGGAGACCAGGAGAAAATCCCGAACCTCTGCGATCCCGGCTCCCGGCACGAAACCGGTCAGATAGTGAAGCACCGCCGGGATGATGCCCGCCGCGCCATTGGTCGGTGCGGTCACGATCCGCCCGCCGGTGGCGTTTTCCTCGCCAACGGCCATGGCGAAGGCATTGACCCATTCGAGCGTGGCTAAGGGATCGCGCGAAAGCGTCGCATCCTCCAGCCTCCGGCGCAAACGAGGCGCCCTGCGGGGACTGTTGAGACCGCCCGGCAGCACGCCATCCGTTGTGAGGCCCCGGCGGACGCAATCCTGCATCGCCGTCCAGATCCGCGACAAGCCCGCGTCGAGTTCCGTCCGGGGGCAAAGGGATTCCTCGTTGGCCCGGGCCACCTGCGCAAGACTGAGGTCATGGGCGGCGGCCACCGCCAGCAGTTCGCGCGCCGACCGGTAAGGGAAGGGCCATTGACGCGCGTCCGTGGACGGAGAGCGCAATTCCCCGGCGGTCATCACAAAGCCGCCGCCGATGGAATAGAACTCCTGCTCCGCCAATGTCCGGCCTTGTCCATCCCAGGCTTCAAAGCGGAGGCCGTTGGGGTGGAGCGGCAGGGACATGTCACCCCGGAAACGGAGATCCCCGGCGGGGTCGAAGGCGATATCCCGGTCACCGCCAAGGGAAAGGCGGTGGCGCTCACGGATATCGGCGATCTGGCCGGCAATGGCATCGACGGGAACCTGATCGGGCTCGTGGCCGGAAAGACCCAGCATCACCGCGCGGTCGGTCCCGTGACCCAGCCCCGTAAGGGCGAGGGACCCGAACAGATCGACCTTGACCCGGTCGGTTCTGGCGAGAAGACCTGTTGTTTGCAGATGGCGGACGAACCGCAAGGCGGCCTTCATCGGACCCACGGTATGGGAACTCGAGGGGCCGATCCCGATTTTGAAAAGGTCGAAAACACTGACAGGCATGGATGAGGCCGGATCTTGTTGATTCGGAAGGATGCGTCATCCGGTGGGGGCAGGCAAGGAATCGCCTGCGAAACGGTCCGGTCTTTTGGGGAGGCGGACCGTCTTCGGGGGAGGGCTCGGACGGAGACCGGGATCCGGCCTCCGCCCGAGGAGGCCTTTCCCCGGTCAGTCGAAGTGGTAGCCGACCTCGAAGAACACCGCGCGCTGCACCGGCACCGGAGCGGCCGCGGTGCTGATGTTGCCGAACTTATGCAGCCAGTATTCGTAGCCGACGCCGGCATCGATCTTGCCGGGCTTGATACCGGTCAGCGTGCCGACATCGACCATCAGCTTGGGATGGGCCAGCACTTCGGTGCTGTGGCCGGCGTCCTGCGAATCGCCTTTGCCCTTGGGGCCGATCACATTGGCATAGCCGGTGAACTTGAGCGGGACCGGGCCGACGGAGAAGGGAACCAGCCACGCGGTTTCGAACTCGGGCACGGTATCGAAATTGTCGCTGCCGCCACCCTGGTGGTATCCGTTGGTATTCCATTCATGCGCGACATGGAAGGACAGGGTCCAGAACCCCTTGGGCAGGGCGAAGGCGATCTGGGGACCGGCAACGATCATCTTCTTGTTCGAGGCGAAGGTGTCGTTCTGGGTACACCAGTCGGCACCGATGGTGAGGCCGATGTCGGCGATCGGCCCGAAGGAGAGCGCCTTGGTGGCGAAAATCTTGTTTCCGCTGAAGGTGGAGCGGAACAGGCCGTAGAACTCGGCCGAGCCCGTGCTGTTCGGCCCGCCCTTGCCATAGGTGCCGGCGACGTTGGTCGGATCCTGGTGGGAGAACTGCTCCAGATCCAGGCTGACGAAGTTGCTGCCATAGTCCCAGGCGTCCGCATGGGAGAAGTTGATGGCGTGCTCGCGCACGTCCTTGTAGGTGCCGGGCTGGACGTCCGCCGACAGGTAACGGTAGCTGACATAGGTGTCGGACCACAGGAAATCACTGGCCTGGGCGGCCGGTGCCAGAGCCAGACCGGCGCACAGGGCCGCGAGTGACGGCAACTTCGTCTTCAGCATGTTTCGAACCCCCTAAAAGTCTCTCAAAAAAACGGTCCAAAGGTCCCTTGAGAGGGGCGGCCGTCCCCGGCCTCTTGCGCGCCCACACGCAAAAGCGGCACCGGCCGGCCTCCCGGGCATCCGCCGCGGGACCGGTCAACCGGCAATCGAAGGTCTCTGTTCGTCCCCTGGAAAGAGAGCGAGTGGAAAAGCCTCCTGCGCCACCCCCATAACCTCTGGAGCAGGTGTAGCAGGGGACGTGCCAAATTTACGGTTTTCTTGCAATTCTTTTTTTGCGTGGCATGGCAAAGAGTTAGCCGTCCCGGCTGAGGGGATTGTCGTGGAAAGGCGCAAAAACCCTGGGGTTGGGCCCAGATTTTCCGCATTTCGTGACCATTTGATCAAAAATTGAGCATGGGTCGACGGAGGAGGCGCCACTCCGTGAGCCTCCCGACGACCGCTCCCCACCCCTTCCCGTCAGGGATGTGGCGTTTCGGTAACAATGTGGCCGAAATGGAAAGGCGCCGCGTCTTTTCTTTCTTTACCGCCGGTTATCGGTGCCCCGGCCCTGCTCATTGCCTGGGCAGGCCGGCTTCGGCAAGCTCGATCGCGGCCGAGAGCGCGTTTTCCGCGCCGGGCGCCGTCACCCCGTCACGCAACCGGTCCATGATCATGAAAGGCGTCAGATCCACCGGCCCTTCGGCGAAACCGTCGAAAGGGAGACCGGAACCGGACGGATCGAGGCTCAGATCGAAATCCGGCCCCTGGCAGCGCGACCGGCGCGGTTCTCCTTTGGCGGGGCCGAGCCGGACGGACATGCCACCGATGCGGCCCAGCATGTGGACCCCCTCGCTGTCGACTTCGAAACAGAAACCGTCCCGGGCGGAGGCGCGGAAGGCCACCGCCGAAACAAAAAACAGGGGCTTGCTGCGATAGGGGGCCCCATCCTCCGGGCACATCACATCACAATTGCCGCATTCGTTGCAGGCCTCCGCCAGGATGCCGATCTGATGGGGTCGCGTCAGGCGGAGCGCGCCGGTTTCCTCAGCGACCCAGGCGCCATCCTGCTGGCGCAGACGCCTTGCCGGTGCGTCGGCCGGACCGATGGGAAGGGAGAAAATGGCGTCGTTCGGACAAAGCGCGATGCATTTGTCGCAGGACAGGCAGTCGAACAACTGGAGGCGGGTTCCCGTCTTCTTCGGCGGGATCGCGTTTTCGGCGGCATGATAGCGGGGGGCGCCGGCAACCTCGGCCTCATAGACGGCCGTGTTGCGGATTCGCGCCGCGCCGCCCCAGGCCGGGAAATCGTCTCCGGCGGCCGCGCGAAGATCCCCGCCCGTGCCGCGCGCGTCCCGGCAGGCACGGTCGCGGTCGGGAGGCAGCCCGGCGTCCTGCAGGGCGGCCAGGGCCTGTCCGTGGGCCTTGAGCACGAAACTGTCGATGTCGGGCGCATCCACCGCGGCCATCCGCTCCGCCAGGGCGTCGACATAGCGTTGCGCGCGGGCATAGCCGCCGACCTTCAAAAGATCGGAACAGACGCTGACCGGTTTCAGGCCCAGCGCCACCGCATCCGCGAAATTGCCGGCGTCGATGCCGGCGGAGAAGGAGATGGGGAAGCGGTCACCGAAGACGTCCCGGAAGCGCCGGACCAGGGTGATGGCGAGGACGTGCAGCGGCGTCCCGGACAAATACATGGCCGCTTCGGATGGAGGCAGGAAGCCGCGGTTGTTGCGCACCAGCAGCGTATTGCTGAATTTGACGCCGAATCCCCGTCCGAGCCGGTCGGCCAGCAGCCCCAGGCGATCGATGATGCCGGTCATCTCGTCCCAGGTCGCATCCTGTTCGAAGGCGCTGTCGGGAACCTCGATATCGCTGTATCCCAGCCGGTCATGCAAAATGGCGTGGAGATCCGCCCGGCCCAGCAGGGTCGGGTTCAGTTTGACCACCAGATGGACGCCAATCGTCTCAAGCAGAAAGCGGCCGATATCCTCGATCTCGGCCGGCGGGCAGCCGTGGAAGGTCGACAGGGTCAGCGTGTCGGAAATGCGTGTGGCATAGGGCAGATCGCGGAACCGGGCATAAGGCTCGGGGATTTCCCGGCGCAGGCGGTCGATTACCGGGCCAGCGTCCATCAGTCCGGTCAAAAAGGCGCGGACCTTGGCCGACCGGATTCCCGCAAGATCATATCCCACGCTCATGTCGAACACGGTGTCGCCGAAACCCGGGGCCAGTCCGGCGGCTTTCGCCATGTCGATCAGCATGGCCGCCTTGACATACTCCTCCAGTGACTGCGCCAGGGTCAGTTCCTGCGACCATTCGACATTGAACCCGACCGTCCGCATGTCGATGCAGGGGCGGGGGATGACCAGATCATCCTTTACCTGAACGGTTTTCAGTTCCATCACGCGGCCGCCGGCCAGCCACGCCAGAACGATGTTCTGGGCCAATTGCGTATGCGGGCCGGCCGCCGGTCCGAAGGGACTGGACGCGCGATGGCCGTGAACGCTGACGGAGAGATCCCGTCCGGGAGCGCCGGTCACCATCCGGCGCAGCGGATAGTCGAAAATCGCGCCTTTGCGTTCCATGCCCTGAAACAGGCGGGTGACCAGAACCGGGAAGGGAAGGGGCGTGAGATCGACCATCGGCGGCATCCTGAAGAGGGACTCTATCGGATGAAACGGTTGTTCCATCAAATGGCGGTTGATGAAAAAAGTGTGCCTATTTTGGGCCCGGCACGCAACCGACACTTCGGAAGGAGGATGAAGAGGATAATGCCTCGAACACCACTGGTGTCCCATCAACCGCAGAGCTCCAAAGGCCGGCCACTCGCCATGCTGGCCGGATCTGGAATTCATTGACGTGTTCTGATCGGCTAAGCCGGTTAATGGCCTTTCCCCCTTTTTTCCGGAATGTGTCTATCTCGACCCCGTCGTCCCGTGGAGAGGAGCCGTTCACAAATTACGCCATGTTTTAACGATGCCAGTTTGCCGTGATTAATGTCTCCTGCTGGGGAGTTAGTGCAGCTGTAAGCGTCGTTTGCCCAGCTGCAGCTGGCGTAAGTGCGGCCATTGCATCGACAATATTTTGTATCTGTGTATTTGTAAAAGTTTGAGAGTTAATTTTCTCTTGTGAGAAAGTTTTGTCATGCATGTTGTAATTTACGCATTGATCGTCTATATATTGTGTAATATTTGATTGAAAATCATCTTCATGTCGAGTCGATATGTATTTTTTACGATTTTCTTTTTGAAAACCGTCGGAATCGTGAATTTTTTTATTAAAATAGGCAAATTCTCCTTCTTTTTTGTTAACAAAGAACGTGTCGTCATATTCATAAAATGTATCAATTGCTGATATATTGTTAATGATGGTGTAAATATGTGATGTTGTTAATTTTGACTTTTCAATTCCATCGGTAATGGTTGAGTTGTTTTTTGTTAATCCAGGAATAATATCTAACTTATTTAGAGAGGCATCCCGCTTCCGTGGATCGGTTCCACTTGCCTCAGTCGATATGTGTTGACTGTCGCCTATGTTGTAGATGTGGCTGTCGGCTCCATCGCTACCGGATGGCGGGTCTTTCTCACCGCGACTGGGCCGGGTATCGCCGTTTCTCCGTTCCAATAGGCGGTCATCGCCCGCCGTGCCGGTGAATGTCAACGAACCGCTCAGGTCGAGGCTGGTACCGTTAGCGAAGTCTATTCGCTGCAGCTGGCGGGAGTTGGCATAACCGAGAACGGTGATGACGCCGCTTCCGGCGACGTTGACCAGCAGGTCGTTGCCATCATACTTCAGGGTGACGTCGGAAGGGGAGATGCCGTCCCGCATGAGAATCCGACTGTTATTTCCCGTATTGCCATAAAGGTAGATCCTGTCATTTCGTAAGCGTCAACGGCCCCACACATTGTCTGCCGCTGGCGTTCCGGGCAAGGTCG
>WASQ01000106.1 GCA_009712185.1 Telmatospirillum sp. | reverse complement strand
ACGCCCCCCCCGGATAAGGAGGACGGGCCGGCGGCGTCACGCAGGGGGGACGAGCCCGGGTTTGTCATTTTCGCCTTGGTGAATGTCAGTTCCGCCAATCGGCAGCATGCGCCCGGACGGTTAGCCTGTCCACATCACCCTGCCCCTTTGACGGAGGATCCCATGAGCACCCGCGCCATCCTGTCCATCGATCTTCAGAACGACTATTTCGCCGGCGGCAAATGGCCGCTGTCGGGCATTGACGCGGCCGCCCTCAATGCGGCGGCGGTGATCGGCCGGGCGCGGACCACCGGCGAGAGGGTCATCCATATCCGTCATGAGTTCGCCGGCCCCGATGCGCCGTTCTTCCTGGCCGGATCCGACGGCGCCGCCATCCATCCGTCGGTGGCCCCGCGTCCCGGCGAAACGGTCATCGTCAAGCATCACGCCAATTCCTTCCGGGACACCGGCCTCAAGGAGGTCCTCGACCGGGCGGGCATCACCGACCTGATCATCGTCGGGGCGATGAGCCACATGTGCGTGGAGGCGGCGGCCCGGGCGGCGGTCGATCTCGGCTATCGCACCACGGGCGTTCACGATGCCGCCGCCACCCGCGACCTGACGTGCGGGGAGACCCTTGTTCCGGCCGCCCTGGTTCATGCGGCGGCCATGGCCGCCCTGGGGTTCGCCTATGCCGCCCTGGCCTCCACGGCCGAAATCCTGGCCCGGTGGGAGGCGCCGGACGATCGCGGCTGACCCCGACCGGGATGGCGCGTCTTCCGGTGGTCGCGGCAGGGGCGGCGCCTCCCCCCGCGAGCCGGCAACCGGAGGACGGTCATCTGACAAGCGGACCGGACGTCCAGACGGGGACCGCAGGGGTGCTGAGGACGGGGGGACTTTCCGGCCGGGGACCCTTGCGGGACCAGGGTATGCGGGGGAACCGGTACCGGTCCCATCGGATCCCGCCCGGGGACTGGAGAAAGGGAAAAAAGTCCCTTGCTGCAACTCAAAATGGTCCTGGCGCGCTTCCCTGGACCGCCGGGCTCGGCTATGCTCTCGGTCACATGAGCGGATGGATCAACCATCGCAGCATTGCCGGGAAGAAATGATCGAGGACGACCCAGACGTACCCGTCACCGTTTTCCTTGCCCGCCATCATCTCAAAAAATATGGGATCCTGACCCTCGGGATCGCCCTTCTTTTTCTGTCCCTGATCGTTCATCAGATGTATGCGTCCCGGCGGCTGGCGTGGGAGGGCGCCCGCACCAACGGGCAGAACCTGGCTCTGGTGCTGGAATCCAACCTGATCGGACAGATGGACGCCATCGAACAGGCGGTGGCCGCGGTCGCCGCGGAGATTCCGCCGGACGCCATGGAGCCGGCGGCCGCCGACCGTTTCTGGACCGACGTCACCACGCGGCTCAGGCTGCGGTTGCAGGAATTGCCGTCCGCCACCGCTCTGGCCCTGTTCGCGGCCGATGGCGGCCGTCTTTATTCGACCCGCCCCGGCGAGCCGCGCGCCAGCGTCGCCGATCAGCCTTTCTTTCAGACCTTGCGGGCCAACCCCCTTGTCACCACGGGCTTTTCCAGCGTCGTGGCCGACGGCGCCTTTGGCACGCGCGCGATGCTGGTGGCACGCCCCGTCCGCGATCTGCACGGCACCTTTCTCGGCGCGGTGGTGCTCAGTCTCGATCTGTCGGCGCTGAACGACTATTTCGGACGGTTGTCGCTGGGCTCCAAAGGCGTGGTCGGGTTGATGCGCCTTGAGGACGGGGAAAGGCTGGCGAAAGTTCCCGCCTCGCCGTCGGGACCGGCGGGGAGCCATGACATCCCCGACGACATGATCCGCGAGATGATCCGGTCCTCCGGGCCGTCGGGGATGGTCGAAACGCCGGGCCCCGGCCCCTCCCGCCTGATCGCCTTCCGCACGATCGGCATCTATCCCTTCTATGTGGCCGTGGGGCTGGCGGAGGATGATTATCTGGCGGCCTGGCGCCAGAACACGCTGTGGTCGGTCGGCGCCTCCATCCTGTTTCTGGTGGTTCTGGTGGCGGTATTCTACCGCCTGGCCCTGGCCGAAATGCGTCGCGACCGTTCGCTGGCGCTGCTGGCCGCCAGCCGGCGACTGCTGGAGGAGGCTCAGAGGACCGCGGAGCTCGCCCCCTTTACCTATGACATCGCGGACGATCGCTGGGACTCCGCCGAGATTCTGGACGGCCTTCTGGGAATCGACCGCGATCACCCCAGGGACGGCGCCCACTGGCTGGCCCTGGTCGCCCCCGACATGCGCCCGGAGGTCGCCCGCCGCTGGGAGGCGACCCTGCGGGAGGGGGCGCCTTTCGACATGGAATATCGCGTCATCCGGCCGGCCGACGGGGCGGAACGCTGGCTGCACGGCATCCGGAAGCTCCGCCGGGACCGGGCGGGGCGGCCGATGACCGTGGTGGGAACCGAACAGGATGTCACACGGCGCAAGCAGTCGGAGCTGGCCCTGGCCGATCAGCGCAATCTCCTGCAATCGATCATCGACACCGTGCCCGCCCAGGTCTTCTGGAAGGACCGGTCCCTGCGGTTCCTCGGCTGCAATCCCGCTTTCGCCCGCCACGCCGGCAAGGCCGGACCCGCCGGGGTGATCGGCTGCGACGACTTTCAGATGGGGTGGCGGGATCAGGCGGAGCGGTACCGCGCCGACGACCGCGAGGTCATGGAGCTGGGCCGGTCCAAACTGTCCTATGAGGAACCTCAGACCACCCCGGACGGGCGGGCGATCTGGCTCAGGACGTCCAAGGTTCCGCTGCGGGACCGGACCGGAGACATCATCGGCGTCCTCGGCATCTTCGAGGACATCACGGACCAGAAGCGCCGCGACGCCGAGCTGCGGCTTGCCGCCAGCGTGTTCGCCAACAGCTATGAAGGCATCATCATCACCGACGCCCGCAATGTGATTGTCGACGTCAACCCCGCCCTGACCCGGATCACCGGCTATGAACGGGACGAAATCATCGGACAGACCCCCGCCATCCTGGCGTCGGGCCGGCAGGGAACCGACTTTTATGCCCGCATGTGGACATCGCTGCGCGAAAGGGACTTCTGGCAGGGCGAGATCTGGAACCGTCGCAAGAACGGCGAGGTCTACGCTGAGGTCCTGGCGATCTCGGTGGTGCGCGACACCGACGGCGCCCTTCAGCATTACATCGCCATTTTCTCCGACATCAGCCAGTTGAAATCGCATGAGGCGGAACTGGACCGCATCGCGCACTACGATTCGCTGACCGGGGTGCCCAACCGGCGACTGCTGATCGACCGTCTGAATCAGGCGATCGCCCATGCCCGGCGGACCGGCGTGCCGCTGGCGGTCTGCTATCTGGACCTGGACGGGTTCAAGCCGGTCAACGACCGCCACGGCCACGCCGCGGGCGATCAGCTTCTGGTCGCCGCCACGGACCGGCTGAAGGGCGTTCTGCGCGCCAGCGACACCCTGGCCCGGCTGGGGGGCGACGAGTTCGTGATCCTGTTCACGGACTTCACCCAGATCACTGAAATCCAGATCGTCCTGAACCGCGTTCTCACCGCCCTCAACACCCCCTTCCCCATCGAGGCGGGGGACGTCGGGATTTCCGCCAGCATCGGCGTCACCCTGTTCCCGTCCGACGATGCCGACGCCGATACTCTGCTGCGCCACGCCGATCAGGCCATGTACCGGGCCAAGGAGGCCGGCAAGAACCGTTATCATCTGTTCGACCCGGACCAGGATCGTCTCGTACGCGCGCACCGGTATCATATGCGCCGCCTGCGGCAGGCTCTGGAGTCCGGCGAATTCACCCTTTATTACCAGCCCAAGGTCGATCTGGTCTCGGGCGAGGTGATCGGCGCGGAAGCCCTGATCCGATGGCGCCATCCCGAGCGCGGCCTGCTGCTGCCGTCGGATTTCATGCAATTTCTGGTGGGAAGCGAACTCGACATCCCGGTCGGGCAATGGGTCTTAGCCACCGTGCTGAAGCAGATCGCCCTCTGGGACGCGATCGGCCTGTCGCTGACCGTCAGCGCCAATATCAGCGCGCGCCATCTCCTGGACCCCGATTTCACCTCCGACCTGAAACGCCTGCTGGACGAACAGCCCTATGTCCTGCCGGGCAGCCTGGAGATCGAAATCCTGGAGACCGTGGCCCTGGCCGACACGCAACGCGCCTCCGACGTCCTGGCCCGATGCCGCGCCTTCGGGGTCGTCTGCGCCCTGGACGACTTCGGAACGGGTTTTTCGTCGCTGACCTATTTCCGGAGCCTGCCCGTGCAGATGCTGAAGATCG
Organism: Telmatospirillum sp.; assembly: GCA_009712185.1. GTDB lineage: Bacteria > Pseudomonadota > Alphaproteobacteria > Rhodospirillales > Magnetospirillaceae > Telmatospirillum. The sequence goes on along the minus strand of WASQ01000106.1, from coordinate 15,044 downwards.
ACCAGGGGTTCGTACAGGGAATGCTGCAAAGCCCGGACAATCTCGGCATCGTGGAAAGCATCGTCCGGCTGGCCCAGGCGTTCGACCGGCCGGTGATCGCGGAAGGCGTCGAAACCATGGACCACGCGGCCATGCTGGTGCGGCTGGGATGCCGGCTGGCGCAAGGCGACGCCATCGGCCGGCCGATGACCGCCGAACAGGTGCCGGCCTGGGTCCTGGAATGGCGGCGCAAGGCCCTGTGGCGCCAGCTTCCCGGAGCGGTGATCACGTCGGCGGGGTGATCGCCGCCTCGTCTTTGCGCTTGCTTTTCCGGAACGGACATTCAACAGTGCGGCCATCTTTTCCGCCCCCCCCGAGGGGCACCGTTTGTTCATTATCCGTTTGGTGACGTCAGCATGACACCCAGTGAAATCGCCCGGGTCGAGGCCTATCTTCAATCCACGTTCGGCAACCCCCGGATCAAGATCGAACCCCAGAAGAAACGGAATTCTCCCATCGAAGTCTCGATCGGCGGAGAGTTCATCGGCGTTCTTCATCGTGACGAGGATGAGGGGGAAGTTTCCTATTCCCTGAACATCTGCATTCTTGAAGAAGACCTTCCGACCCTGGCCTGATCCCGGGCCGACCGTCGTCCGGCGGATTGCGATCCGCCGGGACCCATAAAGATAAGCGTCCGGGCGGGACGGACAATTTGTCCGCCGTCCGGCGATGCCGGACTTTCAGGCTTTTCTGCCTGACGGTGGCGGCGGGCGACACCCGTCCCGCCGGCAAAACGGACTTTCGCCTCCTCACCCGTCCGTGCTTCGGCCGACCCGTTTCCGGCCCCCGCATCCATTTTCCGGCGCACCCCGCCCCGGATTAAGGGTCTCGGTGCGGTCCGTCCGGATCCACGCGCCCCGATGGCTCCCGGCCTCCGGGGCGCGCCTTCCTTTCCGCAAATGGCATTTTCACCAAGTAGAGTACGTTACCGGGGTCTTCCCGCTCCGGATTCCCTCATAGATCTTTGCACAAAGATCATGATTTCCGATCGATAAGAACAGTCATCGTCGCGGATTGTCCGCTGTCGCAGGTGGATGACTATTGCCTCCTTTATCGAATTTGTGCGTGCCACTCTTCAATCTTTTTTTACTGTATTGGCTTGATAGTACGTCTATGACGTTCGACAGAGAACCAAAAGAACTAACTGTTTTTCGCGACGTTCCGAACAAAAAAGAAACCTCCGGTTGCTAGCCGCCGCCACAATCGAAAAGGAACCTTTATGCTCCAGAACCTGCGTATCGGCGTTCGCCTCTCCATCCTGGTCGCCATCATGATCGTCCTGACCGTGGGCGTTGTCGTCCTCGGCCACCGTGGCATGTCCTCGATCAATGCCAGCCTGAAGACCGTCTATGAGGACCGCACGATCTGTCTGGTTCAGTTGGGCAAAATCGGAGAGGACATCGGCCGGATCCGCGCCCGCCTTCTGGAGGCGACGATGACCGCCGACCCCGCGATCCGGCAGGATGCCATCACCCGGATCGGCCATTTCAGGAAGGACCTGACCGATCAGTGGGCCGCCTATCTCGCGACGCTCCTCAGTCCCGAGGAAAAGGCGATGACCGACCGGATCCAGGCCGATATGGACGCCTATTTCAAGACCGTCGACCAGGCGACCACCCTGTTCGGCCAGGATCAGGACGCCGCCGGCCGCCAGAAGCTGCAATCCCTGGTTTTGGGGGACAGCCGCGACGCGGCCATCCGTTTGAGCAATCACCTGCGCGACGACCTCACCCTTCAGGAGAAGGTGGCGAAGGAAGAATATCGCAAGGGTCGGGACACCTTCAGCGCGACGACGGCGCTCAATATCGCGGCGACATTGATCGGCATCGCCCTGTCGCTGGCGCTGGCCGCGGTCATCGTGCGATCCATCACCCGGCCGGTGGCCGCCATGGTGGAGGCCATGGGACGTCTGGCCGCCAACGACACCGGGGTCGAGATCCCGGGGCGCGACCGCGCCGACGAGGTCGGCGACATGTCGAAGGCGGTCGAGGTGTTCAAGCTCAACGCCATCGAGCGGATCCGCCTGGAGGCGGAGGAGAAGGCCGAGCAGGCCCGCCGCGAGGCCCGTCAGAAACGGATCGACGGCCTGACCCGGAGTTTCGACACCGCCGTCTCCTCGCTGCTTGAAAGCCTGACCCGCGCCTCCGCCGACATGGGACGCACCGCCGCCGACATGACCACCAACGCGGAGGAGACCCGCCGCCAGAGCGCCACCGTGTCGGCCGCCACCGAGGAGGCCAGCACCAACGTCAACACCATCGCCGCCGCCAGCCAGGAGATGCTGTCCTCGATCCAGGAGATCGGCCGGCAGGTCAACCGGTCGGCCAACATCTCGTCGGAAGCGGCCTCCGAGGCGAGCGCCACCAACCGGATCATGGAAGGCCTGAGCGGATCCGCCGCCCGCATCGGCGAGGTGGTGACCCTGATCAGCGACATCGCCAGCCAGACCAACCTGCTGGCCCTGAACGCCACCATCGAGGCGGCCCGCGCGGGCGATGCCGGCAAGGGGTTCGCGGTCGTCGCCGGCGAGGTCAAGAGCCTCGCCAACCAGACCGGCAAGGCCACCGAGGACATCACCCGCCAGATCTCCACCATTCAGGTGGAGACGCGCAACGCCGTCGACGCGATCCGCCGCATCACCGATGTGATCGGCCAGATCAACGAGATGGCCTCCGCCATTGCCGGCGCGGTGGAGGAACAGGGCGCCGCCATGCAGGAGGTCGTGCGCAATGTCGAGCAGGCGGCGGCCGGCACGCAGGAAGTCGCCAACAACATCACCCGGGTTGCCGACGCGGCCGAACAGACCGGCCGCATGGCGGATGGCGTCCAGTCCGCCGCCGACCTGCTGACCGGGGAAAGCGGAAAGCTGAGGACCGAGGTCGAGGGCTTTCTGACCGGCGTCCGCACCGCCTGAGGCGGAGCGGACGCCTCCGGATCCGTCCCGGCAGGAGCGAACCGCCCGATGACAGAAACATCGGGCGGACCGGCGTCCGCCGATGCGCGGCGCGGGGAGTCTCGCCGGACCCATCTCAATTCAAAATTATGACGTTCGGCCGAATATATAACTTTCGCGATGTATTCTTTTGCCCTAAGATAACCACCGATGGGCGAATATTGCGGTACAACAATGCCGTTTAAGGGCAAAATGGTGCCATTCATAGCGCCAGAAGCGGGATATGGAGAATTTCGCCCGGTCGGGGGACGGCGGTCGGTTCCGATCCGTTTCCTGTGACGACGCGATTGAACGTCCGGTGAGGAAAGGGGGCCTCAAGGTGCAGAACTACCGTATCAGCGTCCGGCTGTATGTGCTGGTCGCCATCATGATCATCCTGACGGTGGGCGTGGTCTTTCTCGGCCACCGTGGCATGTCCTCGATCAATGCCAGCCTGAAAACCGTTTATGAGGACCGGACGGTCTGTCTGGTTCAGCTTGCCAAGATCGCCGATGACGTCGGCCGGATCCGCGTGCGCGCACTGGAGGCGGCCTATTCGGACGACCCCGGGGAGCGACAGGAGGTGCTGGCCGGAATTGCCGGCCTGCGCAAGGAAATCGACGCGCAATGGGCGGACTATCTGTCCACCTACCTCGCCCCGGACGAAAAAATTGTCGCCGACCGGATCAAAACCGATCTCCAGGGCTATTACGCCTATGTCGATCAGACGATCGCGGAGCTTTCCGGACCGGTCGACGCGGAGGCCGTCAAAAAAATCCGGCGCCTTGTGGCCGAGGAGGGTCGCGAGACCTCGCGCCGTCTGACCGCCGACCTGCGTGAGGATCTGGCGCTGCAGGAAAATGTCGCCAAGGCGGAATATGACAAGAGCCGGGACACCTTCAGCGCGACGACGGCGCTCAATATCGCGGCGACATTGATCGGCATCGCCCTGTCGCTGGCGCTGGCCGCGGTCATCGTGCGATCCATCACCCGGCCGGTGGCCGCCATGGTGGAGGCCATGGGACGTCTGGCCGCCAACGACACCGGGGTCGAGATCCCGGGGCGCGACCGCGCCGACGAGGTCGGCGACATGTCGAAGGCGGTCGAGGTGTTCAAGCTCAACGCCATCGAGCGGATCCGCCTGGAGGCGGAGGAGAAGGCCGAGCAGGCCCGCCGCGAGGCCCGTCAGAAACGGATCGACGGCCTGACCCGGAGTTTCGACACCGCCGTCTCCTCGCTGCTTGAAAGCCTGACCCGCGCCTCCGCCGACATGGGACGCACCGCCGCCGACATGACCACCAACGCGGAGGAGACCCGCCGCCAGAGCGCCACCGTGTCGGCCGCCACCGAGGAGGCCAGCACCAACGTCAACACCATCGCCGCCGCCAGCCAGGAGATGCTGTCCTCGATCCAGGAGATCGGCCGGCAGGTCAACCGGTCGGCCAACATCTCGTCGGAAGCGGCCTCCGAGGCGAGCGCCACCAACCGGATCATGGAAGGCCTGAGCGGATCCGCCGCCCGCATCGGCGAGGTGGTGACCCTGATCAGCGACATCGCCAGCCAGACCAACCTGCTGGCCCTGAACGCCACCATCGAGGCGGCCCGCGCGGGCGATGCCGGCAAGGGGTTCGCGGTCGTCGCCGGCGAGGTCAAGAGCCTCGCCAACCAGACCGGCAAGGCCACCGAGGACATCACCCGCCAGATCTCCACCATTCAGGTGGAGACGCGCAACGCCGTCGACGCGATCCGCCGCATCACCGATGTGATCGGCCAGATCAACGAGATGGCCTCCGCCATTGCCGGCGCGGTGGAGGAACAGGGCGCCGCCATGCAGGAGGTCGTGCGCAATGTCGAGCAGGCGGCGGCCGGCACGCAGGAAGTCGCCAACAACATCACCCGGGTTGCCGACGCGGCCGAACAGACCGGCCGCATGGCGGACGGCGTCCGGTCCGCCGCCGACCTGCTGACCGGGGAAAGCGGGACCTTGAAGACCGAGGTCCACACCTTCCTGGACGGCGTCCGGACGGCATAGACCCTGTCGCGAATGTCACGCCAGCCGGATTGCCTGTCGCCGGCTGGCTGGTCCGCCCCGGGGCCCAGCGAACGGATGGCGGACGTTGGCCCTGGGCGTTCGCAGAAATCCGTCCCATGATCCGGAGCAAAGGAATGAATACCCCTAAGTAGAATATCTGTTATCCTTTAATCCACACAGTTGGAATGCCTCCTCCCTGGCCGGCGCCGAAGGAATGGATGGCATGTCCGGATATCTGCGGGTGGAGCCCCCTTGGACGTACCGTCACGGTCCTTCTCGGTTCGTCATTGGCTGATTCTTCTGGCAGCGGCCTGCGTGCTGCCGGTGTGGATCGGCGCCCTCTGGAGTCTGGATCGCGCCGCCGTGGCCAAGCGGCAGTTGATCGAGGAAAACCTTCTTCACTCCGCCAGAATCCTGAGCCGCCTGCTGGACGGGCGGCTGACCGCCATCCGGTCGGCGCTGGTGGCCCTGGCAACCTCGCCGTCGATCGAGAGCGGAGACCTGGAGGGATTCCACCGGCAGGCGCGACAACTGGCGGGCGATTTCCCGGAAGCCGATATTATTCTGGCCGACGCGGACGGCGCCGAGCTGATCAATTCCTATTATTCCTTCGGCTCCACCCTGCCCCGGCGCAGCCGGCCGGATCTGATCGGGGAGTTGTTTCAGACCGGGAAGCCGATATTGCGATCGCATTTCCGGGGGGCGGGAACGGGGCGGTCGTTGATCGGGGTGGATGTCCCGGTCATCCGTAACGGCAAGGTGCTGTTCGACCTGGGGGCGTCTCTTCCCTGTCTGCAACTGTCGGCCGATCTCGAAAGAGCCGGCTTGCCGCCATCCTGGATCGCCGCCTTCATCGACGGTAACGGCGTCATCATCGGACGCAATGTGGACGCGGGATCGGCCATCGGACGCCCGGCGATGACGGCGGTCGGGATTAGCGAACAGGTTTTCGAATCGCCCACGGTGACCGGCACCCCGACGGTGGTGGCGGTGGTCCCGGTGGCGGGAACCCGCTGGGGTGTCGCCGTCGGCGTGCCCAAGTCCGACTTCGACGCGGAAACCGCCTGGTGGCGGAACCGCGTGCTGCTGGGAATAGGCGGCCTGACCCTGTTCGGAACGGCGGCCGCGCTTCTGATCGGAATCCGGATCGCCAAGGCGATCGAGGCCCTGGTCGAGCCGGCGGCGCGCATTGGCCGTGGAGAGGAGATCCGGATTCCCGGATCCCCCGTCGCCGAGACGGAGCGGGTCGCGACGGCCCTGTCGCAGGCCTCCGCCTTATTGCAGAAGCGCCGGCGCGATCTTGAGGAAAGCGTCCTGCGTGAACGGTTGAGCCGCGAACTGGCCGCCACCGACGGCCTGACCGGTCTCGCCAACCGGCGACGCTTCGACGAGATGCTGGCCACGGAGTTCATGCGTCATACCCGATCCGGCGCCGATCTGGCCCTTTTGATGATGGACGTCGATCATTTCAAGGCGTTCAACGACCATTACGGCCATCTGGCGGGGGACGATTGCCTGCGTCGCATCGCCCGGGTCATCGAGGCGGTGGTCGCCCGCTCCGGCGACTTCGCCGCGCGTTATGGCGGCGAGGAGTTCGCCTGCATCCTGCCGGCAACCCCCTTGTCCGGCGCGCGCGACATCGCCGAACGCATCTGGCGGGGTGTGGCCCTGCTCGACATTCCGCATGTGCTGTCCGATGCGCCCGCCCATGTGACGATCAGTCTGGGCGTAGCCTCCGGCCCCTGCCGTGTGGGAGCCAGTCCGCTCGACCTCGTCGCCCTGGCCGATCGCCAGCTTTATCTTGCCAAGGAAAGCGGCCGCAATCGCATTGCCGTCGCCTCTTTCGCCGGCACGGGACGGGCGATGGAAAGCTGAGGCCGGCCGGCAATAGGGCGTGTCGTCAGTTCCACTGTTTCCGCCGACTTTACCGCCATCCCCACGAAAGCGGCGGAAATGGCGGCTTTTCGGCTGTCGCCGAACGGCGGACGGGACGTCCGCCCCACTCCTGCTGCGGAGACCGAGGTGTCTTCGCCCCCAACTCGGAATTGAACGGCGGGGATTCCCTTGCGAGTAGGGCCAAGCGTCCCGCCCGCCTCCGACGCGAAAGCGGCGGAAATGACGGCTGTCCGGCTGTCGCCGAACGGCGGACGGGACGTCCGCCCCACTCCTGTTGCTTCAGAGAAAAAGGCGCTTTGGAATCGCGGGATCTATGCCGATCGTCCAGGGGGCGCTATGATCGGTCAGGCCGCCGGACCAAACCGCGCGGCCTGACCGTTAAGATGTTGTCAAAAGGAACGGTACCATGGAGGAATTCGACGGCGTCCGGTGCCCGGCGAACGAGGCGGAGCGCTTTCTGCAAGAGCTGCTGATGGGGGCGGATGCCTCCGCGGAAAGCGCGGCCGCCACCGCCCGCGCGCTGACGGACGCGTCGCTGCGCGCGGTCGACACCCACGGGATCCGCCTGACGCCGCACTATCTGCGCGGTCTCAAGGCCGGCCGGATCAAACCGAAACCGACCTTGCGCACGGAACGTCTCGCCCCGTCTGTGGCCTATGTCGACGCCGACGACGGGCTGGGACATTACGCAAGCTATCGCGCCATCGAGATCGGGATGGAAATCGCGCGCGAGACCGGCGTGGCGGCGGTGCCGGTCGGACGCTCCACCCATCATGGCGCCGCGGGATGCTATACCCTTGCCGCCGCGCGCGAAGGCTTTTCCGCCATCGGCATGACCAACGCCGACGCCATTGTCGCGCCCCATGACGGCGTCCGGGCGTTCTTCGGCACCAACCCGATCAGCTTTTCGGTTCCGGTTGAGGGCGGGCAACCGATCCTGCTCGACATGGCGACCAGCAGCATTCCGCTGAACCGCGTGCTGCTCCGCCGGGATACCGGAACGCCCTTACCGCCGGAGGTCGCCATCGACAAGGCAGGTGAAATGACCGTCGATCCGAACGCCGCCGCCGCGCTGATGCCGCTGGGCGGCGCCGGTTACGGCTACAAGGGCGCCGGTCTGGCGGTCATGGTGGACATGCTCTGTTCCGCCTTCACCGGCATGCTGCACGGCGCCCGCCTGCCCTCCTTCTCGGGCGACGGCGTCACCTGGCCGGCCCGGCTTGGACATTTCTTCATTATCTTCGACACCCGGGCCTTCCAGCCCGGATCCCTCTTCGCCCAAAGGGTGCGCGATTTCCTGGATGACCTGCATCAGGAACCGGCGCGCGCCGGCAAGGAGGTCATGGCGCCGGGCGATCCCGAATGGCGCGCCTATGCCGACCGCACAGCCAACGGCGTTCCGATCGACGCGGCCACCTGGGACAGCCTGACCGCCTCCGCCCGGGAGTTCGGCCGCACACCGCCCAAGGTGATCCGCGCCTCCTCGGCGGTGGGGGGATAAACCCCTTCGGCGATGAGCAATGCCAACCGGCGATGAGAATGACTCACCGCCGGTGGCAGGGAAAACCCCGGGGCCCGGAACCGTCCTGACCGGTTCCGATCCTCGCCGGCCTCACTCAGGCTCCGATGGCGCAGGCGACCTCCGTCCCCTCGTCCCAGCCGTCCCACAGGAAGTCCTGGTGACGGCCGTCGGCGATCAGGCGCATCGCATAACGCACCTGTTCCTCATAGAAGGCGCAGAACGCGCCCTTGCGATGCATCCCGCCATTCATCTCATGAGCCTCCGCCGGACAGGGCGAGCCGCAGAAATGACGGATCGGGCAGACATCGCACCCCTCGATGTCCTCGACCTTGCGATCGATCACCTTGCGGAACGGGGCGCTTTCAAGCACGTCATCGATCCGGTCGGTGAACAGATTGCCCCCGACGAACGTGTCAAGACCGATGAACTCGCTACAGGGGAACAGGGCCCCGTCGGGAGCCAGGGCGAAGAAGCTGCGCCCCCCGCCACAGGGCGAAATGTCGCACATCAGACGCCGCGCGGTCGGCGCCAGGATGGCGATCAGGATATTGGCGAAGTTCGCCACCACCAGTTTGCGCCCGGTTTCCCGGTAAAGGGTGTGCGTCCGTTCGAGGGCCGCCAGGAAGGCGTCGGAAACCGCCTTGTCGTCGCCCTTGAGGCCGCGCGCCCCGGGCTGGGTACAGCGGGTGACGTTCAGCATGCAGGCCGGCACCCGCTTTTCGTGGAAGAAGTCCACCAGTTGCGTGAGATGCGGCAGGTTTTCCTCGGTCATCGTGCAGATCACGTTGAAACCGGGATAGCCGTCCAGGCGCTCGATCGCCCGGACCACATGGTCGAAAACGCCATCGCCGTTCCACCGCTGACGGGTCCGGTCGGCGATCCGGGCGGTCGGCCCGTCGAGCGACAGCCCGATGCCCACTCCGTGACCGGTCAGGAAGGCGATGGCCTCCTCGTCCAGCAGGGTGGCGTTGGTCTGCACTCCGAACCGGAACCGGTCCTTGAAGGCCTCGATCCCCGCGAAAATCGCATCGCGCGCCAGCATCGGCTCGGCCCCGTGGAAAATCACCTGGGGCAGGCGGTCGGCCGGCATATGGCCGCGGAAATAGCCATGCAGCGTTTCCAGCGCCGCCAGCAGACGGTCGCGGTCCATCTGCGTCCCGCCACGACGCATGTCGGACGGGATATAGCAGTAGGAACAGTTGAGATTGCACCGCTCCGTCGCATTGAAATAGACCGCCGACGGCTTCAGATGGAACCGCAGCATGTCCATTTCGCGCGCGAAGTCGGCGGCCTTGGCGCGCCAGGTTTCCAGCAGAGGACCACCGGCCAGGGTCTCATCAAGCCGGTCGCGGGCGACCAGCCCCCAGAAGGCGGTATCCGGCTCAACCAGGGCGATGTGGGTGGGATGGTTGATGTCGACGGGGTGGAAAGGGGAAGAGGGGCCCCGGTCGGAGCCCCCCTCCCTCTGCGCATGAACCGGAAGGCTCACCGCTTGACCTGCTTGTCCATCAGAACATAGTGCGACAGTCCGGTTCCCTCGGCGTCGCAGGTCTTGCGAATGGCGATCACGTCCGGCCGGCGGGTTTCCGGCTGGGCTTCGGTCTTGACGGTTGTGCTGTTGCTCATCACGGCCTCCGATAGTCAAGAGGGACGTCGGCAAGGCAATAGCTGCCCGACCGAAATCCTTTTCCATCGGATCTCGTCCCTCGCGATGTCAGATCCAGCAGGTCTTCTGGCTTTCGGATCGTCCATCGGACCACGCCTTCCCGGGAGCATCGCTGCCCCCAGTGGCCGGCTTTTCGCCAAGCGGCCGATGTCCCCGATTACAGCGGCGGGACCGCCACGGAATTGCACCGTGTTCCGGGATACTGGATGACATTTTGGATAAGCCCGGCCGCCAGTCTTGTCAAGAACGCCCTGGAGACAGAGCCCGACGAGACAGAGCGCCCCGGGGGTGAGGGCGCTCTGAAACATCGTCGGCTTTCATTTTGGGCCCGCGGGGCCGGAAGAGCCGGCGGGAGATCACAGAGTCGGGCAGGGCTCCCGGGCGGCGGCGTCGGGGCGCGAGCCGCGCCGGCTGTCGCCGAACATCGGCAACCAGGACAGACCGTAAGCGCTGATCAGATAGCTGGCCGCGAGGGCAAGGGCGCTGACCACCGCGTATTTCACGAAAATATTCCAGTCCTGGCCGCGAATCAGCAGATCGGCGGCGCCGACCAGCGGCAGATGCACGATGTAAAGACCGTAGGAACTGGCCGACAGCCGGCTCGAAACCGGACCGGTCCGGTTGGCGAACCGCTGGAACAGGCCGATCAGCGCCAGGGTCGCCGCCAGGCAGAAGACGCAATGCAGGATCGCATGCACCCCGCGCACCAGCGGGTCCGGCATGTCGAAGCCAACCATGAATTTATAGGACACCAGAGACCATCCGGCGACGATCGCCACCGGCAGCCAGAGCGCGGCTTTCGGCCGGTAGCCGTCCGCGGCGAACCATTGCTGGCGATACGCAAGGACGCCCAGTGCGAAATAGAACGCCTCCAGCGAAACGCGGGTCGGCTGCACCCAGAGGATGTACTTCACGGGCACCCAGAGATAATCGGGCCAGAAGGCGTTGATGACCATGAAGACCACGCTGACCAGGGCCAGGAAAGCGATCCAGAAGGCGAAATCGGGCCTTGTTCCCCCGGGCGAGCGGGACAGCAGCGGCATCCAGACCAGGGACACGGCGGACAGCCCCAGATAGAACACCGTCAGAATGCCAAGGAACCACAGGGCGCCCTGAGTCGCGAAGCGTTCGGTGAAAAACATGTGAAGCCAGAAATAGGAAAAGGACGGCGGGTCGGGCAGGCGGCTCACCAGCCAGAGCCACGGCAGGAAGGGCGCGACGATCAGAACGCCCGCGACCCAGGGCAGAACGATCCGCAGCAGCTTGTCCTGCCAGAACGCCCGAAGGCCCTTGCGGGACAGGGACGCGAGACCGAAATAGCCGGCGATCAGAAACATGACCGGCATGATCGGAACATCGGTCAGCAGAACCACCCAGGTGAAGAAGAGGCTGGACCGGGTATCGATCACCGGCCACCAGTCGGGGCAGCCGGCCATGAAGTTCATCGCCGCATGGAAAACCACGACGATGACAATGATGAAGGCGCGGAGATTATCGAGATAGTGAAGACGCGGCCTCGCCTGGGCCTGCGGCCCGATCGGGGTGGCATCGGAGATGGCGGCATTCATGGTTGTGTCCTCCCCGGCGGATAGCGCGTCGCCGGATCGCATCCCGTTGCAGCGGACCAACGGTCGATGGCAAGGATTCCCGCGGTGATCCCTTCCTGTCACCTGTCAGAACTGACAGGCCGGCACTCAGTCCAGGGGGACAAGCCCGTTGCTGACGGCGATGGCGACCGCCTGGGGACGGTTGAGCGCCCCCAACTTCCGCAGAAGATTGGCGACATGAAAATTGACGGTGCGTTCGCTGATGCCCAGCAGAACCGAAATGTCCCAGGAACTTTTTCCAACCTTCAGCCAGTTGAGAACTTCGCGTTCGCGCAACGACAGGGACATGGGCGCCGGCGGGCGGTCCTGCTGCGGCGGATAACGGACCAGCGCCTGATGCAGATGCGGCGCCAGATGATGAAGGATCTCCCGCACCCGGGGATCCAGGATCTCCCCCATTCCGGAGGAAAAGCTGATCATGCTGGTCAGCCCCCCGGGACGGGCGGGAACCACCCCGCAGGTGTAGCCGGACCGGATGCCGAAATCCATCGCCAGCGCGCCACAGGGCCCGATCGAGGCATTGTGGCGCCGTTCGCCCGTTCCCAGCAGCATCTGGATCTGGTTGGCGCAGGACCAGTATTGTAACTGGCTGTTTGCGAAGTGCTCGCGGATGACCACGTCGTCGAGCCAGGGAAGCCGGACGAAGCAGTCGTTGAATTCGGGCGTAAGATTGACCCCGACGAACCCCTTGCAGACCCACGACTGCTGCGGAACACAGCGGATTCCCAGGATGGCCGAGGCGAATTCAAAATGGAACAGCTTGCGCATGGCCGGGAAAATGGTGTCCTGAAACGCGTTTTCGTCGCTGGCAAGCAGGCATTGCTCGATCGTTTCCAGCATCAGCAGGGCGTCATTTCCCGACAGCAGGTCCGACTGTCCGTAAAACACGGTCTCGTCCTCCGACTAGCCCTTCCCCTCTTTTTTTGAAGATTATCCAGGCTCCGTCTTTTACTGGCAAGGTGTGGCGACCCGGCGCGATCGGATGAACGCCTGATCATCAGGCCACCGTTCGCGGCTTGGACAGGTGGCAGGGAGGCCCGTCCCCCGGTTTTGGCCCGGCGGCAAGATGGCCTGACTCGCGGGCCGCCACACGGCGCCAAGGAATAAATAAATTGGATTTTGTTATTTATTCCCCCCCGGCGAAGTGCCATTATCCGGCCGTTTTCTACGATCAGTAGCATTTCGGTCCGGCGGACGGCCCCGTCGGGCGGCATCTCCCACACCGCCCGGCCCGGAGTGATCATTACCCTCTTCGCCCCCGGATCGCAATCCGACGCCAAAGAGCCGGCAAACCGGCCTTGAGGGGGGAGAGATCTTATGGATGTCGCGTTCGTCCAGGGCCTTTGCGATCGCTTCGCGGAGGAGTTCGGTTTCGGCGTCACCGTCATGGGTGAGGGAGGCGCCATCGTCGCCTCCAACGATCATACGCGTATCGGCGCGCCCCATGCGCTGGCGGCCCGGGTGATGGCCGGGGAGATGACGGATTATGTCATCACCCGGTGGCAGGCGATGGGATCGTCGACGCTGCGCGCCGGATGCGGCTGGGCGCTCGATTTCCGGGGCCGCAGGATCGGCAATCTGGCCGTCGCCGGCCCGCCGGAAAAGGTCAAGCGGTTCGGACGGGTCATCAAATTCTGCATCCTGTCGCTGATGGAGGCGCATCAGGCGCTGGCCGACCGGCAGGCGGAGGCGGAGGCCGAGCGCAAGGCCTCACTGGCCCGGCTTGCCGACAGCCTGGAACAACAGGTCGGCGGCATCGTTCACGCCCTGACCAGCGCCGCGGAACAGCTTCAGGCGTCGGCCCAGCAAATGGCCCGCACCGCCAACGATACCAGCCTGCAAGCCACCACCGTGGCCGGCGCCGCCGAGCAGGCCTCGTCCAATGTGCAAAGCATCTCGTCGGCCACCGATGGCCTGGCCTCCTCGCTGTCCGCCATCTCGCGCCAGGTTGAGCGGACCCGCGACGTCGGCCGGCAGGCCGATGCCAAGGCGCATGACGCCGCCGGGTTGATCCAGCGGCTGGCCGGCAGCGTGACCGGGATCGGCGAAATCGTCGCGCTGATCAACGCCATCGCCACCCAGACCAATCTGCTGGCGCTGAACGCCACCATCGAGGCGGCCCGCGCCGGCGAGGCCGGCAAGGGATTCGCCGTCGTGGCGTCCGAAGTGAAAAATCTGGCCAATCAGACAGCGAAGGCGACCGAGGACATCACCGCCCGCATCGCCTCCATCCAGGACGGCACCGAGGCCGCCGTCGCATCGGTGGCGGCGATCGAACAGGTGATCACCGAACTGGGCGAGATCAACGATCTGGTGGCCGACGATGTTCGCAAGCAGTCCGCGATGACCGGGGAGATCGCCGGAAATGTGCTGCAGGCCGCCACCGGAACCGAGGAAGTGTCGAAAAGCGTCGATATGGTCCAGCGCGGATCCAACGCCACCGGCCATGAGGCGGAACAGATCAATGACGCCGCGCGCGCCCTGCTGGCTCAGGCCGGGCGCCTGGACGCCGAGGTCGGACGGTTTTTGTCCACCGTGCGCGGGGGGTGACGGGGCTTCCGGCGCCCCTCTTATACCAGGTTCCCCCCAGGGTGGCCCCCTTCGGGCCCGCGCCATCGTTGGCGCGATGGCCCAAGGAGTATGGCCCAAGGAATTCGGAGAAACTGAGCTGACGGCGGTGCAGGGGCATGGTGATCGGCCCCGGTCACCATGCCGTGATATTATTTCAGCAGATAGGGATCGACGCCCAGTTGGCGCGACGCCTGGCGGACCACCATTTGCAGCAATGGAAGCGTCGCGTTCTGGAAGGCGATGGCGGTGGTGTCCCCGGTCTGGCGGACCACCATCCCGATAACCGACACCGGACCGTCGCCATCGCCGCCGTCATCGGCGGCCAATGCGAAGGAAAGACGCTTTCGGGGCGTGCCCACCAGCGCATTGACCAGCAGGCCTCCGAGCGAGATGTCGACGACCGGATGATCTTCCCCGTTGACCCGGATGGACAGGCCGGTCGCGGAATAACGGGGAAACAGCCTCCGTTCGCTGCGCCCCCTGATATGACGTCGCTTTTCGCTCAAGGGGCCCCCTTCCTTCCCTCTTCCGTGCCCGCGCCCCGACCCGTCCGCCGGCCCCGGCTGTCGCCCCCGGACGGGACAGGTTTTGCCGGGTCCGCCCGGACATTCCGCCCCGGCCGGGCAATCACCCCATCAAAATAGCGGAATTTGGGCGAATAAAGAAATCCGAAGTCGGCGCCATTCAACCCAAAGATCATAATTCCCGGCGCCTGTCGGCAAAGAGGTGGCTCCCGGCGCGCCTGTCGGCGCGGTGGACGTACGGGGCGGCCGCGGCGG
>WASQ01000142.1:6752-19563 GCA_009712185.1 Telmatospirillum sp. | reverse complement strand
CGCGGCCGCAACGGCCGATGACTTTTTCTTAAAATGCCCTCGCCGGGCGCAGGCGTCCGCCTGCTGGGCCGCGGCCTCAACGGCCGCTGGGGCCCCGCGCGTCGGAAGTGACGCGCGGGGCCCCAACCACCCTAATAACAGTAGTCGCGGAAAGCTTCGTCGACGGAGCCCCCCCAGCGTCCGTTGAAGTCGGCCAGCATTTCCTCAGCCGGCGTCCGTCCGCGTTCGACGATATTGCGCAGGGTCTGGAGGAAGATCGCCTCCGTCCGGCCGTAGGTATCGACTTTCGCGCGACGGATCAGCCCCGCCTCGGCAATGGCCAGGGCCTCGCGCGCCAGATCGCGGACCGTTCCGGTCCTGAACGGTGTGGCCAGTCCCCGGGTCGGAACCGTATCGCGCAACAACGTGTGTTCCTCCAGCGTCCAGTCCCTGACCATGTCCCAGGCCGCGTCAAGGGCGGTCTGATCGTAGAGCAGGCCGACCCAGAAGGCCGGCAGGGCACAGAGCCGCCGCCAGGGACCGCCATCGGCTCCCCGCATTTCCAGGAACTTTTTCAGCCGCACCTCGGGGAACAGGGTGGTGAGATGGTCCACCCAGTCGCCCAAAGTCGGCCTCTGGCCGGGCAGCGCGGCCAGCCGTCCGTTCATGAAGTCCCGGAATGAGGATCCCGCGACGTCGATATAGCGGCCATCGCGGTAGACAAAATACATCGGCACATCGAGGGCGTAGTCGACATAGCGTTCGAATCCCATCCCCTCCTCGAACACGAAGGGCAGGATTCCCGTCCGATCCGGATCGGTGTCGGTCCAGATGTGACTCCGATAGGACAGAAGCCCGGACGGCTTGCCCTCGACGAAGGGTGAATTCGCCCACATGGCGGTCGCAATCGGCTGCAAGGCGAGCGCCACGCGGAATTTCCGCACCATGTCGGCTTCGCTCGCGAAGTCGAGATTGACCTGCACGGTACAGGTTCGCAGCATCATATCGAGCCCGAGCGAACCTTTGAGCGGCATATAGCGGCGCATGATGGCGTAGCGCCCCTTGGGCATCCAGGGGATGTCCTCGCGCCGCCACTTCGGGTTGAACCCAAGACCCAGGAAGGCGATATTAAGGCGGGCCCCGATCTCTTTGACCTGCGTCAGATGTTCATTCACCTCGCGACAGGTGGCGTGCACGCTGCCAAGCGGGGCCCCCGACAATTCGAGCTGCCCGCCGGGTTCCAGGGTGACGCTGGCCCCCCCCTTGACGAGGGCGATCACATGGCCGGCCTCCTCCACCGGCTGCCAGCCGAAGGCCTCGAGACCCGACAGCACCGCCTGGATACCGCGGGGTCCCTCATAAGGCAGAGGGCGGAGGTCGTCACAGGTGAATGCGAACTTTTCGTGTTCGGTTCCGATCAGCCAGGACGACGGCGGTTTGCAGCCGGAGGCCAGATACTCGACAAGCTGCGCCTTGCTGGCGATGGGTTCACCGCTTGGCTTTGCTGGAGCGGACATGGGGCGGCGATTCCTTGCGTTGAGGGATGGGGGAAGATCAGAGTAGAGCGCCAGGCGGAACCCGCCAGTCGCCGCAGATCGCCTGGAAACAGGACAGGGCGGCGATGACGGCGGTATCGGCCCGCAGGATCCTGGGGCCCAGATCGACGGGGCAAGCAAACGACAGCCGCCGAAGGGCGTCAAGCTCGGATTTGGCGAAGCCGCCCTCGGGACCGACCAGGATCGCCGCCGGTCCGTCCCCCAGATCGGCGAAGGCCTCGGCAACCGGCCGCCCACCCCCGCCTTCGTCCAGCAGGATCAGGCGCCGGCCGGCCGGCCAGCCGGCGAGCATCTCCTCCAGGGATCGCGCCTCGTGCACGGTCGGCACACTGAGCCGTTCGCACTGCTCCGAAGCCTCGATGGCGATGGCGGACAGCCTCTCCCCGTTCACGCGCGTCATCACGGTATGACGTGTGAACACGGGAAACAGCTCGGATACTCCCAGTTCCCCGGCCTTCTCGACGATGATATCGATGCGGGCCCGCTTGACGGGCGCGAACAGAAGCCACAAATCCGGTTCGGCAGACTGTGGACGGGTCTGATCCGCGACCATCAGCGTTGCGCCCCGCTTGGAGACCTGATCGATCCGGGCCAGCCATTCTCCGTCCCGGCCGTTGAACAGGGCGATCATGGTTCCCGGCCCGGCCCGCATGACATGCAGCAGATAATGCGCCTGCGCCTGATCAAGCGCGACCGCCCTGCCCCCTCCCAGGGGCTGGGCGACAAACAAGCGAACTTTTGGAGATATGTCCATTCCGGCCTTTGCAGTCTACGATGCGACACCTAATGTATAGCGCCATGAAGTCAACTGGTACATTGCTGGGGGACATCCCCGTCGACGGCTGGATCGATCGCCTGTCCCCGGTGTCGGTCCGTCCCTACCTTCGCCTTATGCGGCTCGACCGCCCCACGGGAACCTGGCTGCTGATGCTGCCGGGGTGGTGGAGCATCGCACTCGGCGCCGATCGCTGGCCTGATCTGCGGCTGATGCTGCTGTTCGGCATCGGCGCCCTGGTGATGCGGGGAGCCGGTTGCACCTTCAATGACATTGTCGATCGCGATTTCGACGGCCGGGTCGCGCGAACCGCGGCGCGCCCGATCCCGTCGGGCGCCGTGTCCCCTTTTCAGGCGACCCTGTTCCTCGGATTGCAGCTTTTTGTCGGGCTGACCATCCTGTTGCAGTTCAACGCGACATCGGTGGTCCTGGGGGTGGCGTCTCTGGCCCTGGTGTTCACCTACCCGTTCATGAAACGCATCACCTACTGGCCCCAGGCATGGCTGGGCCTCACCTTCAACTGGGGCGCCCTGCTCGGCTGGGCTGCGACCGGGGCCGCCGCCCATCCGGCGCCGATGCTGCTCTATGTGGGTGGGTTCTTCTGGACGCTGGGCTATGACACCATTTACGCCCATCAGGACAAGGAGGACGACGCCCTGATCGGCGTGCGCTCGACGGCCTTGCGCCTGGGCGCGGCAACGCCCTCCTGGCTGGTGGGGTTTTATGCTCTGACCATCGCGCTGCTGTTGCTGGGCGGCTGGACGGCGGGCCTGTCCTGGGCGTTCTATCCGCTGATGTTGCCGGCGGCGGCTCATCTGGTCTGGCAGATCCGCACCCTTGATATCGACAATTCTCTGGGCTGCCTAGAACGCTTCAAATCCAACCGCGTGTTCGGCCTTCTGGTTCTGATGGCCATCCTCGGCGGGAAACTGCTGTGAGCACCGAATTCGGAACCTTCATCACAGCTCACACAGAACTCGCCACGCCGCCGGCCTGCCCCGAGGTCAGACTGCACCTCGCCACCGAGATCACACCCCTCTGGCTCGCCTCGGAGGAGTTTCTCCACCAGCACAATCTGCCGCCACCCTACTGGGCCTTCGCCTGGGTCGGTGGTCAGGCGCTGTCGCGCTATGTGCTGGATACCCCGGATCTGGTCCGCGGCCGGCGCGTTCTGGATTTTGCCGCCGGCAGCGGCATGACCGCCATCGCCGCCGCCCTGGCCGGCGCGGCCACGGCCGAGGCCGCGGAAATCGATCCGGCCGCCCTGGCCGCCATCGGGCTCAACGCCCGGGCCAACGGCGTTCGCGTGACCATTGCCGACGGGAATGTGCTGGACCGTCCCGATTGCCCCTGGGATGTGATCCTGGCGGGGGACGTCTGCTACGAGCGACCGATGGCAGAGGCCGTGTTCGCCTGGATGCGCCGTTGCGCCCGAACCGGCGCCCGGGTGGTGATGGCCGATCCGGGCCGCGCCTATCTGCCGAAAACCGGCCTGATGCGGCTCGCCGATTACGAAATCCCTTGCAGCCTCGACCTTGAGGACCGCACCAGCCGCACCGCCACCGTCTACACCATCGTCGGGTAGCCGCGTCACCGTCCCGGAAATCTGCGGGCAAGGCCTGTCCGGATCCGCCGGGCCTCGTTCCTGCGCCGGCTGTCCTCCAATGCTGCCGCCCACGCCTCCTGCCAGTCGGGGTGAGTGTCGTCGATCGCGCAGGCCTCCGCCAGACTCCGGATGGCCTCGCCCTTGCGCCCCGATGCGAACCTGCTCCGGCCCTGCAGGAACAGGGCCTCGGCATGCTGTGGATGGATCGACAGCAGGGATTGGGCCGACGCCTCGACAGCCGCCCAGTCCATTTTTCCGGCGGCGGCGCGCGCCTCGGCCAGCAGACCGGTCATGCGCGCGACAAGAGCCGGATCATTGACCCAGGACAGCCCGCGTGCCGCGAATTCCGTCTGATGATGCGCCCCTCCCAACTCATGGTCGGAGAGGGTGCAATAACAGGTGAACCGATCGGTGGCGGCGCCCGCCAGAGTCTTGTGCAGTTCGTCGAAAACCAGCCGGTCCTCTCCGCTTCCGTCGGGAAAAGCCGCCAGCGACCACAGCGGCAGAATGAAATGGCAGGCCTCCTTGTCCAGCATCAGGCCGCTCGGCTGGACAAAACCGCCATATCGTCCGGAATTGATCCCGGCGCGGGTCCCGACCGAATCCCATTCGTCCCGGCAGATCGGCAGACTGCCGTCGGGATGGACAAGCCACCGCCCCGACCATGCCCAGTCGCGCCCCTTGATGGCGGCGACCAGCGTCGACAGATGGTCCGCGCCATACCAGTCGTTGTCGTCGAGATAGGCCACCAGGCGGCTGTTGGCGAGAAAGCTGAGGATGGTGCGAAGACTGCCGCCGTAGGCGTTGGGATAGATCCCGCCATGACGGCGCGATGTGGAATAGCCGGGGTCGAGGATCGTCATCGAGATCCGGGCAGGACAGTCGGCCGCCAGACGGTCCAGCAGCGCCGTCCCGCCCTGATGCGTATCGACCCCCACCAGAAGATGAATCCGGCCGGCGAAGTCCTGGCTGAACACCGACCGGACCGCCTTTTCAAGTCCCGGGCGCAGGATGGTCTGGACGACGACCGCCACCTCGGCGGGGGTCTGGCTGGGGTTGACGGTCAGCATCGGTTCTCCTCCAGGGGACACCCCCGTTCCGGTTTTCCGGCAGACTTGCCTTGCCGGCGGACCCGGAGCACACTCCGGCCCCATCGCCCTCCGGCGTCCGCCGGCCGGGCGCGTTTCAGCCGGATGCCATCATGGACAACAGCACCGAAGACCGTCTCATCGCCTTGGAATCCCGGCTGGCCCATCATGAACGGATGGCCGACGAGATTTCCGATGTGCTGACCTATCAGCAGGGCGTGATCGACCTCCTGCGCCGGCAGGTCCTGCAGTTGCGGAGCCGCGTCAAGGAACTCGAAGCGGGCTATGACCGCCCGCCCCAGGACGAGAAACCGCCGCCGCATTACTGATGACCGGCTCTTGCCACGGCATGGTGATCGGCTCCGCTCCCCATGACTCAGGCGTCCCTGAGCCAGCGCTCTCCGAACTCCGCGGCGCCGTCACAGGCTGTCGCAGGCCTCCGGTTCCGGCACGTCCGCCGGCCCGTGACGATGCAACGGATAAGTCTGGCCCAGCCGGTTGTTCTCCGGCCGCCCCAGATCGTCCAGCGCGGGGGTGACATATTCGTCGACCGCGACGATCCGGTTCTTCGCGTCGACATGGACCGCGCGTGAAATCCGCCCGGGAATCTGGCTGAGGGGGACCTGCTCATAGGCCATGATGATGGCAAGGTCGCCCGGTGAGAAATGGTGCGCCGCCGCGCCATTGAGACAGATCACACCACTGCCGGACGGCCCCTCGATCACATAGGTGGAGAGCCTGGCGCCATTGGCGATATTCACCACGTCGACCCGCGTGTGGGGCAGAATGCCCGCCGCCCTCAACAGTAAAGGGTCGACCGTGATGGATCCGACGTAGTGAAGCTCGGCCTGGGTCACCGTGCAGCGGTGAATTTTGCCGTACATGTAATCGCGTGTGGGTTCCTGTGCCATCGTCTGATGTCATTGGGGCGCGGGGAGTAAGCCCGTCGCGTCCTTCCGGTCAAATCGGATGATCCTCAGTCCGGACGCCGAGGCGTCCGGCTGCCCGTCAGGGCTACCATCCTTTGGGAAAGGGAAGCCATTTTCATCATCCCGCCCCGGGATCGGGCCGGCTTCCGTCGCCCGCCCGGGGGAAGCCCGGCAGGCCTGTCGGGCCGGGCTTCGTCAGGATTTATGATCTCCGGCGCGTTCAGGCCGGCAGGCCCATCGCGGCCCGCAGATTCTGGTCAAGCTTGTCCAGGAACCGGGTCGTGGTCAGCCAGGGCTGGTCCGGACCGATCAGGATCGCCAGATCCTTCGTCATGAAGCCCTGTTCCACGGTCTCGACACAGACCCGTTCCAGGGTCTCGGCGAACCGGGCGACCTCCGGGGTGTTGTCGAACCTGGCCCGATAGATCAGGCCCCGCGTCCAGGCGAAAATCGACGCGATCGGGTTGGTCGACGTCTCCTTGCCCTTCTGATGTTCGCGGTAATGGCGCGTCACCGTTCCGTGGGCGGCCTCCGCTTCGACGGTCCGGCCATCGGGGGAGAGCAGCACCGACGTCATCAGGCCCAGCGACCCGAATCCCTGCGCCACGGTATCCGACTGCACGTCGCCATCATAGTTTTTGCAGGCCCACACGAACTCACCCGACCACTTCAACGCCGAAGCGACCATGTCGTCGATCAGCCGGTGTTCGTAGGTGATGCCCAGCGCGTCGAAGTCGGCCTTGAACTCAGCCTCGTAAACCTGCTGGAACAGATCCTTGAAGCGGCCGTCATAGGCCTTGAGGATCGTGTTCTTGGTCGACAGATAGACCGGCCATTTCTTGTCGCGGCCATAGTTGAAGCAGGCCCGGGCGAAACCCTTGATCGACTCGTCCAGGTTGTACATGCCCATCGCGACGCCGGAGCCGGGGAACTCGAACACCTCATGCTCGATCGGTGCGCCGCCGTCGGCGGGCTGGAACCGGATCGTCAGCTTGCCGGCGCCCGGGACCCTGAAGTCGGTGGCGCGGTACTGGTCGCCGAAGGCATGGCGGCCGATCACGATCGGCTTGGTCCAGCCCGGAACCAGACGCGGGACATTCTTGCAGATGATCGGCTCGCGGAAGACGGTGCCGTCCAGAATATTGCGGATCGTCCCGTTGGGCGATTTCCACATCTTCTTCAGATTGAATTCGGCAACACGCGCCTCGTCGGGCGTGATCGTCGCGCATTTGACGCCGACGCCATACTGCTTGATGGCGTTCGCGGCATCGACCGTGACCTGATCATTGGTCTGGTCACGATACTCGATTCCCAGATCGTAATATTTGAGATCGACGTCGAGATAGGGAAGGATCAACTTGTCCTTGATGAACTTCCAGATGATCCGCGTCATCTCGTCGCCGTCGAGTTCGACAATGGGATTGGCGACCTTGATTTTCGTCATCGCTGGCTTCCTGCTGTGAGAAGGAACGTTCCCGTGTCCGCTGGGGTGCGCCCCAAGCACAAACGACCGCGTTTCCGGCATGAGCGACGGACGCGGAACCTTAACACTCCGGACGGCGAACGCAAGGGGCGCGGACAGGGCCGGGGGCAATCGCCAAAAGAGAATATCAGGCCGATAAGTTATACCCAGGGGAAAATCCCTGTCCCCTCTCAGAACAAGGTGGAGACGCTGGCCGCGGATCCGCCGGACGTCCCGGCCGCCGCCGGCAGAACGTCCGGGATCCCGTCCACGACCGTATAAAGCCGCTTTGCCGCCGGGCGGGCAAATCCCCCGTCGATCATGGCGTCGATCAGCCGCAGCCAGGGTGTCCAGAAGCCGTCGATATTGGCGACCACCACCGGCTTGTCATGCAGCCCGAGTTGTCTCCATGTCAGAATTTCGAAGGTCTCGTCCATGGTCCCCAGGCCGCCCGGCAGGACACAGAAGGCGTCGGACAGATCGAACATCCGCCGCTTGCGGGTGTGCATGCTGTCGACGACGATCAGTTCGGACGCCCCTTCGAAGGGGCTCTCGACAGACAGCAGATGCTCCGGGATCACGCCGATGACCTTGCCGCCG
This sequence comes from Telmatospirillum sp., assembly GCA_009712185.1. Classification (GTDB taxonomy): domain Bacteria; phylum Pseudomonadota; class Alphaproteobacteria; order Rhodospirillales; family Magnetospirillaceae; genus Telmatospirillum. The sequence goes on along the minus strand of WASQ01000142.1, from coordinate 11,568 downwards.
GCGCCGATCGCGGCTTCGGCGAGAATTCCCATCAGCCCGACATGCCCGCCGCCATAAACCAGGGTCACGCCGGCCTCCGCCAATGTCCGGCCCAGCAGCGCCGCCGCCTCCGGGTGCCGGGGGTTGTCGCCCGGAGAGGATCCGCAAAACACGCAGAGCGAGCCGATCCGCGCGGTGGAAACGTTGGACATGACGACACCCTTTCTCTGGCGACGGGACGCCCGGAGGCCGACAGCCCCGGACGACCGACCATATATCCTTTCCGCCAACGGGCCGACAACCGCGTCATACCGCTTTTCGCAAAGGGCATCGACCGGCCCCGGCACCGATGCGGGCGACCGCGCCGGGCCGGGGAGGGGCGGAAGCACCGGGCCCGGGAAATAGGGCCCTGGAAATAGGACCCGGGGCCGCATGACGGAATTTCGTCAGGCAGGGCCTTCGGGGTCGCCCGATTACCCTGCGTGACATCCGCGCCACCGCCTCTCCGGGACGGGCATCCGCTGACGGGGTCAGGCCGACCGGACGCCGCCGACGAAGCGCTGCACCTGCTCGTCGAGCGACCGGAACCGGTCGACCAGGGTCTGCGCCGCCATCTGCACGTCGGACGCCCGCTGGGTCGCCCCCATCACGATATCACCCACAGAATGGATGTTGGTCGACACTACCTGGGTTCCCCGTGCCGCCCGCGACACATTCTGCGAGATCTCCCGCGTCGCCGCGCCCTGTTCCTCGATGGCGGAGGCGATGCTGGCGGCGACCTCCTGGGCCTGAAGGGCTACCTTGGCGATGGACTGCGTTTCCGCCACGGCCTGTTCCGTCGCCGCCAGGGTCGCTTCGATCTGGGCATTGATTTCGCCGGTCGCCTTGGCGGTCTGGCTTGCCAGATGCTTCACTTCGTTGGCGACCACGACGAACCCTTTTCCCGCCTCTCCGGCCCGGGCCGCCTCGATGGTGGCGTTCAGGGCCAGGAGGTTCGTCTGGGTGGCGATGCTGCGGATCAGATTGACGATATTGCTGACGCTTTCGGTCTGCCGGGCCAGATCCTCGATGGTCTTGCAGGCCTTTTCGGCGCCGGATGCGGTCTTTGTCGCGATTTCGGCGCTTTCGGTGACGCGTCGCGAAATCTCATCGATGGACGCTGACAATTCCTCCGTCGCGGCCGCCACCGTCTGAACATTGGATGACGTTTCGTCGGTCGCCTTGGACACCGCGTCGCTGCTCTGCTGGGCGTCCCTCATTCCCTGCGACAACTCGTTCGCCAGGCCGCCCATGTCGCCGGCCGCCACGGACACCGTCTTCAGCAGCGACGACACATTGCCTTCGAAATCGCCGGCCAGACGTTCCAGCAATTCCTTGCGGTTCGCCTCCGCCTCCCGGCGAAGCCGTTCCTGGTCGGCCTGGAGGCGGCTGACCTCGCGGGCGTTCTCCTTGAAAACCTCCAGCGCGCCCGCCATCGCACCCAATTCATCATGCCGGCCAAGTCCTGGAATGGCGACATCCAGGCGGCCATCGCTCAAAGACATCATCGCCGCGGTCATTTCTGTGATCGGCCGCGAGACCAGCCGCAGGATCAGGACACCGAGAAAGCCAAGGGTCAGCAACATCGCCACCAGGACGCCACCGGCGAGCACCATCGTCAGCGTCCTGAGCGGGGCATACATTTTGTCCCGGTCGATCGAGACGCCGACATACCATTTGACCGATGCGAGTCCTTTGATCGGATAGAAGCGGACCAGGGCGTTCCCCATCTCGGTCTGCGCTCCCCGGGGGTCCACGCCAAGCGGCTTCATCACCTTGCCTTCGTCAGGGTGAACCAGGACCTTGCCGGTCTCATCAACGAGGAAAACGAATCCGGAGTCGCCCAGGCTCAGGGTCTTGAGGAATCCGTCAAGGGCATCGAGCGGCAGGTCGGCACCGGCGACGCCGCGCAAGGCCGCGCCGGACCCGACCGGCTGAACGATACTGATGACCAGCTTATGGGTATGGACGTCGATGTAAGGTTCGCTCAGCGATAACCGCCCGGCCTTTGTCGCGGCTTCGTACCAGGGACGCTTGCGGGGGTCATAACCGTCCGGCATCGGCGCGGGATTGGACGACACGAAGGACCCGTCCTTCTGGCGTCCGAAATAGACCTCGGAGAAGGTATCGGTCAGCGCCTTCCGCCCGACATTGGCATGAACGGCCGTCTCATCGGTGGTCGCGGCGATGCTTTCGCTCAAGTCCTCGACCAGTAAAATCCGTCCGTCCAGCCATTTCTGCACGCCGCTTGCCGCCGATTCTCCCGTCAGCGAAATGACCTGGGAGATCTCGTCCATCACGGCGTCCTTCGCCGACTGATGGACCCAGGCGCCAAACACGCCAAAAGTGATGGCGATCAGAAAAGCTGAAACAGCCAGAATCTTGACGACAAATTTCTGCTTGATGTTTGAGCCGCTCATCGATGCATATGCCATTGTATTTCTCCATTTTCCGGAGACGGCCTGCCTTCCACTTCATATCCATAGGAACAAAAAGCGACTGGCCGATTATTTATCTATAGATCCGTCGGATAATCCCGCAGGACCCCCCCGCTCAAGTGATTGACCGCCACTAAGCCCCGTGATGATCGGCTATCACCCAAAACACGATGCACTCCTTCAGTAATATATACCTTCGCATACGATATTTGATATCACCGACTTCCAAACTTCACATATCCCCATTTGGAGACATCTATATTTTATTATTATCTTCACACAAATATTACATTGAATTGATTTTTGTTAATTCATTCACAACATCCACCACAATTCGGTTCACATCCTCAACTTTTCGCCACCTCAGGTTCCAGGCCGTCTCGTCAAGCCAGGGGCATGACCGCAGCCTCGCCATATGTCTTAAGGCCTATCTTCGGATATCTCCCCCACCGCCACGACGACTGGCCCAACGCCCGGCAACAGTCCGGACGACGCGTTTCCGGCCACGCCCTCCCGGGGCCTGCCACATTCCTGACGTTTTGCGGTATTTTGATGCGCATACCCCGGCCCGCATGGGCGGAAGCCGGGTTGCGTAACGGCCGGGGCCGTATTAGGGTACGCCCCGATCGCCGTCCACGCCCATCCATTGCGAGCGAGGAGCCTTGTCCCGGCCCGTTCTGATTGCCCTCGCGGGCTTCGTCGTCATTGTTATTGCCATTGTCATGAGCCTGTGGACAGGCCATGGGGACCAGCAGGCGTCCTCGCCGCCTCCGCCGGCGGTCTCCCCCGCCGCGCCCGCAGGAACGGCGCAGCCGGACGGGACCCCGAGTTTCGACATCGTCCGCATCAATCCGCAGGGTGAAACGGTGATCGCCGGCCGCGCAATGCCCCGGGCGGAGGTGGTCATTCTGGATGGCGGACGGGAAATCGGACGCGTCACGGCCGACAACCGTGGAGAATGGGTGTTTGTCCCCGACCAGCCGTTGCCGGCCGGCAGCCGCGAACTGACGTTGAGCGCCACCAACCCGGACGGCTCGACCCGTCAGTCCCGAAGCCCGGTTGTGCTGGTGGTTCCCGATCGCAGCAAGAACAAGGACGCGTCACTGGCCGTCAAGGTCAACCCGGATGGAACGATCGACATTCTGCAAGGGCCGGAGGCCCAGGCCGGCAACGGGGCGATCTCAATCGCCGGTGTCAAATATGATGATTCGGGGCGTCTCTCCGTCACCGGCAAGGCCAGCCCCAAGGCCACGATCGAAGCCTATCTCGACAATCGGTCGCTGGGCCGTATCCTGGCCGACGAACAGGGCCGCTGGCGCATCGCCACAAAGGCGGAGCTGCGGGGGGCCGACCACACGCTCAGGGTCGATGAGATCGGCCCTGACGGCAAGGTCCGCGCCCGCGCCGAAATTTCCTTCTCGCCGGCGGCCAACCCGCCGTCTGATGGCAAGGTCATGGTGGAAAAGGGCAACAGCCTGTGGCGGATTGCACGGCGCGCCTACGGCAGCGGCTTCGACTACATGATCATCTATCAGGCGAACAAGGAGCAGATCCGCGATCCGGATCGCATCTACCCGGGCCAGGTTTTCAACGTTCCGCCTCAGCGCTGATTCCGGCAGCCCCGGGATCCGGCGGCACCGGCGCCCGCGGCGGGGTGTCGCGCCGGCCCGGCGCGGGAACCTGGAACACCGCGATGGTCTCAAGATAGGGACGCACCGGCAGCAGGAACAGGGTCAGCGCCGAGACAATCCCGACCGCCGTGACCGGTCGCGGCACCGGAAGTCCGGCCGCAACCCTGATCCGGCCGGCCGTGATCGCGAACCGGTCGCCGAGATGGCGATTGGCGGCCTCGATCACCGTTTTCAGGCCGGATCGCGCGGTCACCGATTCGGCACTGAAAGGCATCACCCCGACATCGCCGGTGACATGCAGCAGTGCCCCCTCGGTGGCATCGGCGTCCCGGCAGGTTACGGAAAACGGAATCCGCTGATAGACAAAGCGGAATTGAAAATCCCGGGAGGCCATCGCCTGCGAGGCGTCGGCATCGTCCAGGGGAAGCCGCAGTTCTCCCAGAATCAAATGGAACGGTCCGGCCTTCTGCATATCCCACCTGTGACGTCTGTGTCGGGATGGTCAAATCGGGGCAAGGCGAGAGTATCACGGCCCGGCGGTGGTGAAAAACACCCGGAACGGCGGCAGCGGGTTCCGACCTCGGAGGAGTGGGAAAAATCCGATGGATCACACCCCGATCCAGGAGTGGAGCGGGCGTCCTGGGGGTGAGAAAAAATTCCACCAGTGGCTCCGGCGTCCCTGCCGGAGTGGGGGGCGGGGGCGGGGGGGGGGTGGGGGAGGGGGGCGCG
>WASQ01000142.1:1851-6742 GCA_009712185.1 Telmatospirillum sp. | reverse complement strand
GCGGCGGAATTGCTGAACTCCGGCTCCGGCGTCCCTGCCGGAGCCCGCCGCGACAGCGGTGGAATTGCTGAACTCCGGCTCCGCCGGACCACAGGCGCGGAGGCCTGTGCCCCTGATGTTTTCACAAGTCCGGACTCTCCCGCGGTTCCTTTGCGCGGGCACCCGATTGCCCGGATCCCCCCTGGAATGGCCTTACCCTTCACGAGACAAGCGGTTAGTATAGGCCGCCGCATCACCCGGGGCCGTCGACGGACGGCACCCCCGGGCGATGTGGCTTGCGCCGGACTGATCCCGACCGAACCGGACTGCCGGCGCTTCTGATGAATCGAGAGCCGTTCCGACGATCTGGTGCCGGCTTGAGGAGAAACCAGCGTGCAGACGCAAGAGCAATCCCTTTTGAAATCCCTGTGCATCCCCATCCATCCCGAGGGCTGGCGCTTCATTCCGCTTTTCGCGGCAGCGGCGCTGTTGCTGTTCTGGATCTGGCAGCCGCTGGGCTGGATCGGCGTCATCCTGACCGTCTGGTGCGCCTTCTTCTTCCGCAATCCCGATCGTGTCACCCCGACCCGCGAGGGGCTGGTGATCAGCCCGGCGGACGGCGTGGTCCAGATGATCATCGACGCCCCGCCGCCGATCGAACTCGGGATGGGCGATGCCCCCCTGCCCCGGATCTCCGTGTTCATGAACGTGTTCAACGTCCATGTGAACAGGGCGCCCTGCCCGGGCAAGGTGATCAAACGGGTTTACTCACCGGGGCGGTTCTTCAATGCGTCGCTGGACAAGGCCAGCGTCTACAATGAGCGGATGGCGATCCGGCTCGGGCTTGATGACGGGCGGGACCTGGCGGTCGTGCAGATCGCGGGTCTGGTGGCGCGGCGGATCCGGTGCGACATTGCCGAGGGCCAGACCGTCAGGACGGGCGAACGGTTCGGGCTGATCCGGTTCGGCAGCCGCCTTGATATCTATCTTCCCGCGGGAACACGTCCGCTGGTCTGCGTCGGCCAGACTGCCGTGGCCGGAGAAACCGTCCTTGCCGATTTCGCGGGGGCAGAGGACGCGCGGGCGGGAGACGTCCGGTGAAGAGTCCCGAACGCCGAACGCCCAGGATCAACGGCCTGTCCTTCAACAAGCTGATTCCCAATATTCTGACCATGCTGGCGTTGTGCGCCGGCCTGACCTCGATCCGATTCGGACTTCACGGCAAGTGGGACATGGCGGTCGTCGGCATCCTGCTGGCCGGGCTGCTGGACGGACTGGACGGCCGCATCGCCCGCCTTCTTCATGGCACCAGCAAGTTCGGCGCCGAGCTTGATTCCCTGTCGGACTTCATCAGTTTCGGCGTCGCCCCCTCGATCGTCCTTTATCTCTGGACCATGCAGGGGGCCGGAGGGCTGGGCTGGGCCCTGGTCCTGCTGTTCTCCGTCTGCATGGCGCTCCGGCTCGCCCGCTTCAATACCATGCTGGGCGAGCCCGATCTTCCGCCCTGGGCCTACAATTTTTTCACGGGGGTTCCGGCTCCCGCCGCCGCAGGGCTGGTCCTGTTGCCGATGATCATCAGCCTGCGGTCCGGTGAAGACAGCTTTTTCGCCAGCGCCTCCGTCAACGCCATCGTGCTGGTGACCGTGTCCTTTCTGATGGTCAGCCGCATCCCGACCTATTCCGGTAAGCGCTTCCGCGTTCCCCATGAATATGTCGTCCCCATGCTGTTGCTGATCGGGGTGCTGACCGCCTTTCTTGTTACCGACCCCTGGGGCACCATCACCGTCGTCGGCATTCTGTACGCCGGAAGCATCCCGCTGTCCGCCCGCGCTTTCCGCAAGCTGCAAAAACAGACGGCCGAGCTGCGGGCCGCCGAGGCCCTGGCGAAAGAGAACGCGCAACGCGAGATGGCGGCCCGCCAGGACGCATCCCAGGATGCCCTGCGGCAACCGCCCGAACCCCAGGTTTGAAGTCACATTTATGCCACATTTGGGTGTGCTTATCTTGCCACGTCAGTCATCGCACCCTTGCCAAGGTATGGATCCCAAAGAGGTTCCATGGAAGGCCCGGCATGACCGGAGAGGCTGTTGCAAAATAGACACAGTGTCTCCGCATTGTCGCGAGTTTTCGGATTTTATCCCTGTGGCCGTTGAGTTGTGCGGTGCATTGGATTAAATAGGGCACTACCCCCAATCGCGTTTCCAAGATAAGGAAAGCCTAAATTATGCGTATTTTTGCGGGCATTCTCTCTGCCGGTCTCATTGCCGGTATTGCAACTGCCGCGCAGGCTGACGGCCTGTATGTCGGCGCCGAAACCGGCGTCAACCTTGTCCCCACCACCAAGTTCAAGGACGGCGGCGCGGTCTGGAAAGAGAGCCATGATCCGGGCTACGGCGTTCTGGGCCAGATCGGCTACGGTTTTGGTCCGGTCCGCGTCGAGGGCGAGCTTGGCTGGCGCTCCAATGGCGTCGACAAGAACAAGCAGCCCTTCAACACCTCGGGCAGCGGCAGCCTGGACGCCGCCTCGGTGATGGCCAACGTCTATTATGACGTCAAGACCGGCACCAACATCACGCCCTACTTCGGTGTCGGCGTTGGTGGTGTCGACGTCAATGCTGAGAAGATCCGCGCCAATGGCGTGACGCTCAGCAACAAGGACGCCTTCGTGTTCGGTTACCAGGGCATCGCCGGCGCCTCCTACGCGCTGAACGACAACCTGTCGCTGAAGGCCGACTATCGTTACCTGCGGACCCTCGACGCCAAGCTGAAGGAGGATCCCTCCTACGGCGTCGGCAAGACGAAGGCCGACTATCAGGCCCATGCGATCATGATCGGCTTCACCTACAAGTTCGGCGCCGAGGCTCCGAAGCCCGTCGCCGCTCCGGCCCCGGCTCCGGTGGTCGCTCCGGCTCCGGCTCCGGCTCCGAAGCAGGTCCAGGCCGCTCCGATCGCCAAGAACTACATGGTGTTCTTCGACTTCAACAAGTCGGACATCACGGCTGAAGCCAACCGGACCATCAGCCAGGCTGCTCAGGCCGCGAAGTCGAACCGTGCCGCCAGCATTTCGCTGGTCGGTCACACCGACGCCGCCGGCTCCGAGAAGTACAACATGGCCCTGTCGCTGCGTCGCGCCAATGCCGTCAAGGCGGCTCTGGTCAAGCTCGGCATCCCCGGCAACGAGATCTCCGTCGTCGGCAAGGGCAAGAGCGATCCGCTGGTCCCGACCAAGGACGGCGTCCGCGAGCCCCAGAACCGTCGCGTCCAGATCATCCTTCCGTAAGGCTGATCGACCCCGGTTCCCGGGACAGGAAAATGGCCGCGGCAGACAGTGTCTGCCGCGGCTTTTTCTTTGTCCGGACAAAGAAAAGGGCGGCTCGGCCAACGGGACGGCATTTCTGACGCCGCCCCCCTGGCCGAACCGCCCGGCCTCCATCCGCCAGGATCAAAAGGCGGACGGCGCTCCCCCGGATCAACCGTTCGAGGCGGTCTTTTCCTTGGCGGGCTTTTTCTTGGCCTTGGCCTTCTGGACCTTGGGCTTCGCCTGATCGCAGGCGACCAGATAGGAATGCGGGGTTCCGGCCGTCGCGGCAAATCCTTCGATGTCGTGCGGCTCCACCGTCAGGGCCTTGTCGAGATTATCCCAGGCCTGCTGGCAGAAACCGGGGTCGGTGGTCACCCGCTGACCCGCGTCATTGGCGACCCGCGTCATCCAGATATCGAAATTGCCGCCACCCGCGCGGGAGAAATGCTGCCGGAGCGTCGTTGCATTTTCCTGCAACTTCGAGCCGAACTTGCCGACGAAATCGTTGTAGCGCGAAGAAAACGTGGGATCATTTGGATCCGAGGTCTGGCAGTTGAGAGCGGCAACATTGAATTCCTGTTGAAGAACTCGCAATTGCGCAGGCTTCATTTCATCGGGCGTGAAACAACTGGATGTCGCAGCCAGGGCCGCGCCCGTGGAGGCAAGGCACAAGACGACGACAGATGCACTGAGACGCTTGAACAAGATACACCATTCATTCAAAGGGAAACCGTAAGGTGCCCGATATTGCCCCCGTCGGTCGGCAAAGATCAATGCATCCGTCGCCTTGATTTCAGGAATAGGCGACATCCGCGAACACGGGCTTGCCGGACAAGGTCCGGAAGCCGCATAGTCAGGTCATAGGACAACCTGGACGGATCGATGGCCTTCGCCACGACCGCACCCCGATCGACAAAAGGACGTCGCATGACTTCGTCACCCGTTTCCAAGACCGCCTCCCCCATCGTTTCCGCCGTCACCGACGTCCAGGTTCTGGTCAGGACGGAAACCCCGTCCGACGGCTTTCGTGCCGGATTCTCACGCCGGATCATCCACACGGGCGGACTGATGACTGTCGTCATCGACATCGACAACGGCCCCTGGGCGGAGCCCGACCCGCTGCATAGCCACCCGCATGAGCAGACGGCCTATGTGGCCGAGGGAGAGGTCCTGTTCCTGTGCGAGGGACAGGCACCGAAGCGCCTTGTCGCCGGTGATCTTTACGCCATCCCGCCCAATATTCCCCACGGTATCCAACTGCTGTCGAAGACCGCGCGCCTGATCGATAATTTCACCCCCATCCGCGAGGACTTCCTGCCGCAGGAGGGATGAGGCCCGGCGGGCTGTGAAAGATCGGCGGCGGCCTGGCGACGACGCCATGCCGCCCCCCGCCCCACCGGCACATCAGATTTTCACGCCCCGCTCCCGCCCGGATTCTGATTTATCAAGGACATCAGCATGACCCAGATTTCTTTCGACCTCAGCGGACGGACCGCCATCGTAACCGGGGCAAGCGCGGGAATCGGCCAGGGCATCGCCCTTGCCCTGGCCGGCGCCGGCGCCGCCGGCCGCGGCGGTGGCCGGTCGGCGCGGGGCGGCGGCGCCCGGCGG
>WASQ01000142.1:0-1841 GCA_009712185.1 Telmatospirillum sp. | reverse complement strand
ACCGGCCGACGCCGCCGAAAACCGCGTCCCAGACCATCTTCCCGACGCACGGCAATCGGCCTGGCCGGCGCCGGCGCCGACATCGTCGGCGTTGCCCGTTCGTCGATGGACGACACCGCCCGGCAGGTCGAGGCGCTCGGACGGCGCTTCCTGGCCGTCAAGGCGGACCTCCAGACCACCGCTCCCGTCCCCGACATCATCGAGGCCGGAATGACCTTCGGTGGCGGCATCGACATCCTGGTCAACAATTCCGGCATCATCCGCCGGGCCGACGCGATCGACTTCTCCGAACAGGACTGGGACGACGTCATGAACGTCAATCTGAAGTCCGCGTTCTTCCTGACCCAGGCGGTGGCGAAACAGATGCTGGCCGGGGGCGGCCGGGGCAAAGTGATCAACATCGCCTCCATGCTGTCCTTCCAGGGCGGCATCCGCGTCCCCTCCTACACCGCGAGCAAAAGCGGTCTGGCCGGAATTACCCGTCTTCTGGCCTGCGAATGGGCCGGAAAAGGCATCAATGTCAACGCCATCGCGCCTGGTTATTTCGCCACGGACAACACCCGGCAATTGCGCGACGATCCGGATCGCAATGCGGCGATCCTGGACCGCATCCCCGCCGGCCGCTGGGGATCGCCCGCGGATCTCGGCGGCGCGGCGGTTTTCCTCGCCTCCTCCGCTTCGGATTATGTGCATGGCGTGGTCCTGCCGGTCGATGGCGGCTGGCTGGCCCGATAGGCCCCGCGAACGAGGGCCCAAGGGCGTCGTCTCACCGGGTCGTCATGGACAACCGACGGCAGGCCCCGGCGGTCAAAACCCCTTCGATGAATTCCTCAACCAGGAGTGGGGCGGGCAAGGAGCGTGTGAAAGGAGACAGCCGCGACAGCAGCGGAATTTCCGAACGTCGGCTTCGTTGGAACGCGGGCCCGGATGTCCACCCTGCTCCCGCAAGGGAACCGGCGGACTGAGGGCCGAGGTGATCGGTGCCGATCACCGCAATCCGGTATCATCCCTCAACCGGCGCCGAGGAACGGCGCCGGCGCGGGCGGCCGCCGAACATCACCGCCAGGGCATTGTCGAAGTGACGGATCATGGCCTCGCTGGCCCGCCCGGCGTCCCCGGCCGCGACGGCGGCGACGATATCCTCGTGCAGACGCTGAACTCCCGCCAGATCCGGCCCCTCGCTCCACCGCTCCAGCCCCATGACGCGGGACGTCTCGAAAATCCGGGCGCAGCTTTCGACCAGAAGCCGGTACAGCGGATTGTCGGCCGCCTCCGCCAGCGTCAGATGCAGACGCATGTCGAGCGCCGCATAGTCCCGGACATCGCCAGTCCGCGCCGCCATCGTCCGGACCAGATCCTCAAGGCGGGCGACCTGCCGGGCGTCGCGCCGCCGGGCGGCGAGGCCCACCATTGCGCTTTCGATGCCACGGCGCATTTCCATGACGTCCCAGATATCCGCCTGACCGGTGATCACCGCATCCTCGATGATCGCCTGGAACACGTCGCCGGACAGGGGACGGATCACGGCCCGCCGGCCGGCGGCCATGGAGAGGAGCCCGGTCGCGGACAGGGCCTTGAATCCCTCGCGCACGATGGGCCGGCTGATGCCGAGACTGTCGCTGACGGCCCCCTCGCCCGGCAGGCGATCTCCCGGACGCAGGTTCTGGCGGGCGATCAGGTCGCGCAGGAACGCCGCGACCTGACCGGCCAGCGTCCTGCCGGCAACCGGCACAGCCCGTATTTCCCGGGGTTCAAGCGGATCAACCAACGCGTCATCTCCCAAGGCGGGATAACGGCCATCCCATCCCATTTCCCGCCGATCCGCAAGCCCCCCTGCCAGC
>WASQ01000091.1 GCA_009712185.1 Telmatospirillum sp. | reverse complement strand
GCCCGATGCGGCCAAAACCGTTGATGGCGACGCGTACAGTCATTGCTATCCTCCAATCGGAAAGTTCAGGGAGCTCGCCTGGGGCCAGAGGGATCAGGCCCGCGTGGAGCGAGTCGCGGCGCCCCGGGGATGGGCAGCCGGAAAAACCCGGTAAAAGATGTCGCATAGTCGAAGGCGATAATCCAGCGGGAAACGCCGGCTATCAATTCCTTGCTCCCGATCCTCCCGAAGCATAGGCTTTCCACAAACAGTTTATTATTGCACCGCACAATTGATTGCCGGACCGTCACCGTTTTTCGGTTGTCCGGCCCGAAGACCGCCCCGCACAAGGGAGAGTCGAACGATGTTTCAGACTGCGGAATTGGGACAGAAGGTTTCCCGCGAGGACTTCGAACGCGTTTCAAATGATCTGCGCACGGAACTTCTGGCCGTTCAGCAGGACCTGCGAAACGCCGATTTTCCCGTTATCGTTGTCTTCGCCGGCGTCGACGGCGCCGGCAAGGGCGAATCGGTCAATCTTCTGAACGAATGGATGGATCCGCGCTGGATCGTCACCCGCGCCTATGACGACCCCTCCGACGAGGAGCGGGAACGTCCCAATTTCTGGCGCTACTGGAGGGACCTGCCGCCCCGGGGACAGATCGGACTGTTCCTGAGCTGTTGGTATTCGCGCCCCATTCTCGACCACGTCCATGGCCGTACCGGCGACGCGGAGTTCGCCGAAAGCATGAAGCGGATCCTGGCCTTCGAAAAGATGCTGGCTGAGGACGGCGCCCTGATCCTGAAATTCTGGATGCATCTCGGCAAGGAGGCGCAGAAACGCCGCCTCAAGACCCTGGAAAAGGACCCGCTGCAAAACTGGCGGGTGAAGAAGGCGGACTGGCAGAACTGGAAGCGCTACGACCGGTTCATCGCCACCGCGGAGCAGACCCTTCAGCACACCGGGACCGGGAAGACCCGCTGGGTGATCGTTGAGGGCGAGGACCCCCGGTTCCGCAGCCTGATGGTGCTGACCACCCTGCGCGACGCCCTCCGCACCCAACTGGCCGCCCGCGCGCGCCGCGCCAGGGTTCTGGCCGACATCCGGGAGGCCGCGGGGGCAAGACGCACCGCCGAACTGGCCGACGTGCACGAACATCGCGACGCCATTGAGGCCCAGGCGGCGACCGAGGCGGCCGCCAGGGCGAAAAGAAAAAAGTCGGGACCATCGGACGACACGACCGCGACGCTGGCGCCCGACGGATCGATCCGGCCGCAGACCGTCCTCGACGCCCTGGACATGAGCCACACGGTCGACCGGGAGTCCTACGCCCGGGAATTAAAGGAGGCCCGGGCCGATCTCGCCCTGCTCTGCCGGCAGGCCAAGGAACGGCGGATCTCCACCCTGGTGATGTTCGAAGGGGTCGACGCCGCCGGCAAGGGCGGGTCGATCCGGCGTCTGACGGCGGCGCTGGATGCCCGCGACTACCAGGTCATCCCGATCGCGGCCCCCACCGACGAGGAACGCGCCCACCATTACCTGTGGCGGTTCTGGCGTCATCTGCCCCGCGCCGGCCGGGTCACGGTGTTCGACCGCAGTTGGTACGGCCGCGTCCTGGTGGAACGGATCGAGGGCTTCGCCGTTGCCGAGGAATGGGCGCGCGCCTATGCCGAAATCAACGACTTCGAGGAGCAACTGGTCGAACAGGGGATCGTCCTGATCAAGTTCTGGATCCATATCGACAAGGACGAGCAATACCGGCGCTTCAAGGAGCGCGAGACCATTTCCTATAAAAAATGGAAACTGACCGACGAGGACTGGCGCAACCGCGCCAACTGGGACGCTTACGTGCTGGCGGTCAACGAGATGGTGGAACGGACCAGCACGCGCCAGGCTCCCTGGGTGCTGGTCGAGGGCAATGACAAGAACTTCGCCCGCATCAAGGTCCTGAGGACCGTCTGCGACCGTTTGCGCGACCGGCTCGACAGGGCGTGAGGGCCGGGGAGCCCCGGGTCTCCGATCACCGGAAGGAGCAGCGTTCCGCCGCGACGTCGATCCAGCCCTTGCTGTTGGCGGCCGACAGGGTCAGGTGATATTCGACTCCCTTGGCGGACAGCGCGTAATCGATCGGCAGAACGCCGCTGACATCGGTTTCGCGCGCGCCGTCGGCGGCGACGTGCACCTTCACCGCCACCGCCGGATCGAACCAGCCCCCCCGGTTGTCGCTGGCTCCGGGAGCCTCGGCCGTCAATGTCACGGTATCGTCGATCCGAAGCGGTGTTCCGGCCGGCGACGCCTTCGCCGACAGCAGCCGGACCAGCAGGCGGCGCGTCGGCAGGGGCTGGCAGCTTCGCGGCATCTCAGCCGATTTGATGACCAGCGACAGGCGGCGGGCCGTGACTCCGGCCGCCATCTTCGCCTTCAGCAGTTCCGTCAGATCGCGCAGTTCCTCAGGCGGCTTCGACTGCTCATAGCGGGCCGTCAGTTCGGAAAGCTGGCGAACGGCCTGGGCCTGGGCCAGCCGGTCGGCCTCGGCGGCCGCCTCGACCTCCTTCAGCTGCTCCTCAGCCTTCTGCTGAGCCTCGTGGGCGGACTGGGTCTCGCCGACGGCGACGCGAAATCCGACCTCATAGGCGTAATAGGCGGTGACACCGATCGCCCCGAGGCCGGCCAGCACCTTGGCGATGAAAATGAGGACGCGACGGCGCTGTTCGTCGTTACGCCGGCTTCTACGACGGCTCATGCTTGTGTTGATTCCCGAAAATCGTCACATGGAATCGGAATCCGGCCAGGAAAAACCGGCACGCCCCGGCAACCGGCCACGGGCCGGACCCATCCGGCCCCGGCACCTCAGCCAGAAAATACCGGAAGAAGGGCAAAAAAAAGGCACCCGTCGCTTCCAGTGGCCGGTCCGGCCGCTTATTCCCCGACCAGCCTGTAAAGACGCGGGTCCTTCAAAGCGGACACGGAAATCATTTTGACGGCTGTCGGATCTCCGACCCGCAGCAAGCGCGCATGGGCGATGCCTTCGCCATCCTTGGTGAGGTCCATGACCTCCCAGACGGACGACGATTCAGCCTGCTGGTATTTCTGCCCCGGTTGGACTTCACGCCGAGCCATTCTCTTTCTTAACCTTGTTCCATGCCAGACATTGGTTGACCCGCTTTCTCAAACGGCCCCTGCCGGAGCGGACAGAACCGGCAGGGTCCCGTCACATACCGCGGCAGGGCTGTTTACGGCATTCGCGGATCAAAAGGAAGACCCTGCCTTGTCCTCTTACCCTTCCCCCACTTGCCCCCCTGTCGGACACACCGGCGTTCCGCCTCCGCCCGGAGGTCCGGACTGATGTCCAATAGGAGAGTTTCCATAATAGCCGTTCAATTCCGACGGTACATCACTTTCGAACCGTCATCCGCAGGAAACCAAAGCCCCAGAAGGACACCGTTCCCGTCATAGTCGAGGTTGCGCTGAAAGCCGCCCCGGACCTGACAGGTCGTGGCGATCGGCGCGACGCCCATGGCACAGTTCGATTCGGTCCTCATCACCTCCCCATCGCTGATGTCGATCACCGGGCGCCGGGAATCCACCATCGCACGGTTCCACAGACTGGACGGCACCGCGGCGGCGTCGGTCGGGATCGCGGCCTTGCCGTCGACCGCGAGTTTCAGCACATCAAGGTCGCGCGAGACCGACACATGATGGACGTCGCCATCATCGTCGGTATCGGAGGCCAGGGACATAAGCCGTCCGTCCTGCCAGACCTCGACCGAATGGTGGCTGTAGTGGTAGAGCCGGATCGGACCGGCCTTGACCTCCGCGGTAATCCGCGTCCGCGCCTCCAGACGGTTATCTCCGGTTTCGACGAAATCGGTGTGGTAATGACCGACGACAGTCCCGCTATGAACGATATCGAAATCGAGCGTCCGGGCCGGCGGCGCGGCAAGGCCTCCGGCCATGACGGCGGAGTGCGCCGGCAGCGACATGCCAAGGATCAGGGAAAGAGCGATCAGCCGGAAGGACGCGCGGCTGATCTGCGCGACGGAAACCATGGTTCACCCTGGGTGGTTCTTTACGATCAATCCAATCTGCCCTGTCTCAAAACCGTGATAAACGACAACTTGTGAATGATGCTACAATTTTTGTAGCCAAAAATGGCGGGCACAACCATAAGAACCGACCGGAATCGGCCGCTTCTCCAAATGGCATGCGGCTTGCTAAGATTTTCCGGATGGAATTTATCATGTTCAGGTTGGGGCGGGGTGGATGAGCTGGCGCATTCTGTGCGACTTTGACGGGACGATCGCGACCCGGGACGTCACGGACAGTCTTCTGGAGGAATTCGCGCTTCCCGGCTGGGAGGAGATCGAAAGCGCCTGGAAAAACGGCCGGATCGGTTCGCGCGACTGCATGTCCGGGCAGGTCGACCTGATCCGGGCCACGCGCCGCCAGCTCGACGATCATCTCGACTCGGTCGAGATCGCCCCCGGATTTCCCGCCTTTGCCGCGCCCTGCGCCGCCGCCGGCGTTCCGCTCACCGTGGTCAGTGACGGATTGGATTACGCGATCCGCCGGATCCTGGTCCGCCATGGCCTGGGCGGCCTGCCGATCCTTGCCAACCGGCTGGAGATGGCCGGCCCCGACCGCTACCGCCTGGCCTTTCCCCATGCCAACCCGGACTGCGCCAAGTCGAGCGGCACCTGCAAATGCGCCATTGCCGCCTCAGGCGCCACTGGCGGCGCCCGAGGCGGCGTTCTCAATCTCCTGATCGGCGACGGCGCCTCGGACATGTGCGCCGCCGGCGCGGTCGATCTGGTGTTCGCCAAGGACAAGCTTCTGACCTATTGCCGCGACAGGCATCTGCCCTTCGTCGCGTTCCGCGATTTCGTTCACGCCAACGATCTGTTGGCGACCCTGCTCGAAGAACCCCGGCGGCTTGGAGTTGCAGCCGCCTTCGGTTGATGTCTGGAGTAAATCTTGAAATGACTGACAGTGATCTGCTGCGCGACGAGGCGCAGTACTGTTCCTTTGGTGATACGGTCCACCACATCAACCCGCCGAAAATCTTCGCCCGGTGCGAGGGATCCTATCTTTACGATACGGACGGTAAGCCGTTCCTTGATCTTCAGATGTGGTATTCGGCGGTCAATTTCGGTTACGCCAACAAGCGCCTCAACGACGCGCTGCATCGTCAGATCGATACCCTGCCGCAACTGGCCTGCCAGTATCTGCACAAGGAGAAGATCGAGCTGGCCACCGCGATCGGCAAGCGTGTGGAAAAGACCTGGGGCACCAAGGGCCGTGTGCATTTCAACGTCGGCGGCGCGCAGGCCATCGAGGACAGCCTGAAGCTGGTCCGCAATGCCACCGGCGGCAAAAGCCTGATGTTCGCTTTCGAGGGCGGGTACCACGGCCGCACCCTGGGCGCCTCCGCGATCACCTCGTCCTACCGCTACCGGCGCCGTTACGGCCATTTCGGCGACCGCGCCCAGTTCGTGCCATTCCCCTATTGCTTCCGCTGCCCCTATGGCAAGAAGCGGGAAGACTGCGGCCTCCACTGCGTTGACCAGTTCGCCCGGCTGTTCGACACGGAATATTACGGCGTCTGGGATCCGAAGGCCGGAACCGCCGAATATGCCGCCTTCTATGTCGAGGCGATCCAGGGCACCGGCGGCTATGTCGTTCCGCCGCCCGGCTATTTCGAGAAGCTGAAAAAGGTCCTGGAGGCCCGCAAGATCCTTCTCGTCGATGACGAGATCCAGATGGGCTTCTATCGCGCCGGCAAATTCTGGGCGATCGAGAACTTCAATGTCGAACCCGACGTCATCGTCTTCGGCAAGGCGGTGACCAACGGCCTCAACCCGATCGCCGGCCTCTGGGCCCGCGAAGAGCTGATCACCCCTGAGATCTTCCCGCCGGGCTCCACCCACTCGACCTTCTCGTCCAATCCGCTGGGCACCGCCGTCGCCCTCGAAGCCATCAAGATGATGGACGAGGACGACTACGAGACCATGACCCGTGAGAAGGGCGCCTATTTCCTTGAGGGCATCAAGGAGCTGAAAAAGCGCCACAAGATCGTGGGCGATGTCGACGGCATCGGCATGGCGCTGCGTATCGAGATCACGGCGGAGGACCGGTTCACCCCGGACAAGGCCATGACCGACCGCATCGTCGATCTCGCCATGGCGGGTGATCTCGATGCCAATGGCAAGAAGGTCGGGCTGGTCCTCGACATCGGCGGTTACTGGAAGAACGTGATCACCCTCGCCCCGTCGCTGACCATCAGCTACGAGGAGATGGATCTGGCGTTCAACCTGCTCGACCAACTGTTCACCCGCGCGACGCGCGGCTAAAGGAAAACGCGTCCCGAATTGACGGTTGCGACCTGTCATTCCTGCGCCGTCCGGGTTCGCCCGGACGGCGCGGACGCCCCGTCTCCCCGGGATGGATGGAACGACGTTATGAGCAACGGCCAAAAGAGCCTTTTTTCGCGCGAAACCGCCTGGCAGCGGTTCAAGCTTCGCTATTTCGGCGCCAAGCCCTGGTCCGGCCCCGGCGGAATCGGGACCGAGGCCGGCCGCGCCCAACTGCCCGATGCCAGCTTTTTCCTTCCCGGCGGCCGGGCGGCCGTGCTGCTGATCCATGGGCTGACCGGCACGCCGACCGAAATGCGGTTCCTGGGCAAGAGCCTGTCGCAGGCCGGCTTCACCGTTTATGGCTGCCAGTTGGCCGGCCATTGCGGCACCGAGGAGGATCTGCTGCACACCCGCTGGCCGGACTGGCACGCCAGCGTCGAGACGGCCTATGCCTCGCTGCGACGGAAACATGACACGGTTTTCGTCGCCGGCCTGTCCATGGGGGCGGTCCTCGCCATGCATCTCGCAGCCCTCCACCCGGGCGAGATCCGGGGGCTGGGATTGCTGTCGACCACGCTGCGCTACGACGGCTGGGCGATCCCGAAACTGTCCTTCCTGCTGCCTCTGTTCCTGCATACGCCGCTGGGGCTGCGCTACCGGTTCGTCGAGAATTTCCCCTATGGCATCAAGGACGACCGCCTGCGTCAGCGCGTGGTCGCCAACATGACCTCCGGCAATTCGGCCGAGGCCGGCAATCTCGGCATGACCGGCGCCTCGCTGCGCCAGCTTCTGGCCCTGGTCGATGTGGTCAAGCGGGAGATGCCGGAGATCACGACTCCCGCCTTCATCGCCCATGCCGACAATGACGATGTCGCCAGCAAGGGGAACGCCCTTTATGTTGAACAGCATCTCGGCGGCCCGACGGAGCTGCTGCTGCTGAACGACAGCTACCACATGATCACCGTCGACAAGCAACGCGCCGAGGTCGGACGCGCCCTGGCGGCCTTTTTCGCGAAGGACCTTGACGCGGACGACCTTGTCCCGTCTGCGGAACCGGCCTCCGGCCGGAACGGCGGCTGAGGGCCGGTCCCACCGACCGCGCCCCGGCCACCAGGGAGAACGCAAGGATGAACGCCCCGCCTCCGGAGCAGAGCGGTCGTGGTTTGCGGCGGTGGCTGTCGTCGCTGCAGGCGAAGCTGACCATTGCCTCGCTGGTGATCAGCCTGGTTCCGACGTCGATCGCGGCGGATCTGACGGTTCGCCTCGTGACCCATGTGGTCAATGACGACGTCCAGCTTTTCCTGCGCGAATCCTCGACCATGTTCCTGTCGAGTTTCCGGGAATCGCAGTCCGAGGCGGTGGGTCTCGCCCGTTTCCTGTACGAACAGAAGCGATCCCCGGCCGATCCGGTGATCCGGGCCGACAGCGCCTTCCTGCATCTGGCCCAGACGCTGGGATATGGCGTTGTCGTGGTCTCGGACCGCAATCAGCAGATCCTTTATTCCAATTATCCGGTGCGCCATATCGACCCGCTGTCGCCCGAGGTGCGCAATACCCTCTATGCGCTCACCCTGCCGGATGCGACCCAGGTGATCACGGGGGGCGCCTTCACCTACGAGGCCGGAGACCAGACCTATCAGATTCTGGTGGGCACCTGGCTTGACGAGAATTTCATCGAAAATCTGCAATCGATCACGACGCTCGATCTCAGGCTCTATTACCGCCGCCCTGGCGGCTTCAAGATGATCTATTCGTCGCGCAGCGACACCGCCAGCGGCACCCCCCTGCCGCCGGAGGTGACGGCGGCGCTGGAATCCGGCCGGGGCGACGTTTACGATCCCGCGGCCGAGGAAGGCGGCTACCGGGTTCTTTATCAACCGCTCCGCGACGACCGTGGCAGTATGATCGGCGTCATGTCCGCCGGCCTCAAAAGTTCGGAAATGCCCAGCGTCTGGGACCTTCCGGTCAATATCCTGATCACCGTGTTCGTCGCCGGCCTGACCCTGACCGGCATCGCCGGGGTGTTCGTCTCGCGCAGGCTGTCCCGACCGCTGAGGGCGCTGGCGACCGGCGTCCAGTCGATTACCGCGGGCGATTATGCCCATCGGGTCGATGTGACCGGTCGCGATGAGGTTGCGGAACTCGCCAACGTTTTCAATCACATGGCCGAAAGGCTGGCGCATTTGCAGAAGCTGGAGGTCGATCTGCGCCGGCGCGACCGGCTGTCCGCCGTGGGCGAAGTGGCGGTCGGCATCGCCCATGAGGTACGGAACCCGCTGGGGACCATCAAGACCTCGGCGGAGCTGATCCGCAGACGGAACGGGCTGGCCGGAGCCGATGTCAAGCTGCTGGGCTATGTCATCGACGAGGTCCGGCGTATCGACGGCCTGATCGAGGAATTCCTGTCCTTCGCCCGTCCGCGCGAGGCGGTCCTGCGGCCCCTGCCGCCGATCCGCGTCGTCGCGCGCGTGGCCGATTTCTGCGAACCGGAATTGTCGCGCCATGGTGTCACCCTGACGGTCGAGGACCGGATCGGCGACGCGGCCGTCGAGGCCGACGAGGATCATCTCTATCAGGCCTGCCTCAATCTCGTCCTGAATGCGGTCGAGGCGATGGAAAAGGGTGGCCGGCTGACGATCAGCCTTGACCGCAGGGATGACGACATCGCGATCGCCTTTGCCGACGATGGTCCGGGCATCCCGAAAGAGATCGAAGACAAGATCTTCGACCCCTTCTTTTCGACCAAGCAGCATGGAACCGGGCTCGGCCTCGCCAAAGTGTTTTCTGTGATGGAAAGCCATCATGGCCGGGTGGAATGCAGCAGTCCCGCTGGCCAGGGGGCCACCTTCACCCTTATTCTTCCGGTCAGCAACCGGACCTTGGCCAATGCCGCACACGATTCTGCTCGTCGATGACGAGGAACGCCTTTCCGACGTCCTGACGGTCGCTCTCGAACAACTGGGATACCGGGTGTTGGGCGCGACCAATGGTCACGATGCCCTGCGCCTTCTTGACGCCGAGACGGTCGATCTCCTTCTGACCGATCTCCGGATGCCGGGTCTCAGCGGACGGGACCTGCTCCGGGAAAGCCGCAAGCGGCGTCCCGACCTTCCGGTCGTGGTGATGACGGCCTACAGCTCGGTCAAGGATGCGGTCGAGGTGATCAAGGAGGGGGCCTTCGACTACGTCGGAAAGCCCTTCGAAATCGATGACCTGGAGACCGTCCTCAAAAACGCCCTGCGGCTGAAGGACGCCCTGGCCGACAACGAGCGTCTCCGGGACGAACTGGGGGGGCGATACCGTTTCGAGAATCTGGTGGGAGACAGCGCCGCCTTCCGCAAGGTGATCGAGAATATCACCGAGGTTTGCGACAGTCGCGCCAACGTCCTGATTACCGGCGAAAGCGGAACCGGCAAGGAAATGGTGGCACGCGCCGTCCATTACAACAGCGGGCGCCGGGAACAGCCCTTCGTCGCCATCAACTGCGCCGCCATCCCGGAAACCCTGCTCGAAAGCGAGCTGTTCGGGCATGTGAAGGGCGCCTTCACCGGGGCACACGCCAACCGTCAGGGCCGGTTCGAACAGGCCGACCGGGGCACGCTTTTCCTGGACGAGATCGGCGACATGCCGCCATCGATCCAGGCCAAGATCCTGCGCGTCCTGCAGGAACGCGCCTTCGAGCCGGTCGGCAGCACGCGGACCCGAAATGTCGATGTCAGGATCGTGGCGGCGACCAACAAGGATCTGCGGCGGGAGGTCTCGGCCGGCCGGTTCCGGGAAGATCTGTTCTATCGCCTGAATGTCTTCCCGATCGCCCTTCCCCCCTTGCGCGAACGCCTGGACGACATTCCGAGACTGGCCCTGTTCTTCCTGGACAGCCTCAATGCCGACATGGGCAAGCGAATCGTCGGATTTTCGGCGGCCGCCCTGACCGCGATGGCCCGCTACGGCTGGCCCGGCAACATCCGCGAATTGCAGAACTGCATCGAGCGGGCGGTGATCGTCTGCAAGGGGACGGAGATTGGCGAGGGCGACCTGCCCCGCTATCTGTCGGCGCCGCGCAAGACCGTCAGCGGCGAGATCACCTTTCCGATCGACCTTGATCAGGAACTGGCCCGGATCGAGCGCAACCTGATCCTGTCGGCGCTCAATCAGACCGATGGCGTCCAGGTGGGCGCGGCGGGGCTTCTTGGCATCAACGAACGCAGCCTCTGGCACCGCATCAAGAAATACGGGATTCAGATCACCAAGAAGGCGGTCGGCGAGGGCCCGGCGGACAACGGACCGTCCGACCCCTACTCGCGCTGACCGGACACCCCCTCCCGATGTTGTCAACGCCAACAGGAAAATACCCGCGATGAAACGCCTTATGATCCAGGCGGTGGCGGCTTTCTGCCTCGCCCTGCCCCTGTCGGCCGGCGCCGCCCGCGCCGACGACGATGCCGACGCCCGTGTCCTGATCACCCGGCTGGTGGAGGACGCCCGCGGGGCTTATGGCGGTCAGACATTGGAGCCGGCGGAGCGGGTGGCCCGCCTCAAGGGCCTGATCGAACGCTATGGCGATATGGGCGTCTTCGCCGATGAGGTTCTGGGGCGCTACTGGAACCGCGCGTCACAGTCGGACCGGACCATTTTCCTGCAGTTGCTGCCGCAGTATCTGTCGGACTGCTGGTCGAGCGAAACGCAGGGCGTCCCGGCCAGCCTTCGCGTCGATCTCGCGGGATCGGAACGCGACGGCGATGCCCTGGTGGTGCATTCTCTGGCAACCGTGCCCGACGACACCATCGCGCTCGACTGGCGGGTGGTCCGGGCGGCCGACGGGCATCCGGTCATCGCCGATGTGGCGGTCGACGGCGGCAGCGTCCTTCTGACGATCCGCAGCGATTTCCAGTCGTTCCTGCGCGGAAACAGCGGGCATTTCGATGCCCTTTTGACGGCGCTGCAAATGAAGCTGGCGGCGGTCCGGAAAGACGGATGACCACATCCCGAACCCGGCCGGCGATGAGGAGGACTCATCGCCGGCCGGGACAGGATTTCAGCAGCAGCGGCCGATCTTGCCGGGGGCGAAGCCGTACCGGCTTTCCTGGCGTTCGCGGAAGAACTCCTCATAGGTCATGACCGGCTGGTCCGGATGCACGCGGCGCCGGTGCTCGACATAGGTGTCGTAGTCGGGCACGCCGATCATCAGGCGTCCGGTCTGTTTCAGACGCCGGTAGAGGAGATCGAACTGCTCACGCATGTCCAACGCTGCCTCCTCCGATCTCGGTGACGGTCGCCTTGGGCGAGGCCAGGGCCTTGCGGATGGCCAGCACGCCATAGAACACCATCGACAACAGCAGGAACACGAACAGAGCCGCGAGCGTCGTGTCGACATAATCGTTGAAGACGATCTGCGACATCTGCTCCAGGCTCTTGGCCGGCGCCAGGACCTGACCTTTTTCCAGGGCGTCGCTGAACTTGCGGCCGTGCGCCCAGAAACCGATGGACGGCAGCGGGCTGAACACCTTCTGCAATCCGGCCGACATGGTGCAGATGAACAGCCAGGCCGCCGGGATGCCCGGTACCCAGGCATAGCGGCCCCGCTTCATCTTGAAGAGAACGACGGTCGACATGGTGAGCGCGATCCCGGCCAGCATCTGGTTGGAGATGCCGAACAGCGGCCACAGGGTGTTGATGCCGCCCAGAGGATCGACGACACCGACATAGAGAAAATATCCCCAGGCGGCGACAGCCAGGAAGGAACCGGCCAGATTATTGGCCCAGTTCCGGGTTTCCTTGAACGACGGTACCACGGCGCCGATCATGTCCTGGATCATGAAACGGGCGACCCGCGTTCCGGCGTCCACGGTCGTCAGAATGAACAGGGCCTCGAACAGGATCGCAAAGTGATACCAGAAGCCCATCAGGGCGCGTCCGCCGATCAGATTGGCGAAGATCTGGGCCATGCCGACAGCCAGCGTGGGTGCGCCGCCGGCCCGGGACAGGATCGATTTCTCTCCCACGTCCTGGGCCACCTGGGTCAGGACGTCGGGTGTGATGGCGAAACCCCAGCCGGAGATCACCTCGGCCGCATGGGCCGGATCGACGCCGATCAAGGCGGCGGGGCTGTTCATCGCGAAATAGACGCCGGGATCCAGAACGGTGGCGGCGATCATCGCCATGATGGCGACGAAGCTTTCCATCAGCATGCCGCCGAACCCGATGAAAACGCCCTGGCTCTCGTTCTCCAGCATCTTGGGGGTGGTGCCCGACGAAATCAGCGAATGGAAGCCGGACACCGCGCCGCAGGCGATGGTGATGAACAGGAAGGGGAACAGATCGCCCGAGAACACCGGACCGGTGCCGTCGATGAATTTGGTGACGGCCGGCATCCGGAGGTCGGGCATGACAAGCACGATGCCGACGGCCAGGGCGCAGATGGTGCCGATCTTGAGGAAGGTGGTCAGATAGTCGCGGGGAGCCAGCAGCAGCCACACCGGCAGCACCGACGCGACGAAGCCGTAGGCCATCATCATGATGGCGAGGTTCTCGCCGGAATAGGTGAACAGCGGTGCCAGGGTCGGACTCTCACTCACGGTCCGGCCATAGACCAGTGCCGCCATCAGCAGAACCAGACCGATCAGCGACATCTCGCCCACGCGGCCGGGACGGATGAAACGGCAGTAGACCCCCATCACGATGGCGGTCGGAATTGTCGAGAACACCGTGAAGGTGCCCCAGGGACTGCCGGCCAGCGCCTTGACGACGACAAGCGCCAGGATGGCGACGATGATGATCATGATCAGCAGAACGCCGATCAGGGCAATGCCGCCGGCAACCGGCCCCATCTCGGTGCGGATGATGTCGCCCAGCGACCGGCCGTCGCGCCGCGTCGAAATCATCAGGACCAGAAAGTCCTGAACCGCGCCCGCGAACACCACGCCGGCGATGATCCAGAGCGTTCCGGGCAGATAGCCCATCTGTGCCGCCAGGACCGGTCCCACCAGCGGCCCCGCCCCCGCGATGGCCGCGAAATGGTGACCGAACAGCACATATTTGTTGGTGGGAACATAATCGAGGCCGTCATTGTAGCGGACGGCGGGAGTCTGACGAGTGGGATCGGCAACGATCACCTCTCGTGAAATGAACAGGCCATAAACCCGGTAGGCGACCAGATAGGTGCTGACCGCGGCGATGACCAGCCACAGGGCGTTGATGGATTCGCCGCGGCTCAAGGCCACGACCCCCAACGCCAGGGCACCGATCACGGACAGAGCGGCCCACCCCACTTTCGGCATCATGCTCGTCATTTGAACGTCTCCGGTTAAGTCATCCTTGTCCTTTTTTGTCCGGATATGGTGTCGGCCAAGCCCGCGATACAAGACATCGCGCCCCGGGGGCGTCACGCCCCGAACCCTGCCAGGCCCCCCACCTGCGGCATCGCCCCATCGGAATGCCGCGCCCAGGACAGATCCCCGGTGACCGGCCGGGCCGTCTTCCTTAAAAAAAGTCAAAGGAAATGCCCCGCCTGCCGGCGGCTGACAGCCAGTCACCTGTTTCATCACAGTGTAATCGGTGATCAGGGATTCACAATCATCGGAATTTGTGGCCCCCGCTGTTGCCGCACAAAAGGAAGGGCCGGACGACCTCTTGCCGTCCGGCCCTGATGACAAAAGACAACGCCTGTTGTCCCGGCGCGACTTCTTTATTCAGCGGCGACGGCGGTCCCGCCATGGGCGCGCCGGATGTCCAGCAGTTCTTTCCATTTGATCAGCGCGGACAGGAAAATGATCACGCCGAGAATCAGCATGATGACGGAGAGAACGCCGTTCAGGACGTTATAGCCCTTGGACTGGGTGTTCAGATAAACGTTCACAACCATCCAGCATCCCGCGGCATTGACCGTGGCATAGAGATAGGCCAGTGGCACCAGGCAGGTCAGCATGTACCAGCGCCTGGCGCCGATGCGCAGGACGATGGTGGCACCGACGACCAGACCGATGGAGGCCATGAGCTGGTTCGAAACGCCGAACAGGGTCCAGATCGATCCGATATCGCCCGAACACAGCAGATAGCCCCAGGCGAGGCAGGCGATGAAGCTAGTGGCCAGCATGCCGGGAATCCAGTCCAACTGCTTCAGGGGCGCATAGAGATCGCCCACGAAATCCTGCATCAGATAGCGGGCGACACGGGTGCCCGAATCGATGGCGGTCAGGATGAACACCGCCTCGAACATCACCACGAACTGGAAGAAGTAACCCGCAAGGTGGGAAAACCAGGGGATACCGGTGAAGATCGAGGTCATGCCGACGGCCAGGGTGACGGCGCCGCCGGTCCGCCCTGTGAGGTCGAGGCCGATGTCCTCGATCAGACGCGGCAGGTCGACCACGGTCAGTCCCAGGGTCTTGAACACCGCCGGTGCCGAATTGATGGCGAAATAGTCGGCCGGATGAAGCACAGTGGCGGCGATCAGGGCCATCACGCCGACCATGCATTCGGCCAGCATCGACCCGAACCCGACCGGCAGAATGTCGGACCATTTATCGATCAGTTTGGGTGTCGTTCCCGAACCGATGAAGGCATGGAATCCCGAGATCGCGCCACAGGCGATGGTGATCGAGACGAATGGCCAGACCTTGCCCGGAATGATCGGACCGCCGCCACCGATGAAATCGGTGGTCGCCGGGAACCGGATCTCGGGATTGACGAACACCACCCCGACGATCAGCGCGACGAACACCCCGATCTTCATATAGCTCGACAGATAGTCGCGTGGCACCAGCAGCATCCACACCGGCAGAGTGGCCGCGAAAAAGGCGTAGATCGGCAGGATCAGGCTGATCGTCGACGCCGGAAGGTAGAGAAGGGTTCCGAACGCGGTGTAACCGGTCCGGTCGTTGCCGACCAGATCGGGACCGACGAAGACGCAAAAGGCGATGGCCGCCACGCCGAACAGGGTCGCGGCTTTCAGATTGCCGGTCGTGCGTTCCCAAAGTCCGACGCAGACCGCGATGGGAATCGTCATGCCGACGGCGAACACGCCCCAGGGATTCTTCGCCAGCGCATAGACGACCACCATCGACAGGCCGGCCATGGTGATCATGATGATGAACAGCATGGCAAGACCGGTGCACCATCCCGCGACCGGCCCCAGTTCGGCACGGGCGACATCCGACAGCGATTTCCCGCGATGGCGCATCGACGCGAACAACACCACGGTGTCATGAACGGCCCCTCCGATCACGCAACCGATCAGCAGCCACAGAAAGCCGGGAAGATAGCCGAACTGGGCGGCCAAGATCGGCCCGACCAGCGGCCCCGCCGCGGCGATGGCCGCGAAATGATGCCCCGCCGTCACCCACTTTTTCGTCGGAACATAGTTTTTCCCGTCATAGAGCTGATGCGACGGCGTTTCCAACCGGTCATCGACCGCCAGCACCTTCCTCACGAAGAAGACCCCGTAGAACCGGTAGAAGATGACCAGGATGCACAGGGCGGCGATTACGAACGTCAAAGCGTGGTCCATAGGTCCTCCCGATATCTCCCGCGGGGTCGCAACGCCCCGCGTTGGGGGCTCACGAAATCCGCGCGCGGACGGCGCCGGTCGGAAACCGGCGCGAAACGGGACGAGGACCGGCAAGGAATGGCAGAGCTGTCATCGGATGTGCCGGAAACACGGTGAAGACCACGTCACGCATGTCCGCAGGAAAACCCCATTTCCAACGCGGATCGGAACCCGACATTTGACTATCTCCAAAGAAATGCAGCGGCGCCACATTTCGGCGTTTGTCCGCTGGGGAACGATCAATCCTGTCCGTCATCTTCACAGAATGCCGGCATTGATTATCATTCCCCGGAACGAACGACCGGGAAATCATGCGCCCGCCGGTTCCAGGCCTCCAGTGAAATTCCGTCAAAAATTCGCTCCGCCCGCCCGGTTGCGACTGGCGCTCGTTCTTCCGGTCCTGTAGGAAGGTCGAAAAAGGCGCACGCGAAGGAGAACCGCCCCATGCCGCTCAAGAAAAACCCGCTGAAACTCAACCCCCTGCAGTTGAAAACGCTGACGCTGCTTCAGGAAATGGCGCGCTACCCCGAACTGGCGACACCGGTTCAGGACACCGGAGATCTGTTCATGTCGCAGATCCCCCATCCCCATGGCGACCACTTCCATATCGGCGACAAGGTGGTGTCGGCGCAGGATGCCACCGGCCTGCACAATCCGTCGGTCTGGGCGGCGCTGGACCGCAAGGGGCTGGTGAAGGGATCCTATCCCTATGCGCTGACGCTGACCAAGGCCGGCCAGACCTATGAAACCGGCCTGGCCGAGGTGATCCTGCATCAGTCGGGACACTGATCCGGAGCGACCCCTTCCCGGCCGGAAGCCGTCCGCAAGCCGCCCGGCCGCACCGGAGATGGACCGGACGGCCGCCCTTCCACACCCCAGGACAACCGATCATGACCAACCAGGAAACCACACCCGCCTCCGATACCCAGGACAGCCTGAGGGACGGAATCATCCATTCCATTTCGGTGCCGAGAATGGCCCGGCTTCTCGAAAAATGCGGCTTCGTTCCACAGATCCTGCGTGCCGACGATGGCCGTCCCGCCGTCCGCTTCATGAAGCTCGGGATGTCGGGCATGGTGCTGATGTTCGGCAACAGCGAGGCCCATCCGGACCTGTTCCGTCTTTGCGTCCTGACAGCCTATCTCAACGGCGAAATGCCGGCGGACCAGATCAATGCCATCAGCGCGCGGGGCGTCCTGCCGAAAATCTATATCCGCGATAAGACAACGGTCGTCGAACTGTGCATTCCGGTCGAGGCCGGCCTGTCGGAAGAAGCCGTCCTTTATTTCGTCAGCGCCTTCGAGGCATTCCTCAAAGCCGCATGAGGCCGCCGGTCCGGCCGGGGGTGTAAGCAGGGGGAGATCCATAGCAGATGGCGGACCGATCCCGCGGCATCGCCTTCCGCCGCTGCCTGATCGCCATGCTGGCCGGCGTTGTCTGTCTGCGCATCGGCGCGGCCTTCTCCGGTGTGGGCGATACCGATCTGACGGTCTGGGGCGACCGGGATCTGTGGCGGGCGCTGTTCGGCCCCCTCCAGGTCCTGGGGCCTGAGATCAACGGGGGCGCCCGCCCGCCTGGCGGAGCCTTCTATCTGCTGTTGCGCCTGCTGCTGGCCGGCAATCCCGGGATCGCGGCCGCCCATGCCGGCGTCCTGGTCCTGTTCGCCCTGTCCGTTGCACTGCTTGCGCTGGCACTGGCCCGGGGCTCCGGTCCTCGTGCCGCCGTCCTCGGCGCCGCCCTGATGGCGGGATCGCCCATTCTGGACGAGGTGCTCCGGGTCTGGAATCCCGGCTATATCCTGCTGTTCGCCACGGTGGCGACCCTCTGCGGACAACACTATCTCGAACGGGGGCGGGCCCTGTCCCTGGGAGTGGCGGCCGCGGCGCTCGCCATCGGATCGCAGATCCATCTTCAAATGATCCTGCCGGGTCTGGCCTTGCTGCTGGCCGCGCTGATCCGGCGACCGGGCTGGAGCCATCGTCACACCCTGGCGCTGGCGGCCGGACTTGTTCTTCCCTTTCTGCCCGCCCTGGCGGGAGGCGGTTTCGAACCGGCCGCCGTCAAGGCGGCGCCGATGCCGGGCGGGGTGGCCGACAACTATCTTCTCGGGGGCTTCGACCCCCTTGGAAAGCTTTCCCTGGCCCTGGCCCTGCTGGGCGGACCGACGGCCCTTCCCACGGCCCCGCCGCCGGCGGGACTGATCCCCGCGCTTCTGGGACAGGGACTGGCGGTGATCCTCTGCGGGGCGGGGCTGGCCGGCGCCATCGGACCGGCCGGCCGGCGCGGCGCGATGCTGTTTCCGCTTCTGGTCGGTCTCTTTTTTCTGATCGAGGTGGCCGCCAGTTCCATCAATGTGCGCCATGTGGTCGCGGCGATCCCGGCCCTGGCCCTTTTGGGCGCCCGGGCCGGGGACCGGATTCTGGCCCGGCTGGAACAGCGGTCGTCCCGGGCGGCGGGACTCCTGGCCGGGGCGATTCTCTGTCTCGCGGCCGCGCCGTCGGTCACCCAGGCGACCAGCCTTCTGACCCGGGCCCGGCCGTCCGGACTGACGCCCCTTCAGGCCGAGATCGCGGCCACCGCCAAGGCCGCCTTCGAGACCGATCCGGAAGACTTCGACCGTCACGCCTCCCTGTTCTGGCGCCAGAACCGGAGCTGGCGCCTTGTCCAGGAAGGCGTCGACGGCCAGATGGCCTTTCTGTTCCGGACGACCCCGGCCGCCGGCGGGATACGCCCGGCCGGTCTGCAAGACGGGCTGTGTTACGCCATTCTGCGCCGGGAGGAGGCCGACGCAAACGCCGATGGGGACGCCAGTAGAAACGGGAAAGGCCAGGCCCTTGGGATGGAGCTGGCCCGGTCCCAGCCTTTCACGGGACTGGCCCCGGTCTTCACCGGGGATATCGTGGAAAGCCGCCACTTTCTGTTTCTTCCCTATCGCACCGCCGACGGCAACTGCCTGAAAAGCTTCCCCAACGCCTATGTCCCGACCGGGTTCGAACAGACGTTTCTGGCGGAGGGCCCGGCGGCCGCGCCCCGGAAGACCGCGACCGGCGTGGTCTTCGCCGTCGATATTCCCGGGGAACGCCATCCGGTGGGTGTCGAGCTTCGCGCCCCCGGAAACCGGACGGCCGGAGAGGGCCTGAGACTGCGGGCGGTTCTGCAAGGCCGCCTGTTACGGGGCTACACCGGATTGCGGTTCCTGACGCTGATCGATCCGGTTCTGTGCCTGGAGGGAGACGCCGGCATCCGCACCGTGCCGCTGGGACGACAAACCGTCGGATCGCCGCAAAAAGGCACGCTGGCCCCCTGGTTTTCCCCCGACTTCGCGTTGGCCGACGGCGATTACCGGCTCTGGCTGACCGCCAGGGACGGCAAGTCGCCGCTGGTTCTGGCGGCGCCCCTGGGGCGCCTCAGTCTGCCCGATATGTCCGTTTCGCCGCCGCCCGCCGGCGCAACCGGCGAGGCGCCGCCCGCCGGTTGCGCCGCGCCCGCCACCACGGCTCCCCCGCGATGACCGGCGCCGGGGATCCCGTCACCGCCTATTTCGACGCCCGGGCGGCCGGCTACCGGGCCGCGCTGTCTTGCGGGCTCTGGGCCATCCAGCGGCGTCGGGAAGCGGCCCGGGTCCTGGAGGCGGCGCAACCGCTGGCCGGACGGAGCCTGCTGGATCTTGGCTGCGGCACCGGCTTTTACGGTGCCCTGGCGCGGGCGGCCGGTGCCGGGCCGGTGGTCATGGTCGACCGGTCCCCCGCCATGATCGCCGAGGCCGGGGCGGTGTGTGATGGGGGACGGCCGGACCAGGCGGTGGTGGGCGACGCCGCCGCCATCGACCTCGGCCGGCGCTTCGACCGCATCCTGCTGGCCGGAGTCCTGGAATTCGTGCCCGATGCGTCCGCCGTTCTCGACAACGCGCGGCGTCATCTGGCGCCGGGGGGACGGATTGTTCTGCTGGCTCCGTCCGACGGCGCGGGAGGCCGGCTCTATCGCGCCTTTCACCGCCGTCACGGATTGGCGATCACCCTGTTTTCGCCGTCCGCGCTCGACCGTCTGGCCGCGGCGTCAGGGCTTCGCGGGACGTCGCCCGTCCGCGTGCCGCCATTCGGGCTGGTTCTCGCGATGGAGGCGTCATGACGGCGCGGATCCTCGCCCTGGTCAATGGCCTCGGATTGGGCAACTCGACCCGCTGCCACGCCATCATCGCCGCGCTGGCCGACCGGGGCGCCACGGTCGAGGTGGTCACATCGGACAACGGATTGTGGTATTTCGAGGACAAGCCCGATATCGGCCGCCCGACCGCCATGCCGTCACTGCACTATGGCGCGTCGGGCGGACGCATCAGCATCCTCAGGACGCTCGCCGACGCCGCCGGCATGTGGAAGACACTGCGCGCGGCCGACCGGGTGGGGGCCGCCGCGATCGCCCGCTTCCGCCCCGATGCCGTGGGCTGCGACTCGGTCTACGCCCTTGGGGCCGTACGCCGTGCCGGCCTGCCCCTGATCGCCATCAACAATGCCGATATGGTGATGGAGGGCCTGACGACCTTTTCCGACCGCCCGTTGGCGATCCTGCCGCAGGGAATGGGGGTGGAGGGCGCAGACCATCTCTACCATCGGATAGTTCCTGACCGGGTGATCAGTCCGCGCCTCGTTCCTCCGGCGCGACCATATGCCGGCCAAATCCTGCCGGTCGGCCCCATTGTCCGCCGGGAGTGCCGCCCCGAGGCCCCGCCCGCCGCCGGC
>WASQ01000121.1:451-20709 GCA_009712185.1 Telmatospirillum sp. | reverse complement strand
GAGGGGGGGGCGGGGGGGGGCGTCAGGGCGCGCCGGCGCCGGGATTCTCCGCCGGACGTCTGTCTCCGGATCCCCCCGGTCCGGCCGAAGCCATGGCCGCGAACAGCGCTCTCAGCAAGGCGAGCACGGGCGACGGGCCCCGTTCCTCGGGGCCGGCGCCGATCCTGGCCCGGGCGTCCGGTCCGCCGCTTTCCCATTCCAACTGAACCGTCTGGCCCGGGGCCATATGCTCCGCCAGGGCAAAGGCGGCATCGAGCGATGCCGTATAGGTATCCGCGTGCCGGAAGGGAACAGGCGCCTCCTGTTCCGGCCGCCAGTAGGCCCGTCCTGCCCATCCTCCCCCGGCGACGATTTCAGCGATCAGGAAATCAATGTCGCGGTCGGGGGCTCCCGTTTCCCGCAACCGCGCCAGCAGGTCCGTCAGCGTTGACGGCATCCGTCCCTCCCTTCGCTGTCCCGGACGTCATTGTCCCGCCGCCGATGGTGGGTGATTTGTCGCGACCGGTCAATCCGTCCCCCGATTGCCCAGCGGGCAGTCCGCTTTCCCTGTTTCATCAAATCATCAAATCACGAACCGGACGGGCATGGTCAAAGTTTTGAAAAGATGACCACACAAAAAATCAGATATTTCGCGTCTGCAATAATGGTTCTGTCATTTTGTCAATAAAATAGCGGCCATCATTCTATTGCATTGCAATAATTTCGTGAGCCGGACGGCTTTGGCCGGTTGGCACGGCGGTTGCTTTTCTCATGGGCAGGGTTCCCGCGTCACCTGGCGTCGTCAAATGCCGGGACCGCGGATCAGGAGGAAGGGCGAAAGGCATGGAACGGCAGGGCGGGGACGCGTTGGGCGCAATGACCTACTTCGTCCGGGTCACCGGACGGCGGCGGGCGTTCGTCACCTTCGAGCTGGCCATCGGCTCGCCCGACCTGTCGGTCGAATTGATGATGCCGGACGCCCAGTTCGAGGAATTCCGCCGCCGGTACGGGGCCATCGACCTGACATCGGTTGACGCGGATGGCTGCGAAAGGGGAGACAGGTCGTGACCATCGATATCAAAACGCAGGTGATCCAACCGAAGCGACAGACCTTCAAGCATGTCGCCGACCGTCTGGGCGGGGACCGGGCGGCCAGCCGGTATGAGGAGGCGACGTTCGATCTGCAACCGGACGTCAACTTTCATTACCGGCCTTTGTGGGCGCCCCAGTTCGAACAGTTCGACCGGCGCCGCACCGCGATCGTGATGCGGGACTGGTACGATCTCAAGGATCCCCGCCAGTATTATTACGCCACCTACAACATCGCCCGCGCCCGCCAGCAGGAGGCGGCCGACAGCGCCATGGAGATGGTGGAGCGTCGCCGGTTGTTGGACGTCATTCCCGCCGACTGGCTGGAGACGGTGCGGTTCTGTCTGCTGCCGCTGCGCCATTATGAATGGGGCGCCAACCTCAACAACGCCGCCATCACCGCCTTCGGCTGGGGGGCTGCCCTGACCGCCGCAAGCTGCTTCGCCATGGGCGACCGCCTGGGCATGGCCCAGCTTCTCGGCCGGATCGGGCTGCTGCTGGGGGGGAATACCGAAACCGCCCTGATCGCCGCCAAAACGCGCTGGGTCGAGGATCCCGCCTGGCAGGGGCTGCGGCGGATGGTCGAGGACAGCTTCGTGACGGAGGACATCTTCGAACTGTTTGTCGCCCAGAACATGGCGATGGACGCCATGGTGCTGGGTCTGGTGCATGACCATTTCGGCGCCGAATGCGACCGCCGGGGCGCCACGGCGATTCCTCTGCTTCTGGGCTTCGCCGCCGAATGGCGTGAGGACAACGCCCGCTGGGTTGATCACGTCGTCCGGGTTGCCGCCGCGGAAGGGCCGGAAAACCGCGCCCTGATCAGCCGCTGGGCGGCCGACTGGTCCGCCCGGGCCGCGGACGCCCTGGCGCCGGTCGCCACCCATGTGCTGGGAACGGCAGGCGGAGCGCGGGCGATGGAGGACCTCGGCGGCCGCTTCGCCGAGCGGATGGTGCGGCTGGGTCTGGCCTGAGGGAGGCAACGTCCATGAGCAATGTTTCGATCACGCTGCACAATAACGATGAGGCGCGGGGTCTAATCGCGGCCATTCAGAAGGACAATCCCAACTCTGTAAGTCACGTCTATCCTGGAATGGTGAAAATAGACTGTCCTGACCGGATTGTTATTTTCAGAGAATCGGTTGAGCTGGAAATTGGTCGATCTTGGACCGTGAATGAAATTCATCTTTCATTAATCTCATTGGCGGGAAACGTCGATGAGGATGATGATTATTTTGCCATTCATTGGAATCATTGAGCGGGAGACCACCATGAACGTCCAGAAGAAGATCTCCCTCAAGGATCGTTACCGCATTCTGACGCGCGGCCTTGACTGGGAAACCTCCTATCAGCCGATGGGAAAGGTGTTCCCGGACGTCGGTTTCGAAGGCATCAAGATCCGAAACTGGGACGACTTCAACGATCCCTTCCGTCTGACCATGGATGCCTACTGGCGGTTCCAGGCCGAGAAAGAGCGCAAGCTCTATGCCGTGCTGGACAGTTTTTCGCAAAACAACGGGCAGACGGCGATCACCGACGGCCGCTATGTCAATACGCTGAAGCTGTTCCTGACCGGCATTTCGCCCGACGAATATATGGCCCATCGCGGCTTTGCCCATGTCGGCCGCCAGATCCCGAACGCCGGGCTGCGCATTTCAGCGCAGATGCAGGCGCTGGACGAACTGCGCCATGCCCAGACCCAGATTCATACCATCGGACAATACAACAAGCATTTCAGCGGGTTGCACTCGTTCCGCCGGATGCATGACCGGGTCTGGTATCTGTCGGTGCCGAAGTCCTTTTTCGACGACGCGGTGACGGCGGGCCCCTTCGAATATATGGTCGCCATCGGATTTTCCTTCGAATATGTGCTGACCAACCTGCTGTTCGTGCCCTTCATGTCCGGGGCCGCCTACAACGGCGACATGGCCACCGTGACCTTCGGCTTCTCGGCGCAGTCCGACGAGGCGCGGCATATGACGCTGGGGCTGGAGGCGATCAAGTTCATCCTGGAACAGCATGAGGACAACGTCCCCATCGTCCAGCACTGGATCGACAAATGGTTCTGGCGCGGCTACCGGGTCCTGACCCTGGTGGCGATGATGATGGATTTCATGCTGCCCCGGCGGATCATGTCCTGGAAGGACGCCTGGGACATCTATTTCAACGACGCCGGTGGCGCCCTGTTCGGAGATCTGGCCCGCTACGGCATCACCCTGCCGAAGTACGTCGATGTGCCCGCCAAGGAGGTCAACCGCCTTTCGACCGAGGCATGGTCGATCTTCTATCAATATACGCATGCGGCGGCGTTCCACACCTGGTTGCCGACCGACCAGGAGATGGACTGGCTCAGCGCCTCCTACGGTCCGGACTGGGACCGCCTGTACCGTCCGCGCTTCCTGCATTGGCGCCAGATGGAGAAGGAGGGGCACCGCTACTACAACAACGCCCTGCCGCAGCTCTGCCAGGTGTGCCAGATCCCCATGGCCTTCACCGAGCCGGACGATCCGACCAGGGTCGCCTTCCGCGACACCGTTTACCGGGGCGAGCGCTACCACTTTTGTTCCGACGGCTGCAAAAACATCTTCGATCACGAGCCCGAGAAATATGTCCAGGCCTGGCTGCCGGTGCATCAGATCTTCCAGGGCAATTGCGGCGGCGCGTCGCTCGACCAGGTGCTCGACTGGTACGGCATCGAAAAGGGCGTCGACAACATGGATTACGCCGGATCGCCGGACGAACGGACCTGGAAGGAGTGGGAGGCGATGCGCGGCCGCGTCGCCGGCTGACGGCGGCGGCCGCGCGGGCGAAGCCGGCGGCAGACCGGCAGCCCTCGTCCGTCCACCCTAAAAAACGAACGAATCAACGCAAAAAACAGACGGAGGAACGATCCATGCCGGTCAAAGCCATCGCCCCCGACTATGTCGGAGAGGTCAAGGACAGCGTCGACCGTTTTCACGGCAACATCGTGGTTTACGTCAACTGGGTTGACCATCTGATGTTCTGTTCCGCACTGGCCTTTCCCCTGCCGCCGGACATGTCATTTGGTTCTTTGCTGTCCGACCTTCTTCCCCAGTATTACGGATTGCATCCCGACTGGGCGAGGATCGATTGGGCCCAGGCGCGCTGGGAACTGGACCGCCAGCCCTTCACTCCCGACCTGGAAAAAGGGCTGGCGGCAAACGGTGTCGGCCACAAATCGGTGCTGCGATTCACGACCCCGGGTCTTACCGGGATCGACGGCAGTTGCACCTGAGGGAGGGGAAAATCCATGGGCGCCCGCTACCGGCTGACCGTCGACCCGATCGACCGCACCATCGACATCGAGGAAGGGCAGACCATTCTCGACGCCTGCCTGCGCGAGGGCATCTGGCTTCCCCATGCCTGCGGTCACGGCCTGTGCAGCAGTTGCAAGGTGGACCTCGTGGAGGGCGAGGTGGACCATGGCCGGGCGTCGTCCTTCGCGCTGATGGATTTCGAACGGGACGAAGGTAAGGTCCTGGCCTGTTCGGCCATGCCGCGATCCGATCTTCGGATCGAGGCGGATATCGACCTCGATCCCGACGCGCACTGCCATCCCGTCCGGGACTATGACGGGCGTGTGGCTGCGATTCGCGATCTGACACCGGATATCAAGGGAGTCTGGATCGAGCTCCAGGGACAGGCCATCGCCTTCCAGGCCGGGCAATATGTCAATCTTCACCTGCCCGGCATCGGAACGCCGCGCGCCTTCTCGCTCGCCAATCCGCCGTCGGAGGACCGTATGGTGGAGTTGCACGTGCGCAAGGTGCCGGGCGGGGAGGCCACCGGCTACATTCACGACACCCTGCGCGAGGGCGACCCGATCCGCCTGACGGGTCCTTACGGTCAGTTCTTTGTCCGCCGGTCGCGGCGGGCACCGATCCTGTTCCTGGCCGGCGGATCGGGCCTGTCCAGTCCGAAATCGATGATCCTGGATCTGCTGGAGGGGGGATGGGATCTGCCCATGACCCTGATCCATGGGGTGCGCACGGCGGCCGACGTCTTCATGGCCGATCTGTTCGCGGATCTCGCGGCCCGGCATGCCAACCTGACCTATGTTCCCGCCCTGTCGGCGCCCGACGACCGCCCCTGGTCCGGCGAGCGGGGGTTCGTCCATGAGGTGGCGGAGCGTCAGTTCGACGGGCGCTTCGCCGGCATGACGGCCTATCTCTGCGGCCCGCCGGCGATGATCGAAGCCTCAGTTACCAGCCTGATGCGGGGGCGGCTGTTCGAGCGCGACATCTTCATGGAACGCTTCCTGTCGGCCGCCGATACCGCCGGATCAAGGCCGCGCTCTCCCCTGTTTCAGAAGGTCTGACCATGGGCATGGGCCATCTGGTGAGGATAGAGGACGGGGGAGACTGCCTTTGCGCACCGGGGGAGTCCGTGCTGGCGGCGCTGGGCAGGGCCGGTCTCTGCGTTATCGCGGTCGGCTGCCGGGGAGGCGGCTGCGGCGTGTGCCGTGTGCGGGTGCTGGAGGGGCGTTACCGCACCGGGCGTGTCAGCCGCGCCCATTTGAACGCGGACGACGAGGAGGCGGGCTTTTCGCTGGCCTGCCGGCTTTATCCGGAAAGCGACCTGACCATCAAGGCTGCCGGGCCTCCGGCGCCGGACGTTGTCACCAACAAGGCCGCCGGAAAGCCGGCTGCCGGAACAAAGCAATCGGGGAGGATCAATCCATGGCAATGACAGGTGTGTTGCGGCCGGGCTTCGCCCAGCTCCGGGTCCTCGATATGGACGCGGCGGTTCGGCATTACGTCGATTACATCGGCCTGTCCCTGGTTTCCCGCGAGGCGGACGGGCGCGTCTATCTCAAAGCCTGGGACGAGTTCGACCGGCATTCTGTGGTGCTGCGCGAAGCGGACCATGCCGGGATCGACGTCATGGCTTTCAAGGTCGACAGCGACGCCTCGCTGGCGGACTTCGCGCGGCGGTCCGAGGCATTCGGGCTGACCGTCGACCATGTCGGAGAGGGGGAGCAGCCGGGTCTCGGCCGGCGGGTTGGCGTCACCATTCCGTCCGGCCACCGGATCGAGCTTTATGCCGACATCGCGGCGGCGGAGACCGCGCCCGGGACTCACAATCCCTATCTGTGGCACGAGGCGCCTCATGGGATGGGGGCGATCCGCATGGATCACGGGCTGCTTTACGGCCCCAATATCGAGCAGGTCCTGGCCTATTTCACCGAGGTCCTGGATTTCCGCCTGACCGAGAAGGTCGATCTGCCTGACGGCTTGCTGGGCATCTGGATGTCCTGCTCGAACAAGGCCCACGACATCGCCTTCGTGAAGCATCCCGAACCGGGAAAACTGCACCATCTGGCTTTTTTCCTGGAAGACTGGAATGCCGTTGGTCATGCCGCCGACCTGATGATCCGCCATGACGTGGCAATCGATATCGGCCCGACACGTCACGGTATCACCCGCGGGCAGACGATCTATTTCTTCGATCCCTCGGGCAACCGCAACGAGGTCTTCGCCGGCGGCTACCAGTTCTATCCCGACCAGCCGGTCAGGACCTGGGATCATACAGAGATCGGGCGCGGGATTTTCTATTACGAGCGGGCCTTGAACGACCGGTTCCTGTCGGTGGTGACCTGATGCGTCTCGTCGAGCCCGCCGCCCGTCTGACCTCCGCCGCCCCCCCACACCCGCCGCCGTCACGGCGGCGATGGCGGCGGCCGATGCCCGGGACATCCGGATTGCCGCAGCGGTGGTCGACGCGGGCGGCAATCTGATGGCGTTCCTGCGATCTCCGGGATGCTTCCTGCAATCCATCGGGATCGCGATCGACAAGGCCTACACGGCCGCCGGTTTCGGCTTCGCCAGTTCCGACTGGCCGGCGGTTCTGAAGGACGACGAGGACCTGCGGGAGGGACTTCGGATGGTGCCCCGGCTGGTGATGATCGGTGGCGGATTTCCCCTCCGGGTGGAGGGGATGGTCGTGGGCGCCATCGGCGTCTCCGGCGGCACCGAAAGCGAGGACGTGATATGCGCCCGGGCGGGACTCGCCGCTCTGGGACTGGAGTAGGAGGTCAAGGTGAGGACTGTGCTGAATTTCATCGACGGGCACCCGGTCGCCGGCAGCCTGGGCCGCATGTTCGACAACATCAGCCCGGGGGACGGATCGTTGCTGGGCCGCGTGTATGAGGCGGGCGCGGACGACGTGGACCAGGCGGTGGCGGCGGCGCGTGCGGCGCTCCACGGGCACTGGGGATCGCTCGACATTCCGGAACGGGCCGCGATGCTGCATGCCGTGGCCGCCGAAATCGAGCGGCGGTTCGATGATTTCGTCGAGGCCGAGGTGGCCGATACAGGCAAGCCGGCGTCGCTGGCCCGGCATCTCGATATTCCGCGCGGCGCAGCCAATTTCCGGATCTTCGCCGATATGGTGAGGAATGTGCCGGCCGAAAGCTTCGAAATGCGGGCTCCGGACGGGGCGCGGGTGCTCAATTATGCCATCCGCCGGCCGAAGGGGGTGATCGCCGTGGTCTGCCCCTGGAACCTGCCCCTGCTGCTGATGACCTGGAAGGTCGGGCCGGCGCTGGCATGCGGCAATACGGTGGTGGTGAAACCGTCTGAGGAGACGCCCTCGACCGCGACCCTGCTGGGCGAGGTGATGAAGGCGGCCGGGGTACCGGACGGCGTCTACAATGTGGTCCACGGTTTCGGTCCCGGTTCCGCGGGCGAATTTCTGACCCGCCATCCCGGCGTGGACGCCATCACCTTCACGGGGGAGACGACCACCGGCAGCGCGATCATGAAGGCGGCGGCGGACGGGGTCCGCGGCGTGTCCTTCGAACTGGGCGGCAAGAACCCGGCCATCGTGTTCGCCGACGCGGATCTGGAGGCGGCGGTGGAGGGGACGGCCCGCTCCGTCTTCGCCAACTGCGGTCAGGTGTGCCTGGGAACCGAGAGGGTCTATGTCGAACGCCCGCTGTTCGATCGCTTCGTGGCGGCGTTGAAGCAGCGCGCCGAGGCGCTGCGTCCGGGGGATCCGCACGACCCGGGCACCAGCCTGGGGCCGCTGATCAGCCGACAGCACCGGGAAAAGGTGCTGTCCTATTACCGCCAGGCCGTGGAGGATGGCGCCGAGGTGGTGACCGGCGGCGGAATCCCCGCCATGCCCTCCGCCCTGGCCGGCGGCGCCTGGATCCAGCCGACGATCTGGACGGGCCTCGACGACAGCTCCCGCGTGGTGCGGGAGGAGATTTTCGGCCCCTGCTGCCACATCCGTCCGTTCGATAGCGAGGCCGAGGCGGTCCGGCTCGCCAATGACACGCCCTATGGGCTGGCCGCCGCCGTCTGGACCCGGGATCTGTCCCGCGCCCATCGCATGGCCGGCGTTCTCAATGTCGGGATCTGCTGGATCAATTCCTGGTTCCTGCGCGACCTGCGAACCCCCTTCGGCGGCGCACGGCAGTCCGGAATCGGCCGCGAGGGCGGGGTTCATTCGCTCGAGTTCTATACGGAACTGACCAACGTCTGCGTTCGCCTTTGAAAGGGGAGGACTCTCTCGTGTCTGCGTCTCAGGAAACCATCGAGGAGGTCGCCGGCCGGCTGTGGGCGGCGGCGGAAAGCGGAACACCCTGCCCGCCGGTCCGATCCCTGCTGCCGGAGGGCGACGTCGCCGCCGCCTATGCGGTGCAGACGGTCAACACCCGACGGTCGCTGGCCGCCGGACGGCGCATGGTCGGCCGCAAGATCGGCCTGACCAGCCCCGCGGTGCAGCGCCAGCTTGGCGTGTCGGAACCCGACTACGGGATCCTGTTCGCCGACATGGCCATGCCCGATGGCATCGAGATCCCGTCTTCACGGCTGATCCAGCCCCGGGTGGAGGCGGAGGTGGCTTTCGTCCTCGGCCGCGATCTCGATCAGGACCAGGTGACGATGGCTGATCTGGTCCGCGCCGTCGACCATGTCCTGCCCGCGATCGAGATCGTCGATTCCCGGATCGCGGCCTGGGACATCCGGCTGGTCGACACCATCGCCGACAATGCCTCCTCCGGCCTTTATGTCCTGGGGGGGGAGGCGCGGCCTCTCGCGGGGCTCGATCTGCGGCTGGCCGGGATGGTGCTGGAACAGGGGGGCGAGCCCCTGTCGACCGGAGCGGGGGCGGCCTGCCTTGGCAATCCGCTGAACGCAGCCTGCTGGCTGGCCGGCGTCATGGCACGCGGCGGCTGGCCGCTGAAGGCCGGCGACACCATTCTGTCGGGCGCCCTGGGGCCGATGGTCGATGTGCGCAAGGGGGCGGTCTACGACGCCAGGATCAGCGGACTGGGGTCCGTCCGCGCCGTCTTTTCCAAGGAGTGACAGGATCATGACGCATAAAGTCGCCATCCTCGGGTCGGGCAATATCGGCACCGATCTGATGATCAAGATCATCCGGACCTCGAAGCGGTTGTCCATGGGCGTGCTGGTGGGGGTCGATCCCCAGTCCGATGGTCTGGCGCGCGCCCGGCGCCTGGGCGTCGCCACCACCGACCAGGGGATCGACGGTCTGACCGGCATGGCGGAATGGCAGGACGTCCGGGTGGTGTTCGACGCGACCTCCGCCTCGGCGCACGGTCACCATGCCGAGATCTGCCGTAAGGCCGGCAAGCAGATGATCGATCTGACGCCGGCGGCGATCGGGCCGCACACGGTGCCGCCGGTCAATATCGACGCCCATCTGGATCAGCCCAACGTGAATATGGTGACCTGCGGCGGTCAGGCGACCATCCCCATGGTGTATGCCGTCCGCCGCGTCGCCGGGGCGCTGCCCTATGCCGAGATCGTCGCCTCGGTCTCCAGCCGGTCCGCCGGGCCGGGCACGCGCGCCAATATCGACGAATTCACGGAGACCACGGCGCGCGCCATCGAAACGGTGGGCGGCGCGGGGCGCGGCAAGGCGATCATCATTCTGAACCCGGCCGAACCGCCGATGATCATGCGCGACACCGTCTTCACCCTGAGCCAGGGGGCGGAACCCGAGGAGATCGAGCGATCCGTCGCCCGGATGGCCGACGAGGTCCGGACCTATGTTCCAGGCTATCGCGTCAAGCAGAAGGTGCAGTTTGAACGCATCGGCGACAACGCTCCGATGGTGATCCCCGGCCTCGGCGCCGTCACCGGCCTCAAGTCCTCGATTTTCCTCGAGGTCGAGGGCGCGGCCCATTACCTGCCGGCCTATGCCGGCAATCTCGACATCATGACCTCCGCGGCGCTGGCGACGGCCGAACGGTGGGTCGAACGCAAACTGGCCTGAGACGGAGCCTTTCGGGGCCCTTCCGGCACGACGGACAAGGAGATCCGCCATGACAGGACGGCAACGTCCCTATATCCAGGATGTCACCCTGCGCGATGGCATGCATGCGTTGCGGCATCGCTATGACATCGAAACGGTGGTCAGGATCGCGCGCGCCCTCGACCTGGCCCGCGTCGACGCCATCGAGATCTGCCACGGCGACGGACTGGGTGGCGCCAGCATGACCTACGGCTTCGGCAATCACACCGATCTCGACTGGATCGGCGCGGTCGCCGATGTCGTTACCCGGGCCAGGGTGACGGTGCTGCTGATCCCCGGCATCGGCACGCGCGACGACCTGAAACACGCCTTCGAGGCCGGCGCGCGCAGCGTCCGGGTCGCGACCCATTGCACCGAGGCCGACGTGGCGAAACAGCACATCGCCTATGCGCGCTCGCTCGGCATGGACACCGTGGGTTTCCTGATGATGTCGCACATGATCCCGGCGGCCGATCTGGCCCGGCAGGCGAAACTGATGGAATCCTACGGCGCGGAAACCGTCTATGTCGTCGATTCGGCGGGCGCCCTGCTGCCCGCCGGGGTGGAGGAACGGGTGCGCGCCTTCCGCGACGTCCTCGATCCCCGGACCGGGATTGGCATCCATTGCCATCACAATCTGTCGTTCGGCGTCGCCAACTCCATCGTCGCGCTCGACAACGGCGTTCATCGCGTCGACGCCTCGCTGGCCGGCATGGGGGCGGGCGCGGGCAATGCTCCGCTGGAGATCCTGGTGGCGGTGCTGGAACGGCTGGGCTATCCGACCGACTGCGATCTGTTCGCCCTGATGGACGCGGCCGACGATGTGGTGCGCCCCCTTCAGGACCGGCCGGTGCGGGTCGATCGCGAGTCCCTGTCGCTGGGCTATGCCGGGGTCTATTCCAGTTTCCTCCGCCATGCCGAGACGGCGGCACGCACCTATGGCCTCGATGCCCGCGAGATCCTGGTGGAACTGGGACGGCGTCGGATGGTCGGCGGCCAGGAGGACATGATCATCGACGTTGCGCTCGACCTTGTGAACAGCGGGAGGGCGGCATGACCGATCTCAAGGCTCTCGCCCGTCTGGTGGACGATGCCGCCCGGCAGGCGACGGCGATCCCCCAACTGACCCAGTCGGTGCCGTTGACGGTGGAGGAGGCCTACGCCATCCAGTCGCTGTCGCTGGACCGGCGCTACGACCGGGGCGAGCGGCGGGTCGGAACCAAGATGGGGCTGACCAGTCGCGCCAAGATGCAGCAGGTCGGGGTGTCGGAGATGATCTGGGGGCGCCTGACCGATGCCATGCGGCTGGAGGAGGGGGGCGCGCTCAGTCTCAAGTCCTTCGTCCATCCCCGGGCGGAACCCGAAATCGCCTTCCTGTTGCGCCGTCCGCTGGCGGGCCGGGTCTCGGCGGCGGAAGCCCTGTCGGCGGTCGAGGCGGTGGCGCCCGCCATCGAAATCATCGACAGCCGCTATCGCAACTTCGCCTTCACCTGGGCCGATGTCGTGGCGGACAATTCGTCCTCCTCCGCCTTTCTGGTGGGGGGGTGGCACCCGGCTTCGACCGACGTCGCCAATCTCGGCATCGTCGTCTCGGTCGACGGCCGTCCGGTCCAGATCGGATCGACGGCGGCCATTCTGGGCCATCCTCTGCGGTCCCTGGTGGCGGCGGCGCGGCTCGTCGAAAGCGCCGGCGAGCGCCTGGAGGAGGGGTCGATCATTCTGGCCGGCGGCGCGACCGCCGCCCATCCCCTGGCGGCGGGCATGCATGTGCGGGCCGAAACGCAGGCGATGGGATGTGTTTCCTTCACGGTAGGGGAGTAACGGGATCATGCCGATCTGTGAAATCACTCTGGTGGCCGGACGGACCCCGGAGATGAAAAAAATCCTGATCCGCGACGTGACGGACTCCGTCATGAGAAGTCTCGACGTTCCGGCCCAGTCGGTCCGCGTCATCCTGCGGGAAGTCCCGCCCGAACATTTCGCCGTGGGCGGCGTTCCCAAAGGCTGAGAAGCCGGCGCCGGAAGATCCGCTGTTTCCCCGTCTCCGGGGCCGGTATAACGATCCCCGGCTTTCAGGAGAGGGAGAACACCGGTGCCGCCATTCGAACGGATCTGCCATATGCGGGACGTCAGTCCCTGGATCGACCGGTTCGCGGGGCTGGTGCCGCCAGGGGCGTCCGTTCTCGATCTCGCCTGTGGCGGCGGGCGGCATGGGCGGGTTT
The DNA here is from genome assembly GCA_009712185.1 of Telmatospirillum sp. Lineage (GTDB taxonomy): Bacteria > Pseudomonadota > Alphaproteobacteria > Rhodospirillales > Magnetospirillaceae > Telmatospirillum. The sequence continues at coordinate 8,134 of WASQ01000121.1, read as the reverse complement.
TCCTGGAACGGGGCGCCCGCGGCACCTGCCGCGACCGCAATGTGTCGGCCGTTGCCGATCTCGCCGGTCGGGTCGAGATCATCGGTGCCGACCTGGAAAGCGGAGATCCGTTCCCGCTGGCCGGACGGTCGTTCGACGCGGTGGTGGTCACCAACTATCTGTACCGGCCGTTGTTTCCCGATCTCGTCGCATTGTTGGCCGAGGGCGGCGTCCTGCTCTACGAAACTTTTGCCGCCGGGAATGAGAACTATGACCGGCCCGGCAATCCCCGCCATCTCTTGCAGCCCGGAGAACTGCTGGAAGCCGTGGCCGGCCGTCTCCAGGTGGTGGCCTATGAGACGGGTGTCGAGACGCGCCCGGTCGGCCCGAAGGTGATCCAGCGCCTGTGCGCGGTCCGGACCGGCGATCCCGTCGCCCTGCCTCTGCCGGGCCGCTGACATCCGCTGTCCTCCCCGGAAGGGGCTTCATTTTTTCTTACAGAAAGATCACAGGACAACTTTCGCGATTACCCCTATAGGACCGTTGCGATCCTGACGTCAATGGGATGTCTTTTTCGCAAAAAGGGCTGTTTGATCCGCGGGAGGGGCGATGGCGATCTTTTTGAAGCTTGGGGATCTTGTCGGCGATGCCACGCAGGCGGACCATCGCGGTTGGATGGCGATCGAGCTGCTGCGGTTCGGCATTTCCCGTCGCATTGAAACGTCCGCCGGTTCGACATGGAACCGCACCCCGCGGCATCCGATGGTCAGGCCGGTCCGGCTCTGGAAGCGGCATTGCCCGGCCAGTCCGTTCCTGATGGCGGAGGCGACGGCCGGCCGGTCCGCCAGACCCGCCAGGATTCATTTTGTCAGTATCGGCGATCCCGGCCGGACGTTTCTGGAGATCGCGCTGCAAGGCGTCCTGGTCTGCGCCTACCGGTTCGTCGGCGATGCCGGGGGACATCCCATGGACTATGTCCAGCTCGACTTTACAGTCATGGAGATGAGATACACGCCCTATGACAGCGGCAACGGGCCCGGGAGCCCGATATCGGCCGGGTATGATCTGACCGCCGCGAGCCCCTGCTGATGAACCGCGTTCTTGCCACGATGGCCGTCCTGGCGGGGGTGATCGGACCGGTCGCGACGGCTCCGGCGTCCACGCCTGACGATGCCCTGGTCCGCAAGATCATCGAAAAGGCGATCGATCCGAAGATCTGGGATCTCCGTCCTGAGATGGCCCAGGCCTATTTCGGGGATCTGATCCATTTCGAAAAGGTGGGAAAGGGACGGATCGGTCAGGATCCCTGCGCGGAAGGTTTCAAGGTAAAGGAGCCCTGGCCGGCACTGTCTTTGTCGTCATTTGATTTCGGAAATGACACGTGTGACGGGAAGCTTCCACTCCACAGTTTTGAGCTCGACTTTTTCGGAGAAGATGCGCCATTGGCGAGTCCTGTATTGTCCAGTCTCCACAAAAGGCTGGGTAAGCCGACAGCGGATCGGGCCAATCCGGATACCCACGTGGGTGAGGTTGTGTGGGATCAAGGGGATAGGCGGGTTGTCATGGTGGAATACGATATCGGAGACGATCGCGGCTTTACTATCCGTATTATAAGATTGCCCATGCGGGACGGAGAACAGTGATGGCAGAGAACAGGCCGCCGGAGATCAGGTTTGTCGCCTATACCGATGCCAAAGGCGCTCTCGCCGGGTCGACAAGGGAACAACAGATACAGGCGGTCCGGATCTGCGCCGGTCTTCTTGGCATCGATGAGCGGGAGGCATTGAAAATCGATCCGGAAGTCGGCCTGCCGGCATTCTGGGCCGTGCTGCAATATCGGGGATTGACACGTTTCGAGCGCGGTCGGGCGGTGCTCTATCTGGATCGGCTCAGAGCCTCGTCTATGCCCCTGTTTCAAAAGATTCAAGGTATCGTGGCCGATCTTGGCGTAAATCCCGAGTGGTATCCCTGGTCACTGACGGATGCCGAGCTCGACGCGGCCATCAGACGCAACCGGATCGAATCCAGGATCTGGCATGCTTTCGGTTTCAGCGGGTTGGCCGTGACGTCCGTGGTGGCCGCTTTTGCCAAGCCTTTCCGGGAGAAGGTTCTGACCATTCCCGTCTCGACCATCCTCAAGGGTTCGCTGAAAAGTTTTACCCCTGCCACGGTGCTGATCAACGCCTATGTCACCAGTCTGGACGAAGCCGCGGCGGAGGAGGGATTCGAGGCGCTTCGGCGGAAGGAGCGGGAGGGGAGGGAGCGGATGGCGGAGGACATCGAAACGCAGCAAGGCGTTCCGGTCAACCGTCTGATCCTGGGGCCGTCGCCGATCGAGCGCGCCCTTTATTAGAGCCCGTGGACATTCATTTTCTCCTCTCCCGCAAGCGGGCGAGGAGTCCATCTGATTGCCACAGGCCTTAGGACGACGGGGGACGGCGCGGCCGTCGCGCGTGGAAGGCCCGCCCGGTCTATTTCCCGGCGTCCCTCTCGAACAGGCTGCCCAGCGCGAGCTGTTCGCTGTGCTGGCGTTCCAATTCCTGGCTGTAGCGGCGCAGAACATAGGCCTCGCTGACATAGCCGATGACCCGGCGGTCCTCCGGTCCGGCGAGAACGGGCAGGGCCTCGGCCTCGGCCTCCTCGAAATGCTGGAGCATGGCGCGGATATCCATGTCGGGCAGCAGGAAATTGCCGCGTCCATGGGCAAGATCGCCGGCCACCAGCCCTTCCGCCGCGTCATCGATATCGGGGTCGTGGGCCTGCGCCATTTCGATCAGGCCGGCATAGGCGCCGGTGTCGTCGACCGCATAGACATAGCTGCGGCTGCCCAGGGGAACCATGGCCCGGAGACGCAAAAGCGGCGTCGCGGCGGGGGCCGTCCGGGCGTCGGCGCGCATCATGCGGCCGGCCGTCAGGGTGGATAGCCATCCCACGTCATGGGCGCCCCGGATCAGTTTGCCGCGCTGATGAAAGCGCCATGTCGCGAAGGAATAACCGAAGCTGTATCGGGTGATGGTGGCCGAGGTGATGACGCCGGCCAGGACGCCGAGAGCGACCTCGTAGTCGCCCGTCATCTCCAGCACCAGCAGAACCATGGTGACCGGCGCGCCGACGATCGACGCGGCCACGGCGCCCATGCCGACCAGCAGGAACATGCCCTGGTTGTCCGCGAGCCAGGGCGTGAACAGGCTGCCGGCCTGGACGAGACAGGCGCCGAACAGGCACCCGAGGAAAAGGGACGAACTGAACAGGCCGCCACGAAAGCCGGCGCCGATCGAAACCGCCGATCCGGCCAATTTGGCGGCCAGGATCAGAAGCAGGGGCGGCAACAGCCGGTCGCCGTCGAACAGCGCCTGGATGCCGCCATGGCCGCTGCCCAGGACCTGGGGCACCGCCAGCGCCATCAGGCTGAGGGCGCCGCCGCCCAGGACGGGGCGCAGCCAGGAGGGGATCTTGAGGCGGGAGAACAGCTTCTCGACCCCGGTGGCGGCCCGCATGGTGGCGATGCCGACGACGGCGGCGCCCACCCCGACCAGCGCGAACAGGGCGTAGTCCCAGGGGTGAAGGCCGCCCACCGGCTGATGCACCAGAAAGACCGGTTCGGCACCGTTGGCCGCACGCATCACCAGCGTGCCGGTCAGGGCCGCGGTCGCCACCTGCGCCAGGGCTCCCGGGCTGTAACTGCCGAGCACCAGTTCATAGGCGTAGAAGGCGCCGGCCAGCGGGGCGTTGTAGGCGGCGGCGATTGCCGCCGCGGCCCCGGCGGCGACGAACACCCGCAGATCGGCGCGGCGCAGGCGTAGCCACTGTCCGGCACTGGACAGCAGGCCGGCGCCGATCTGGGTGTAGGCGGCCTCCATGCCGAGTGAGGCCCCGGCTCCGTTGGAAATCAGGGTGGCCGCGACCAGCCGCAGGCTGTCGGTGAAGGACATGCGTCCGCCATAGAGGGCGTTTGCCTCGATCGGGTCGACGATGTCGCGTTGGCGCGATCGCCGGTCGAGAAGGGGCAGAAGCGACAGGGCGAGACCGCCCAGCGCCGGCACCGCCAGCATCAGGACGGGGTCGATGTTCCGGCCGGAACTGAGATAACTGCCCTCCGGCAGGCCGAAATCGACGATATGCAGCCAGGACACCAGGAGATGCAGCAGGTCGACCATGCCGCCGACCGCCGCCCCGAGACAGGCGCACAGCAGAATGACGACCGTCTGGCTGCCCCTGAGACCACGGCGGAACGCCAGATTGCCTCCGGCGGAAAACAGACGGCGCAGCCGGCCTTTCAATGAGATGTCGGCGGGGGGCATGGTCGTCGCGGAGGGGCCCTTCCTGCAGGTGAAACCGGGGGCGGCGTCCGGAGGACGGTTCGGTCCGTTGGATGATCGCGGCTTCAGTATCGCTCTTTCCGTCGCCCGGGCAAGAGCGGATCCCCGATTGGGCAGGGCGATCGGGTGAACCCGATCGCCCTGTCATTTTGATCTTGTCCCTCAGTCGCAGGGCGGGGTCTCCGCCCCGCCCTGCCATTCCTGATCCTGTCGCGGCCCGCTTCAATCGTGATGGTTTTGCGGGTAAGCTTCGGCGTCATGAACCTTACCGATTGCTTCAGGGCGCCGGGCGCCCTCATCCCTCTCGATCAGGCGCTCGATTTTCTGGCCGAACGGCTGGAACCGGTGACCGGCGTCGAGGATGTTCCCCTGGATCTCGCCTGCCGGCGCATCCTGGCCCGGGATGTTGTCACGGGTGTGACCAATCCGCCGTTCGAGGCGTCGGCGATGGACGGATACGCTTTCGCCTTCGACGATCTGCCCGAACCGGGCGGCGGGGCGACCTTGCGCATCACCGCCCGGATCGCCGCCGGTCATGCCCATCACGGGGTGTTTGCGAAAGGGGAGGCCGCCCGGATTTTCACCGGGGCGCCGATGCCGGCCGGTCTCGACACCGTGGTGATGCAGGAGCAGTGCCGGGAGAAGGACGGATTGGTCGTCCTGCCGGCGGGAGCCCGACGTGGCGACTGGGTGCGGCCGGCGGGCCTGGACGTCGTCGCGGGCGATGTCGTGCTGCGGGGCGGCCGCCGGTTGCGGCCGCAGGACATTGCGATGGCATCGTCGGTCGGCTGTGCCGTCCTGCCGGTCCGTCGCCCGCTGGTGGTGGGCGTGTTCTCGACCGGGGACGAACTGGTCGAGCCCGGTCAGCCGCTGCCGGAGGGCGCCATTTATGGCAGCAACCGTCAGGGCGTTCTGGCGCTGGTCCGCGCGTTGGGATGCGATGCGGTGGACCTCGGCAACATTCCAGACCGGCTGGAGGAAACCAGGGCCTGTCTCGCCGGCGCGGCGGACCGTTGCGATCTGTTGATCACTTCGGGCGGCGTGTCCGTCGGGGGGGAGGATCACGTCAAGACGGCGGTGCAATCGCTGGGCGCGCTGTCGCTGTGGCGGCTGGCGCTGAAGCCCGGCAAGCCGACCGCCCTCGGCCATGTCGGGAAGGCGGCATTTGTCGGCCTGCCCGGCAATCCGGTGGCCGGAATGGTGGCCTTCATGCTGGTGGCCCGTCCGGTGATCCTGCGCCTGGCGGGCGCCACCGGTGAACCCGTACGTCCCGTTCGCTTTCCGGTTCGGTCCCGGTTTTCCTTCGACAAGGAGGAGGGGCGGCGTCAGTTTATCCGCGTCTCCCTGCGGCCGGGAGACGGCGGCCAGCCGGAGGCGCATCTGTTCCGGACGCAGGAATCAAATGTGCTGTCCTCGCTGGTCGAGACCGACGGACTGGTGGATCTGGCTGAGGATGTGCGACAGATATCCCCCGGCGACAGGGTGGACTTCATCCCCTACGCCGACCTTCTGTGGTGAGGGGGGGAAATCTGCAATGAGGGTTTTCGGTCTTGCCGGCTGGAGCGGCTCGGGAAAAACGACGCTGCTGGTCCGCCTCGTCCGTCAGATCGCGGATCGGGGCATCCGCGTTTCGACCATGAAACACACCCACCATTCCTTCGATATCGATCGCCCGGGCAAGGATTCGTTCCGCCATCGCGAGGCCGGCGCGGTCGAGGTGATGATCACCTCGGATGTCCGTTGGGCGCTGTTGCATGAATTGCGCGACGAAACGCCGCCCGATTTCGAAACGCTGGTGTCGCATATGTCGCCGGTCGATCTGCTGTTGATCGAGGGCTTCAAAAGCTATCCCCATGACAAGATCGAGGTGCATCGACCCTCGCTGGGAAAGCCGATGATCTGGCCCGACGACCCCAATATCGTCGCCGTCGCCTCCGACGTGCCGCTGGAGGGGCTGGCGCTGCCGCGCTTCGCCCTCGACGATCCGGACGCCATCGTCCATTTCATTCTGACCAGAACGGGACTTTCATCATGAGCCATGACTGCGACGCCTTTCAGCCTCCGAGGGAGCTGTTGACCTATGCCGAGGCGCTGTCGGCGCTGTCGGATGCGGTCCGGCCGGTGGAGGGTACTGAAACGGTGTCGCTGTTCGACGCCTCCGGCCGCATCCTGGCGGAGGATCTGCGCGCCTGCTGGACAGTCCCGCCGCCCGACAATTCGGCGGTTGACGGGTATGCCGTGCGGTCGGCCGATCTGGCCGCGGCCGGGGCGTGTCTGCCCGTCGGCGGGCGGGTGCCCGCCGGGCAGGTGCTGGGACGGGCCATTGCTCCCGGCGAAGTGGTGCGGATTTTCACCGGCGCGCCGGTGCCGGACGGCGTGGATGCGGTCATTCCCCAGGAAAACTGCCGTGTCGACGAGGGGGGGGTGTGGCTGCCCCTGGTCCCGTCCGGGGCCAATATCCGGCGACGGGGAGAAGACTTCCATGACGGCGAGGTGGTGCTTCCGGCCGGCCGGCGGTTGCAGCCTCAGGACATCGGTCTCGCCGCCGCCGCCGGCCATGCCCGCCTGACGGTGTGCCGGCGTCCCAGGATCGCCTATTTCGCCACCGGAGACGAGGTGCGCGAACCCGGCGAACCCCTGGGCCCCGGCGCCATCGTCAATTCGAACGCCTATATCGTGGACGCCCTGCTGCGCCGCCTGGGGTGCGAGCCCCGCTATCTGGGGATCATCCGCGACCGGTTTGAACTGGTGCGCGATGCCCTGGCCGGTGCCGCTGCCGCAGGGGTTGACGCGATCCTGACCACCGGAGGGGTCTCAACGGGCGAGGAGGACCATGTCAAGGCGGCGGTCGAGGCCCGGGGGGCCCTCAATTTCTGGCGGATCGCCATCCGGCCCGGCCGCCCGCTGGCGTTCGGCCGGATTGGCGCCGTTCCTTTCATCGGACTGCCGGGCAATCCGGTGGCGGCGACCGTCACCTTCCTGATGTTCGCCCGGCCATTGTTGCGGATTCTGTCCGGCGCCCGTCCCCGGCCGGAGGCGGCGCAGTGGGTGCCGGCGGATTTTTCCGTGGTGAAAAAAGCCGGCCGGCGCGAATGGCTGCGAGGGTCGCTTCGCGCCGGCCCCGATGGTCTCTTTCGCGCCGTCAGTTTTCCCAATCAGGGATCGGGAGTTCTGACGTCGATGGTGGCCTCCTCCGGCCTGATCGTCCTGCCGGAGGAACTGACGACCGTGTCGCCCGGCGACCTGGTCGAATTCCTGCCCTTCTCCGCCCTCCTCGAAGGCTGACCGCGAGGTTCCTCCCGGATTTCGGGAGTGAAGCGGGCGGGCGGGCGGGCCTTGTGAAAGAAATCCACCCGTGGCTCCGGCGTCCCTGCCGGAGTGCGCC
>WASQ01000121.1:0-441 GCA_009712185.1 Telmatospirillum sp. | reverse complement strand
GATTTTCTGACCGTCGGCTTCGCCGGAACACAGACCCGGAGATCCTGTGAGGCGGCCTGTGCCCGTGATTTTTTCAAAAGCTCGGCGCCCCTGTTCGGCGGCGCCGAAAACCCGCCATTTCCGCCGCGTTCGCGCCGGGGGAGGGCGAGCGCGTGTGTGAAAAAATCAAAGACGGCGGCCGCATGAGGCGTTGAGCCGGGTCTCTCCGACCCTCCCCCGGGTCTTCGCTCGCGATCTGCTCGCGGGGCACCCGTTTGCCCGGGCCATCCGGTTGCAAGGGGCTTGTCAGCCGCGCAGGGTGGTTTTAATATCCAGAAAAAAATTATGGTCTTTGCGGCTCGCCACGCTGCCAGGGTCGCGTGCGGATGCCGGGTGCATCCAGGAACAAGGAAGCTTTGCATGTACCGTGACAGGATTCGTATGCCCTCTCTGATGGGGAAG
>WASQ01000101.1 GCA_009712185.1 Telmatospirillum sp. | reverse complement strand
GCAGATAGGCGATCACGCTCGGGACCTTGTCCTTGCCCTCGAACAGGGTGACATCGGCCCGCGCAGTTTGTGGAGAAACGGCGAACGCGAACGCAATCGTCGCTATCGCCGGCACCCCACCCCGGAAAAGCCCCTTCGCATCGCAAAAAAAATCGACCATTCCATTCCTCCATTTTTACTTTCGTGGACGCCAATAAAACCTTTCTTGCAGGAACGCACAGATGCACGTCATCCGTGCCTCATGGTGGGCAGGAATGGATCGACGCAACTCTCTGACGGCCGCCGGACGGAGTCGTCCGTCCCGCCCCCCGCTCACATCAGATCCTGGACACCCCACCGGAGGCGCCAGCCTGAGACGCGCTTGAGAAAAGCCCCAATCATCCCCGAAAAAAGGACAACACCGCTCATTTTCGATAGACACGCTATCGAAGCAACAAACAAAATTCTGATACCGCAAGTTAAATTGCTACATTAACGGAATATTTTGGTGAATAATGTCCAAAAAATCCGCTAAATTCGCATTCATATCGACGATATTCTTTTATATTTATCGAATATGACAGCAACCAAAAGAATAGTTCCGCGCACAAGATATTGATAAAACGGATTGATATTGAGCAAATTCATGGAATTTTCCACAGTTCCCAGGATCAGAACGCCGGCGATCACATAGCTGATCTTCCCAATCCCGCCCGCAAGGGAAACCCCGCCGAGGACACAGGCGGAAATGGCCGTCATCTCGAAACCGATGGCCGTCATCGGCTGTCCGCTGGTCATCCGCGACGCCAGGACAACGCCGGCCAGGGCACTCATCACGCCATGAATGACGAAGATCCAGATTTTCGTCCGAACCACGGGAACGCCAGCCAGCCGGGCGGCCTCCTCATTACCACCGATAGCCAGAATATTGCGACCGAACTCGGTGTAATTGATCAGCCAACCAAAGACGACAAAGGTCGCCAGGGTGAGCCAGACCGGCGTGGGCAGACCTAAAAAATAGGTGGTGCCGATCACAAAGAAATCGGAGTTCGTAATACCGACCGCCTTGCCTCCGGCAATGATATAGCCAAATCCCCGGGCCATCTGCATTGTCGCCAGAGTCGTAATAAAGGCATTGATTCCAAGCTTCGCGAATACAAAACCGTTGATGAGCCCGACAACCACACCGAGCCCCAGCCCGGCCAGAATTCCGATCACGACACTGCCCGTCAGATTGATCACCACGGCCGCCATGCACCCCGACGCCGCGATCACCGAGCCCACCGACAGGTCGAAATTGCCCGACGCAATACACAAGAGCATCGAACAGGAGACCATTCCGGCCATCGAAATCGCGAGACTCAATCCCGCCATATTGCGCCATGACAGGAAATTATCGACAAACACGGAGCATGCGATAAACAATGCGACAAAAACGAGCAGCATCCCCGCCCTGTCCAACAGGACTGACGTGTCCAACGTCTTGAACGATGACACCGGAGTTCCTGCCATAATTTTCTCCGACAAATTCATAAGAAATCTCCCCGTCTTCTTTCTTTCAGACCGGCAGGGCCATGCTGAGCAGTTTTTGTTCCGAAGCGTCCGTCCGTTCAACGATGCCCGACAGCGAGCCGTCCCGCATGACGGCGATCCGGTCGGAAACACCGAGAACCTCCGGAAGATCGCTGGAGCCCATCAGAACCGTGACGCCGCGTTCCGCCAGACTGCGGATCAACCCGTAAATTTCGCTGCGTGCGCCGCCATCGATGCCGCGCGTGGGGTCATCGAAAAGGATGACAGTCATCTGATCCGACAGCCAGCGCGCCAGAATAACCTTCTGCTGGTTGCCACCCGACAGATTGCATAGCTTTTGCTCGAGACCGGGCGTCCGAACGTCCAGAGCCCGAACCTGCTCCCTGGCGTTACGACGCTCCCAGCTTTCGTTGATGATGCCAAACCGATGCCCGTGACGTCTGCGAGCGGAGATATTGATGTTTTCCTGGACGCTCCCCAGGGGAATGATTCCTTCCGCTTTACGGTTTTCGGAACAGAACACGATTCCGTGGTCGATGGCGTCACGGGGCGTCCCGATATCGATCGGCACGCCATTCAACAGAATTTCACCGCCGGCCCGACGGGTGGCGCCATAGATCAGTTTCAGAAGTTCGGTCCGCCCCGCGCCAACCAGGCCGAACAGCCCGAGAATTTCACCGGATCGCGCCGCCAGGGAAACGGGTTTGCGTAGACCCGGTCCGGTCATATTGCGGACCTCGATCGTCACATCGCCATGGGTGCGGGGGGAGTAATTATAAACATCCTTGATATCGCGCCCGACCATCCGGTTAATCAGAATGTCCTGAGTAAGGTCGTCCATGCTGTTGAACGTCTCGACATGCCGGCCATCCTTGAACACGGTCGCCGAATCGCAGATCCGGAAGATCTCCTCCATCCGGTGCGAGACGTAAAGAATGGTCCGCCCCTCATCACGCAATCGGCTGATCACCGCGAACAGCTTTTCAATTTCGCGGGCGGACAAACTGCTCGTGGGCTCGTCGAACGCCAGAATGCGGGATCCCCGGGTCAAAGCCTTGGCAATTTCCGTCATCTGCTGCTGGCCGATTGACAACCGTCCCAGGGGGGTACGCGGATCGATATCGTCGGCAAGCGAGTCCAGCGCATGCCGGGCATCCTCATAAAGACGCCGATAATCGACCATTCCGCGTCGCCGCGGCAGATGACCGAGAAACAGGTTTTCGGCCACCCTCAACTTCGGAACCGTGACCAATTCCTGATAAATCACGGAAATCCCCGCCGCCAGGCTGTCGCTGGTTTCAGAGAAGGTCCGCTCGCTCCCGTCGATCTTCAGGCATCCGGACGTAGGCCGATAGACACCACTCAGAACCTTGAGCAAAGTCGATTTTCCAGCCCCGTTCTCCCCGACCAGCGCGCGAACGGATCCCGAATGCACGCCGAAAGACACGTCCTCAAGGGCACGCACGCCAGGAAATGACTTGGAGATGTGCACAAATTCCAGATAAGGAGTCGAAGGCTGCACCGTAGAACCAAGCGCCATCCGTTTTCTCCCGGGATTCCTGTCAGCGGGGGAGCCCCATGCCGAATCTCAAAGAGAGTGATTCGCGCAATAACAAAAATTCAGAAATCCGCTCAATACACTTCAATTCTGCAACAGAGTTGCCGTACAGCAACCAGATAATTTTTTGCAGAATTTTGTGTACTATTTTTCCGAATGATTCATTGCGCGAAGCCACCCTTTGCGAGCTGATATTTTTACATCAGCCCCATTTCTTTAAGTTTTTGTTTGAAGTTCTCACGCGTAATCAGCGTGGCCTCGCTGACCGGCGTAAACTTCGGCGGCTCGATCCCTTTGGCAACCCAGTCATAGACCATCATCGTCGTCTTGTAGCCATGCACGTTGGGGCTGAGCAGCAGCGACCCGTACAGTCCGGTGACGTCCTTTTTCTCAAGCTCGGCAACCACGTCGGTCCCGTTGATCCCGATACCGATCACGTTCGGAGCCTTGAATCCGGCGCCCTCGGTCGCACGGATTCCTCCGAGGACGGCATTGTCATTCATGCCGATGATCAGCCAGTTCTTCTTGTCGGGATGCTGCGTCAACATGATGTTGGAGGCATCGAAACTACCGGGGATGTCAGTGGTCCGATTCGCCGCAAAATAGATGTTTTCTTTCGGGAATCCGGCGGCGAGCAACGACTCGACCGAACCCGAGGTTCGCTGATGAGCGGTATCCAACTCCTCGAACGTATTGACGATCGCCCCGGTCTCAGCCAGCTTCCAGCCCCGCTTCCCGGCCTCATCCATCAGCAGGGATCCCTGCTTCTGGCCAACCGCATGCGCATCCATGCCGAGATAGGGCACGTCCTCCATGAATTTGCCATCCGAACCGACGAAGCGATCGTCGACGGCAACGATTTTCAGATTCAAGGCTTTAGCCTTGGCGACAATCGACGGCCCCAGCCTGGGATCCGGCGTACAGATCACGAAACCCTGAGCCCCATTGGCGGCCAGACTGTCAAGGGCTGCAAGAGTCCGTTCGCCGTCCGGAGCGGCGATTTTCAAAACCTCGAAACCGTTATCCTTGGCCGCCTTGTCGGCGAAACGCCATTCGGTCTGGAACCACGGCTCTTCCGGCTGTTTGACAAGGAATCCGATTTTGACCTTATCGGCGGCTTCGGCGACATGCATCATCGCGGACACCGCCATGACGGACGCAATAACGGCGCTTAAGATATTCTTTCTCATGATTCTGCTTCCTCCTTGGTAACCGTGACGCCTGTGTTTTCGGCTTTTTTTCGTTACGCAGAAAGATAAACGCAAGACAGAGACAAACAATCAACATTAATTCAAATATTAATCAAAAATATTAAGCGAAAATTCCAACAATTTCGCCATTTATTACAGATTTTCGGCAATTATCACCATATCGCCCCGAATAAAAAAAGACATGAACGGCCCGATGGCACCCCCGGAGGCCACCCCGGTCACAGAAAACCCGCGCGCCCGGACCCCCTGCCTCCCAGCCGCGCCCGCGTCAACGTCGGCGGCGGCCCTCATCGCAACTAATCAGACAAAATAGCCGTCTTCGTATCATACATCTTATATCATCCCACTCATTGTCAGTCCAGAAAGTTCATTTGATCATACAAATGGAACTCGCCACAATTCAAATGGTTGGTGGGCCAACTTGCCCTGACGCTTGGGTGCCAAGCGTCAGGGTTGGACCACCAGTGCACTGCACCAGACAAAAGGTTCAGTGCACGAGAGTCTGCCCGAGCGAAAAAGCTCCGCTTTTTCAACGCTCAAGTGCCGCGCGGGCTGGAATGCAATGACAAATTTTGTGACTCTTTTGTTTGCGTCAATGCACTAGCCTGACCGCCTTCCCCGCCATCGGTCGTCGCAACAGCTTCCTTCAGCCGAATCAAGGTTGGCAGAACGTCCCCGAAGTCCGTTCCCTGAGCGGAGCCGAAGGCAAAGTAGAGACGCCGGAAAAGCCCGTAGATCTCGTCGTAGACGCTCTTTTCCGACGCGCGGGGCAGGAAGATCCGGTGGGACGGTGCGATTCTGGCCTGCGCCTCGTCCAGCGTGCGGAACGTTCCGGCCGCCAGGAAGGCGAAAATGGCCGCCCCCATTCCAACCACACTCGTTTCCGGAACAAGTACGGGCCGCCCCAGAATGTCGGCATAAACCTGGTTCAGAACGTCATTTTTCTGCGAAATGCCACCGGCATTGATGACCCTGCGGATCACAACCCCATGGTCCGCCATCCGGTCCAGGATCACCCGTGTATGAAAAGCCGTTCCTTCGATCGCGGCCATCAGATCGTCCCGGGCGGATGACATCAGGTGCCACCCGAATGTGACGCCCCGCAACTCGGGATTGACCAGAACCGTCCGGTCGCCGTTGTCCCACGGCAGATGAAGCAGGCCGCTTCTCCCGGCCCGATAGTCCTCCAGGCCGCGACTGAGCGTCTGCACATCGGTTCCGGCCCGCCGCGCGATGGCGCTGAAAATGTCCCCGACCGCCGAAAGACCGGCCTCGATCCCGACGTGAGAGGGATGGACGCTCCCCGGGACGACCCCGCAAACACCGGGAACGAGATTGGGGGAGGTGGTGATGCCGATAATACAGGTCGATGTTCCGATCACATTGACCATATCATCGATACCGGCCCCGGCGCCGATCGCATCCCAGTGCGCGTCGAACGCGCCGACCGGGATCGGAATTCCCGCCTTCAGCCCCAGCAACTCCGCCCACTTTGGCGACAGATGTCCGGCAAGATGATCCGAGGTCACATAGTCGCCGAGCAGCTTCCCCCGGATCCCGGCCAGCAGAGGATCGACGCCGGTCAGGAAATCATCCGACGGCAGCCCCCCAAGGGAGGCGTTCCACAACCATTTATGCCCCATCGCGCAGGCACTGCGTTTCACCATGCGGGGGTCGGTGATGCCGCATAATGTCGCGGCGACCATGTCGCAGTTTTCGAATGCGGATCCCAACCGATCCCGAAGTCCGGGATTGTGCCGCAACCAGTGGAGCAGCTTGGAAAAGCCCCATTCCGCGGAATACATGCCGCCACACCAGTGGATGGCCTCAAGTCCCGCGCGCCGGGCCGCCTCCGTAATTTCGGCCGCCTCCCTCTTCGCCCGATGGTCGCACCAAAGGTAGTATTCCCCAAGCGGCTGCATCGTCCGATCGACAGGAATAACGGACGATCCCGTGGTATCAATCGCCAGAGCCGCGACCTGCCTGCCCGGAACATCGGCCTTACGCAAGGCTTCCGCGGTCGCCAACGCCAGCGCCCGCATCTGGTCGTCATGAGACTGCGTCGCATGATCGAGGTCGCTTTCCTTACGATGCAACGGATAGTCGGCCACTGCGGACTGGATCAGCCCCCGATCACTGTCAACGATCGACACCCGGACACTCAATGTGCCGAAATCGACACCGGCAACGATAGTCATCGGACATCTCCCCGGCGATCAAACATGCCTGTGAACGGCCCATCCGAGATACCGGGTGGTCGCCTCATGAATCGCGTCCGCCACCGTGGAGAAGCTGGCGGCCACATGATGTTCGAAACCTTCCTCGCAGATCCGGCGCAGCAGAGCCTGCAAATTGGGGATCTCGACGACGCCGGCGCCACCGAAGGTCTCCAGAGGATCGTCGGTGAAACGCCCCTCCCCCACATAGCCGCGGATCCGCCCCGACAGGTCATCGGTGCTGAAACGGACGAACGACATCGCCCCGGACCTGACCCGGCCCGCGCAGGTTCCGTAGGACCTCTCCTGTCCCACGGTATCGGCGATGATTTCCTGATAGCCCATCTGGAAATCCGGCAGGAAATGCTTCGGCAGGTTGCTGCAATGAAAACAGACGGCCTTGTCGGGGTGATCACCGTAATTATTGTTCCAGTCCAGCAAAGCGCTTGGCGTTTCCGAGGCCAGTCGCAGCGCGTGCATGCCGATCAGGCCGCAAATGTCGACCTCGCAGGCACTGGACATGAGCTCGTTGCTCATCATGCTCATGACCGTGCAGGGGACGACGCCGAAATTTTCCTCGATGGACGTCCAGCACTGCACCGCGCTGACCTCGACATTCGCCTCGGCCATCCACCGATCAACGACGGCGCCCAGTTTCGCCATTTTGAGCAGGGCATCTCCCGGCACCCCTTGTGTCGGCACATATCCCCGGATGGCGTCCAATTTCTCACGCACCCCCGGATCGTTATCGGCGAGCCGGCCGATCCGCCCCAGAATCTCCGAAAGATCGATCGTCTCGACGGAAATCCCCGAAGCCTCCAGCAGCTTCTCGCTGTAGCGGACGGTATTGAACGCGGTCGGACGCGCTCCGATGGCACCGACCCGAAGGTCGCGCAGCCCCCTGACCACCCGGCAGACCGCTGCAAAGCGGGCCAGATCTCCCCGAAAGCTGGGGGAATCAGGGGAAACCGTATGGAGCGTCGTCAAGGAATAGGGAATTCCATACTGCCGAAGGTTGTTGCAGGCCGACATCTTTCCGCAGAAGCTGTCGCGACGCATATGCCGCCCCATCTCGGCGGGATTGTCGGGCGTCGCCTGAACCAGAACCGGGACATCCAGGCGCGACCATCGCAACGCATCGGCAAGGGGGCGCTCCTCACCGAAATTGGGCAGGGTGATGATGACCCCGTCGATGCGATCGCTGTTGGCGCGAAACAATTCGGCGCAGCGCCGCGCGTCCTCGGCGGTTTGCACGGCCCCGTGGACGGTCTGATCCGGATCGAGAACCACAACGTCGATATCTGCGGACGTCAGGACCCGAACCATCTCCTCCCGACCGGATCGGGCCAGATGGTCAGGGAAGAACCCCCGGCTGCCGACGATCACGCCCATAGTCATCTTGCGCTTGAACATAGGCTACTCCCGCCTTTTGCGATACCGGACGCCCCCCATTCAAACACAACAGACGTCCACGACTTAAAATAAAATAAATGAAAATTCTACAACAATACGTAAAATTACCCTCTATACGCATCACAAATTATTATTGCGTTGCGATATTTACCTATGAGAAAACGTTTACTCAATATTTGTTACTATACAGCACAAGAAGATGTCAATTCAAATTCATTCACTCATGAACAGTCACAAGACGCCAGGGGTGCAACCGCGCTCTCCCGCCCCGTCGCCAGCGTCGGCTCGCGGAACCGGAAGCGGGCCGCCCGACCAGCGATGAGCGGTGTTCATCACTGGCGGGCACCGGATCCCGATCGCCGCAAAACAGACGGGACCGTCAAAAGCGGAGCGGAGCCGGCAACAGCCCTGACGGGGAAGGCGACCTCAATAAAGGTCCTTCCGCCGCTCATACTCCGCTTTGGCGGTGTCCGGCTGATAGAGCCGGGTCGTCGTCTTGATCCATTTTGGCGGCACCGTGCCATTGGCCTTGAAGGCAAGCAACGCATCGAAAGCCGGCCCGGCCATGTCCGGCGTCAGCTCGACGCTCGCGTTAGCCTCGCCGTCCGCCATGGCCTTGAAAATATCAGGCACACCATCGATCGAAACCACCAGGATATCCTTCCCGGGTTTCAAGCCAGCGGCCTTGATGGCCTGAATGCCGCCGATCGCCATATCGTCGTTATGCGCATACATCGCGCAGATCGTCTTTCCGCCGTTTTCAGCCTTGATAAAGCTCTCCATGACCTCCTTTCCCTTGGCCCGGGTAAAATCCCCCGACTGTGTCCGGACGATCTTCAGTCGCGGCGTTTCCGAGACAATCTTCTCGAACCCCTTTTTCCGGTCGATGGCAACCGACGCGCCGACCGTTCCCTGCAACTCCACGATATTGCATGCCCCCGTGGCTGCCTTGGCGAGCCACTCTCCGGCAACCTGCCCCTCATAAACGGCGTCGGAACGGACGACCGTGAGATAAAGCCCCTCATCTTTGACGTCGATGCCGCGATCCAGGAGAATGACCGGAATTTTGGCGTCCTTCGCCTCCTTCAGAACGGCCTCCCATCCGGTTGCCACCACCGGGGCGATGAAGATGGCGTCGACGCCCTGGGCGATAAAGGAACGCACCGCCTTGATCTGATTTTCCTCCTTCTGCTGGGCGTCGGAGATCTTCAGTTCGATGCCCCGTTTCTCCGCCTCCATTTTCGCCACCTTGGTCTCGGCGGCCCTCCAGCCGGATTCAGATCCGATCTGCGAAAAACCGACCACGAGCCTGTCCGCAGCCCGGGCGCTTCCCGTCGCCGCAACAAGAGCCAAAGCCATTATGCCAATGAACTTGCAACGCATCATGGTATTTCACTCCCTGCCTCGTCTTTTGCGAGATCATTTGCTCCACATATACGTACAACCCTAGAAGAAAAATCGACGTAAATTCAGATAATTATTAAATTAAAAAAATTTAACACCGGAAATACATGGTATTTATTTTTTATTCTACGAAAAAACGAAAATCCATATGGTGTCGATAAACATCTCCCGGCCTCAAAAGGGCTGACGGGAAATGCCCGACATTGGGCGCATCGGGGAATCGCTGCGTCTCCAGCACCACGGCCCCGAAAGGGGCATACCGGACCCCGCCCTTGCCGACCGGACCGTCACCGGGAAGCTGTCCGGAGGAATAAAACTGCAGGCCCGGCTGATCGGTTTCGATCTCAAGGCCCCGCCCCGATGCCCGATCGACCAGACGGACACAAACCCGGGCCGGACCACCGGCGTCCCGAAGACACCAGTTGTGGTCGAACCCCGTCCCTCCCAGAACATCGAGACGGTCCCCGATCACCGTCTCCTGGCGGAAATCGAAGGGCGTCCCGGCCACGGGGATCCTGTCTCCGGTGGGAATCAGGGCGCAATCAACAGGGAGATACTGTGCGGCGTCGATCATCAGGGCATGCCGTCCGATATGACCGCCGTCATGCCCGCCAAGATTCCAATAACTGTGATGAACCAGATTGATCACCGTCGCGCGATCGGTCGAGGCCGTCATCCGGATCCGGAGGATGCCTTGCTCCGTCACCTGATAGCTCACATGGGCCTCGACCGCCCCCGGGTACCCCTCGTCACCATCCGGAGACCGCAGAATGAACCGCACCCGGTTGTGTTCGGCATCGGCCTCCCCCTCCCAGATCCGCCTGTCAAACCCGGACAGGCCGCCATGGAGATGGGTGATCCCGTTTTCGTTGCACGCCAGTTGATAGCGGTGGCCGTCGAGACAGAAGGAGCCGCCGGAGATGCGATTGCTGAAGCGTCCGCAAGTGGCCCCGAAATAGGCCTGATGCCGCACATAACTCTCCAGATCATCGAATCCCAGAACCACGTCGGCAAAATGCCCCTGCCGGTCGGGCAGATGCAGCTCGGTAAGGCGCGCGCCATAAGCGATCAGCCTGGCCGTGACCCCCGCACTGTTGCGAATAACAAATCCAGGAACCGGAATCCCCCCTATAAAACCAAATATAAATTTATCAATACTCATAATATGAACTCACCAGTGTCGCTGATTAAGCACGCTATTGATCAAGAAGACGATCACCTGTTGGTCGGAATCTAACATTTGGATCCCTTGCGAGTAGGGCCAGGCATCCTGCCCGCCTCCGACGCGAAAGTGGCGGAAATGCTGACTTTTGGCTTTCGCCGAACGGCGGGCGGGACGCTTGGCCCTCATCCTGATTCAGGGACTCATCTGTTGGATTTTGACCACTATGCCGTATCAACATCGCCGCTTCCGGACCAGAAAACCTGAAACAGACGCTGAACGCCGATAAAAGAAAAGAGAAGCGCGCCGACGGCAATTTTCGTCCACCAGCTGCTGAGCGTTCCGTCAAAAGTGATGAACGTCTGAATCAGGCCCTGGATCAGAATGCCGACGAATGATCCGAACACATATCCATAGCCGCCGGTAAGAAGGACGCCGCCGATCACGACCGCGGCGATGGCGTCCAGTTCCGTGCCGGTTGCGGCCAGGGAGTATCCCGCCGAGGTGTAGAGCGAGAAGACGATACCGGACAGGGCCGCCAGTCCGCCCGAGAGCATGTAGATCAGGATCAGCGTGCGCCCCACCGGAACGCCCATCAGCCGCGCCGATGCGGGATTACCTCCCAACGCGAAGACATTGGCGCCGAAACGGGTCCGATGGGCCAGAATGCCTCCGGCCAGGAAAACCAGCAGCATGACGATGGCAATCAGACCAAGGCGCCCCCCCGATATCGGAAGGGACAGGTCGTTGAGCATGGCGTAGAGCGGGTGGGTGATCGGCACGGATTCGGTGCTGAGAAGGAAGCTCGCGCCCCGCGCGAGAAACATGCCGGCCAGGGTCACGATGAAGGGGGGGATGCCAAGAGCATGGATAACCGCGCCCATGGCCGCCCCGAAGGCCGCACCGATCGCCAGCGCGATCAGAAACGCCATGAGCGGCGGGATTCGCAACGGCCCGATGGCGATCGCCAGGAAAACGGTGGTGAACGCAATCACCGATCCGACCGAAAGATCGATGCCGCCGGACAGGATGACGAAGGTCATCCCGACCGCTGTGATTCCGAGATAGGCGTTATCCGTCAGAAGGTTACAGGCCACCCGCGCGGTCGCGAAATTATGGAACTCCGCCATGCAGAGCAGATAGCCGGCCACGAAGACCCCCGTTGTCGTCAGCAGGGGAAGAAAACGGCGCGTCATCGCCCCCTCCCGCAGAACAGGGAGCGCGGATTGAGCCCGCCCAGGACGGGAGACTGAACGACGAGAATGACCAGCACCACCACGGACTTCACGATCAGATTGAATTCCGGCGGAAAGCCGCTGAGCAGGATGCCCGTGTTCATCGCCTGGATGATCCATGCGCCGAGAACGGCCATGACGACGGAAAAACGCCCTCCCAGAAGAGAGGTGCCGCCGATGACGACCGCGAGGATGGCGTCCAGTTCCAGCCAGAGTCCGGCGTTGTTCGCGTCCGCCCCCTTGATGTCCGCGGTCAGGACCAGACCGGCCACCGCGGCGCAGAGGCCGGACCAGACATAGACCAGGAAGATGATCGATCTGGCGCCGATTCCCGCCAGTTCGCTGGCACGCCGGTTGACGCCCACCGCTTCGATCATCAGACCGAGCGCTGTTGCCCGGACCAGAACCAGAGTCACGGCCAGCATGCCCAGCACAAGCATCACCGGCGCCGGAAGATAGAACCAGGAACCGTCCGCGATCTCGGAGAGCGAGGGATTGACGAAGGTGACGATGACACCCTCTGTGATCAGTTGGGCAATGCCGCGCCCGGCCACCATCAGCGTCAGGGTGGCGACGATCGGCTGGATGCGGAGCACCGAGATCAGCAAACCGTTCCAGGCGCCGCAGAGGATGCCGGCCGACAGGGCCGCGATAATCGTCAGCGGTACCGGAAGGCCGCCATTGACGAGGGAAGCGGCGACGGCTCCGGAGATGGCGATGACCGCGCCGACCGACAGATCGATCCCGCCCGTCGCAATGACGAGGGTCATCCCGAGCGACAGGAGCGTGACCGGCGCCCCCCGGTTCAACACGTCGATCACGCTGCCGAACAACCGCCCGTCCTGAAGGCGCAGGGCGAAAAACTGGGGCGAAACCAGCCAGTCGGCCAGCAGGACGAGGCCGAGACCGCCGATTTGCGGCAGGAACCGGCGACCGGGCACGGGACCGGAGCCCCGTTTCAAAAAGCCGGGCGCCGCGCGCAAAGGCGCCGCCTCGGGGGACATCCGCATCGAGGCACCTTCCGCCGCCGGAGAGGAGACACTTTGCCTGGACGACGGCCGTGCCATGGGACTGTTCGTCATGCCCGGCCTCACGCGCCGGCCGCTATGGCCGCCATGATGGCGTCGGCCGTAATGTCGGTGCCCTCCAGCGTCCGCACGGAACGACGGTCCCGCATGACCAGGACGCGATCGCTGTAGCTGACGACCTCGTCCAGTTCCGACGAAATCACAAGCATCGCCAACCCTTCCGCGCAAAGCTGCTCGATCAGGGCAATGATCTCGCCATGCGCCCCGACATCGATTCCCCGCGTCGGTTCATCGAGGATGAGAAACCGGGGACTGGTGGCGAGCCAGCGGGCCAGCAGGGCTTTTTGCTGATTGCCGCCGGAGAGATACTGGATGGGCCGGTCGGCATCCGGTGTACGGATGTCGAGCCGGGTGATAAAGGTTTGTGCGATCGCCTCCTGCTCACGGGAAGACAGCGGCCGCATCCAGCCCCGCCGCGCCTGGAGCGCCAGGATGATGTTCGCGCGCAGGGAGAGATCACCGACGATGCCGTCGGTCTTGCGATCCTCGGGACAGTAACCGAACGCGAGCCGGACCGCGTCTTTCGGCGACCGCAGCCGGACCGGACGGCCATCCACGAAAATCCGGCCGCTGTCGGCGCGTTCCAGCCCGAACATCAGCCGGGCGGTTTCCGTGCGCCCGGACCCCAGCAGCCCCGCCATGCCGACGACTTCGCCGGCCCCGATCTCAAGATCGAACGGATGCAGATAACGGCTCTTGCCGACCCCTTCGAACGCAACCACTCCCCGTCGGGCGACTGCCTCCCGGCGGCGCATCGGCGCGCCGGCCGCCATGGCACGCCCCAGCATCATCGTCACCAGATCGAGGCGGGAGAGCTGGTCGGTCCGGCGCTCCCCCACCAGCCGGCCATTTCGCAAAACCGTGATCCGGTCGCAAATCGCATAGACCTGATCGAGGAAGTGGGTGATGAAGATGATCCCGATCCCTCTCGCCCTCAGATCGCGCATCACCCGGAACAGCATCTCCACCTCCCGGCGGTCGAGACTGGCGGTCGGCTCGTCGAGGACAAGAACCTTGGCGGACAGATCCACGGCGCGGGCGATGGCGATCACCTGCTGGACAGCGACCGGGCAATGGCCCAGCGGCGTCGCGGGATCGACACCGGACAGACCATAATCCGCCAGGATGGCCGCGGCGCGACGGCGCATCCCGCGATGGTCCACCAGCCCCCATCGCAAAGGCTGGCGACCAAGAAACAGATTTTCCGCAACGGATAGATTGGGAAGGAGATTGACCTCCTGATAGACGGTGCCGATCCGCAGACGCTGGGCGTCCGCCACGTCCGTCGGACAGATGTCATTCCCGTCGAGGCGGATCGTGCCGCCATCGCGACGATAGACCCCGGTCAGAATTTTGATCAGCGTCGATTTTCCGGCGCCGTTCTCGCCCAGAAGGGCGTGGATTTCGCCGGCCCGCAGCGTGAAATCGACGCCGTCGAGCGCAAGGACGCCCGGGAATTTCTTCGACAGCCCGCGGATTTCGAGCAGAGCGCTCCCTCCGCCCTCCCAGTCGGTCATGGTCGTCTCCACGTCCCTCTGTCGTCCCGCGCCATTGGCGCCCCCTGTTCCAGCGGCCCGGCTGGTCCGCCCGTTTCCCACCAGAGAAAACGTTTACTCAAAAATCAGGCCGATTATCTCGTCAGGAGGCATCAATGCCGTAGCACAACTTTTTTTGGGATTATCAGATTAATGTAACCGTAACAGGTTAAACATGACCTGTCAGCACCCGTGATGTCATATATCACCAGAGAGCGGTATCCCAGCCTCGGGGAACAAGAAACCAGCAGGATTGGGACGAATTTGACGGGTACATGCTCTTAGGATCCGGAAAATCCGAAGAAAAAAGATGGCATCGGACATTCCGGAACAAGGGAATGGTTGTCGAGAAAATGTTTCCCGACTACGATCGGAAAACCGTTCCTGGCATCGACCCCTTTTCTTAAGGACCGGCTCATGGACATCCGGGACATCGCCAAGCATGCGAAGGTATCGATCGCGACCGTATCGCGGACGATCAACCGCGTCCCGACCGTCGATCCGGTGCTGGCAAAGCGGGTCTGGCAGGCTGTCGATGAACTGGGATATTACCCCAACACCCAGGCGCGCACTCTGGTTTCCGGGAAAAGCCGGATTTTCGGGCTGATCATTTCCGACGTGACCAACCCTTTTTTCCCGGGGATCGTTCAGGCGTTCGAAGAGATCGCCGTCCAATACGATTACGAAATCCTCCTCACCTCCACCGTCTGCGATCAACAGCGCATGGAAAAGGCGGTGCGGCGCATGATCGAACGCCAGGTGGACGGTGTGGCCATCATGACATTCGGAATGGAGGACACGCTCCTCGAACATCTGCGATTCCGCAACGTCCCCCTGGTCTTCATCGACGTTGCCCCGCCCCTTCCGCAGGTCAGCAACATCAGGATCCAATATCAGATCGGCATCCGCCAGGCCGTGCAGCATCTGGCGGCCCTGCACCATCGGCGGATCGCCTTCGTCTCCGGTCCCCCCGGCCTGAAATCCGCGGATGCCCGCGTCGCCGCCTTCCGGAGCGCCATGGCGGAAAAGACCCTTGAGGCGCCGGACCACCTGATTGTCAGCGGACAACACACCATTGAAGGAGGGCTTGCGGCCCTGGCGCAACTGACCGAGCTGCCAGAGCCCCCGACGGCGGTGATGTGCTCGAATGATGTCAGCGCCATCGGTGTGATGCGCAAAGCCTACGAACTGGGGCTCCGGATCCCCGACGACCTCTCCGTCATCGGTTTCGACGACATTCATCTGGCCGAATTCGTCATCCCCCCCCTCACCTCCATCCGCATGTCGCAGACCGAATTGGCGCGCCTTTCCTTCCATGCCTTGCTGGCGGACGTGGAAAGAGCGGTCCCGCAACCCAACGGGACGGAGTACTTCCTGACCACGGAACTGATCCTGAGAAAGTCGACGGGCCCCGCGCGAAGCACGCTGTGAGGAATTGAACGTCGCGCCGCGCCGGCGGGCCCGCCGCGCCCCGATCGTCGCGTCGATCAGGCCGCCCTTGGGGAGACCTCGCTGTTGATCTTGGCTTGGAGGGATCGCCGGGCCGTCTCCACGTCATAGGCTGCCTGCAGGGTGGCCCAGGATTGGGCATCAGCCGCGCCGACATCGGCGCCATCGCCGACGGCACCTATCAGCGCTGACGAGGCCCCGGTTCCTTCCGCAGTCGGCGCCGAGCACCGATCAGAGAGGACCGGAACACAGCCCGCCGCCCTTCGCCCCGCCATAATGACGGGGCGAAGGGCGTATGCATAACGGCAATTCGGATTGCCCCGCCAGCGGCCGCACCGGACCGCATCGAATTACCGACATCACTTTTTCCAGGCGACTGCCGTTTTCCGGCAGCGACGGTCACTTATATTCGTCGGTGATTTGCCGAGACAGCGCAGAAGCCCCCACCGCCGGGACAAACTCTCAAATCGGCCAATGCCCCCATCTTTGGGAGAGACCCCGAAAACGACAAAAGCCGCCCTAAGGCGGCTTTGTCAATCTGACGCTTGGCGTCCCCTAGGGGATTCGAACCCCTGTTACCGCCGTGAGAGGGCGATGTCCTAGGCCTCTAGACGAAGGGGACGTACGAGGCGTGGAGGGCGCTTATGTACCCAAGGAGGAGCGGCTGTTCAAGCCTTTTTTTGCATTTTCCACACTTTCTTTCCGGACAGCGATCGCCGGTGGCCGCAAACCGTCAGTCGCCATGGCCAACGGTGGCCTCCGGGCGGTCCGGGGCCAGAGCGACAGGCTCGAAATCCATGGTCCCATCGGCCTGACGGATCGCCCTCCAGGCCGTGACATCCCCTCCTCCGTCGGCGGTCGTTGCGACGATCAGCCAGAACGCCCCCTCCTCCATGGCCTGGGCACGATCGCGGGCCGACGGCGCCGCCGGTCCGTCCGGATGGGAATGGTAGTGGCCGACGATACTCTCTGGACCGCCGCGCAAGGCGCGCAACACCGCGATATGCGCGGCCGGGTCGACTTCAAAAAAGCGGGTCGGATGTTCCGCCCGGTTCGCGGCGGGGACCACCCGGACGACCCGCGCGGGCGCCTCCCGGTCATGGCCTCCCCCGGGGGAGGGAACACCCACCAGCAGGCCGCAGCATTCCTCGGGATAGGCGGCCCCCGCATGGGCCCGGATCGCCGTCAGATCGTCCGCGGAGATGGTCAGTGTGGTTGGTGCGGTCATCGCGGCCACCCCGGACGGCCTCAGGGCTTCTGCCCGACCAGCGTCACCGTTCCCGCGAGATGCCCGGTGGCGGGATCCAGCACCAGGATCCGGTCTCCGTCCGTCCCAGACAGCCGCAATAGAACCCTGTTCCCGGCAACCGCCATCTGTTCCAGCCGGCTGCCGGACGGTATCGGCAGATCCACCGCGAAATATCCGGTATCGCCGGGCGCCGGATCCCCCGGCAGGGCGACGGAATGCGATGCGGGAACCGCCGCCTTCTGGAGCGAGAACCCCTTCACCGACAGGCCATAGCCGAGAAGCCCGATCCCGATGACGATCAGGACCCCCATGCCGATCACTAATGCCTTGAGCGCCTTCATGCTTTCGGTCAGCTTGTGCTGTTTGAGAAGACAAGGAAAGACCCGGACGCCATGAGCGATGCCCATCCAACGACCGGATTGGAAACCCTACATACCCTTTCGGCAACGCCCTCACAAGCCGGCATGCGGCTGGACCGCTGGCTGGCCGACGGCCTGCCCGATATCTCGCGCTCGCGCCTCAAAGCACTGATCGAGGCGGGCCATGTCCGCCTCGACGGGATCGTGGTCACGGACGCCAGCCGCCGGCTGAAGGGCGGAGAAAATTGCACCGTGGGGGTGCCCGACGCCCGGCCGGCGGAACCGGAGGCCGAGGAGATCGGTCTGTCCGTGGTCTATGAGGACGACCAGTTGATCGTCATCGACAAGCCCGCGGGCATGGTGGTCCATCCTGCTCCCGGCAACCCGAACGCCACCCTGGTCAATGCGCTGCTGCATCATTGCAGCCAGTCCCTGTCGGGCATCGGCGGAGTCCGTCGGCCGGGAATCGTTCATCGGATCGACAAGGACACCAGCGGCCTGCTGGTGGTCGCGAAAACCGATATCGCCCATCAGCGTCTGGCGGAACAGTTCCTGGTCCACAGCATCACCCGTGCCTACCGCGCCGTCTGCTGGGGTGTCCCCCTTCCCCGGCAGGGGGAAATCGAGGGAAATATCGGCCGCAGCCCGACAAACCGCAAAAAAATGGCGGTGGTGGCCAGGGGCGGCAAATCCGCGCTGACGCGCTACAGCGTGCTCCAGGCCTACGGCGACGCCGCGGCCCTGGTGGAATGCCGTCTCGCCACCGGACGGACCCATCAGATCCGGGTCCATATGACCTCGATCGGGCATCCGCTGGTCGGCGACCCCCTCTACGGACGTGCCGCGGGACGCGCCAAAGGCCTGCCGGAGGAGCAGAAAGACCTCTTAACTCATTTCCCGCGTCAGGCTTTACACGCATTTTTGCTAGGGTTTTGCCATCCGACGACTGGGAAAACGCTCCTTTTTCAGAGCAAAACACCACAAGATTTCAATGTTTTAACAACTTCGTTAGAGGCCCTTTAGAAAAAGGCTATACTCGACCTCGCGACTGCGATATTGTTGACCTCGTGGCTGGGTTGCTCGCGATCCCGCCTGTGGGCCGGAGAGTTGCGCGGCATCCCTTTTGAAAATGGGCCGCAGGTCTCCTGGCGACGAGAAGAGGGAGACGAAAAAATGGCGGTATTGTCGACTGGTCTGAGCATTGCCCCCGAAGGCAATTTGTCGCGTTATCTCCAGGACATTCGCAAATACCCGATGCTCGGCCCGCAAGAGGAATACATGTTGGCCAAGCGTTACCGCGACCAGGAGGAAATGGACGCGGCGCATCGTCTGGTGACCAGCCATCTGCGCCTGGTCGCCAAGATCGCGATGGGATACCGGGGCTATGGGCTGCCGCTGGGCGAACTGATCAGCGAAGGCAATGTGGGAATGATGCAGGCCGTGCGCCGCTTCGATCCCGACCGCGGGTTCCGGCTGGCGACCTACGCCATGTGGTGGATCCGGGCCGCCATTCAGGAATATATCCTGCACTCCTGGTCCCTGGTCAAAATGGGAACCACCGCGGCCCAGAAGAAGCTGTTTTTCAATCTGCGCAAGCTGAAGGGCCAGATGCAGGCCATCGATGACGGCGACCTGTCGCCCGAGCATGTGCAGAAGATCTCCGAGGAGTTGGGTGTTCCCGAGGCCGACGTGATCAGCATGAACCGCCGTCTGGCCAGCCCCGATCATTCGCTGAACGCGCCGGTGCGCGTTGATGGCGAGGGGGAATGGCAGGACTGGCTGGTCGACGAGCGCGATGATCAAGAGACGGAACTGGCGGAACGCGAGGAGATGGGCAACCGCCGGCATCTCCTGGCCCACGCCCTGACCGGCCTCAATGAGCGCGAGCGCCACATCCTGACGCAACGCCGCCTGCGGGAAAACCCGGTGACGCTGGAGGATCTCAGCCAGCAATATGGCATTTCGCGCGAACGGGTGCGTCAGATCGAAGTGCGGGCTTTCGAAAAGCTGCAGAAGTCCATGCGCAACGCGGTCATGGAACAACACGCCAGCGTCTGATCCGCCCCCCTGATCGGGGATGAGGGATGGGACGAGAAAGGCCGGATCGCTCTCGCGATCCGGCCTTTCTGCAATCTGCGCCGGCTGGAACCGGTCAGCGCCGGCCGGCATTCCCTAAAAAAGCACGGAACGGTCCCGGAAGACCGGCCCCTAAGAAGACCGGCCCCTAAGAAGACTGGCCTCTAAGAAGACTGGCCTCTAAAGGGATTTCTCGGTGGCCGTTCTCAAAGCCGGATCGGCCTGTTCCTGCAGGGCTGGCGCGGTTTCGCGCATGGCGAGGACGCTGATGATGGTAACGATGCCGGTAAAGGCGACAAAACCGGCCAACAGCCAGGGCGCCCCCTCGCCCACCTTGAGGAGCCACCCGGAGCTGAAACCGACGATCGTGGCGATCAGAGCGCCAAACTGCTGGACCAGGGCGACGCCCGTGGCGCGGATCGTCACCGGGAACAGTTCGGCGAAGAATGCGGCCTGCGGCGCGTACATGGCGCTGTGTCCGACGGCCAGAGCGCCGACCAGCCCGATCCAGATCAGTCCCTGCTGATTATAGTAGACGAGACCGAAGACCGGAAAGGCCAGCAGGATGGTGACGGCGGCTCCCAGGATATACACCTTACGGCGGCCGATGCGATCGGACAGCGCGCCGAATATCGGCAGACTGACCAGTTCGACAAGGATGGCCACCAGAATCGATGACGTCATCACGGACTTCGGTATTCCCCGACTGACCGCGTAGGCCGAAATCATCACCGCATAAATCGAGAAGATGGAGCTTTCGCACAGCTTGGCGCCCCACCCGAGCAGGATGTCGCGGGTGTTTTTCCGCAACATCGCCATCATCGGGAGCCGGGTCTGTTTTTTCTCGTGCGCCGAGGCGAAAAGCGGCGATTCGCTCAGATGCAGGCGGATGTAAAGTCCGATGCCGATCAGGACGATGCTCAACAGGAACGGAACACGCCACCCCCAGTCGCCGAACGCCTCGTCACTGATCGTCGCTGTCAGCAGCGCAAAAATGGCAAGCGGCAGAACAACGCCG
Organism: Telmatospirillum sp.; assembly: GCA_009712185.1. Lineage (GTDB taxonomy): Bacteria > Pseudomonadota > Alphaproteobacteria > Rhodospirillales > Magnetospirillaceae > Telmatospirillum. The sequence goes on along the minus strand of WASQ01000101.1, from coordinate 783 downwards.
GCGGGGGCGCCGATCTGTACCAGGGAGCCATAGAAGCCCCGGCGTGCAGCCGGCGCGTGTTCACAGGCGAGCAGGATGGCGTTGCCCTGCTCCCCCCCAATTCCGAAACCGTGCAGCATGCGAATGCAGATCAGGATGATGGGGGCGGCGATCCCGATGGTCGCATAGGTTGGCATCAGGCCGATGACGAAAGTGGCGATCCCGACAATCAGCAGAGTCGTCACCAACGCCTTTTTTCGGCCCAGACGATCGCCGATGTAACCGAAGACCAGTCCGCCGATCGGCCGGGCGATAAAGCCCGCGGCGTAAGTCCCCAGTGCCACCAGAGAGCCGACCAGCGGGTCAAATTGTGGGAAAAATAATTTATTAAAAACAAGCGCGGCGGCTGTAGCATATATGAAAAAATCATACCACTCCACCGTGCTGCCAATGCAGGACGCTATCGCAACTCTTCGAATCATCTCTGGAGACGATGATTTATTTATATTTATTTCACTGATGTTTCCAGCCATATCGCTCCCCATGGATTAGTTACCTGATTTTGATCAGATGTTCCTGAATATTAACCTAGTATTTTTTCATTATTCATGACCGTCACGCGGAGCAGATGCCCCCGGACGCCGGCCCATCGATCGTCACCCGCCCAAAGAAAAGTACTAGGATACAAGCACTGGTATCCTACATGGGTGAAATGTGGCTGGCAAGAAGACCGACTGGGCAGGCCGCTATCAGGGCCTCCCGAGGGGAACGAAGGTCGGGATTGGGGATTGGGGATTGGGGGAT